>DLMI01000179.1:25843-39129 GCA_002478145.1 Acidobacteria bacterium UBA7540
ATCGTCAAGGAGTCGGAGCATTCCTACCTCGTGTCGGGTCATACCGACCTGTCCCAGATCAGTGATGAATTGCATGTCCCCGTCCAAGCTCCAGGCTACTCCACGGTGGCGGGGTTGGTGCTGGCCCAACTCGGTCACGTTCCCGTTCCCGGTGAGAAAGTGGAGAAGAACGGGTTGACCATCGAAGTGCTGGAAGCTAACAAGCGGACAGTCTTAAAGGTCCGCCTGATTCTGTCTCCGGAAGCCACAAAGCCTGCTGAGAACCATGGCGGATCAGACTAAATCCGGATTCGTGGCCGTGGTGGGAAGGCCGAACGCCGGAAAGAGCACCTTGGTGAATGCGTTGGTTGGAACCAAGGTCTCCATCGTCACGGCCGTGCCGCAAACCACTCGCAATCGGATTCTTGGGATCGTAAACCGGCCCTCCGCGCAAATCGTGCTCATGGACACGCCCGGAATCCACAAGCCGTTTTCGCGCCTCAATGACCAGATGATGAGCTTCGTTCGCCAGGCGCTCGCGGAGCGGGACTTGGCGGTGCTGATTGTTGATGCCTGCGAGCGGTTCGGCCATGGAGACGAGTTTGCTTTGGGACTGCTGAAAGAATACGCTCCGCGGTCGATTTTGGCCCTCAACAAAATCGATCGAATCAAGAAGCCCAAACTTCTGCCCCTGATGGAGCGCTACTCACAGTTATACAATTTCGAGGAAATCATGCCTATTTCCGCCCTCCGGGGAGAAGGTCTTCCGGAACTTCTGGACGCCATCGTGTGCTTGCTCCCCGAGGGCCCGCAATACTTCCCGCCCGAAATGTACACGGATCAGCCGGAACGCTTCCTGGCATCTGAGATCGTTCGCGAGAAGGTCATCCTTCACACCCGGCAAGAACTTCCCTACGCGACCGCCGTCGTCATCGACGACTTCGAGGAAGGCGAAACCATCACGCGTATCCACGCCAGCATCGTGGTGGAGAGGGATTCGCAGAAACCCATCATTATTGGCTCGGGCGGCGACATGCTGAAGCAGATCGGCACCGAGGCCCGCCGGGAACTGGAAAGATTGTTCCCACCTAAAGTCTTCCTGGAACTCTACGTTAAAGTCGAACCCCACTGGCGCGATGTGACGCAAATGGTCGCGTCCCTCGACTACCGCAATGAAGGGTAGACACACGCATGATCTACGCTACGGTCCTCATCCTGATTGTTCTTGTGCTACTCACGGTCAGCGTGACCCGCATGGTAAAGCTCAAGACGCATGCAGGTTTCATGGTGGCGGACCGCAGACTCTCGGCGGCGGTGTTGGTCTTCACCCTCTTGTGTTCGTGGATCGGAGCTGGAAGCCTTTTTGGCGGCGCGGAGTTCGCTTATCGCAAGGGTCTGGCATCTTTATGGTTGCCCGCGGGTGGTTGGGCAGGTTTGCTAGTGGTCTATTTCATTGCCGGACGTGCTCGGGCGTTCGCGCAATACACCGTCCCTGATCTGTTGGAGGTCAGGTACAGTCCGATTGCACGCGTTTTAGGGACACTCTGCATCATCGTTTCCTACACGGCCATCGTCAGCTACCAGTTCCGCGGTGGCGGGCGAATTCTAAACCTCGCCTTCGGAGTCAGCGAGAGGACCGGAACGTTCATCCTGGCAGGGTTCGTCATCCTGTTTACAGCGCTGGCGGGAATGTCGTCGGTCGCTTACACGGACGTGGCGATTGGGCTGCTCGTTACGGCCGGCTGCGTCATTGCCTTGCCGGCGATGCTTGTGCGCGTCGGCGGGTGGACCGCAATGCACGCTGCGTTGCCTCCGAGCCACTTCACGTTTCGGGGTGGAATGGGGTGGAGTGAAGTGCTGGGCTACTTCTTTCCGACTTTCACGCTGATGGTGGGGAATCAGAGTTCCTACCAGAAGTTCTTTTCTGCCCGCAGCGAGCGGGACGCCCGGCTTTCAGTGCTGGGCTGGATCGTTGGGACGTTGTTCCTGGAAACGATTATCGTGCTGCTGGCCATGGTGGGGGGAGTGCTGTTCCACAAAGAAATCGAGTCGGGCGCACTTCCCGCTTGGGGGATCGTGCCTTACGCGGCGCGCCATGGTGTGGCGCCGCTGGTGGGCGCCATTTTTCTGGGCGCGGTGTTTGCCAAGGTGCTGTCAACGGGAAACAACTACCTGTTCTCTCCAGCCACGAACGTGGTTCATGACGTTTTCCAACGCTTGTTTCGCAAGAGTGCGGGCGATCGCACCTTGCTGCTTTTTTCACGGATCACCGTGGTGGTTCTTGGAGTGGTCGCATTGGCTCAAAGCTTCCAGCCCTCGGTTCTGGCCACGGCTGTTTATGCTTATGACGTATATGGCGCGGGGCTGACACCGGCCGTCGTCGCCGCTTTCTTTTGGAAGCGTACAACCACTGCCGGGGGGCTTAGCTCGATTGTCGCGGGTACGGTTGTGGCGGTGCTGTGGAAACTGTTCGGGTTAGATGCGCACGCGCCGATGATTTTTCCTGCCCTGGCGGCCTCGCTGTTATGCCTGATCGGCGTGAGCCTGCTCACCGCCCCGCCGCGCGCGGAACAATGGCGACCGTTCTTCAAAGAGCAGTGAGCCGGCGCGGCGGGACGAGTGACAAGTGACGAGCGTGAAGGGGCTGCCAGCAGTCCGCTATCAGCTTTCAGCACACGGACTTACACCGCTAGACCTCAAGTGATTGTTGAAGGAAGAAGAGCAGTGATGAGTGACCCGACGTGGCGGGACGAGCAGGAGGCCCTTGGTAGAGGGTACGGACTCCACTCCGTAGTCCCGTTGTTTCGACGGACTACGGACCACGGACCACTGACAACTCAAGTGAGGGAAAATGGAATTCGACCAGATTCAATCGACGCTTCGGGAAAACGGGCTCGACGGCTGGTTGTTTTACGACCACCATCGTCGTGACCCTATTGCCTATCGAGTACTGAAGATCAATCCGCCCATGTGTACGCGGCGGTGGTATTACCTGATTCCAGCCGAGGGAGAGCCGAGCAAGCTCATTCATCGTGTGGAGAGACAGAACCTGGCAGGTTTGCCTGGGCGAGAGTTCGAGTACTCCTCCTGGAAGGAACAACACGCGGGTCTGAAGAAGATTCTGGAAGGCAAGAGCCGCATCGCGATGCAGTATTCGGCCCTGAACGACATTCCTTATGTGGGTCTGGTGGACGCCGGGACGATTGAGCTGGTGAAGAGTCTGGGCGTGGAAGTGGTTTCGTCGGCTGACTTGGTCCAATTGTTTGAGGCACGCTGGTCGGAGGATGCGCTGGCGTCGCACCTGGCGGCGGGCAAGGTGGTGCACGCCGCCGTCCGCGCGGGTTTCGCCGCCATCCGGGATGCCGTGTGCGCTGGAAAGGGAATCACGGAGTACGATGTCCAGCAGGAAATGCTACGTGTCTTTGAGGGCGGCGGCGTGGTGGCGGATGAGGGGCCTGTTGCGGCGGTCAACAGAAACACTGCCAATCCCCATTACATGCCGATGCGTGATGGTTCGTTGCCCATGGGTGCCAATGATTTCGTCCTGCTGGATGCTTGGGGAAAAATGGACAAGCCTGGCGCGGTTTATTTCGACATCACATGGACAGGCTTCGTGGGTGCGGAGGTCCCGCGCCGTTACGCGGAGGTCTTCGAGATTGTGCGGGAAGCGCGGGATGCCGCAGTGGACTTTGTTCAGGCCTCAATGAGGAGCGGGCGGACGATTCACGGGTCTGAAGTGGATGACGTGGCCCGGGGGATTATCAACCGCCGGGGATATGGGCAATACTTCGTTCATCGGACCGGGCACTCCATCGGCGAAGATGTGCACGGTAACGGGGCCAACATCGATAACTTCGAGACGCGCGACACGCGCCAGATAATTCCCCGAATCTGCTTCTCCATCGAGCCGGGAATTTACCTCCCGGAGTTCGGCGTGCGCAGCGAGGTGAATGTGTTCATCGAGGAATCGGGGGCGCGGGTGACAGGTGAAATTCAACCGGCCGTTGTGCCCATCCTTGCCGCAACATACTGAGGTGTGTTAATTTCGCTAGGAAGGGAATTGCGCTCCCAGGCTTTGGAGTTGCTGGTGCGGCGTGGGACATAGACTTATGGCTGTAAAAGTCGTCCAGGAAGGCACTGCTAATGCCAAGCCCAAGGCTGCCGCCAGCCACCCACCGATCATCACGTTGGTGCGGCTGTGCGTCGCGGCATGGCTCGTCCCGGGGTTGGGTCACCTGATGCTGGGAAGGAAATGGCGGGCGCTGATCCTCTTCGCCTCGATCAGCGTAATGTTCGTTCTCGGTCTTGCGATGCAGGGGCAATTCTTCTCGACCAGTTCCGGGTCTTACCTTCAAACCCTGGGTTATTACGGCGAATTGTGCGTAGGCTTGGCGATGCCCGGCGCCAGGTTTTTCGGTTATTCGGGCGGTGATCCGTTCTCCGTCAGCTCCGACTACGGGACTGCATACCTCGTGGCCGCGGGCATGCTCAACGTTCTTGCGGTGCTGGACTGCTACGATATTGCCATGGGACGCAAGACCTAAGGAATTGAATCATTGATTCATTGACCCAATGACTCAATGAGAAAATGATTCAATAATTGCAATGGCTTTGACACACTTTCCCGCTCTCGTTATATTCTCCTTCCTGGTCGCCGTGGTGTTCGGGGTTCTCGCCAAGGAAGCGCCTCGCGAGCGATTTGTTTACGCCGCAAAGGTTTTTGGCGCGTTTGTTGGCACCGCCCTTGTGCTAGGGTGGTTGATGTATTTCTTTCCCAGGTAGTTTCGACCTGATGCTTACCTACACACAGATTGTCTTTAATGGCGCCATGGCCTTGCTGATGGGGCTGCTGATTGGCATCGAGCGCGAGCACGCCCAGAAGGACATCCCCTTGATCGCGGGGATCCGGACTTTCCCTCTCATCACCCTTTTCGGTTTCCTCTGTGGTTTGGCTGCGAAAGCAGGATGGGGATGGATGCTGCCTGTCGGCTTGGCGGGAGTATGCGCGGTTGCCGTGGCGGCCTATATGGTAAGGTCTCGAGGCCCGCATAAGGGGACCACGACAGAATTCATGGCCTTACTGGCGTTCGTCTTTGGGGCGCTGGCGGCATTGGGGTACTTGATTCCGGCAGCGACCTTCGCCGTGGTGGCGACTTTGCTGTTGTCGGTCAAAGCCCCGCTACACCATTTGGCGGAATCCATCCAGGAAGATGAAATCTACGCCATCCTGAAGTTTGGGGTCGTCAGCGTCATTATTTTGCCCCTCCTCCCGAACCGCGCGTCTGGACCACTCCAAGCGCTGAATCCCCGGCTCATCTGGTGGGTGGTGGTGCTGATCTCCGCCTTGAGCATGGTGGGTTACGTTCTGATGCGATTACTGGGGGCGAGGCAGGGAATTGCCGTAACGGGCATCCTTGGCGGCATTGCCTCGAGTACCGCGGCCACCTTCGGCCTTTCCAACCAAGCTCGGAGTGCAGGGGAATCTCTCGCCAGGTATTTCGCCCTGGGTATAACCATCGCTTCCACGATTATGTTCGTCCGGGTGGTTATCATTACCGCGGTGATTGATGCTCCCTTGGCGAGGGCGCTGACCCTTCCGATTGCACTTCCCTTTATCGTGGGAGTGGGAATCTCAATCTTCCTTTGGAAGCGAAAAGAGAGCGAGCGTGACGCAGCGCTCCAAGTTAAGAATCCCATGGAGTTGTGGAGTGCGATCAAGTTCGGGCTGGTGTTTGCCGTGGTGATGTTTGTTTCGAGGGCTGGTTATCACTATTTCGGATCTTCGGGAATGTATGTGACCGGTGTGCTGGCGGGGTTAGTGGACGTTGACGCCTTCACGATCTCCGCCGCGCACCTGGCCCAGGAAAGCATTCTGGCGCCCAACACGGCCAATGCATCAATCCTCGTCGCCTGCGCCACCAATACGCTCGTCAAGGGCGGAATCGCCGTTGTCCTGGGCGGGCGTCCACTCAGCAAGGTCATCATTCCGATCTTTGCGACTCTGGCTCTTGCATCGCTCGTCGCCTGCGTTTGGCTGGCCAGGTGACGCGCTTCCCCTTGACGCTGGTGGCGCCCCGACCCGTCGGGGCCAGTGGGGCGTTCATAGACGAACTGCGGACCTACAAATCACGCCCGCGCTACGTGCTCTCTCCGACCTTAAAGAACGCCAGGTAGGACTCACGCTTGGCTTCTCGCAGAAGCAGCAGCGCCAATTCCCGCGCATGATAGTCTCCCCACATGGAAGACTCCCCGCAGGGTATTTGCCGGCCGGGTGGAACGTAGTCCCAGCCTTTTGGGCGATGGTATACGGAGTGAAGGATCAACCCCTGGTGTTGCGGATGAGTCGAAAGATAAGGCTCATCAAACAGTGTATTCGCGATGGTGATGGCTGCCTGTCGATAACGTCTCCCGCTCTCGGAATTTTCGGACCGCCCTTGAAGATAAGTGCCCAATCGCCAGAGTCCCTGCCCGGCGATTGCCGCCGCTGAACTATCCACCGGCTCATAGTCGTTGAACGGATCACTCGGCTTATGGCGCCAGTCTCCCAGCTTCGGCAGTTGCGGCGCGGCGGTATCCCAATACGGAATACCGTCCTGCGCAGCCTGCTCGAGGTAGTAGTCGCAGGTCGCTTGGGCGGCTCGCCGCATCATGCCTTCCACTTTTTCGCGCTCCCCGAGCGGGTCCAACTCCGGCTCGGAGAGGGTCTGGAGGTATTCCAGTTCTTCCGCGTAGCCGCACATGATCCAGGCCAGGGCGCGCGTCCAGGTGGAGAAGGGCGAATATCCCTGCTGGGTAGAGGGGCAGCGGTAACTGCCGTCGTTCATGTTGAAAATCGACTCGTGCGCCACCCGCCCGCGCTCGTCGTACGCGTCCCGCCCTTCCCCGTAATACACGGAGAACTCTGCCGTCACCGCAGCGTGATGCACAAGCCGTTCCAGCAGCGAAATGCGCCGGTCGTTCTCGCCCATCAGCACATGTCCCAAGCGGTGGGCGAGCGCCAGTGAACGCAGCGACCGGATGGTATCCGCGAAGAGCGAGTGGGGACCGTTGAAGGAGTATATGTAGCCGCGTCCGTCGCGGAGTGGTGACCAGCGCGCCGCCTGCACAGCCCCGCTCACCTTTAGCGCCAGCGCATAGAAGCGCTTTTCAGCATCGCTCGCCGGAATCTTGCCCTCGTTTGCCAGGCGCAGCAGGTTCCCATACGTGCTGACACTATTGAATCCGTGGTCGTGTACTCCCGTGTGCGTGAGGTGCGGCGCCATGCGCTCGAGGGTGTTACGCTTTCCGTATTCCAGGAACCACTTCTCACCCGTGGCGTCATACTGGAGGAGTGCCGAGCCGTACAGGAAGCCCTGTGTCCACTCTGTCCATCCGCGCGCCGTGTAGACGCCCTGGGCTGTGAAGACCGGCGATCCTCGTGAAGCGTCAAAGGCCTTTTCGATGGCCCGGATCTTTCCGGCGGAGATTTCGAAAACGCGTTCGATCCGGGATCTCAGTTTATCCGGCGTGAGTTCTGCGTCGATGCGAATCATGATTAACTGACCACTGACAACTGACCACTGACGACTGACAGCTATGCTCGGGATGAAATGCCAATGCCCTTTTTCAGCATCCGGTTAGAGTCGGCGAATGTGAAATCCCCCGTCCACGTTGATGACCTCGCCGGTGGAAAAGGGGAAGCGGTCCTCGGCGATGGCCGCCACCGCGCGGCCCACGTCTTCCGGCGTTCCCCACCGCGCCACGGGCGTGAGGCCGTCGGAAATCATGCCCTCGTACTTCTCCTTCACCGATCCTGTCATGTCCGTCAGCACAATTCCAGGGCGAATCTCGTAGACGTTAATCCCGTACTCAGCCAGTCGCGCGGCGAAGAGTTGCGTCATCATGGAGAGCGCAGCCTTGCTCATGCAGTAGTCGCCTCGGTCAACGCTCGGGGCATAGGCGGAGGCGGAGGAGATGTTGACGATCTTTGGCTTGCCGGTCTTCTCCGGCCTTTGGTTCAGTCCGGCAATCCAAAAGTTGGCCACGGCCTGAGTCAGGAAGTAGGGGCCTCGGGCGTTGATGTTCATCACCCGATCGAAGCTCTCTTCGCTGGCTTCCAGAAGGTCAACGCGCACCGTGGGGGCCACGCCGGCGTTGTTCACCAGCAGATCGATCCAAGCGAAGCGTTCCCGGACAGCCTTCAACAGGCCGGCGCGATCTTGCGTCTTCGAGACATCGGCTCGGAATATTTCGAAGGAAGGCGTAGCGCCGCCCTTTAGGGCGGCATGTGCGCCCGAAGTCGCAGCCTGCACGCACAGCCGCTTGCACTCGAGGGCCGCCTCGTGGCGTTGGGCGTAGTTGATGGCGACACTAAAACCGAGGCGCGCCAGCTCAATCGCGATGCCGCGGCCAATGCCGCGCGAAGCGCCCGTGACGAGAGCAACCTGTGGATTCATGGCCATGGCCAATATCGATTCAACGGAGAGAACGGAGTTCGGAGCTCGTGTAGCCCCCCTTGCATTCGCCTATCCGCCGGCGCCTTTCGAGTCGCGAATTCCGGTTCGATTTCGCACAAAAGATGGTTTTTGGGCCCTTTTTGGGGTTCGTTTTGAGTTCGTTTGCATCAAAAACCAGTTCGTTTTGAGCACTTCAAAAGAACTAAGTCCTTTATTTGCACTAGATCGGTAGGTTCGTTCCCTCTATTTTAGTATCTTTTTCCCATTTCCACACCTTTTCCCCTTGCCGCGTCCCTTTCGCCTTCCGTTGCCGCCTACCTTTGCCACCGCTCTCTTGCGACAACTAGGATAGGCTACCGTAAGGTGGTGGGCGTGTCAAGAAAAAAGTGCAGGGGACAAAACGGCAGATACCAGGCGCCAGAAGCTGTGAATAAATCGCGGGCTGTCATCCTGAGCCCTTCGCCTGTCATTCTGAGCGAAGCGAAGAATCTCCGCAGTTGGCTCAGGGTAGACTCCGCGAAGGATCCCAGCAGTTGCTTTTGGTCCAGCTACTTACGAAGAACTGCAGAGATGCTTCTCCCGCAGGGCGGGATCAGCATGACAGGGTCGAATTCCTTCACACCTTGTCAGGAACCGGGACACCCGCACGTGACGCCGCTGCCCAACTGTGGTATAAAATAACGATGAGAGGGTAGGAATATGCTCGATTGGCCACAATGCCCCGCCGTCGAGAGCATCCCCGGCAAGCGTAGCGGGGCGTGGGTATTCCGGGATACACGGACGCCGGTTTCGGTTGTCTTTGACAATCTGGAAGCAGGAGCCTCGATCAACGAGATTATGGAGTGGTTTCATTTGTCCCGCCAACAGGTGGTTGCCGTGATCGAATTTGCGGCGCGAAGCCTTGACGCGCTACCGGCGCAGCCCCCCGCCCCAAGGGTCGATGCTCATACTCTTTGATAACGGTACTCCCGCCCCGCTCCGGTATGCGCTCAAGGGCCATGTGGTAGTTGAACGGGCTGCGGGAAAACCCTTCCAAGCCGTCATTCCGAGCCCTTCGCTGTCATCCTGAGCGCAGCGAAGGATCTCGCTCTGGCCGCTCAGGGTAAACTCCGCGAGGAATCTCGCTCTGAGTGTTTTCAAGGCAATGCGAGATTCCTCGTCGTCCCGATCAGATCGGGACTCCTCGGAATGGCAGGCCAAACGGGTTTTTCCGCAGCCTTTGAAGCCATCGAACGAGGATGGGACCGGCTGCTTAACGGCGAACTGATAACGGCTGCGGAGGCGGCCGGCTTCGAGCTTTTGGTAACCACTGACAAAAACATGCGCTACCAGCAAGACCTGAAAGGCCGGAAAATCGCGTTCGTGGTTATCGGCAATCAGCAATGGCCTACTTTGCGCCGGCACGTTGAAAGGGTTGTGGCCGCCGTCAATGCAGCGACTCCCGGCAGTTATGCCGAAGTGGACATACCGTTCAAGTAAACCCCCGTCCCCGACCTCCGCATCGGAACGACCATGAGCAATCCGCGCCCCTTGGTTGCGGTCGGTGAGAAGAGCCGCAGACCTTGCCCTGTACCGTACGGTGCAGGGCCTCGAAAAACAGGTCTGCGCTACTTACTCCCCACCCTGGTCCGTGCTCTTCAGACCCTCGACTCTGGACGCCGGACGTGGCGCCTTCAATTTCAATCCCCGCCATTTGCCCGTTGCCTTTTTAATCAATCGGGTTTATAAAAAACATGGGCACGTGACGCCGCGGGAGGGACCGTATTGTCGGCTCACGATTGGCTGTGGTCAGACTGCACGCCTGCCTAATTCCGGCATTGGGCTCGCGCAGGCCCCGAAACGGATCCAATTAACCGTCGGTCCTTAACGAGAACAGGACATGAATCCGAGAGTCATCAACATCGCTTCGCAGCTCCAAAAGCAATTTCTTGGTCCATCGGCCACTTCTGACATAAGCATCTTTCTTTGTGGCGGGGCGGAAGACAAAGAGCAAGAACTGCGGAGGAAACTTGGCACGGCATTGGCTGGACTGAAATCCAAATACCGATACTCTATCTTCTACCCTGAAGACATGTTCGTTGAACTCGTTTTGGGCCACCAGAAACAGGATCTGCTGACTTTGGAGAACCTGCTCGCAAGAAGCGTTAGCGCGGTGACGATTCTGCTGCAGAGCCCGGGAACCTTCACGGAACTCGGGGCATTTTCGAACCACGTGCTGCTAAAGAACAAGCTGGTAGTCGTTGTGGACCCAAAGTATAGGAAGGCCCAGAGCTTCATCAATACTGGCCCGATTCGGCACCTAATCAAGGAGACCTCTAGCCGAGTGTTGTTCCTCAAGATGGACGAGTCCAACCTGCCTTCGCTTGTCAGGGACGTGGCAGAGGCGTCAAGGGCCATAGCCAGTGCGTACCCACCTCTGCGGGACTTAACTAATCCCATCGTGTGCTACGAATTTTACTTGGCCTTACTTTATGTGCTCGACCCGGTGCCTCGACAGGCCTTTTCCGTGGTTGCGGTTGGGCTGGCACCTGCAAACCAGGAATTGGCAAGAATCGCGGCAGAAACAGTAGTGAATGGAATGATTAATAATGGGGACGCACTGCTCGTATCCCAGAATGTCACTATTTCTAAGAAGGGGATCGAAACTCTCCATGCTGGCGCCGGCTCCGCACGGAGACTCGCAAGTTTCAAGGAGATGCTGTCCAAGTTGAGGATTTCTGCCTTGAATGGCATGCTTAGAAGGAGGTATAAGAGGTTTTGGCGAGAGGCAGCGTGAACTTAGTCGAGCTCGACGGCAGGATTGTCGGGCTTGGGCAGAGTTGCTCTGCCCCGGATGTGCACCAACTCCAATGTCCAGGCGAGGGTTTTCCTACGGAAAACCCTCGCGACGCGGCCAGGCTGAGCCTTCGGCTCATTTGGCCGCGTGGCGGCTCGCACGCTCGCCGCCAAGTACATGAGTAAGGAATCGCTGCCTCCTCGCCTCCTTTCCTTCCATGTCGAAGACGTCCGCAACAATGCAGCTGTTGGGCTTTCCCACATTCAGCACGATCGAAGAGCTCTCAGAGCTCATCCGAATTGAGGCCTCGCGACTCAGCATACTGGCCTTGCGACTGGAGCGCTTCTACCGCACGTATCGCATCCGTAAACAGCGGGGAGGCTGGCGGCAAATCCATAGCCCAAGTCACGAACTGAAGGCCGTGCAGGCGTGGATACTGAGGAATATCCTCGACAAGCTATCTACTTCTTCATATGCAACTGCATACGTGAAGGGCAGGAGACTGCTCGACAATGTCAGCCCCCACGTGAGCAATCGATACTTCCTATCAGTTGATGTTCGCAATTTTTTCCCATCCGTAGGGTCACTTCGCGTCCGCCGTCTCTTTGAAGCCTTGGGCTATTCCAGGCTCGCTTCACACAAGCTGAGGCGTCTTTGCTCCTACTTCTCTGGACTTCCGCAGGGGGCCGTGACATCTCCGGCTTTGTCAAATCTGATCTGCCTTAGGCTGGATCGTCGGCTCGCGGGGCTATGCTCGCGGAGGAATATCGTGTTCACCCGCTACGCTGACGACATCACCTTTTCCACAAATAACAGAAATGCATTACCGCGATTGCTCCCAACGGTTTATAGGATCTTACGCGAGGAGGGTTTCGAGCCAAATCAGGAGAAAACAAGAATCCTTGGGCCGAGAACTCAATGTCTAATCACTGGCCTCGTGAAGAACTCCTCAGTCCCGACCTTCGGCATCGGTAAGAAAAAGAAAACGACAATGCGTGCGATAATGCACAACTTCCTTGCCCACGGCACGTCGCATCCAGACTACCCAAGCGAGGCATCAATCGAAGGGTGGCTTGAGTTCCTCAGAAACGTTGATCCCGCCAGTCGTGATCAGATGGTTCGGTATTGGACTGCGCTCAAGAGCAAATACCCAAAGCTGGCCAATGAGGGGTAGATACCTCCTCAGTGTTCATGAGGTCTCCCGCGGGCTGGCGCAGAGCGAGCCCAGCTCTGCGATTCACCCAGCATCTATCGCCGCAGCCGCGTATTTACGCGTTAGCGCTTCTGCTGGACCTTTGTCGAGACTCGGCCTAGATCGCAGAGCGGGTAGCCACGGTCAGCGTTTTTCTGACCGTGGGCTTTTCTCATGCGCGATACCCCAATGGCAATCGCACGTAATCAATCTGAATCGGGCAGGCAGCTACGGTTGCCTTCTCTAAGGCGAAATTGTTGTAGCTCGACCACCGCCAATCCTCGGGCCGCTTCACCAGCCCTTTCTTTACGGGATTCAGGTGCATGTATTCCAGGCGCTCATTGAATTCCTTCTCGTGGCGCACGAAGCGATCCCAATACTGGTGTTGCCAAAGCGGTCCGCAGGTCCCGCGTCGGGCGTGCAGCCTCAGGGTCATGATCTTCTTGGCGTCGTGCAACACCTGCTCGATCAGCAAGGGATACTGCGGCCAGATCAGGGCATGCCAATGGTCGGGCATCAAAACGTAACCGCAGAGCAGGAACCCCAACCGCCGCCGCGAAGCTTCCAGCACGTGGATAAGCAACGCATATTCAGATTCGTCGAATCGCCTGAACCGCGCACGAAGGTTCACGCAGAGAAAAAAGATACGGTCGCTGTGGCGCAGGCGATGAACGTTTGACACGCGCGCAGCTTAGCACCTCGACCCGATACGTTCAAGGAAGAACCCACGGTCAGAACTGCACTGACCGTGGCTACCCGCCCTTTAATGTCTCTAAGAAAGACATGATCGATAAGTTATGCTTTTGCCAGGGGTCCGTCAAGCTCATCGAGAGAACGCGAGTGCATGCGCGATCGGCCGCCCGCATTACTGATCACTTGGTCGTATAGTCGGAAATAACCGGCC
>DLMI01000057.1 GCA_002478145.1 Acidobacteria bacterium UBA7540
AAGCGGTATATCAAATCCTTCAGAGCCCTGACGGATACCTGTGGCTAAGGACAGCGGCGGGGTTGGTGAGGTTTGACGGGGTCCGCTTTGTGCTCGTGGAACCGGTGGTCGCGGGCCGTCCGGTGAACGAGCCGGTGAGGGCGATTTGCATCGGCGCCGACGGTGATTTGCTGGTGCGCACGACCTCCAGAACACTGATTTACAAAGACAGAGTTTTCTCCGACTACCGCCCTGCCGGCCCGCTTCCGGATGGAGAGATCCGGGTCATTTTTGAGTCGAGGGAACACGATGTCTTCATCGGAGCTGATGACTTCCTCTATGTCTTTCGGGACGGCACATTGAAGCTTGAGGTCCTCAGCTAATGCGCCGATAACAGAGTGGAAGTAATGCGTCGCGGCGTACTGTATGAGTTCAGGACTCATGGCCGGGAAAGATTCGAGGCAGCCACAAAGCCTGTGGCAACGGCTTTACGCTGCGACACCCCTCCTGTTGTTGGCTGGCATCGCGAACATTGTCGGCCTGAAGGCGCAGATCCAGCAGAATACGTTGCGGACCCTGACCACGGCGCGGGAGGCCCACAGCCTGACGGCTGAGGAAGCGGCGCGGGGCTACCCTGTCCACCTGCGGGCCGTGGTGACCTATTACAACCCCTACATCGACCCGAGGCACGGAATAATGTTTGTCCACGATGCGACGGGGAGCATTTTTGCTACTGCCGGGAAAGACATTATTCTACCTATTCACGCCGGCACCCTCATCGATCTCAAAGGCGTAAGCGCACAGGGAGAGTACGCGCCGATCGTCGATCAGACGAAGATAAGAGTATTGGGAGAATCGCACGTGCCCACCCACGCTCCGCGCGTGGGTCTTTTGCGTCTATTGACGGGGACGGAGGACGGTCAATGGGTCGAGGTCGAGGGTCTCGTGCGCTCGGTGCAGGACTCGGGCCAGAACGTAGCGCTAACGCTAGCCACGACCGAAGGCTTGGTTCCAGCGACCACCCTAAGAGAGAAGGAGGCCGACTATGACGGTTTGATCGACGCCAAGATCCTCATGCACGCCAACGCAGCCCCTTTCTTCAATCGGAATCGCCAAATGACGGGCGTTCGCCTGTTCTTTCCTTCTCTCCACGAAGTGAAGGTGGAGGAAGCGGGTTCGGCAGATGCTTTCTCGCTGCCGATCCAGCCCATTAACAGCCTGTTGCGATTCGCGCCTGACCTGGCCGCTGTCCACCGCGTCCACGTGCGCGGACGGGTAACGCTCGAATGGCCCGGGCGCTCATTGTGCATCCAGGATGCCACTCAAGGGCTCTGCGTTGGAACCTCGCAAACGGCCTTTCTCCAAGCAGGAGATATTGCCGATGTGGCTGGCTTCCCCGCGCCTTCCACGTATAACCCCACCTTGGAGGACGCCATCTTCAGGCGGGAAGGCACGGGCAAGCCCCTCGCTGCAACGCCCGTGACCCACGAACAAGCCCTCTCCGGCGCCTATGACGCCCAACTTGTCCGCATCGAAGGCTTCTTGACTAGCCGAGAGCGCGCTGAGGGCGACATCGTGCTGGTCCTATCGTCGGGCAGCGTTCTATTCTCTGCGGTCCTGCCAGGCAGCCGGGAAGGCAGCAAGATTCCCGAGTGGCAACCTGGCAGCAGGCTCCGACTGACCGGAGTTTGCGCGGTCCAAGGCGATGCCGTCCGCGCGGCTCTGGGCTTAAGCATGTCGAAACCCAACGCCTTTCGCATTTTCCTGAGGTCACCAGGGGACGTCGTGGTGCTTCAGAGCCCTCCCTGGCTGACCGCTCGGCGGGGTCTGGCGGCGCTGGGTCTCACAATTCTCGCCGTCATGGCCGTGCTTTCCTGGGTGGCCGTGTTGAGGCGCCGCGTTCGGCAGCAGACCGGAACCATCCGCAATCAACTGGAAGAAGCGGCCAGGCTTAGACAGGCGGCGGAGGAAGCCCGGGCTGCGGCCGAAACCGCCAGTCAAGCCAAAAGCGAGTTTCTAGCCAACATGAGCCATGAGGTCCGCACCCCCATGAACGGCGTCATCGGCATGATCGATCTGCTGTTGGACACTGACCTCAACCCCGAACAACTTGACTACGCCAGCCTGGTCAAGTCGTCCGCTGACTCCCTGCTCACCGTCATCAACGACATCCTCGACTTCTCCAAAATCGAAGCGGGCAAGCTCGAACTGGAGTCCATCGAGTTCAAACTGCGCGACAGCATGATGCCGACCATCAAGACCCTGGCCTTGCGCGCCCACCAGAAGGGTCTGGAACTGACCTGCGATATCCGGCCCGAAGTGCCGCAGGTGGTGGTGGCCGACCCTAGCCGCTTGCGGCAAATCATCGTCAATCTCATTGGCAACGCCATCAAGTTCACCCAACGGGGCGAAGTGGGCCTCAAGGTGGCATTGGACTCCAGGACGCAAGAGCAGGTGCGGCTGCATTTCGTTGTCCAAGACACGGGCATCGGCATCGCGCCGCAAAAACAGAAACTCATCTTCGAGGCTTTCTCTCAGGCCGACGGCTCCACGGCGCGCAAGTTCGAGGGCACTGGCCTGGGACTTACGATTTCGAAACGCCTGGTGGAGATGATGGGCGGCAGGATCTGGGTGGAAAGCGTCGAGGGAAAAGGTAGCGCCTTCCACTTCACCGCAAGCCTCGGGGTGGGCAAGGTGGTGGAACCGCCCCAGGCAATGGCCATGGTTGCTCTCGCAGGTCTGAGCGTGCTGGTCGTGGATGATAACACCACTAACCGGCGCATCCTCCAGGAGATGCTGAGCAACTGGGGAATGAGACCCACCCTGGCGGAGAGCGGGACCACCGCGTTAGAGTGCGTGAAGCAGGCTGAGCATCCCTTCGCCTTGATCCTGACCGACTTCCATATGCCAGACATGGATGGCTTCACTCTGGTGGAGCAACTCCGGCAAGGTCCCGATCCGGCCGTGGAGGCCAAAATCATCATGCTCACCTCGGCCGGGCAGCGAGGCGACGCCGCGCGTTGCCGGGAGTTGGGCGTGGCCGCCTTCCTCAGCAAACCCATCGGCCAGGCGGAGTTGTTTGACTGTATCGTCCGCGTTCTGGGCACATCCAGCTCCGGGGCCGAGTCGACCGCGCTGCTCACCCCACACACCTTACGAGAGGGGAAGAGGAAACTCCACGTTCTGCTGGCGGAGGACAATGCCGTCAACCAGAGGCTCGCCATGCGTCTGCTGGAAAAGCACGGA
>DLMI01000175.1 GCA_002478145.1 Acidobacteria bacterium UBA7540
TCGAAGGGACTCGGTGCGCCCGTCGGTTCCATGCTGGTGGGAAGCAAAGAGTTCATCGAGGAAGCACGGATCGCGAGAAAAATGCTGGGCGGTGGAATGCGCCAGGTGGGTATCCTGGCGGCAGCGGGCCTGATCGCCCTCGAAGAAGGCCCGAGGCGCCTCGACGTGGATCACGAGAATGCCAAGTTTCTGGCTCGAGGGCTGGCGGAGATTCCCGGCATTAAGATCGAAACGGAGAAGGTCGTCACCAATATCCTCTTCTTCGACGTTTCCGGCGCCGGCCTGACCGCGCCGGAGGTGTCGCAACGGCTGAAGGCTAAAAACGTCTGGGCAAACCCCTACGACTCCAAACTGATCCGAATGGTAACCCACCTTGACGTGGACCGAGCGGGCTGCGAGCGCGCCCTCCGCGCTCTCCGCGAGGTAGTGGCCAAGAACGGGGCTGCGGGCTAGGGGCTGGGGACTGGGGGCTAGGGCAATTTTAGATTTTGGATTGACCCCGCTTGCTGCCTTCTGCTTATCCGGTTGTTTCAGCACGCCACTATTTGTAGTGTAGGTACCGCGGCTGCCGTTTCCGAAGAATTTGAGCCGGCGGAGGATACGTCATGAAAGCACGGCGAAAGATCATCGTCTACATCGCGACAAGCGCCGACGGTTACATCGCCAGGCCAGACGGCGATGTCGAATGGCTAAATCGCCGGCCGCGCACAGTCGATTACGGGATGCGCGCGTTCTACCCCACGATCGACACCATCCTGTGGGGACGCAAGACCTACGACTGGCTTCTCGACTATTACAAGGAGAGGGGCAGGAAAGGCGGGATGTTCGACACGAAGCTCGCCAACTTCGTGTTCTCGCGGAAGCCTGCGAAACGGGCGACGTTAGGCGTGGAATTCGTGTCCGAGCCGGTGAAAGCGTTTGCGCAGCGTCTGCGCGCGACGCCGGGAAAACACATCTGGATGATGGGTGGCGGAGAACTGATCGCCTCATTCCTCGACGCCGGCGAGATCGACGAGTTCGACATCCACGTCATTCCTACTCTCATCGGTGAGGGTATTCCACTCGTGGCACCGCGCCATCGGGACGTGCCGCTTCGCTTGCGCTCAGCCAGGAAGTACCCCGACGGCGTCGTCCGACTGCGCTATGAGGTTGCGAGGTAGCTCCTGAGGACTGCGAATCGCAACATATGGTGGTCTGCTGAAACGACCGGATAAGCAAGTGCTGCCTATTGCCAGAACGGGGGCTGGGGGCTAGGGCAATTTTAGATTTTGGATTGACCCCGCCTGCTGCCTACTGCCTTCTGTTTTTCCCCAGCCCCCAGCCCCTACCGCCCGTCATTTCTTCTTAGCTCTTTCCTGGGCAAGCTTGGAGAGGATATCGAAGTAGTGCGTGCGGTAAGTAGGGTCTGCGGGATCGAGTTGGGTCGCCATGCGGTATTGCTTCACCGCCGCGTCCAAGTCGCCCATTTTTTCCAGTGCGTAGCCAAGACCGTTATAAGCGTCTGCATCCGTCGGGTCATGCCGGATGGCTTCCAGCATCTCGACTCGTGCCCGCTTCCAGTCCTTGCCCAGCAGGAACGTAATTCCCAGCTCACGGTGCAGGTCGGAATTCTCAGCGTCGAGTTTGAGCGCCGCCCGCAGACGTTCAACAGCCTCATCCAGCCTGCCTCGGGCCCGCAGTTGCACTGCTTGCTGAACCAACTGGCGCAACTGAATCTTGACTTCGGCGGGGCTGAGCGCCGGACTGGCGTTAGGGTTGGAAACCTCTTCTGCCTTCTTCCCATCGAGCGCGACATTCTCGGCGGAACGAGGCGAAATGAAGAAGGCTTTCTCTTCTTCACCAGGGCAGCGGAGGTGGAGGTAGTGGTCTCCGGGCTCTACTTCCTGCAAAACCAGGAGCCCGTCGTCATTCGTCTTGCCCACGCGCTGATCGTCGAGGTCTACCGAACAACCCGGCCCGCGCGCACGCACCGTCACTTGCGCTGACGCCTGCTCGTGAGCCTTCTCGCTCGGTATGAGGGCGTGAAGACTGGCAGGAATTAGCAAGACGGCAAAGCAAAGGGAAAACCTACGCATTATTGTCGATACCAATCTCCAGCTTCTGCGGTGCTGCACCGGCTCTCAGGTGCTCGGTCAGCAAACCCCGAAAAGCCCCATGTCGCCGCCCCGCGGGCTCAATGCATCTTAGCACGGCACGCTGCCTTCAACTCGAATTCGGAAGTTGGAGTTGCCAAGACACGGCGCACACCCCGGCGTGTCATCCTGAGGAGTCCGCCATTCTTATTGGCGGACGACGAAGGATCTCCGCAGTTCACAATGAACATTCACTGGCTGGTCGTTCAAACAAACTGCCGGGATTCTTCGGCCCCCTCAAAACGGGGGCCTCAGAATGACAGGGGGTGTCGGCTTTTCATCCCGAATGCGGGTTTAATGTCCCAAACACGGCCAATTCCTTGACGCTGCATGGCTTGTGGTATAGCCTTGATTCTGGGGAGATCGTACGCGACCAGGGGACCGGTGATATCCAGCGCATGGTAACAGCCCGCGAGACACTTGGCCGAAACCAGGGCGGGCCCTGCCACCAAATGGCGGATTCAATCCAGACTTGGGCTGCGAAAGTGCTCGCGGGAGACCGGCGGGCTATCGCCCGCGCTATCTCTGCGGTGGAGGCTGCCGATACGCTGGGCACGGAACTCTTGAAGAAGCTGTTTCCTGCCTCCGGGAGGGCGGAAGTCATCGGGGTTACGGGGTCTCCCGGGGCCGGGAAAAGCACCCTGGTGGAAAAGCTTGCGGGCGAGTATCGACGTGCTGGAGCGCGCGTGGGAATCATCGCAGTTGACCCGACCAGCCCGTTTTCGGGCGGAGCCCTTCTCGGCGACCGCATCCGCATGCAGAGCCTTTCGAGCGACAAAGAGATTTACATCCGCAGCATGGCTACACGCGGACAGTTGGGAGGCTTGGCGCCAACCACCCACGACGTGGTCACTATCCTCGACGCGGCGGGCTGCGACGTGGTGCTGATTGAAACCGTAGGGGTAGGACAAGACGAAGTGGAAGTCGCTCGCCTGGCAGACGCCACAGCCCTGCTCTTGGTCCCGGGTATGGGTGACGAAGTGCAAACCTTCAAGGCCGGCGTTATGGAAATTGCCGATCTCTATGTCATCAACAAGACCGACCTCCCCGGCGCTGACCGCCTCGAGCAGGAAGTCGAGGCTATGCTTTCCATGGCTTCCCGTGCGGACGGTTGGCGTCCCCCCATCGTCAAGGCGATCGCCACCACGGGTTCGGGCGTGGGAGAAGTAAGGCAAGCACTCGAGCAATTCCGTTCCTTCCAGGAGCAGAGTGCGTTGAAGGAAAAGCGCCGAAGGGGTTACTTGCGTGGCCGTTTCCTTGAACTGCTGCGTCGGGAGCTCTTTGAGAAGGTTATCAGGGAACGTTTGAGCGACGGTTCCCTCGAGCAGTTCGTTGACGACCTGCTCCAGCATCGCGCGGATCCCTATTCACTGGTCGAGAGAATCGTCGCCGAATCAGTAAAGCAGGTTTCGGGTGTCAGGGGCGAGGGGCTGGGGACTAGGGGCTAGGGACTGGGGAAAAGCAGAAAGCAGTAGGCAGTACGCAGTAGGCAGCCGGGGAGAAGCGAGAAGGCAATTCACAATTCATTTACAATTCAGAATTTCCCCAGCCCCTAGTCCCCAGCCCCTTTTCCTGAACGCTGATAGCTGACGGCTGAAAGCTGTACTTATGAAACTCCATCACATTGGCATCGCAGTCGGCTCGCTAGCGGCCGCGCGTCCTGTTTTCGAAAAACTGCTGGGGAAGCCACCCGACTCGGAAGAAGTTGTCGAGGAGCAGAAGGTACGCGTGGTCATGTTTCAGGTGGGCGAAACCCGCCTGGAGTTGCTCGAGGCTACCTCCGAGGATTCGCCCCTTGCGCGCTCCGTCTCCAAGCGCGGGCAGGGCCTCCACCATGTAGCAATTGCGGTTGAGGACCTTGCGGGGACGCTCCGGAAGCTGGAAAACGCCGGGGTCCGCTTGATCGACCGTGAGCCTCGTCGCGGGGCAGGGAACGAGCAAGTGGCTTTTCTACACCCCGCAAGCACCGCTGGGGTGCTCATCGAATTGGTCGAAGAGAAATGAAGTTAGGCAACTTCGAACTGCACACGATCAGCGACGGAACTTTTGCCCTCGATGGAGGACAGATGTTCGGCGTCGTGCCGAAGGCCCTGTGGGAACGCAAGGCCCCAGCGGACGAACGCAACCGAATCCGGCTTTCCTTGACCTGCCTGCTGATTCGTACCGGGAGGCAGAACATTCTTGTGGAAACAGGCATTGGGGACAAGTTCGACGCGAAGTTCAAGGACATCTATGATGTCCAACATCCCCCGGCGCTCCTCGCGGGACTCGATGAATTGGGACTCACGCCGGAGGACATCCACATTGTCATCAACACGCACCTTCATTTCGACCACTGCGGTTGGAACACGCGGCGTCTGGAGGGGAAAACTATCCCCTCCTTTCCGCGCGCTCGTTATTTCATCCAGCGCGCAGAGTGGCAGCACGCGCTGAATCCCACGGACCGAGACCAAGCCAGTTACATTGAGGAGTTTTTCAAGCCCGCCGAGCCGCAAACCGAGTTTCTCGATGGCGAAGCGGAAATAGCCCCAGGCATTCGGGTTGAGGTCGTACCGGGTCACACGCGCAACTTGCAGTGTGTGCGCATTGAATCCAGGAACGAGTGTGCATACTTCATTTCCGATACCGTTCCCACCGCCGCGCATCTGGCTTATCCATGGATCATGAGTTTCGACTTGTATCCGATGGAGACTCTCGCCAGCAAGAAGCGCCTGCTGCCCGAGTTGGCTCAAAAGGAGGCTATCGTGATTTTTCCTCATGACCCGAATGTGCCCTGGGTGCGTTTAGTGGAAATCGACGGCAAGATTGAAGCGGAGCCGGTCGGGTAACTTACGATGAAGAACGGGCAACGCTGTCATTCCGAGCGAAGCGAGGAATCTCGCCCTGCGCAGGGTCTGAGCCCTTGGTCGGCTAGACACGACGCCGTAAAACAGAGCAAGATTCCTCGCTTCGCTCGGAATGACACGTTGAAGCTGTGACGGGATCATAAGTTCATAAAGGGAGGACCTTTGCCACAAGCGGAAATTGGAATCATCGGAGGAAGCGGCCTTTATAACCTGCCGGGTATCGAGCGAGTCCGGGAAGTCCGCATTGCTACGCCCTTTGGCAAACCATCCGACGCCTACATTCTCGGCAACTTGGAAGGACGCAAGGTGGCTTTTCTATCTCGGCACGGGCGTGGCCACATCCTTTTGCCGACGGAACTGAATTCTCGGGCCAACATTTACGGGTTCAAGAAACTGGGGGTGGAGCGCATCATCTCAGTCAGCGCCGTAGGGTCTCTTCAGGAGGATTACCGTCCTATGGACATGGCCTTGCCTGCACAGTTCTTTGATCGCACCCGTCAGCGCGCTTCCACATTCTTTGGCGACGGCCTCGTTGCTCACATCAGTTTTGACGCGCCTGTTTGTCCTACGGTCGTGGACGTGCTGGCCGGGGCGTGCAAAGATGTGGGGGTCCGCTGTCACACAGGGGGCACTTACCTGTGCATGGAGGGCCCGGCGTTTTCCACCCAAGCCGAGTCGAACGTTTACCGTTCGTGGGGAATGGACCTTATCGGGATGACCAGCCTGCCTGAAGCCAAGCTCGCGCGTGAGGCCGAGATCTGTTACGCCACACTCGCCATGGTCACCGACTACGACTGCTGGCATCCCGAGCACGACGCCGTGACTGTGAACCTGGTATTGGAGTACCTTACGCACAATGTCGAGAACTGTCAGAAGATTCTCCTGAAAGCAATTCGCTCCATGCCTCAACAACGCAACTGCAAGTGTCCTTCGGCGCTAGCCCACGCCATCCTGACGGACCGCCGGAGAATCTCACCGAGAGCTAAGAAAAAACTTTCGTTGCTGGTCGGAAAGTATCTAAAGTAATACATTAGGTATATTTGGCAATTGGCCATGAAGAAAAGGATTATCGATGGCATTGTTGGTGGTTGGCACGGTAGCTTTTGATTCCATCAGAACCCCGCACGGGAGGGCAGAGAACATCTTGGGTGGGTCGGCAACCTATTTCTCGCTCGCCGCGAGTTGGTTTGTCCCTGTCCAGATCGTGGCCGTGGTCGGCGAGGACTTCGGAGAAGAGCAAGTGCGATTATTTCAAGACCGCGGCGTTGACACTGCCGGCCTGGAGCGGGTCCCCGGAAAGACCTTCTATTGGTCGGGTGAATACGTCGGCGATATGAATGAGGCGCGAACGCTCGAAACGCACCTCAACGTTTTCGAGAAATTCTCGCCCACGATACCCGCCTCGTATCTCGACAGCGAGTTCGTGTTCCTCGGCAATATCGATCCGGTGTTGCAGCTCCATGTCCGCCGGCAACTTCCTAAGGCTCGCCTGGCGGCCCTGGATTCCATGAATTATTGGATCAAGGGCAAACCGGAGGAGTTGAAGAAAGCTCTGGCTGAAGTCGATGTCCTGCTGATCAATGAGACGGAAGCGCGCATGCTTTCCGGCATTTCCAACCTCAAGAGGGCTGCAGAAGTGATCCAGAGGATGGGCCCGCGCACCCTGGTCATTAAGCGTGGAGAGCACGGTGTCACGCTTTTCTCCGACGGCGGAATCTTCTCCGCGCCAGCATTCCCACTCGATGAAGTCCACGATCCCACCGGCGCCGGAGACAGCTTTGCGGGCGGCTTCATGGGGCATCTGGCCAGAGCTGGTGACCTCTCGCATGGCCAGCTTCGCCGCGCGGTGATTTACGGTTCGGTGATGGCCAGCTACGCCGTCGAAGAGTTCGGACTCGCGAGGCTACTCCGGCTCACCCCCAAGGAGATTGAAGCCCGCTACCGCGAGTTCAAGAACCTAACGCATTTTGATGCTTGAACAAGCCCTCCACCCAACGGAATCCGGCGCCTGTCCGCCCCCTTTGTCTTTCAAGTCCGACGGCCCGGTGGCCGCTTGCATTGCTGCGGTCACCGTGGGGGCCCTTTACGTCTTCTACTCCCGTGGGCTGACGAACGTTTATGGCGACGCCCTCGCTCACATGGAGGGCGCGCGGCGCATCTTCGATTCACTGACCCCCGGCTATGATGAGATTGGTAGTGTTTGGCTGCCCCTGTTTCACCTCTTGGCCGCCCCATTGGCACTGAGTGACTTCCTGTGGAGGACGGGGCTGGCCGGAAGCATCGTTTCATCGGCAGCTTTTGCGGGCACTGCCTGGCTCCTGTATCGACTTGGGACGGAAATCAATGGGGGCCGGTCGGCAGGCCTCCTTGCACTGGCCGGGATTCTGCTCAGCCCCAACCTTCTCTATCTCGCGGGCACTCCACTGACGGAACCCTTGGCCATTTTTTGGGCGGTTCTGGTGGTCTACGGCCTATTCCGTTACAGGGAAGCCGGCAGACTTGGGGCCCTGTTGGGGGCGGCGGGGGCAGGGTTCCTCGGGACGCTCACCCGTTACGAGGAGTGGTACGTGCTGCCCTTCGCGGCCTTGTTTGTGCTGCTCGCGCGGCGGCAGTCCTGGAAATCCCGCATCCGGCACGCCTTGGTATTCTCGATCATTTCTGGGGCTGGTCCTGTGCTCTGGTTGCTTCACAACGCGTGGCGCTTCGGGAATCCCCTGGAGTTTTACAACGGGCCATTTTCGGCCCAGGCTATATATGCCCATCAAGTTGCCACCACGGCGTTTCCCTATCCGACCGACGGCAGGCTTCTCCTCTCCGCACGCTATTATCTTGAGGACCTCAGACTAGTCCTCGGAGTGTGGCCACTCGAGCTGGCAATCCTTGGGTTGGTTGCATGGGCAGCGAACCGGCGAGTTTGGGGCAGGGGAGCGGTGGCTTTTCTGTTCTTGGTTCCTATGCCGTTCTATGTCCTCGCCCTTGCGCATGCCTCCATTCCGCTTTACGTGCCAACTCTGTTTCCTCACACCTATTACAATTTGCGCTATGGAGTGGAAATGGTTCCGGCCCTGGCGCTTTTCCCGGCCTTCCTTCTCCCTGGAGGTTTGCCGCGGCGTCGGTGTTACGGATTGCTGGCGTTCTTTGTGATCCTGCTTGCCTGGCAAAGTTACTTACTTCTTGCCGGAGGAGTCGAGGAGCTGGCGGTCGCCAAGGAAGGCATCCTGAATTCGCCTTGCCGATCACATCGCCAGCAAGCTGTCATCCGCTTCCTCCGTGACTACTATGATGGACAGCGGATACTGATGGCGGCGGGCAAGTGGCCATGTGTAATGCCGGAAGTCGGGATTTCTTACCGTAATACTATTACCGAGACGAACCGCAGGTATTGGCGCAGGCTCCGACCGGATGCCGGGAAATGGGTGGAATGGATTATTCGCGGCGAGGGTGACGCGGTGGATGAGCTTATGCGTGCCTACCCCCAGGCTTTTTTGAATTTCGACCTTCTGGAAAGGGACTCGTTTCCCAACGAAGGCAGTGTGGCAATGTATCGGCGCAGGGACGGGAGTACAGCGACAAGTGACGAGCGGAAAAGCAGAAAGTAGAAATCAGAAAGCAGAAAGCAAAAGGCGGGGAACAGAAGAAAGTAGGGCGAAGCATGCAATTCACTATTCACTATTTACCATTCACGATTCACTACTTGAAATGTACCGCAGACCTGTTTTTTCGAAAGCTGAAAGCTGCCGGCTGAGAGCTGAGAGCTAGTCACTGACTCGGAGACAACCCCCGATGAGAAAAGTTCCCTTCGCGAAGTTTCACGGCCTCGGAAACGATTTCATTGTTGTGGGAGCGGAAGGCCTTCCGCACTCTTTGTCCAAGTTCGTGGCGGCGATTTTGGATCGCCACAAGGGAATCGGAGCGGACGGACTCTTGGTAGTGATGCCGCCCCGCAACAAGAAGCACGCTGCGCGCGTGCGGTTTTTCAACGCGGATGGCAGCGAAGCAGAGATGTCCGGCAACGGCATCCGCTGTGCCGGCGCCTTCCTGGCGGAACTCTCCCCGGTCAGACAAACATTTCTTATTGAGACAGCAGCGGGTCTGAAGTCCCTCCAGAAGGTAGAAGAAGAGAAGGGTAAGTGGCTGTTTCGCGTTGGCATGGGGGCTCCAGTTCTGGAGCCTGCCAAGATCCCATTCAAGGCCGGAGACTTCCCTCGGCCCATCAGAGGTTTTGCCCTTCGCACCCAGCGAGGCGTGGTGCAAGCAACGGTGACATCGCTGGGCAATCCACATTGCTCCATTTTTGTGAAGGACTTCGCCAGCCTTGACTGGGAAAGCCTGGGACGCGAGATCGAGACCAATCCGCTTTTCCCGAACCGCACGAACGTGGAGTTTGTGAGAGTGCTCTCGAGAAATGAGATCGAAGTGCGCTTCTGGGAGCGCGGCGTGGGGCACACGCTGTCGTCTGGCACAGGCTCCTGCGCCGCTGCCCTGGCAAGCATCCTCGACGGTCGGACTGAAAGGCAAGTTCGCGTTCAAACGGAAGCCGGCTCGCTCCTGGTGGCCTGGCCGGAGAATGGAGAAATCATCCTGACGGGGCCAGTCGAAAGAATCGCCCAGGGCACCTACAATTACCGTTGAGTGTAACCCATGACCTCTCGAGAAAGAGTTCTTACTGCCTGCAATCATCGCCAGCCCGACCGAGTGCCGGTTGATCTTTCCGGTCACCCTTCCTCAGGGATCGCCGCCATCGCCTACGCCAAATTGCGCGATTATCTTGGACTCCCCAAGAAGACCCTTCGCGTTTACGACCCTATTCAGCAATTGGCCATCGTGGATGACGACGTCCTCGAGAAACTCGGGATCGATGTCCTCGATCTGGGCCGCGCTTTCGCCCTCGACGAAGCATCCTGGGCAGACTGGACATTGCCGGATGGTACCCCTTGCAAGATGCCGGCGTGGGCATTGCCTCAAACGGCGGACGGAAGGTGGGTCTTCCGCTCCAAGAGCGGGCGTGTGATTGCCCATATGCCGGAGGGCGCGCTCTATTTCGAACAAACTTATTTCCCATTCACGGATGAAGATGGGCCCACGACCATCCCCGGGGCCATGCAAGAGTGCATGTGGCACGTCGTCGCTGGTCCTCCAGGCCCATGGGTCAATAACGCGCAGTTGAGAGAGGGAGCAAAACGGCTGCGGCAGAAGACCGACAAGGCCATTGTGGGCGGCTTTGGCGGCAATCTGCTGGAGACGGGGCAGTTCTTCTATCGCAACGACAACTTCTTTATGCTGCTGGCAGCCGAACCCGCGAAGGCGCACAAGTTCCTCGACGACCTTGTCGAGATTCACCTTGCCAACCTGGAGAAATATCTGGGGGCGGTCGGCGACTGTATCGACCTCATCAAGTTTGGCGACGACCTGGGAATGCAAAGCGGGCCGCAAGTTTCGCCCAAGATGTACCGGGAATTCTTCAAGCCTCGCCACAAACTCATGTGGAGCCGTGCTAAACAACTGGCCGACGTGAAAGTAATGCTCCATTGTTGTGGCGGAGTCCGGGAACTGTTGCCTGATTTGATTGACGCCGGATTGGAGGCCATCAACCCGGTTCAGATTTCTTGCGCCGGTATGGACGCCGGGGAGCTAAAGGCTGAATTCGGGAAGGACATGGTATTCTGGGGCGGAGGTTGCGACACGCAGACCATCCTGCCCAACGCCACGCCGGACGAAGTGCGCCGGCACGTCAAAGAACAGGTGCAAATCCTCAGCCCCGGTGGCGGCTTCGTCTTCCAACAGGTTCACAATATCCTGGCCAATGTTCCCCCGGAAAACATTGTGGCCATGTACGAAGCCGTGCAGGAGATCGGGAGATCTGTTGATCGGGTGATCGGGTGATCGGGAGAACGGATCGGGTCATCGGGTGTTTGATTGTAGGGAGGAGTACAAGAGACTTTGCAGGGTGGTGTTTTTTTGTTCGCCCGATCACCCGATCTCACGATCCTCCCTCACGGCCGAATATAAAGAATGATTTTACTGGGAACTCCATTCTTTGAAATGAAATCCACGGTCTGCGCGGGCTGCCAGCCGGGGACCTGAAAATCGTGCGAGACGATGCGCGCCCCAGAACGGAGTTGGGTCGCGAGCATGGGGCGCAGGCGCTCATTCACGGCGGTCAAAAGGTATAGCGTCACCACGGTGGCGTGACGGACATTGACCTCAAACATGTTTTCGTGGAGTATCTGGGCACGGCCTTGCAAGCCCAATTTTAGGATGCGTTTCGAGGATTCCTCATAAAGGTCGGAATTGAGTTCCACCCCCACGGCCCGAGCTCCGAATTTCTGTGCAGCCAGGATCACAATGCGCCCGTCCCCCGATCCTAAGTCGTAGACCACGTCGTCGGGTTGGACCTTGGCAACTTCCAACATCTTTTGCGCCACATCGAGCGGCGTGGGGACAAAGGGAACAATGTGCTCCAGATACTTGCCGGCATCATTCGGAGCCGGGGAAAGGGGCGTATTTTGGGGCGTGGCCGCCCGGCAGAAAAGTAGCATGCCGAGACCAACGGTGAAAACCGCAAACCTGCCACAGCCTTTGGTAACGTCAATGACGCGCGCAATTCGTCGCATAAGACAATTCTATGGGTTGCAAGGCATGTTGTCGAGCGAGTTGAGGGGCCACAGTTAAAAGTCGAAAGTCAAAAGTTGAAGGTCTAAAGTGCTTTGGCCGTTTACGGTTAGCCGTTGACTGCGGCTGCACGCAAACTGACAGCGGGAACCTTTTTACTGTATCCTGTTAACCTTCGACTCTTGACTGTCAACTGCTTTCTGATAACCGACGGCTGATAGCTGATAGCTTTCTCCCATGCCCCACCCCCAACCTTCTCTTCGCCGCGAACTGACCCTCACCAACGGTACGGCCATTGTGGTCGCGAACATGATTGGGGCGGGAATCTTCGGCACCACAGGCTTCCTGGCAGGGGATCTTGGCAAGCCTTCCCTGGTGCTTGGTATCTGGTTGGCGGGCGCGCTGGTCGCCTTAGCCGGATGCCTATGTTATGCGGAGCTGGCAATCAATTTGCCCCGCTCCGGAGGAGAATACGTTTACTTGCGGGAGGCTTGGGGGCCGGCCTGGGGATTTCTGAGCGGCTGGATTTCCTTCTTCGCAGGGTTTGCAGCGCCCATCGCGGCCTCGGCGTTGCTTTTTTCCGAGTACCTGGCGCACTTTTTCCCCGCACTCTCGCCCAGATCGCCGGCAGGAATGCTGTCCACCTCCTCGAGGTGGATCCACACGGGCAACGGGCACCTGCTGGCGGTAGGGGTGGTTGCGGTGTTTGCGGTTACCAATATCCTTGGGGTGCGTTTCGCAGGCAAGATCCAAAACGTTCTTACCGGCTTGAAAGTTGGAGTCCTGGGAGCCTTTCTGGTGCTGGCCTTCCTGATGGGGAAGGGAAGCGTCGCTCATTTCTCGGCAGAGGCAGTCCGAACCTCTCACCACAGCCTGGGCGGACAATGCGCGGTTTCCCTCGTCTTCGTGATGTTCGCTTATAGCGGTTGGAACGCTGCTACTTATGTGGCCGAGGAGATGAAGTCGCCGGAGCGTACGTTGCCCGCTTCGCTGGTGGCAGGGACCCTAATCGTGGCGGTCTTCTATCTGGCGTTGAACGCCGCTTTCATCTACGCCATGCCTTTAGAAGCCATGAAGGGCATCGAACGCATCGGCGGAGCGGCGGCGGAAGCGCTCTTTGGAGGGAAAGGCGGAGACTTCTTCAGTGGCGTGATGTCGGTCGGGTTACTTTCCACAGTGAGCGCTATGGTGATAGTGGGGCCGCGCGTCTATTACGCCATGGCCCAGGATGGCTGTTTTTTTCGCGGCGCGGCGCGCGTGCATCCGCGCTGGAGGACACCCATCCAGGCTATTCTCTGGCAGTCGGCAGCAACGGCCGTTATGATCCTGACGGGATCATTTGAAAGCCTGCTCTATTACATTGGCTTCGCGTTAGTCCTGTTTGCCGCCCTGGCGGTGGCAGGCATGGTACGCCTGCGCAACCGGCCCGCTTGGAAGCGGCTCGGGGCCGTAAGTTGGGGATATCCCGTCGCTCCCGCAGTTTTTATCGGCGCCAGCGTGTGGATGCTCTGCTACACGATGGCACTGCGGCCAAAAGAATCCTTCCTGGGTCTGCTGACCATGGCGGGCGGGGCCCTGGTCTATCGCTGGTTTTTCCGCCGCCGCGCGGGAGCGTAGGTCAACTACCCCGCCCGAAGCAATGGCCGCTAACTCGGCGCGGCCCGGTGGCCGCAACCCGAGAGGAGACTCACCACAGAGGCCACACAGTTCGCAGAGAAGAGCAGAAGTATTTTTCTCTGTAGCACTAGTTCGTGAGACGTTGTTGTGCCGCAAAGATTTTGCGCGTCACGTAGGGGCGAGCGGCGCTCGCCCCAGGGCCGAACGCCGTTCGGCCCTACGTGTTGGTTGCGGCTATGCCGCGCTGTGCGCTCTGCGGTGAATTCCTTCTTCGCGGCAGGAGAAGTAGTCGACCGTTCGTGCTACAGTGAGTAGCCACTCTCAAACGCCTCGCCCGGCGCGTTCGGCCCGGACGGAAGCTGGCGTCGCGCGGGAGCGTTCGTCCTCAGACGAAGGAGGGGAGTCATGGCTGAAACGAACGTGCATGAAGTACTTGGCAAGCAATATCGCGCCTCGATCGCTATGTTAAGGGAAGCAGTCACCAAGTGTCCGGAATCACTGTGGCTCGCTCCCGAGTATCCAAACAAGTTCTGGCACATTGCTTACCACGTGCTTTTCTGCACGCATATGTATCTGCAGAATTCCTACGAAGAATTCACCCCATGGAAAAAGCACCGTGAGAACTATCAATTTCTTGGTCCTCTTCCCTGGCCACCGCACGACCGGGTCAGGATCGAAACGCCATACAGCAAAGAAGAGATTCTCGAATACCTCCAGATATGCTGCGAGAAAATTGAGGCCAGGGTGCCATCCCTGGATGTAAACTCGCCGTCAGGGTTCCACTGGCTTCCGTTCAGCAAATTGGAGCTGCAACTCTACAACATTCGGCACCTTCAACATCACACCGGACAACTGATCGATCGGCTCAGAACGGTGGCCCAGATCGGCGTCGCCTGGGTTGTTGCTGTTTGAAGCGCTGTGGAGTGGGGCCCACCGCTTTTGCGTCTCGAGCTTGCTCGAGCCGATGCCGTACCGCTGATGGCAGGACACTGCCCTTCGAAATCCACGGATACGACCTTTTTCCCCGAATCTAGCATCTATAACACAGGGGAGGCGCTTTCGTAACACCCCACGGCCCGACCACAGGTTCGGGCAGGGTCGACATAGGCGTTGCGCCCGAAGGCCGCAGCGAGCTGGTTCGCTTGTTTCAGGCCACAAAGGGTGCTACGCTTTTAAGCAGGAGGGAAATATGCGTAGATTGCATATCGTTATATTGTCGTTGGCAATTGCTTTCTGTACTGCCGGCACTAACGCCTGGGCCCGAAGTAGCGGGGGACATGGCGGCGGTGGTGGTTTCCATGGCGGCGGTGGCGGAGGCTTTCACGGCGGCTACGGCGGTGGAGGCTTCCGCGGTGGTTACGGTGGCGGAGGCTTTCGCGGTGGCTACGGCGGTGGAGGCTTTCGCGGTGGTTACGGCGGTGGAGGCTTTCGCGGTGGTTACGGAGGTTATCGAGGCGGTTATGGTGGCTGGGGATATGGACGCGGTTACGGCTACCGGGGCGGTTGGGGGTATGGGTTTGGCTTCGGGTTAGGATGGGGCCCGTGGGCCTACTGGCCTTATTGGGATTATGGCTATTACGGAGGGTGGGGATATCCCTACTATTCGTACTATCCTGACTACTCGTCCAACCCGTGCTACCCCTACGGTCCGTACGATTGCCGCATTTCTGGATACGGCCCGGTTTCTTATGCGCCCGACCCGGCTCCGGCTGGACCAAATCCGTCGACGTATTCCCAAAGGAGCATTTCACCGGCAGCGCCCAGCGCTTACGTAGCGGACGGGCAATGGCACCACTTCGGCCCTCAGCCCGCTCCGGCAATACGCGCCTCTTCGCCTCGAACGGCGCCGCATTCTCAGGGAAGCGCGCCGGCTCACACTTACAACGCCTATTTGAGGGACGGCCAATGGCACCACTTCGGCCCTCAGCCCACTCCGGCAATACGCGCCTCTTCGCCTCAAGCGGCGCCGCATTCTCAGGGAAGCGAGCCGACCCGCACTTACAACGCCTCCCTGGCGGAGCGCCAGTGATGCTGCTATTCGGAGAGGAAGCTGACGGTAGCAGACAGCGGGCATGACTGATTCTTGCGTACGATGATGACAGTCTTGCTGGGTAGCTCGGCCGCCCCGGCGGCATTTCACCGCGTTGGCAAGATGACGCTGCTACGCGGAGTCACTCAATACAATCCTTAATAGGCTGCATAAGGGCCCGGTCGCAAATTGCGACGGGCCTTTTTGCTTTTGATGCGCGGGCCGGCGTAGCCTGACTCCCGAATCCTGTTCTCTTCGCCCTTGACACGTGGACGGAGACCTGATAGCCTATTCTAGTTGACCTATGGAGCGCGCCGCGGGCGAATTCGCGAAGGGGGTTGGTGATTGGCCCGCAGAGGGTAGGAATTGGACAGGAAATGCAAAAAAGATGTTATTTAGACGGAACGAACCTAAGAGTCTGTTGCAACTAAAGGAGTTAGCGTTTTTTGGGGTAAAAAACGAACTGCTTTTTGAGTGCAGGAAACCCCAATCAAAGCCAAAAAATGGCCACAAATCCACGTTTTCTATAAGGTGTACCCCACGGGCGACCGCCGGTCGCCCCTACAGGGAAATGAACCGGCGTATGGACCTGGGATCTAAAAGGACTGGCATGCGGCCATTGAGGTATGGTTGTGCAGGCCTGATTCTTGCCTGCTGCTGTTTGCTTCCACTGCTCGCGGAGTCTTCTTTTGCCGCCTCCGAGCCCATTCAGTACCTGCTCGACTTGCGTGAGCCTGCCTCACACCTGGCGAAAGTGGCGATGACGGTCGCGGGGGCTTCACCTTCCACGGAACTCCAGTTCCCGGCTTGGAACAACCTTTACCAGATTCGAGACTTTGCCAGGAATATCCAGGAACTTGCTGCGGACTGTGACGGTGCGCAGGAGCAACTGACGCGCGTTGACCTTAACACCTGGAGGTCGGAGGCCAAGCCCTGCGAGAAGCTGGCGCTTCGATACGCTGTTTATGTGGCAGGATCGCCGCCCTTTTCAAGCGCGCTGGACAGCCAGCACGCCTTTCTGAACTTTGCTACGCTGCTCTTCTACCTGCCCAAGGAGCGGGGACGCGCCGCGCATGTGAAGCTCTTGATTCCCGCCGGGTGGAAAGTCGCGACCTTGCTCGAGGAAGACGGAGACGGATTCCTCGCCCCGAATTACGACCTCCTGGTGGACAGCCCGGCGGAGGCAGGGCAATTCCAGGATTACAGCTTTTCTCAGGATGGAGCAACCTATCGCGTGGTCGTTCACGCGGATGTCAAGGACTATTCTCCGGACCGCCTGCTGGCCTCGCTGCGGAAGATCACCGCCACCGAAACCGCGCTCATGCGCGACGTGCCCTTTTCTCGCTACACGTTTATCCTGCATTTCCCGCGTGAGGATGGAGGCGGCGGCATGGAGCACCGCAACGGGACCGCCATCACGGCCCGGGCCCCCCAACTTCGCGACCACTGGGAGAACCTGGAGGGTGTCGCGGCGCATGAGTTCTTCCACCTGTGGAACGTGAAGCGCATCCGGCCGCAATCGCTCGAGCCCATCGATTACGTCCACGGCAACGACACTCGCGACCTTTGGTTCTGCGAAGGCGTGACGAGCGCGTATGGCGAGCTCGCCCTGTTGCGCGCGGGACTGATCTCCCGCAAGACTTTCTACGCCCGCCTGGGGTCGGCGATTGAGACGCTTCAATCCCGGCCCGCCCGTTTCTTCCAAAGCGCGGAGGAGTCAGGGCTGGAAGCGTGGCTTGAAAGGTATAACGACTACCTGCGGCCCGAGCGAAGCATCTCGTACTACAATAAGGGCGAATTGCTGGGCTTCCTGCTCGACATTGCCATCCGCCACGCAAGCGGGAATGCCGCGGGTCTGGATGATGTGATGCGCCGCTTGAACGAAGACTTCGGCCGCCCCGGCCGCTACTATACGGATGCGGACCTGCGGCGCTTGATAGCACAGGTGGCGCCCAGGTTTTCCGGGCTGGAGACCTTCTTTGCTGATTACGTGCGGGGCACGCGGGAGCTGGACTATGATACGTATCTCGGCTACGCAGGCCTGGAGCGGGAGAGCGAAACCCGCGGCTCGGCGCGCCTGGGATTCGACGCCAGCGTGAATCCAGGGGGCGAAGTCCAAGTGGAGTCCACCGAGCCCGGCCGCGCCGCGCAACAGGCAGGCCTGGCGCAGGGTGACATCGTGCTGAAAATGAATGGCCAGGCGTTGCGTGATTCTCCTGCCAACTTGCTTTCCTTACTTAAGCCGGGGCAAGAAATCCGACTCGAGGTGCAGCGCGGCGGACGCGTTTTTGAGATTAAATACCGGCTGGAAGCCAATGAAGAGGCAACTTGCCGCGTGAAGGAAATCGCCCATCCTTCGCCTGAACAGGTCCGGGTGCGCGAAGGTTGGCTCAAGGGAGAGACCACGCGCAAGGGCGCTGACGAGCAATGATCCGAGCTTTCCTGGTAGTCGTCGTCACTTTCGCTTACGTCTTGATCCTGGGACCGCTAGTGCTGATTTATGCTGCGATCAGCGGGAATTCCGATCCCGTTTACAGGATCGGAACGCTGGGCGCAAGAATGGCCTTGTGGCTGGCGGGAGCGCGCCTTGAAATCCATGGACTCGACCAGATTCCCCGCGACCGGCCCGTTGTCTTCATGGCCAACCACCAGAGCAACTGTGACCCTCCCGCGCTGCTTGCCGTCTTGCCGCCGGTGCTCGTGCTGGTAAAGAAGGAGTTCTTCCGCGTGCCCATTGTTGGGAGAGGCATGGTGGTGTGCGGGTTTATCCCCGTCGATCGCCGCAACCGGGAACAAGCGCTCGAGGCCGTCGAAAAAGGCGTGCAGGCACTGAAGGCTGGAAAGTCATTCCTTGTTTATCCCGAGGGCACTCGCAGCCCCGATGGCAGGCTTCAGCGCTTCAAGAAAGGCGTCTTTGTTATGGCAATCAAAGCGGGCGCTCCCATTGTTCCGATCTCGGTCTCGGGTAGCAACAAGATCATGCCCAAAGGAAAGTTCGTGATACGGCCGGGACGTGTCCGGACCACCTTCCACGAACCTGTCGCCACGGAAGGCTCTGCTAACGAGGACCGCCAATTGATCATTGACCGTGTCCGCCAGGCCATCCTGGCAGGCCTTGAGAAGGATGAATGGCCGGTAGAGCAGTGACGAGTGACAAGTGACGAGCGGAATTGTTATTAGTGAATAGTGAATTACGGACGCGAGTTTGCTTTGCGCGCCGCGCCTGGGGCCTCTCACTGCCAGGCTTCCTCGGTTCACAATTCATGATTTACTATTCACCATTCATAATTGGCCCAGCCCCTCGCCCCCACTTTTCTGCTTTCCGTCCACTGCCTACTGCCTAGCCAAAAA
>DLMI01000045.1 GCA_002478145.1 Acidobacteria bacterium UBA7540
TTCCGATACAGCACTAAGACTTCTCAGGCCGAATCTCTAGAAGTGGCGGAACCTCCTAACCGGCAGTAACTTCCAGTGAGAAGAGCGAATAGATCCTTGTGCAACCACATGAAGGTATTTTCCGAGTGGGCAACGATTCAGGAGTTGGACCACTTCGGTCTACGCTACGCCGTTACAGAAGGTCTCTCTTGACCGGCGGCGTGTTTCCTGGATGCCGAACTATTCAGGCGGAATCCTAAGCGGGATCGCAACTGTCATGGGAACGGTGACTTGCATCGAATCGAGCCAAGTGGTAGGCCTCTGCCGCGAGGTTGACCAGCCTACGGATGTAGATAAGTGCTGAGACTATCCGATCGTTCGCGTACTCTGTGCCGCCTAACCCTCACGGCTCGCGCTGAGTCCTCTGCGCCTCGGGTGCAGTGCTCTTTCCCATGAGGTATTGGTCGAACCAGGCGATCGTGCGCCGGATGGAATCGATCTGGTTCTCACGCTTCACAAATCCGTGGCCTTCATTCGCGTAATAGTGAACATCGACCGTCCGCCCTTCCTTCTTAAGGATGTCGACGACCTGTTGCGCCTCCTCCTTCGGCACGCGCGGGTCATTGTCGCCCTGCAGCACGAGGAGCGGTACCTTCTCGCTCCGAATATAAGTGATTGGCGAGTCGGCGTCGTAGATCTTGCGATTCTCATCGGGGTTACCCAGCAGCCCCTTTAGATACTCAGTCAGCGACGGGTCCGAACTCTTCAGCATCGTCGACCAGTTAATGATCCCGTAAAGTTCCACGGCGGCCGCCCAGATGTCCGGTGCCTTGCCAATGGCCATCAGCGTCATGAAGCCGCCGTAGGACCCCCCGGTGATGCCGATTTTCCTGGAATCAACGTAGCCCGTGGCCTTCAGGAACTCCACCCCGGCGATCTCGTCCTTCAAGTCGCCGCCGCCCAAATCCTGAAAGTTGGCTTTCTGGAAGTCCAGGCCGTAGCCCGTGGACCCGCGCGGGTTGGGAGCGAGACAAATATATCCGCGCGAGGCTAGCGCCGCCACGTCCGTGTTCCAATAATCCACCATCTGGCCCGTGGGCCCGCCGTGCGGCAGCACGAGCGCCGGATTGCTGCCATCGCGCTTCAAGTTGAATGGCATCCACAGCAAGGCCGTGATTGTTTTTCCGTCGAAAGTCTTGTAATGGATGATCTGCGAGGGCGGCAGGGGCGTGGCGCGCAAGCTGGCTATCGTGGAGAAGGTCAATTGATCGGCGTGCTGGCTCGCGAGGGTGTAAACCCAAAGGTCTCCCGGCTGGTTCGAGGCTTCATGAGAAACGATCACACGATCGCCCTGCGGGGAAAACTCGTTGGGATTGCCGGAGAAGAAATTCAGGCCGTGCGGCAGGTCAACTTTTTCCGCCCGGTTGGTGGAGCGATCCGCGAGATAGGCATCGGTCACCCCGTCTTCATTCACGACATAGGTGTAGTTTTTGCCGTCGGGCGAAAAGTTCCCTGCGAAGGCTTCCCATTTCAAGTCGGTCACCCAGGTGATCTTCTTGCTGGCAACATCCAGCAGGGCGACGTTCATGTACCCGCCCTTGGCATCCGCACTCATCAGAAGCGTTCCGCCGTCGGGTGAAAGTGATGAGGCGAGATAGCGAATCGTCCCCTGGTGCGCAGTGAGGTTCTCGAGCTTGCCGCTCGCCACATCAATGCGGTAAACGTCCGCATTGGTGAAGGGAGGATTCACGCGGTCGGCATAGATGGCCTTGTCGTCGCTGCTCCAGGCCACCACATTCCAGGAGTAACCCGGCTGCTGCTCGTTCGTCAGCTTATGAACTTTGCGGGTGCTCCAGTCGAGGAGAGCAATGTCAAGCTGCGTGCCCTCCTTCGGCTTGTAGGCAAAAGCAATGGTGCTTCCGTCGTGGGACCAGTGTGGGTCTTGTTCCCGAATGGCGGGCGTGTTGGTCAGATTCAGAGGCTCGCCGCCGTCGCTCGGTATAGCGTAAAGGTCCCACAGTTCGTTGCCCGCGCGGTCCTGCTGGTAGACGATCCATTTGCCGTCGGGCGACCAGACGGCGCTGTACTGCTGCCGATCGTCGGACTGGGTAAGCTGAATCGGCCATCCCCCTGAGGCGCGCACCTTCCAGAGATTGGAACGGCCGGAGATATCGGTGGTGAAGGCGATCTGCTGCCCGTCAGGCGACCACGCGGGGCCAAACACGCTTCGCGTGTAATAGAGGTCGTCGACGGGCGCGGGGCGGGCGGCGGGATTTGACACCGACACCACCGACTTCGGATCGGTCAGTGGGCGGTCGTCGGGTCCCGTGGACGCGGCCAAAGGCTCTAACAGACTGAAGCTGATGACAACCCATACTCCCCATAGTCGCATGATCCGCATACAACCTCCCTCCGACGGGCGTCCCGACTTGCGACCAGAAGCGCGCATCGCCGGCGCAGTGCCCTACCGATCGAAACTGGGAATAAACGTACGCCCTTTTGGCCAGGATTCCACCATTGGACCCGGCTCTTGGCGAGTATACACTCAACCGCTTCTGCGGGAGCGTTGTGGAAATGAAAAAAGCCCTTCCCAGAAAACAGGAAGCCCCTGCTTTGAAGGGCGACCGGGACTCCTACCGACCTAGCATGAGTAGTGGGCATTCGGCGAGTAATCTCGGACCGGCACTTTGTTCGGACGGAGCGGCGAGTATCGATCGCCCCTTCGCTGTTACAGAGGGTCTATCTCGGCCGGCGGCCATTTTCCTGGTAGGCGACTTTTTCAGGCTGAATCTTTAGTTGCGCGATAACTACTCGAAGGGTTGCCGGCAGGATAGCACGTCAGCAAGTTCTTCTGCCACTCGGTCTTTTCGCTTGATTCGCTAAAAACGATATTTTGATGTTACCCGTCTCCCCGCATGTAGGAGTGGCCCTCCGACCAGACGGTGGCCTCAAAGGGGATTAAGCCGCATTTTCGATTTCAGATTGCAGAGCTAAGCTTATCTCGGATTAATAGTAGGGTGGGAATCGAGCGAATCTCATACTTGCCAGCCACAGCCTCTGCAACGGGCGTCGATGGGGTCTGCCGGTTCTCGCGCGTGGAGTTTCCATGCATGCCCGGGGTCTCAGACTGCGCGGAGTCCTCGTGGTGCTTGCGATAGCGCACTCCTCAGTATTGCCTTCCACCATGCTGAACGACAGTCGGCACTCCGGTCGCGATCATTTCGCAGCTCAATACCCTGCCTGCATGTGCCCCTGTCAGTGCTTCGATGGCAGCCTTACGGCTGACCATGCACAACTCGGGGGCAGGATGGTTAGCTAGGCCTCTCCTGTGCGACTCTCTCACTCACTACTTTACGCCGGTTTATACCGGCGCACTCAGCAGCCTGCTACTGCTTGACGAACTCCACGCGACGGTTCTGCGCCCGGCCCTGGGGCGTGTCGTTGGAGTCAATGGGCTTCGTGGCGCCCAGGCCGGCGGTCGTCAGACGACCCGCGTCCACCTTGAATTGCGAGACCAGAACCGCCTTCACCGCCTCGGCGCGGCGTTTCGAGAGGTCGAGGTTGTGGTCGGCTGCGCCGGTCGAGTCCGTGTGCCCTTCGATCTGCAGTTTCAGGTTGGGATTCGCCTCCAGCCCACGCGCGATGGATTTGATTACAGCCGCGGACTCGGACTTGAGCCGATCGCTGTCGGTATCGAAGAGAATGCCGTGCGTAACGTAGCGGCCGGAAGAAGAGATGACCTGGCTGAAGTCGGGAGTAGATTCGGCGAAGCGCAGGAGCCGGATGCCGAAGCTCCCGCTAACTGCTGCTTCCGTTTGCAGCGTGACGGATCCGAGTTCCGGCAGGTCGATTTGATTGGCGTCCACGACGCGGTTTTCGTTGATATACACCTGAAGACGCCCGTTCTGGATCCACACGTTCTCACTAACGGGCTGGTTGAAATCGGCAGGGGTGTTTGTACTCGCGAGTTCCTCGCTCGGGGTGTTGACTCGCACGTGAACGCCGGCGTCGCCGTTGGTTTGAACCCAGATGCGGAGGCTGTCCTGACCATCCTTGGTACGGAACTGCCAGGCATTCCGGAAGTCGACGGGATTCTGGAACATCACCACCGATTCCAGCGTGAAATTCTTGGGGAAGTCCTTGAAATTGGGGGTCAACTCCAGACTCTGGCTTGTAGTAAGCTGCCGGATTCCCGGGGCCTCCATCAGCGTTACGGAGCCGCCGCGGACCTTCCAATGCGGCGGCGCCTCGTCGCCGGCCATGTCCGTAAAATCGTCGTAGAAGATGGTTCTCTCGCCTGGAACGAAGTTGGCTTTCACGACCGTCAAATCCGGCTGGCTCGCGGCCGGAGCCGCGCCGCCGGCGGGTTGCGGAGCTTGTGTGCTCGACGCCAGCGCGGCCGTCTGACTCGTAGGCGGCGCCGGACTGGCGGCGACTGCCGCACTCACTGGAGGAGGCGCATTGGCCGTGGCCGGCGCGGCGTTCGGCGCAAGACTCGCGAGAGCGGGTCCGCTGCGCGATTTTGCGCTGAGCATCACCTTACTCCCGGCGGCGAATCGGACGGTGGGGCCTTGGGCGGCGACATCGATCACGACAAGCGACACCGTTGCGCCGCCAAGAGCGCCAATCGCAGCTCCCTTTCCGCCGCCCGCCAAGCCGCCCGCCAGAGCGCCAAATCCGGTTGCACCAGCGGCTTTCGCCAGATTGCTGCTGCGGCGGACAACCCTGCCCTCTTCGTCAACGTCCGTCTGACCCTTGGAATTTACGAGCGACTTGACGTCCGCTGCGATCGGGACTGCCTGGTCACCGTGCCTGAGCGTGTCGAAAGAGAACCTCAACACGGACTGCCCCGTCAGCTTGTTGCCGGACTTGGACTCTTTCACCTTTCCCTCGACAATGTCTCCCTGAAGCGCAAGCGGGGTGATCACCCGCGCCGAGACCGCGTCGCCTTTGCGGCTGATATCGGTGCCCAGTGGCGCCGTCAGCTCTGCCTGAATGTCGATATCCTGAGCCAGCGCCGCTCCGCAAACCAGCACGGCAAGGCCAAGACCAAGACATGTTCGCTGTAATCTCATTGTAGGAACTCCTCTCGCGTGTCCAGATTGACCGGAGAACTACAGAGCCCATATCATAAATACCAGATCTAGTCAAGGCATATCGGGCATATCGGGAACCCCTGTTTACAGTTTTGCAACCATGGGATCGGCAGTTCGAGCCTCCCCAGGTCCACCAAAAGTCGCTGGTTTTGTTTCTCACCCACAGGGTGTCGACCTCCATAGCGGCTTCGTCGCGTTCGAACCCACATGAATAGAGGCGTCAGAGATCAGCAGAGGGTTAATGCACGAGACTCGAATCGGAACTTGCAGAGACCTTGACCTGGCAGGAAGGCCGGCCCATAATTCTGCGCAAAGGTAAAGTTGAAATCGGAAATTCCGGATGAGAGGGAATCATGGCGTCACGCATTCGGATCACTGTTCAGGTTGTCCTGATTGCCGGGTGTTTGGTTGGAGGCCTGGCCGCGCAGACACGCTACGTCCCCGACAAAGTGGGCAAGTGGACGTTAAGACGCCCCGACTACTCGGCCGGAAAGGCGCAGTACGGCTTGAGCCCCGTCGAAAAGAGCAGATTCGAGGCCAAAATCGGCGCGCTCATCTCCACCATTCAACAGTGCAAAGTGTTCAACCCGCCGATGGGAATCGAACCCCAGGTGATTGCCCGGTACTACGCAGACACGTTTCTTGCTGACGACCCCGATCTATGCGAGAACCAGCCCTGCGTCCGTCATCCGCCCGGGTTCTATTTCTATATCTTGGTGTGGTACCACCTCCTCACGGAACCGAAAGACCGGTTTGGACACGTCGACTATCATGCACCGCTTGTGGTAGGCCTTGCGAACGAGACGGCACAAGAGGTGTGGGTTGCCGTCAATAATCTTACTCGGACCCTCGGCGACATGCCCTGGGCAGAACGCGTGCGGCTGCCTGATGGCCGCCAGATCCGCTACATGCCGCGCGAAACGTCGGCCCGCGTTGGGGGATTTCCTGTCTACAAAAACCGGTTGGGTGACCACCTTGTGTTGACCAAAAGGGACCGCGACCCCTGGGTGCCCGTGACCCGCGAGCAGCTTGCGTTGGCGCTCATCCGCGAGCGCGAACGCTTGTTCGCCCACCAAGCCGAGGAGAGGAAACCGAGACCGGCGCCCCCGTGCGATAAAGACTACAAAGACTGGATGTCCGGCGCGGAAGAGCGGCGCGAAGACACGGAGAGAGCGTACCAGAGACTGAAGAAGACCGATCCGGCCGCTGCCGAGCAGCTCCATGCAAGGATGGAGAAGACGGAAGCTGACATGCCGGCCCTGTTGAAAGAAGGTCAGGCCCGCTGCGAGGCGCAGCAGAAGCAAGCCGCCCAAACAACGTCTGCGCAAGTGGCGCCGGACCGCGTGATCGAACCCCTTCGCGCCGAGCTGGCCCGAATGACGCCCGCCGAGCGCGCCTCGCCAGCATGGTATGACAAACTGGCGGAAGGACCCGACGCGTCGGGGCTGGTGGCGCCCCACGCGCCGCGTGCCGTGGAACTGGTGACGATGAACCCCGATTTTTTTGATCGCTCACGTCCGCGCACGGACTTTCAGGTCATCTCCGTTGACATCGAGTACGATCCGACGGTGGGCGCGGACCACGCCAACCTCAGCCAGGACGACCTTCCCGACTGGCGGATGTACGAATTCCTGACCACCACCGACTGGCAGCGCGTCGCCGCGCTGCTCGACTGATTCTCGCGCCAACGGCGCGCCGCTCCTGCTGGGCCTCGCGCCTGACGACCACGGCAGCCAGGTTCACGCCATCAGTGGGGACCGAAACACCCTGCTCGAAGATGAAAGCGGTGACTACATCCCTGCGGCAACATTCTGTTTTCCAGACGCGAAAGCAGCTTCCCCACAACTCAGACAGGATTGTGCCTGATAAACGCCCTTCCACGCCGGAACCCAGCCAAGCGCCAGGATTGTCGATGGGAAGCCGACTTATCAGGCCGAATCCCAAACAGCGCCGGAATTGGTTGAGCGGCAGCAGCTTCCAGTGAGACGAGCATATAAATTCCTCGGCAGACAACTGGAGAGTACTTTCCGAGTCGACCATGCGTCCAGAAACGGTGCAACCCGTGACGGGCCGCAGCCTGTCGCTCCGGCGGCCAAATTCCGAACAAGACCGCGCTAGCCGCTGCTGCTTACTTGCTGGGCGCATCGTATCGCCGGTTGACTTCCTTCCAGTTCACCAGGTTCCACCAGGCGGCCACGAATTCGTTGCGGCGGTTCTGGTACTTGAGGTAGTAGGCGTGTTCCCACACGTCGATCACGAGGAGTGCCTGCTTGCCTTCGTTCACCGGATTGTCGTGCAGAGGCGTGGACGTGATTTCGAGCTTGCGGTTTCTATCCAACTGCAGCCACGCCCAGCCGGAGCCGAAGCGCCCCATGGCTGCGGCGGAGAACTTCTCTTTGAACGGGCCGAAGCCCCCGAAAGTCTTCTGAATTTCTTCGGCGAGTTTCCCGACGGGCTCACCGCCGGCGTTGGGCGCCATGATTTCCCAGTACAGGCTGTGGCTGAAGTGGCCTCCGCCGTTGTTGCGCACGGTCGTCCGGATCGCCTCAGGAACGATGGCGCAATAATCGGCCAACAACTCTTCGAGCGTCTTGCTGGCCAGTTCGGGCGCTTGCTCCAAAGCTTTGTTGAGATTCGTCACGTAGGCGGCGTGGTGCTTTCCGTGGTGGATCTCGACGGTCATCTTATCCATGAATGGTTCCAGGGCATCGTGAGCGTAGGGGAGTGGTGGAAGATTAAAGGGCATAGTGTCTCCTTTGGTTTCAGAATTCAGTATGCGCAACGCCAGAGGGATTCCCCCGAGTGCGGCGAGAAACCCTCGGCGCGATGTCCTCAACTTAGTGCTTATTGTTTATCTCGTCATATAGTGCAGTCGATGACTGCACGATTCTCTCTACGGAACGGGCGGTTATGCCAATGTTCGAACGGACTTTTCCCGGTCCCATTGGCGTGTCTTTGCCGCAGCAATAAATGCGTCTTTGTCGTTGGTATCCACGACGCCCGCGTCTTGTCCGACATTCGCTATTTTCAAAAGCACTTGGCCGCCTTTGTCGACGGCAATTGCCTTGAGATGAGCGAAAGCATCGCGCACAAAATCGATCGCGGCGCTTTCCATCGACAGTGCCTTTGCGCCTTCGTCGGAGAGGATGACGGCGACTGCGTCGAATAGCACAGAAGGGGTACCCGCCAGTTGTCCGTCAGCCGCCAGCATCGAGCCAGCGGCAAGCTTCACTCCCCCCACTTTGGGGGCGACGATCTTTACGGTAGCGCCCGCATCCGTCGCGGCCTTTTTAATCTTCTCGATAACAGCGCCGTCTGAACCATTCGCAATCAGGATGCCAATCGCGCGCCCCATGAGCGTCTCTTTCATCTTGCCGATGGTCTGCAATGCGGGCGAAGGCTCCATCTCCTGCACGGGCGCTGCCGCCACCGGCGCATCGGGAATTTTGTCGAACGCAAGACCCGCGGCGACTCGGTTGGCGAGGTCTTTTTCGATATGTCGCAGGTGACCGACGATCGCCTCACGCACGTGCACATGTTCGACCTTGGAAAGCTCAAACACTAACGCCGAGGCGATGTGCGCCTGCTCATACGCGGTTTGGCTGAGATAGAACTGCCGCGCCTGGCTGTAGTGGTCGGCGAAGCTCTCGGCACGGATGCGGCCTTTCTTGCCTATTTCAGTTACCGCAGCGCTATGAAAGCCGTAAGCCGGCGTTTCGCGTGGCGAGTCTGCAGACAAGGAGTTGGGCTCATACGCAACACGGCCCGCCGGTTGCGCCATCTGCATGTGTCCGTCGCGTTGTTGGTTGGAGAACGGGCACTTGGGCGCGTTGATCGGGATCTGGTGGAAATTGGGCGAACCCAGGCGCGAAAGCTGCGTGTCGTGATAGGAAAATAAACGGCCTTGCAACAGTGGATCATTGGAGAAATCGATGCCTGGCACGACATGAGAAGGACAGTAAGCAACCTGTTCAGTTTCAGCGAAGAAATTGTCCGGCCAGCGATCCAGCACCATACGGCCGATCACTTTCAAGGGCACCAGTTCTTCGGGTATCAGCTTGGTCGCGTCCAGATGATCGAACGGAAATCTGTCCGCTTCCCCCTGCGTGAATAGCTGAACCGCGAATTCCCACTCGGGGAAATTACCCGCTGCGATGGCCTCGAACATATCGCGGCGGTGGAAGTCTTGATCAGCGCCGGAAATCTTGACGGCCTCATCCCAAATGGTGGACTGCAAACCGAGCTTGGGACGCCAGTGGAATTTGACGAAGGTTGATTCGCCGGCATCGTTAATCAGCCGGAAACTATGCACACCAAAGCCTTCGATCATGCGAAGCGAACGAGGTAGGGTGCGATCAGACATGATCCACATCACCATATGCATGGATTCAGGCGTGAGCGAAATGAAATCCCAGAATGTGTCGTGCGCGGTTGCCGATTGCGGAAAGCCGCGGTCGGGTTCCATTTTTACGGCATGGATGAGATCGGGGAACTTGATGGCATCCTGGATGAAGAAAACCGGGATGTTATTGCCGACCAGGTCCCAGTTGCCTTCCTTAGTGTAAGACTTGACGGCAAACCCGCGTACGTCACGAGGGGTATCTACCGAGCCCGCGCCGCCTGCCACGGTCGATATGCGAGTAAACACGGGTGTCTTCTCACCTACCTCGGTGAGTATCCTGGCGGTGGTGTATTGCTTCAACGAGGCGGTCAGCTCGAAGAATCCATGCGCGCCCGTCGCTCGCGCGTGAACGATGCGCTCGGGAATTCGCTCGTGATCGAAATGCGTGATTTTTTCGCGAAGGATGAAATCCTCCGAAAGCGTAGGGCCGCGCGGATTAGCCCTGAGCGAGTTTTGATTATCGGAAAGCGCGACGCCCTGGTTCGTGGTGAGCGCGGGGTGCTTTCCACCAGCGGTCTGGTGCAGCTCGCCGCCGGCAGCCAGTTGTGAGTCTCCGTTGGGAGCCGAGCCCTTTTCCTGTTTACGTTTTCCAGAATTACTCGTCGTCTTTTGTTTGCTCATGATCAACCTCCTTAGTGTGTAGCGCCAGCCTGCTGGCTGTTGTCGTGTCTTGTCAATTTCGACGGGCCGCTTCTCCTCCCGGATCATGCCGGTTCGGAGGGGGCACCGGGCCAAGTGCTTGCCCTTCCCCAGGACGGCGCGCAGTCGACCCTCTATTCCGTCGTTTTACCGTCGAAGTGTTCATCGTCTGCCTCCGCATCGGCGCGGGTATGACGGACAGCGCCGTCCCGATGATTCGGCGGTGCAGAAACCGGAATTCCCGCTCTTAAAAAGTGTATAGGGCTCACGACTAAGATGACTTTAAACCGAGGCTTCCCCTCTGTCTGAGCAATTTCGACCACATGTCAGAGCACTATTGAAATGACGAGCAAATCACCTCGGCGTACAAAGGCGGTGCGGGTTAATTCGAAATTACGGGAACGGGCGACCTGCCAGATCTGTCCAAACGCGGGAGTGAAATGTCATACCGAGGGAGCGAGCCTCTCGATCACTGATTCGGGACACACCAAAACACCGGATTTCTAGTTTCCCGTGCCAGGGGCAAAACACTACGACGCGCCAGCGCAACACGATGAAAGGGCGGCTCGCCGCATACAGAGGAACCCGCCAAGGCTCACATGAACTTAAAGGCTTGCGAGCCCCCTAGACATGCCTGAAGAGAGCGAGTGACAACGATGAGCTCAATGGTTCGATTCTTCTTTAAACCGACGCAAGGCCCGCGCGCCATTTTGCTTGTCCGGCTTGCCGTAGGGCTGATCTTCACGACGCAAGGCATTCTCAAGTATATCGATCCCAATATGGGTGTCGTTCGTTTTACGAAGATTGGCTTTTCGCATCCGTATTTCACGGCGCACTTCGTTGGAATGTTTGAAATTGTGTGCGGTCTTCTGGTGTTGCTCGGACTGTGGACTCGGGCAGCCGCCGTCCCTCTGTTGATTGTCATCACCACGGCGATTGCAACGACGAAAATTCCCGAGCTATTTCACGCGAATCAGGGCTTTTGGTACATGGTGAGTGACACGCGCACTGATTTTGCGATGCTTTGCTCGCTCGTTTTCCTGATTTCTGGCGGTGGTGGAGCGTTGTCGCTTGATGCGCCGCGCGGGCGAGAAAATATTTCAGGACCAATTGAATGAGGAATGCGTTGAAGGCGATTCCAAAGAAGAAGTCGCTGATCACACCAGTGTGAGCGAAACCTGACGCTCCGGCTCAACCACGGAGCGACTCGAAAGCTCGATCACATGCTTCAAAGGGTGTATCATGATCTCCTTGAGAAAGCAGGAGCGTCAACGACGGTCATCAGTAATTGCTCAAAACTAGCGCTGTTCCTTCTCGTTATGCTGGCCGCTCCAAAGCTGTGGGCGCAAGGGCCTCCATTTCAGACCGACGATCCGACGCCGGTAGACCTTGGACATTACGAGGCTTATGTCTTCGGAGGCGTGGATGGCACTCCGGCGGAGATTGACCCGGCGGGTCCGGCATTTGAATTCAACTGGGGGGCTATTCCGAACGTGCAGCTCCACGCGATTCTGCCCTTCGGGGCCATCTTGCCATCGAATAATCCTGTATATGCTCCGGGCGGAAAAGGCCCTAGCGCCTTTGGCCTGACGGACATGGAACTGGGCGTGAAGTACGGTTTCGTGAAGCAAACGAAGCACCGTCCGCAGATCGGCTCGTTCACCATGGTGGAGATTCCGAGCGGCAGTTATGCCAAGGGGCTCGGCGTAGGACGGGTGTGGTACAAACTACCCATTTGGGTACAAAAAGACTGGGGGCCTTGGAGTTTTGATGGCGGTATTGGATACGCAATCGTCAAGCAATATCAGTATCGCAACTATATATATGGCGGATATCTGGTTAAACGGAAAATCAGCAAAAAGCTGGAACTGGCAGCTGAGGTCTTTTCTCACGCGCGAGAAGGTTTCGCTGCCCCTCAAACACAATCCTCGACGCTGATCGACGCAGGCGGTTATTACCACTTTAAGTACCCCGGTCTCCAATTGCTTTTCGCATACGGGCACTCTATCGCTGGGCAGACGGAGAACTACGCTTATCTTGGCCTCTACTGGACATGGGGGAAAGACGAAAAAAGACGACCGCCGGAGACGTGATACCGTCTGGGCAACCACTCAAGAACGGATTCTATTGACTTGCAGCTTAGAGGGTAGTCTACAGCTCATCCTCACAAGGAGGAATTAGGAGAAATAATAAGTGGAAACCACGACACGGAGCTTCTGGATACCGCCGCTACTCACGGGATGCCTTCCGCCTGCGCCTCCTCTGCGAGGTTAGTCTGTGTGACACCGTTAAGTGCATTCTCGACATCCGAAAAAGCGGCGATCACCATCTTGTCCTCTATTTTCCTCGAAAGACCTGCTGACGGTCCATCAACTGATGTGACGAGGAAGGTGACAAGGTGCCGTGTAGCGAGTTCCGGGTAAGTCAGCGGCTTGAAATGCGGACTCGGGAAGACGCACTACGAGAAGGAAAACTCATGACCACAGCCGCGCCGGTCACTCTGTCCAAACTCGTGAGCAGGCATGAAGTCGCGGAGCGCACGACCGCATTCCGCTTTGAAAAGCCATCGAACTGGACATTCAAGTGCTGATTCCGATGAAGGTGG
>DLMI01000002.1 GCA_002478145.1 Acidobacteria bacterium UBA7540
GCCGGTTAATTTGGCCTACTCGTGGAGGTGGGAAGCCCGGTGCAGTCGCATTGCGTGGGGAGGGCGCCCCCCGGAAAAGGAAACCGGCGTGCCCACAAAGCCCTGCTTGTGCCAGCAGTCCAGGGAGGTCCACCAGGCGGGCTCATTTTAACGCCTATCAAGCTGGGGGAAAACCCGTTTGGCCTGTCATTCCGAGGAGTCCCGATCTGATCGGGACGACGAGGAATCTCGCATTGTCTTGAAAACACTCAGAGCAAGATTCCTCTCCGTCGGCTGACGGATCGGAATGACACTGGGCCAGTGCTGCGCTCAGGATAACAGCGAAGGGCTCGGAATGACAGTTTGGAAGGGTTCTTTCGCAGCCTGGTATGCCCTTAATCCCTAGGCCTGGTCCCCAGCCACTAGTCTCAAGCCCCTAGCCCCCAGTCCCTAGCTCGGCGCCCCGGCCAACTAATCCAAAATCCGAAACCTAAAATCTAAAATCCCCAGCCCCCTCACGGAGCTGACCTGCTTGTCGGCCTAAGGGTAGAGTAAGTATTTCGAGCGCAGAGTTCGGAATTGTTCCAATGCGCCTTGCCACTCGTAAACGATGCGGCGCGGGTCCTTCCCTGCCTCAATGGCCTGCAGGACCCAGCGAGCGCCGATCAGAGGGAGGGTTTTGTCAAGCTGGAAAACATCCGGATACAACTTCCACAGGGCCGCTGCGAGTTCGACCCCGAGTTCAGCAGGATCAAGAGCCTGGCGGTCAATCAAAACGATCTGGACGCCGTGACAGAGGCGGTCGGCAAAGGAATTTGTCAAGGGTTTGAAATCCACGGGCACGAAGCGCACTCCCTGGATATCCCGCGCGTTCAAGTAGGCAGAGAGATTTCGAGAGTCCATCCATGGAGCGCCGAGCAATTCGAACGGGGTATCAGTACCGCGGCCCACGCTGACGTTCGCCCCTTCCACCATGGCGACGCCCGGATAAAGAACTTCCTCCGTGGGATTGCGAAGGTTGGGCGAAGGGTTCACCCAAGTCAAACCCGTCTCGTCGTACCAGTCCGTACGCTGCCAGTCGCGCATCTTGATGACGTGCAGCTTGGCGCCGAGGTGGTTTTCGTTGTTAAACATCTCTGCCAGCTCTCCCACAGTCATGCCGTGGCGAATGGGCAGGGGAAAGTAAGCCACGAAGCTGCGCAAGTCGGGCTCGAGAACAGGTCCTTCCACTTCCTCCCCGTTGATGGGATTGGGCCGGTCCAACACGTAAAACTCGATTCCCTTCCGGGCGGCAGCCTCCAGGCAATAACCGAGGGTGGTGATGTAAGTGTAAAACCGGACTCCGACATCCTGGATGTCAAACACCAAGGCATCCAGCCCTTCCAGCATGCGGTCCGTCGGCCGTTCTGTGTCTCCATAAAGGCTGTACAGCGGCAAGCCGGTAGCTGCGTCTGTGCTCGAGGGGACTCGGCTATCCGCCTGGCCCTCAATCCCATGCTCGGGACTGAACACGGCAAGGAGTTTCACCCCCGGCGCATGCTCGAGCAGATCGATGGTTCGCCGCCCGGCTGCGTCCACGCCTGTCAAATTGGTGATCAAACCCACCCGCCTCCCTTCCAAGGGAGCAAAGTGTTCGGCTTCCAGGACGTCGACGCCCGTCTGCACCTTGCCATTTCTAAGGCCTTGCATCCGATAGCTTTTCATCAATTCGAAATAACCTGTGAGCGAGCGGCGGCTGGCCAGCACCTGCTGGGCGGAAACAGGTCCCAGCGCAGCGGCCACCAGCGTGGCAATCTTCGTACGCATGGGGCCGACATCGCCTTTTCCGTCAGGGTGCACGCGATTGGTCAGAATGATGATGTAGGTTTTGGTGACCGGGTCGATCCAGATACCTGTCCCGGTAAATCCGGTGTGCCCAAAAGATCCGACCTCGAACAGTTCGCCCCGGTTCGAAGCCAAAGGTGAATCCAGGTCCCAACCGAGCCCGCGCAACACCATCCTGTCAGGAGGAGTCTGGGGCGAGGTCATCTTCTCCACCGTCAACGGGCTCAGGATGCGGACGCCGTTGTAACTGCCCCCATTCAGAAGCATCTGGGCGAAGATCGTGAGATCATCCGCCGTCGAGAAAAGTCCCGCATGACCCGCCACGCCCCCCATATTGTACGAGGTGGGATCGTGGACTTCCCCCCACAGCATTTTCCCCCGGTCACCGTATTGGTATTGCGTGGGGGCAATGCGGCGGCGCAAGGTAGCGGGAGGCTTGAAGCGTGTTTCCTTCATGCCCAGCGGCTTAAAGATGTGCTCAAAGCAATAGACGTCCAGAGGCTCGCCGGAGACGCGGCGCACCAACTCGCCCAGCGTCTCAAAGTTAATATCACTGTAGGTGAAGCGGGTGCCGGGCGGGTTCGTCAGCTTCTCACCCACGATCATTTTCATGGCCGTCTCATAGCCCGCCCAACCCGGCTTTAGATCGAGGTCAGGAGGCAGCCCTGAATAATGGGTCATGAGCTCCCGCACGCTGATGTCTTCTTTCCCATTGGCCTTGAACTCCGGCCAATAGTCGGCAACGGGCGCACTCAAAACTATCTTCCCCTGCTCCACAAGCTGCATGATGGCCGTCGTCGTGGCCACCACCTTGGTCAGCGAGGCCACGTCGAAGATCGTGTCAACCGTCATCGGCAGCTTTTTCGGGACCAAGGCGCGATGCCCGAAGGCTTTGCGGTAGATGACCCTTCCATTGTGCCCCACCACCACTACGGCGCCAGGACATTTGCCGGTGCGAATTGCTTCCTCAGCCACAGAAGCGATAGCTGCCAGCTTCTCTTCGGTTAAACCCACCTCCGGCCTCGCCGTCACTTGGACCGGGAAAGCTCGAGCGCCGAACGTTGCGGCGAGCACACAGCCCGCCAGGAAGATGCCCCTTATCCGCAAACCATTCACCGCTTCGTACCTCCTGTGCAGGGTTCCGTCAAAGTCGAACTGGGTGGGGTGACACAGGAGCGGCAGGCCCCGGCCCGTCATTTCATTCTGATCAAAGGCTTTGACGGAACCCTGCACCTCCGTTGACGCTACCTTCCAATTGAAAAGAGGTTTGCTATATACTCTCCGCTCCCATCTGTCAACAACCAATTGGGAGCAGTTGTCAGAGTTTCTAAGGGTCCGGCTATCTATGAAGATCACCCTGGTCGATTGGTTAGTCGTGGCCGCCTATTTCGCGGTCAATTTGCTGATTGGGCTCTACTACCGCAAGAAGGCGAGCGCCAGCACGGGTGACTTTTTTGTTTCCGGCCGGGAGGTCACCTGGTGGCTGGCGGGTACGTCCATGGTGGCCACGACCTTTGCCGCCGACACCCCGCTGGCGGTCACCGGCCTGGTGGCGCGACAAGGAATCGCCGGCAACTGGCTCTGGTGGAGCTTACTCCTCAGCGGCATGATGACCGTCTTCTTCTATGCCCGCTTGTGGCGGCGCGCGGAAGTCATTACCGATGCCGAGCTCGTCGAGTTGCGTTACGCCGGCAAGCCTGCCGCTTTTCTGCGTGGCTTCCGGGCATTGTATTTCGGCGTCCTCATGAACTGCCTGATCGTCGGCTGGGTCAACCTCGCCATGGAGAAGATCCTCCAGACCGCTCTGGGCGTCTCCAAGGGAGTAGCGCTGGTCATCATCTTTGCGATGGTTGCCTTCACCGGCTTCTACACTTCGATATCGGGCCTGTGGGGCGTGCTTTGGACGGATGTTATTCAGTTTGCTCTCAAGATGACGATGGTGGTTGTGCTGGCCTATTACGGCGTCCGGGCTGCGGGGGGGATGGCGTTGTTGAAGACGAAACTGGCCGCCCTTGACGCTGCCCGCGGTGCGGCCACGGGCGGCTCCGGTTCCATCCTTTCCTTCATCCCCGATTTGCATTCGGCCTGGATGCCGCTGCTGGCCTTCTGTGTGTACTTGGGAGTGAATTGGTGGGCCAACTGGTATCCGGGCGCAGAGCCGGGCGGTGGCGGCTACGTGGCCCAGCGCATCTTTTCCGCCAAAGATGAAAAGAACTCCCTATGGGCCACCCTGTGGTTCAACATTGCGCACTACGCGTTGCGTCCGTGGCCCTGGGTCCTGACCGCCCTGGCCTCCGTAGTTCTATACCCCAAGCTCAAAGACCCCGAGGTCGGCTATATCAAGGTTTGGGTGGATTATCTGCCGGGAGCGTTCCGCGGCTTCATGCTGGCCGCCTTCGCGGCCGCTTACATGTCCACGATCGCTACCCAGCTCAATTGGGGTTCCTCTTACATTGTTAACGACTTCTACCGGCGCTTCCTGGCCCGAGCAAGAGACGAGCACCACTACGTGCTTGCTGCCAAATTCTTGACTGCCTTTCTGGCAATCCTGGGGGCTGCCGTTTCGCTGGTGATGACCAGCATTTCCGGAGCGTGGCAACTCTTGCTCGGCATCGGTGCAGGGACAGGAGCAGTTTACCTGCTGCGCTGGTACTGGTGGCGCATTAACGCCTGGTCAGAAGTCTCCGCCATGGTTGCCGCCGCGATTACAACTGCACTCCTTCGCACCGTCATTCACATTCAAGGTACGGAGGCAATTGTCTTTGCGAAGTCTATCCTCCTCACGGTGGCGGTGACCAGCGTCGTGTGGCTTGCGGTTACTTATCTCACAGCGCCGGAACCGGAATCCAAACTTCTTGAGTTCTACCGGCGAGTCAGGCCTGGAGTGACCGGCTGGAAGCAAGTTGCCGCCCTGGCCCCCGAAGTCCCAGCCAGCCGCGATGGCTGGTACAACCTGATGGAATGGCTGCTCGGATGCCTCATGGTGTACATGGCGCTGTTCGGGATTGGTAAGCTGCTGCTGGGCTCGACCGGTTTGGGAATTCTCTTTCTGGCCGTCGCGGCAGCCGCCGGTTACGCCATCTACTGGGACTTCTCAAAGCGCGGCTGGGAAACATTCAGGCAGTGACAAGTGACGAGTGACCAGAATGCAGTGACGAGTGACGAGCCGGAAATGCGGTGACGAGTGACAAGTGACTCGTCACTTGTCGCTGCAGTTTTTGCTCGTCACTCGTCACTCGTCACTCGTCACTGCTCTAAGATGCGTATCACAGAACGGGAAAACCCGGCCTCCGTTGGGCTAGATACAAAACCCACCGTAGCGATCCTTCGCATCATCAACCGAGAGGATCAGCGCGTCGCTCCTGCCGTGGCGAAGACCCTACCGAAGATAGCGCGCGCAGTGGACATGGCCGTTCGAGCCATCCGCCACGGGGGGCGAATGATTTACCTGGGCGCCGGAACCAGTGGGCGGCTGGGCGTGCTGGACGCTGCCGAGTGCCTCCCGACCTTCAGGAGCGACCGCGTGCTGGCGGTGATCGCGGGTGGCCGTGGGGCGATGTTTAAATCCGAGGAAGAGACAGAGGACAATCCCCTCCAGGCCGAGCGCGACCTGCGCCGTGTCAAGTTCAGCGGTAAGGACGTTCTGGTGGGAATCTCTGCCAGCGGGCACACGCCTTACGTGCTCGGCGGGATGCGCTATGCACGGCGACGCGGCGCGAAGACGGTGGGCTTGACGGCCAATCCTGCGGCCCCCATGAAGCCGCTTGCGGACGTCTTCATCGCTCATGTTGTCGGACCGGAGGTTATTGCCGGCTCCAGCAGAATGAAGGCTGGGACGGCCCAAAAACTCGTGCTCAATATGCTTTCCACGGCCACCATGGTGCGCTTGGGGCGAGCGTTCTCCCATTGGATGATCAATGTTCAGTCAAGCAATCGAAAGTTGCGCGAGCGCGGCCAACGAATTTTGCGCAGCGCCACGGGCGCAAGCCCTGCCCGCGCCGCCCAAACGTTGAAGGCAGCCGGGGGAAATTTGCCGGTGGCACTCCTGATGCTCCACAAGGGAATCAAACGAGACGAAGCCCTACAGCTTCTGACGAGAGGAAAGGACATCGCTGCAGCTCTCCGCGCCTCCATGGGCGAGCGTGCTCTGAAAGAGATTGAACCATTGACTCATTGAATCACTGATTCATTGAATCATTGGGCCGTTGACGATTGAAAGAACTTAAGCTCGTGCAGGATGGGGCAGCTTGATTTAGAGATTTGTGACCCTGGCGTCTACCCAGGAGCCATTTCCTCGAACCCCGTATCTGGTTCGGGCCGGGCGGATGCAAGCTTGCCAAATCCCCGACTATCCAACTGGCATTTCCGGCCAACATTGAAGATTCGCTAATTTGCGATTGTTTCCGAGTGGACGATGTAGGATCTGGAGCGCAATTCCCCTAGGATTGGATCGACGCACTGGCCGGGACCCCCCTTGAGGTCCGGGCGGTTAACACCCAAAACCAAGCCTGCCCAGCGCGGCGTCTAGCTGTGCAAACTTGGTTACAGAGAAACGGAGTGATCACCATCACTCAGAACAAAAAAGTGTTACCCGTTTTCCTCGAACAATTCGCTCGTAATTAAACTGCCCCCACACCTGTTCCTCGATCTCTCCCCTCCAGCTTAATCCCACATTTGCTGCTGATCCCACTCCTCCCGCTTTTTGAGTCCACATGCCATCCCTGACTTTGACGGAGCCCGGCGAGAATCGCTCCGCCTATCGAATTCGCCCTTTGTTCTGGGTAGGTTTCGTGTTCATCCAAAATTCAACAACAGTTCACCCACAGTGCATCGACGTCGCAACAGGCCTAATGAAAAAATGGCTATGTCAAGAAATTAGAAGCAGCAAGTAGCTGGCTTCGCGGCGAGTCAGTCGCCGAACTTAACTTGGAGGTGAGTTATGAAGTGGACGCGAAGTTTCAATGTCGTAAAGGTTCTGCTCCTGGCGGTAGTGGTGGCTGGACTTAGCGCCAGCCTGGCCAGCGCAGAGGAGTTCCAAGTCAAATTCACTTTGCCATTTGAAGCCCGCTGGGGATCCGCAGTTTTGCCGGCAGGGGATTACTCATTAAACCTGGACACCGACAAGTCGCCCTGCGTCGCGATAGTCCGTCAAGGGCGACAAAACCTGGCCATGGTCGTGGGCTACCCCCAGACCGAACAACGCGAGGTAGCCGGCCCCACCGCCTTGATTGCCGTGCGCAGCGGTGGGGAGTACACAATCCGGGAGTTGCACTTGGCAAAGGCTGGCGTAGTCCTGGAATACATGGCGCCCAAGGCTGAGCCGCAAAACCTGGCTCAAGCGTCGCAGCTCATCCTGCGTGTGCCAGTTTCGATGACGGGAAAGTGAAGTCCACCTTGCCTACCACGGGGGCGAGCGCTTCCACGGAACGCTCTCCCAGTCGATCCGACTCGCCCCCGGCTTCTACCCTTCTGGAGTTCCCTGGCAGGAGCTCTTTCTGGCCCCCTGGAATGAAACGATTCAAGTAGGGGCGCAAGCCCTTGTGCCCCTCCATGTTGGCAGGGGTAGAAATGAGGAACCGGCCGAGTCGGGTGATCTGCGCGAGGGCCTTGCCTTCACGGCCCAACAACAGGATTGGTCAGGGCGCCAATGCCCTCCACCGTCACGCTGACCGTGTCACCCGGTTTGAGGTAGACCGGCGGCTTGCGGTGATGGCCCACACCCCCCGGCGTGCCCGTCGAAAGAATGTCGCCGACTTCCCAGGTCAGTGATTGGGAGAGGTAGCTCACCAGAAATGGGATCTTGAAGATCAGGTCGTGCGTATTCGACTCTTGCATCGTCCGCCCGTTGAGCGTGAGTGAGATTCGCAGGGAGTGCGGGTCGGGAATCTCGTCGGCGGTGACGATGCAGGGACCGGTAGGCCCGAAGGTATCACAGCTCTTCCCCCGGAACCACTGCCCGTCGCCGATTTGAAGATCACGCGCGCTCACGTCATTAAGGATGGTGTAGCCGGCGATGTGCTCGAAGACTTTCTCCTCCGGTATGCCTTTCCCACGCTTTCCGACGACCGCTGCAAATTCCGCCTCGTAGTCCACCTCTGTCGAGTTGGGAGGGAGAACAATGGAATCGCCAGGGCCGCAGATCGTGTTGCCGGACTTCAAGAAGAATACCGGCCGCGGGGGCGATTTGAGGCCCTGTTCGGCTCGGTGGGATTCATAGTTGAGTCCCACGCAAATAATCTTCCCAGGCCGCAGAAGGGGAGCGCGCAGCCGCACTCTCTCGAGCGGCAGGCACGCTTCTTGAGGAAGGCACAAAGGCTCTCGAGAGGCAGTCACGGTTTCGAGAATCTCCCCCAGCGCCCGACGCCATGCTTCCCCTCGTTCGAGCAGATCAATCATGTGGCAAGGGCTCGCTCCTCCAGCCACTACCGTGTCGACAGCCTTTCGCAATTCAGGCCGCGGCTCTGCGCCAAGCGTGCCGCTTCGAAGCGAGTCGATGGCGAGTCCAATATCGACCACGAAATTGCCCTTCAAAGCGCCCACGCGGTCTTCATCGCCGCTCTCAAACGTTACCAGTTTCATCTTAGAACAACTCTCCTTTTGTTATAGGGAAGTGTCGCCGGTCTGGCCGCATGGACTCCCCTTGGCAGAGAGTCAATTGCCGCGCACTGCCCCGCTCAGTGCAACTCACCTTCGACCAGAAGGCGGATAGTTTACTGCAACTTGTCAGTATCTTCCATCATCGCGTTAGGTGGGCGCATGATTCATTGAAAGCATGATGCCAAGTTTCGAGAAAGCTGTTGCGCGTGTCCTGGATTAGGCGCACAATAGGGTATGCTCTCCTGATCGACGGAAGCGGCCCGGTTTGCCGAGGGCGCAAATTGAGGAGGCTGCAAGTCCGGGCTGGCGCGCCGAAAGCCGAAAGACTGTGGGGGACGGGTTTCGGATCGAACAATTTGAGTCAAGATGTTAAGGAACGCTAAAGCAACCCAAGGCTTATCCTTCCTGATTTGGAGGAAAATTTTTGGAGCCAGCGTCTCATTTCTTCCCAGTGTTCTCTCTCCCCGAAGACAAGTTTCATGACCATTGTGGGGTTTTCGCGGTGTATGGTCACCCGGAGGCAGCCAAATTGGCGTACCTGGGCCTTTATGCCCTCCAACACCGGGGGCAGGAAAGCGCCGGCATCGCTGTTTCCGACGGCGAGACCCTGACCTGCAAGAAGGGCATGGGCCACGTGGACGAGATCTTTCCCTCCGAGGTCATCAAAGGCTTGCCGGGATATCTCGCCATCGGGCACACGCGCTACTCCACGGCCGGCGACACGGACCTGAAGAACGCCCAACCCCTGAAGGTGAGTTGTCATAAGGGCCAAGTCGCCTTGGCGCACAACGGGAATTTGGTAAACGCCACCTCCATCCGGCGGGACCTGGAAAGCAGGGGGGACATCTTCCAAACCACCAGCGATACGGAAGTGATCCTGCATTTCTTTGCCCGCTCGCGCCAGACCGGCGTTCCTGAGGCCGTGGCGGAAGCGCTTGACAAGGTGGTCGGCGCCTACTCACTGGTCATGCTCTTCAAGGACAGCGTTTACGGCATCCGCGATCCGCGCGGGTTCCGTCCCCTGAGCCTGGGGCAACTCGACGGTGCTTACGTCCTGGCCTCGGAAAGTTGCGCCTTTGACCTGATCAATGCCAAATTCATTCGCGACGTTGAGCCGGGCGAGATGGTCATCCTGGACCGGCGTGGCGTCACCTCGCTGCATTTTGCTCCCCCTGCCACGCCCGCGCATTGCATCTTTGAGCATGTCTATTTTTCCCGTCCCGATAGCGTGGTGTTTGGACGTTCGGTGCAGGCCAGCCGCGAAATGCTGGGACGCTTTCTGGCCCGTGAGCACCCGGTGGAGGCCGACCTTGTGGTTCCGGTTCCAGATTCCGGCGTGCCGGCGGCAACAGGCTTTGCTGAGGAATCGGGGATCCCGCTGAAGATTGCCTTGATCCGCAACCATTATGTTGGCCGCACCTTTATTGAACCCAGCCAGGCTATCCGGGATTTCGGCGTCAAGCTGAAGCTTAATCCCGTGCGCAGCCTGCTGGAGGGGAAACGAGTCGTTCTGGTGGACGACTCGATTGTCCGGGGCACCACCAGCGCGATGATCGTGCGCATTGTGAGAGAAGCCGGGGCAAAGGAAATCCACATGCGAATCAGTTGCCCGCCCACAGCCTCGCCTTGCTTTTACGGGATCGACACGCCAACCAAAAAGGAATTGATCGCATCCACACACAGTGTCGAGGAAATACGACAATTCCTGGGGGCTGACTCCCTGGGCTACCTCTCGCTCGAGGGTCTGCGCCGGGCGGTGGGCGATACGCAGGGGCGATACTGCCTTGCCTGTTACACTGCAAATTATCCCACCGCCATTCAAGAGCCCCTCCTTACGATTCGGAACCGGGACTGAGAGTTATGGAACCGCTCGAGAACGAAAAACAAGCAAGCCCTGTTTCAGAACCGCCTGAGCCGGCAAGCGAAGGTCCGGGCACGAAGTCTGAGCACCGGGAAAGCGTCTGGGAGACTGTCCGTTCCTTGCTGATCGTCCTGGTGGGCGTCTTCTGCATTCGGACCTTCATTGCGGAAGCCACCGTGATTCCCACCGGCTCCATGGAACAGACGATCCTGATTGGCGATCATGTGTTTCTGAATAAGCTGCTTTACGGGCCGCGGCTTCCTTACACTTCCCTTCGCATTCCTCCGCTCCGGACTGTGCACCAGCAGGATATTATTGCCTTTCGGTATCCCCGAAATCCGTCCGTAATGTTTGTGAAACGCGTCATCGCCGTGGGCGGCGACGTGCTCAGGGTCGAAGACAGGAAGGTTTTCGTCAACGGTAAGCCGCTCAACGAGCCTTACGCGCAATTCCAGTACTCATCCACCTTGCCGTTGCGGGACAACTTTCCTCCTCCCATTAATGCTCTGGATACCTTGCCAGCCGCCTGGGGGCTGGACCCGGCGTGGTCGCGGGAAATGCCCAATTTCATTCGGGAAGATGGTTTGCACGTGCCGCAGGGATATCTTTTCTGCATGGGCGACAACCGGGATAACTCGCTGGATAGCAGGTTCTGGGGATTTGTTCCGGAAGAAAACGTGGTGGGCGAGCCGCTCTTCGTTTATTGGTCGTATGATGCCCCCAGCCGGGACTGGACGAGTGAGGAACTGGCGTCGCGACTGAGGTTTGACGCATCCATCGTTTGGAACTTCTTCACCAAAACTCGCTGGTCGAGGACAGGCAAGACCTTCTAAAACCCATGCTTTATCGTGACGCTGGTGTTGACATTGATGCTGCAACCGAAGCCAAAACAGCAATCAAGCAATTAGCGCGCAAGACTTTCAATGTGCGCGTGCTGAAAGATGTTGGGGCCTTTGGAGGATTCTTCTCCATCAAGGACCTTCCTCGCGACGCCGTTCTTATTTCCAGCATCGACGGCGTGGGAACCAAACTGAAAATTGCCTTCGCCTTGAATCGCCATTCGACCGTCGGAGCTGATCTGGTCAACCATTGCGTCAACGACATCGCGGTCCATGGCGCGGCGCCCTTGTTCTTGCTCGACTACCTGGCAACGGGGAAAATGCATCCGAAAGTCGTCACGGAAGTCGTGCGCGGGCTGGCCCTGGCGTGCCGCTCCGAGGGCTGCGCTCTGATCGGCGGCGAAACGGCGGAGATGCCGGGATTTTACCCGCCCAATGAATATGATCTGGCAGGCTGCATCGTGGGCTGGGTGCGGCGGCGCGAGATCATCGATGGCGGCCGAGTCTGCCCGGGAGACGTGATCGTTGGGCTTCCTTCGATGGGACTGCACACGAATGGATACTCCCTTGCGCGTAAGGTCCTGCTCGAAAAGGAAGGGATCAAGCTCACCGAGCAGGTGCCGGAACTTGGCCGGACCTTGGGGGATGAGCTGCTCGCGCCACACCGGTGCTACTGGAAAGTCGTCAAGCCCCTGCTCGCTGAGCATTTGCTCAAGGGATTGGTCCACGTCACCGGTGGCGGCATCACCGACAACACGCCGCGCATACTTCCGACAGGAACGCAGGCCGTGGTTCGCTTGGGAGCCTGGCCGGTGCTGCCGGTTTTCGAATTGATTGCCCGGCTCGGGCGCGTCCCGGAGTCCGACATGCTTCGCACCTTCAATATGGGGATCGGCATGATGCTGATTGTGGCGAAGCGAAAGCTCGCTCGCGTTGCGACTCTGCTCGCTCGACAGCGCGAAAAGTTCTGGGTCATCGGCGAAATCCAACGTGGAAAGCCGAGCGTGAAGTACGTCTGAACATTGGCGATTGGTCATTGGTGATTGGTGATTAGTGACTGACAATCTGAGCATTTGCGATTGGTGATCTGTGATTGGTGAATGACAGTATTGACAGTCAGCGATTAGCAATCGACAATGGGCAATTACCAATCACCAATCACAAATCACCAATCATCAATCACCAATGGATGGCTCTCATGAAGAATCTTGGCATCCTGCTCTCCGGACGCGGCTCGAACTTTGAGGCCATCGCCCGCAACGTTGAGGCGGGGAAAATCCCCGCCCAAATCGCCGTCGTGATCAGCAACAAGGAGGAAGCTGCCGGCCTTGCCACGGCCAGAAAGATGGGCCTCAAGACCCGCTTCATTCCGTCGACCGGGAAAGAACGCGAAGCCTTCGACCGTGAAGTCGTTTCGGTTCTGAAGGAATTTCAGGTTGATGTGGTGTGCCTGGCAGGTTTCATGCGCATTCTCAGCCCTTATTTCGTTCGCGCGTTTCCGCGTCGCATCCTGAATATTCATCCCGCCTTGCTGCCTGCGTTTCCAGGAACCGACGCGCAGAAACAGGCGCTGGATTACGGCGTAAAATTCACCGGCTGTACGGTTCACATCGTAGATGAAGGTGTCGACTCCGGCCCCATCGTCTGCCAAGCCGTTGTCCCGGTTTTGGATGAAGACACGCCTGAATCTCTCGCCGCGCGAATCTTGAAGGAGGAGCACCGGATCTATTCTGAAGCTGTCTGCCTGCTCGTGGAAGACAAGGTCCGCGTCCAAGGGCGGCGACTCTTGAGGAAAGATTGATAAGGCCGTTGAACCACTCAGCGCCCTGCCAGGGGGCGTTCTCGATCAGGTACTGGAAAAGTTCCCGCAGGTCGGATTCCGCTCTGGCAAGGAGTCTAACGCGGCATGCCATACTTGGCCCGGATTTCTTCGAAAGCCAAATCCCGTTGACTCTGCGCCGGGCTGGGTGCAAAATTTTATTTTGGGGTTAGCGGGGGCGAAGCAGCCGAGCATTCGGCGTGCTTGCCGCCCCCAGGGCGTAAACGTCGCATTGAGCTATGAAAAACAGGAAGCTGAAGTTTGGGATAGGTGTCGGCATTATTCTCGCCGTAGTAGGCTGGGAAGCTGTTTCGGGCTTCCAGCAAAGCAAGACGTATTACGTCACCGTAAACGAACTCACGCACGGGCAGGCTGCGCGGCGTCGCGTTCGTGTGGGAGGCACCGTCGAGCCCGGCTCGGTTGAACGCCGGGCGGGGAAGCTCACCTTCCGCCTCGCTCAGGATGCCAATTCCATCCCGGTGACTTACGTGGGCACCGACACCTTGCCGGACACCTTCAAAGACGGTGCGCAGGCCATCATCGATGGAGATTACCTTTCAAGCGGCGAGTTTCATGCCGAGAAAATCCAGGCGAAATGCGCCTCGAAGTATCAGGCGGCTCCGGCATCCCCAGCAGGCGGACCCAAGAATCCCAAGGTTGCGGGTTTGGACCCGCCAAAGTAAGCCCGGTTTTCATTGCCGATTGCCGATTGTCGATTGAAGAAGTGGTGAGGCAACTTAAGTGGTGAGGCAACTTCCTCCCCTGTCAATCGGCAATCGCCAATCGCAAATCGGCAATTCCGGAGAGCTCTTATGAGTCAACTCGGAAGCGTTGGCCTCGTTGCCGCGCTGGCATTTGCCGCTTTTGCGGTAGTCGCCGGAGTTGTGGGCGGGAAGCTGCGCAGTTTGCGGGTGGTGAGGAGCGCCGAGCGGGCCACGCTGGCGTTCTTCGTCATGGTCACGGTGGCGGTGGTCGCGCTCGAGTACCTGATCCTCACCAACGACTTTCACAACGCCTACGTTGCCGAGCACTCCAACCGCGACTTGCTCACTTTCTACAAAGTGGCGGCGCTCTGGGCGGGCCAGGAAGGCTCGCTGCTTTTCTGGACGTGGCTGCTTTCGATTTACAGCGCCTTGGCGGTGTTGCTGAACCGCAAGAAAAACCGCCAGCTCATGCCTTATGTGGTTGCGGTGCTAATGGGCACGGGGGTCTTCTTTTCTTCGTTGGTGCTTTTTGTTGCCAACCCATTTCAAGAGCTATCGCTCGCCTCGCCCGCTGGGGTGCAACCCTTCACCCCGCCGGATGGCAACGGGCTGAATCCTCTTTTGCAATACCACTCGATGGTGATCCACCCTCCCATGCTTTACCTCGGGTACGTGGGCATGGTGGTCCCCTTCGCCTTCGCGATGGCAGCTCTCATCACACGGCAATTGGGGGACAACTGGATTCGCACCACGCGCCGCTGGACGATGGTTCCCTGGATGCTCCTCGGCCTGGGCATTCTTCTGGGCGGCAACTGGGCTTACGCGGTGCTGGGCTGGGGCGGCTACTGGGGCTGGGACCCGGTGGAGAACGCTTCCCTTCTGCCGTGGCTTTCGGGGACCGCGTTCCTGCATTCCGTGATGATCCAGGAGAAGCGCGGGATGCTGAAGGTGTGGAATGTTGTGCTGGTCATCACAACTTTCTTCCTCAGCATCTTCGGGACGTTCCTCACCCGCAGCGGCATTGTTTCTTCCGTGCACGCCTTCGCCCAATCGAACATCGGCCCCTTCTTCGCGGTCTTCCTTTCCATCATTGCTTTCTTCTCGCTCACGCTGCTTTTCCTGCGCTTGGATCATCTCAAGAGTGAGAACAAGCTCGATTCCCTCGTTTCCCGAGAGAGCGGATTCCTCTTCAACAACTGGATTCTGCTGGCGCTGGTCTTTGCGGTCCTCTGGGGAACGCTGTTCCCGCTCATTTCCAAGGCGGTGCAAGATGTGAGCGTCACCGTGGGCGCTCCATTCTTCAATAAGACGGCCATACCCATGGGCCTGCTGCTCCTCTTTCTGACCGGCGCGGGTCCGCTGCTGGCCTGGCGGAAGACTTCTTTCCAGAGTCTCAAGCGGAATTTCCTCGCGCCGTTGATTATTGCCGGGGTGTCAGGTGCGATTCTGCTCATCGCGGGCGTGCGACATTTCTATGCCTGGATGACCCTGGTTCTCTCCATCTTTGTGGGCGTCTGCATCCTGGGAGAGTTCTGGAAGGGCGCCCGGACGCGCATGAAAACTGCCGGTGAGAATTTTGCGCAGGCTCTTTATAACCTCACCATGCGGAACACGCGGCGGTACGGCGGTTACGTGGTGCACTTGGGCATTGTGCTCCTCTTTATCGGGTTTGCGGGCTTGGCTTTCAAGACGGAGGCCAAAGGCTTGATGCAAGAGGGCGACCTGCTGCGGGTGAAAAATTATCTGCTGCGTTGCGACGGCCTCGCGAGCGGTGACACTCCGAATTACGAATACACCCGGGCGCTTATTACCGTCACCAAGGACGGCCACGCATTCACCTCGATGCATCCCGAGAAACGCTTCTACAAGGCCAGCCAGCAGCCCACAAGCTACGTATCCATTCACCCCACGCTCTCGGAGGACTTGTACGTCGTGCTCGCGGGTCTGGACCAGGATACGGGCAAGGCGGTGATCGAAGTTTTCATCAACCCGCTGGTCATGTGGGTGTGGATCGGCGGTGTGGTGGTGTTCCTGGGAACGCTCCTGGCGCTCGTGCCCAGCCGGGTGGAGCGCGAGATGGCGGAAATCCGACGGGCCCAGGAAGTAGCGGTGCAGGCAAACGATGCCATCTAGATGGGCTTTAGTCATTCTCGTTCTTGGCCTGTCCGTAGTTTCCATGACGCGCGCGGACGGCTCCAGGAAACCGACGCTGGAATCGATTGGCGACCAGGTGATGTGCCTGTGTGGCTGCGTGGCGACTCTGAACCACTGCCCACACCGCGATTGCGCGACGGTGGCGGAAATCCGCCCCATCATCGAAAAAGAAATCGCCGAAGGGAAGGATGAAACCACGATTCTCCAGGACCTGGCAATTCGTTACGGGGTGCAGGTGCTGGCCGCTCCCCCGGCCAGGGGATTCAGCCTGACAGCGTGGATTCTGCCCGGCGTAGGCTTGCTCGCTGGGTTATCGTTCGTACTCATCATCGTGCGGCGTTGGCGAAAACCGTCACCTGTCGCGGCCGCCATTCCGGCCAAGCCCCTGGACCCGAAGTTACTGGCGGCGGTGGAAGAAGAAATGAAAAGTTCGGGGCTAGGGGCTGGGGGATAGGGACTGAGGGCTGGGGATTGGGTGATTGATTCATTGATCCATTGATCCATTGATTCATTGGATGCTCTTCCCGAGGACAAAGGGAAGGAATTGGGTCTCTGCCCTCTCCCAAGGCTGAGCATGTCCCACATCTTAGGCTGGACACGGGGGCCATAAGTCAAAAACCAACCCTCTCCCAAGGGGAGAGGGTGTCCCGCGATTCCGATGCACTTCATCGGGACGCGGGACGGGTGAGGGGTCGCTCGCGGGGGGACCAGGGACCAGATGGGCCAACGCAGAATAAAGCGGCTCTAACGACGCGTTAGTTTGGGTGCTTCTATGTTTCTCGTTATCGGACTACTGATTGCTTTAGGTTTGGCGGCTTTCGTCGCGACGCCATTGCTTTCGGCGGAAGGCGCGGGGAATTCCACTTTGCCCGTGGATGTCACTCCGCTCGGGGATTTGAAGCGACGCCGCCTGGTGGTCTACGAGAACCTGAAGGACCTGGAATTCGAACACCAAGCCGGAAAGATCGGCGGCCAAGACTACCAGAGCCTGAGGGAGAATTACCTTGGTGAAGCCGCTGCCCTCATGGCTGCCACGCAGGAGGCTGAACAACCGAGAGAAAATGATGCCGTGATCGAACGTGAGATCGCGGCGCGTCGTGCCACCCGGAAAATCCAACCCCCCCAGGATTATGTTTGTCCCCATTGTGGTTTCGAGAATCCCGTGCCCGTGAAGTTTTGCGGGGAGTGCGGAACGAGGATTACGGATCACCCACGGAAGCCGTGAAGATTGTCACTTAAACCGGAAAACGATCCCTGCGCTCGGAACAATATTGTGACTGGTCCCGGTGAGCCCCGTGATCCCGCTGATGGAGTTGGGCTTGGGCTGTCCAGTTATGTAATCCCTGAGTTCCAGCCGCAAGGCGAAGTGTCGTTGGAGGACGAGGTCGGCGCCGCCTCCGTAATTCCACGCGAACTGCCACCCGTTGTCCGCAGTGAAGTAGCCTGAAACAACCGCAGAGGCATTCGAGGGGCCGCTGAAGCGGTTTGCTCCCAGCCCGCCAGTGACAAACGGCTGCACACGGGTCTTTGCCCAGAGATAGCGGACATAATTGAAGGAAATGAGATCAGCGCGATTGTACGCGGAGAGCGCTGGCAGCCCTGCCGGCTGAAGTGAGAAGTGGTTGGGGCTGTAAGAATAGCTCGCTTCCAGGGCGTCATGCCGCGTAAACCGGATGCGTCCACCGGCAAAAAGACGCGCCGTCTTGGAGAACGAACTGGTCACGGCGACTGACGAGGGGGCGCAGGCCAGTTCTGGACATGGCCCCTCAGGGGGGCAGGGCGCTGGACATGCGACGAGTTCCTGGCCGCTGCTACCATTCAGGAAGGAGCCGCCGCCATCGAGGAAAACTTCGAGGCGCGGAGGAGGGTCCTGCGCGCAAGCCCAAGGGAAAACCAAGAGCAGAAGCAAAATCAAGGGCGGGATCATTCGAAGGCTTCGCATAGCATGCCTCCAAAGAGGCGCCGCCTGTCTCTCGCGCACGGCGAGTCAAAAGAGACCGCGGCGACGCTCTCTGCCAGCAGCAGCCGGTAATACGGGGCGTGCTTCACCGGCCGTCCGCCGGTCTTCACCAGCCGCTGCTGCAAGCTCGTCAAGCACAAACTTTCGACGCTCTAGGGATGCTACAACCGCCGCCACAAGTTGCCCAGGTTATAGGCAATCACTCTGAGCTACAGTCGCACTTCGTTGGATCCCGCGAGGAGGGATGGCCTCCCGCCAGGCGGGACGCGTCATCGTCCCGCCAGGGCGGGTCTTCGACACCGCCTGCTTGCCTTCTCTGTGAAATTCACATCGCTGTTGTGCAGGATGCTCATGAGGAGCACCTAATGAGCGTTACATAATATA
>DLMI01000216.1 GCA_002478145.1 Acidobacteria bacterium UBA7540
GCGCTCTGCGCCAGCCCGCGAAAGTTGACTCATGGTAATGAGTCAAATATACTCAAGTTATGGCTAAACGACTGCAAGTCATCCTCAAGGACCCCGAATACGGCGAGATAAAGCGCGCCGCGCGCTCCCGCCGAATGTCGGTTGCCGAATGGGTCCGGCAGGCGCTCGCTGAGGCACATCGCCGTCAGCCTGTGGGCAGGGTCGGCAAGAAGCTAGAAGTCATCCGCGCCGCAGCACGTTTGGATTATCCCACGGGTGACATCGACCGCATGCTGGCGGAGATCGAGATGGGATACGGATCGGGTGCGCATCCGTGATTCTGGTTGATTCGAACATCCCCATGTATCTCGTGGGCTCGCCTCACCCCCACAAGAGCGACGCACAGCGATGGCTCGAACAACTGGTCAATGACCGCCAGCGCCTGGTCACCGACGCCGAGGTCCTGCAAGAGATCTTGCATCGGTACGTCGCCATCGACCGCCGCGACGCCATCCAACCGGCGTTCGACGCTCTGCTCGGCATCGTCGATCAGGTGCTTGACGTTACGCGGACCGCCGCCGAGCGTGCCAAGGAGATTGTCCTGGGACATCGACGGCTGTCGGCGCGTGATGCCCTCCATCTCGCCGTCATGGAACAGCACGGAATCAATCGAATCTTGAGTTTTGATTCAGGTTTTGACGGCTTCCCGGGTATCGCACGGCTGTCGTAACTTGACGCGACCCCGGGGATCGCAGACCCCCAAAGGCAAGGGTCTGCGCCAGCCCGCGACAGTTTGGAGTTGTAGATTGGGGAGAACGCTCACAACCGAATTTGGCGACTTCTGGAGGGATGGCAGTCTAAGCTCCGTACATGCACGGCTCGGTAACGCCTGGTGGGCCTGGATGGCCTGGGTCTTCACGCTTGAGGAGAGCGCGGCGTGCATCGGCGAAAGGTCATTCCACATCGAGAACCCGAATGGCGACGTAGTGATGCCTCTGACTCTTTGCGTCCGCGCCATGCTGATGGGTTACGCGATTGAGTGTGCACTGAAGGCCCTGTGGGTCAAGAAGGGCAACAAGGTCGTTGATGTAAAGAAGGGAAAATACGTGGGTGTGGGAAAGAGCCAGCACCACGAACTCGTACAGTTGTCTCATGCGGTTGGTTTCTCGCTGACAATGACTGAAACCGATGTCCTCTACCGCTTGTCAAAGTTCGTGAGGTTTGCCGGTAGATACCCCGTGGCCAAGAGGCCCGACGAAATGCGACCGTATGAAGTGCCGGTGATTGGAAAAGTCGACGTTGGCTTTTTTTCTAAGCGGGACTTCCGGACAGTTCAAAGTATTCTGAACAAGATAATAAGCCAGGTCTCAGGTAAGAAGCGACGCGCGATACCGCCGCCGGGGAGTCTGGCCATGAAGCGCCTACTAGTGAAACGTTCGATTACAGCGACAAAAGCAAAAGCTTAGCCAGGGCGGAGACATTACGCTGGCTGGCGCAGAGCGCAGCTCTGCGCTTCAGCGTGCTACATTGGCGTTGGTCATATCCACTCAACGCGCCGAGCTTCTTGAGAGTGATCGGCTCACATGATTTCAGTCTTGTCTGTGGCTCGCGGAGCTGCGCTCTGCGCCAGCCCGGCTTCAGCCTTGCTGTTCTAGCCGCACTATTAACCGGACCTCCGAACCCGGCTCCACGCTGATTTCACGCGACCAATCCTTGTGGCCAGAGAGCTTGGCGCTAACAATGTGCTTCCCGGGCTTCAGCTTCAAGACCGCGGGGCAGCCTCCCACAAACTGGCCATCGACATAGACATCGGCACCACCGGGATTTGAGGTTACATTAACCGTACCCGTTGCCGTCTCTTGGGTTGGTGACGTGGGCGGCTCTTCTTCCCCGGCTTGCGTACCAGCACGACACCCAAGAGCTTGCTCAACCTTTTTGGAGTTAGGAAAGAAAGTCATCTCCCATTGGCCCACCCGCCCATGGGTCTTCGGGTTTGTGAATATCCATGTCCAGCCCCCTACGCCCTCCTGTACGGGGGTCAGAACGATGTCAGCCTCGGCAGGGCCATCGACGAGCTGCAAGCACGTGCTCTTACTGAGTCCCTTCTTGATATGCCCCGGCGCGGTATAACCGAATTGATGGGGGTCCTCGACGTAGACCCTTCGGATTGAACTAAGCCCCAACTCTGCCACGGATGCCGGAACTGCTGGCGGCGCTCCCGACCACCCGCAGGCATCAGCCACTTTCCCGATGAGACCATCCAGACCCGTCAGGTCGAACCACGTTGCTACCGGGACAGAGCCTAAGGGCGTGAACTCAAAGGCCAGCTTCTTGGCGGCGGCCAATTCCTTGGCGAGTTCAATCGGGTTGGGTGAAAAGAGCGAATCGTAACCTGCCGATTCATTCCAATACTGCGTGAAAGGCTGTCCATCATCCAGACGCAGCCGAACACTATATTTTCCGCCGCTGTCAGGATCAAAGGGAAGGGACCCCGTGTTGATGAAAACATCTGTCGCGCGTGATTTGCAGCGGATAACCATCAAGGGGAAGCCGCCCAGTCCGGCCATGCCAGGGACGCTCTGCTCGGCTTTGAGGTTCAGATAGACTGCCCGCGATCCGTCCAGGGGGGAGACATTCTCCTCTGCTTCCCATTTACCGTTCTCCACGCTCGTAGCTGGTCCTTCCCCTGCCACGGCTGTTGCCGTGTTCTTTTCGGTTCCCGCAGTAAGCATGGCGTCTAAAACCTTCTGAGGGACACCCTGATTTTTGAGTGAGATTAACTCCTGGGGGGATGTGTCAAAATCCGTTGCGCTCTTCTGTATTGCCAGGGCAATGGTGCTCTCAGCCAGCCCAGCCTTGACCATGCTGACCACATCCGCGTTCGTGAGTGGCTTCTTTTCACCTTTTTGTGGCTGGCTCGTTTGCGGGTCCTTCTCCTTCGCGCCTTGACCAGTCTCCCCACCTTGTATTGAAATCTTCACGCTGTTTGATTGCTGGCCCAGAACCGCCCACACTGGGCACAGAACCAGAAGAAAAACCATAATTACAGTTTTGTTCATGGAGTATACCCCTCCTCAGATGACCCGATCCGGGGATTAATTAGCAGGTTTCTACCGCCTGCTGGGAGCGTAGACCTCGATCTGCCGGTTGTCAATTGGATACCGCAGGCTGGCGCAGAGCGCAGCTCTGCGCTTCAGCGTGCTTTATTAGCGCTCATCATGCCCACCCACAAACGCCATTTTACGCGCTGACGGCTGTGACTCCTGGTCAGCAGAACCTATCGCGGCGGCTAGCTTTTTGAGAGTGATCGGCGCCGCCTGATTTCAGTCTTGTCTGTGGCTCGCAGAGCTGCGCTCTGCGCCAGCCCGCGGCAGCAGGACCGCGCCAGAGGACACGTCGGCCGAAGCGCCTAGTTGGCCTCTCACAAGCAAATCACTCCGACGGCCAGGGCAGCGTCCCGCTGATTCTTATCCAGCGTCGCAAGGGGACTCCCCGACCGCATGGCAAGCTCCACGTAAAGCGCATCGTAGCATGCCAGGCCATGTTGGCGGCAAAGCGCCTGAATCTCATGGATCACCCGCACCAGCGAAACATCGTCGAGCGTAGGGCGCAAGGCGCGAAGGTCTTCGAGGAAAGCACGTGTTTGGTCGGCGGAGATACGCCCTTTCCTCTCGCCGACGAGCAATGAATTGAGAACCTCGGAACACCAGAAGGCAGGCACCAGCGCTTGGTCTCCCGCCTTCAGCAAGTCCAGCACGCCCACAGCGGCGGGCGTTTGCTCATCGGGAAAACACCAGGACAGGGTAACGGAGGCGTCCACGACAATCCAACTCACGGACGCGCCTCGTCGCGGAGCTGCTTGATGGTCATGCCGCCCAGAGAAAGCTTGTGCGTCTTGCCGAAGCTCTTGAGGCGCTCAATGGCCGCTTGCCGCTCATCCTCGGTCGACTCTGCCAACCCAGTTTGCCGCGCCTGCCAGACGGCGATCGCTTCCGAGAGCACGTCTTCGGCTGAGTGGTATTGGCCGGAGAAGACGGCATCCTTGACGATGCGCTCGATCCGGGGGGGAAGACGGACAGTCACCAGGAACCTCCTTACACCAAGCCCCACGGTAGCGGAGAGGGCGGGGGCAGTCAAGCATAGTATAACTGCGTTTATCCTATGCCATTTTGCACGCCCAAGGCAAGTGATCTCGTCTTGGTATCCCACTCCGATACGCAAGTTCATTCATCTACGGAATTAAGGCGGGCCACGGTCAGCGTTTTTCCGACCGGGGGCTTTTGCCTCGATGACGAGCTCGAATACGTGCACCTGAATCCGCGCGAAAAGGGCTGGGGAATCGGGGTTCGGGGCTGGGGATTCGGAACCAGTTGTCTCCTATCCGCTATCGCCCTGTTACCCGTTGTTACTGATGACTGAAGACTTGTGCCGGTCAAGGGATTGCGCCTGCGACGAGCTCATAGTAATCTTGATAGAGGAAGGTGACCATGACGCAAATCACCGAGGCCATCTACACTCACGGCGTTCTGAAGCCTGCGGTTGATCTAAACCTCCGCGAGCAGCAACGAGTCCGCGTTATCGTTGAGCCGATCGAGGAGAGTCGCGGGGACCGCGACGCGGCCGTGGCACGATTGAAGGCTGGGATCGCGGGCATGCAGTTCTTCTCGAACGGGCCACTGCCCACGCGAGAGGACCTCCATGATCGCACTTGACACCAACGTCCTCCTTTACGCTTGCGATCGGGCGGATTCCAGGCGCCAACAAATCGCCATCGATCTCATTGCGAACAGCAGGGACGGCGTCCTGCTTTGGCAAGTGGCCTGCGAGTTCGTCGCGGCTTCTCGCAAACTGAGCGCACAAGGCTTCACCGCATCGGATGCGTGGAACCGACTCACAGAATTTCTTACTCTGTTGCCCCTCATCCTTCCCACTGTAGGTGTGCTTGAGCGCGGCCAGAGGTTGCATGCAACTCACGGTGTGTCCTTCTGGGACGCCTTGATTTTGGCAGCGTGTGCTGAGGCAGGGGTGGAGACCCTTTATTCGGAGGACGTCCCGGGCCTCCCCACGCTAGGTGCGCTCCAGATCGTGAATCCCTTCAAATAGGCGCCCGTGTTTTCGGGATCCAATTCCTCCGGCACGCTGGCAGGCGCAGGGCTCGCGGTTCGTCTTTTCCACGGAGGCCCTATTTGGCAGGCGATAGGGCTTGCGCGCGAGCCTGCGATGAGGTACTTTGACAGCATGCAGACCGTACGCGTGGAAATTCCTGCGGAGCTTGTTTCGGCGGCAGGATTAGATACCGGGAATCTGTCCGCGGAAACCGCGCGGTTGTTGGCGCTCGGGCTGTACCGCGAAGACAAGGTCTCCTTGGGACGCGCCGCCGAGCTCTGTCGGATGCCGGTCGAGCAGTTCATGGAGTATGCCGCCCAGCACAACGTTCCGCTTCACTATGGCGCGGACGACCTGGAAGAAGATCGCCGCACCTTAGAACGGCTCGGATTGTGATTGTCGTTTCTAATTCCTCGCCGCTGGTCGCCCTCGCCCGCATCAGCCGGCTGAACCTTCTCGCTTCGATCTACAAACGGATACTGATCCCTGCTGAGGTGCACCATGAGGTGACGGTGGCAGGGCTCGCTGGCTGGCGCCCCGACGAGTCGGGGCGATCTCCCGAAGGGACGCTCCGGTTGACGAAAGGCCAGCATGCACGTATAATCGTGCTGCACATATTTAACGTGCTGCTTTTGCAGGTCGGTTATGAAAACCAACGTAACGGTCAAGCTTGACATCGATCTCCTCCGCGAAGCCCGCATCCTTGCGGCTGAGAGAGGACGCTCCCTGAGCGCTCTCCTAACGGAGCGACTGGAGGCGATGGTTCGCGAGAGGAAGGCGTTCGACAGGGCTCGCCGGCGGGCACTCGGGCGACTCCGCACCGGGCTCGACCTTCAGTGGACGCCTCCCATGTCACGAGACGAGCTCCATGAGCGATAAGTACTTCGTTGACACAAACATTCTGATGTACGCCCATGACACCTCTGCCGGCGCCAAGCACGAGCGCGCCAAAGCGCTTGTGGAAGATCTCTGGCGCCAGCGGTCTGGCGTCGTGAGCACGCAGGTGCTGCAAGAACTGTGCGTCAACCTACGCCGGAAGGCAGGACACCCCGTCGACCTGCGCACCGCACGTGAAATCATCGCTGATTATTTGTCGTGGGACGTGGTAACGAATACCGGGGAGTCCATTCTCGATGCCCTGCAACTGGAAGAGCATTACCAAATCTCGTTCTGGGATGCACTCGTCGTGCAAGCGGCAGAAGCCTCCGGAGCGGCAGTTCTCTATTCCGAGGATCTATCGGACGGCCAGACTTATCGCGGCGTCCGCGTCGTCAACCCGCTACGCACGGCGGAATAGTGCCCGCCCTTCCCCCCACCGACCTCACCGCATAGGCAAGGAGACGAAGCGGGTAGATTCTCTCTTCAATTTCAACAGGTTTTTCTTTCTAGAAGGGTACGGGAAACCTCTTTCTTTTTGAAGGTCAGGAAGCGACGAGAGCACGGGTCACCTCCTGGGCAGGGGCGGAGTTAAGCCGAAAGAGTTTGGAGCCCTCGTAGGGCTGATGGGTTTGGAACATGGCGTGGAGAGCATGCAGGAGTTTGCGCATGACGGCGACCAAGGCTTGCATTTTGAATTTGCCCTGGGCGAGCAGATGCTGATAGAAGGCGCGCAAGTGCGGGTCGTGCTGGACGGCGACCAAGGCGGGCATGAAGAGAGCGTGGCGGAGGTGTTTATTGCCGGCCTTGCTGATGCGCGGCTTCTTATGCACGGAGGTCCCCGAGGTGTACTGGCGCGGGTCGAGCCCGGCGTAGGCCACCCACTGGCGAGCCTGCAGATCGGGCGCCAGCACGCCCAACTCCCCCAAGAGCTGCACGGCGCTGGTTTCGCCGATTCCCGGCACGCTATCGAGCAGTTCAAAGCGCTCCGCGAGTTGGGGATCCTGCGCGATCAGCTGGCGAGCCTGGCGGGTCAAGCGCTCGATGGCCCGTTCCTGGGCCCGCAGGCTGCGCGCCAAGTCACGCCGCACCACCGCCGGAATCGCCTGCGACAGCCCCGCCGCATGCTGACGATTCTTCTCCGCCGTCTGCATCTCCACCAACTCCCGCAGCCGCCGCGCCAGCGCGTGCAAGGCCAGCGTGGCTACCGAGGGCCGCTGCCAAGGCTGAAAGGGCATACGCGCGGCAAACTGTTCCAGCACCCCGGCGTCGATCTGATCGTTCTTGCTGCGTTGCATCAAGGCGGTGGCGAAATGCCGCACCGCACGCGGATTGGCCACCATCACCTCGATGCCCTCCTGCCCGCTCAGTGCCAGCGCCAGGTCCAGACCGTAGAGACCGGTCGACTCCATGCAAACGCGCACCACGCGGCCCGCTCGCCGCAGGTAACGAAGCACCATGGTATGGCCTTCCGGCGTGTTGGTGAAATTTCGCAAAGGCTCCAAGTCCTCCTGCCGCCGCAGCATCACCACCAATTCCTTCGCACTGACTTCGATTCCACACGTGTCCAGGTTGCTCATCATACCCTCCCGGAGTTAAGCTTTCG
>DLMI01000202.1:0-11053 GCA_002478145.1 Acidobacteria bacterium UBA7540
TGGGAGAGCACATGGTTTGCAACCATGGGGTCGGGAGTTCGAACCTCCCCAGGTCCACCAAATCTCCTTGTGGTCTGACGGATTCTGAGGTAAGATTTTCTTACCATGGAATTGAAACTTTCCACAAAGGGCCAGATCGTACTTGCGGGCGCAATTCGCCGCAGACTGGGTCTCCAGCCCGGCGATTCGCTCGACGCGAAGGTGCAGGCTGGGCGGGTAGTGTTAACTCCGCGGAAAACGCGCTTCTCAAAGGTGACCCTCCTCGTTGACCGAATTACAGGTCTTCCGGTTCTGAGCGCCGGAGTGGGGGCTCCGCATTTGAGCAGCAGGCAGGTCCGCGAGATTTTGGCTGAGTTTCCATGAAGTACCTGCTTGACGTGAATGCCCTGGTCGCGCTTGGCTTCCTTGAACACGAATTCCACGAGCGCGTTGCCCGATGGGTGCGGAGGCTGGCCGCAAAGGGAACCCCCGAACTGGCAACCTGCTCGATTACCGAGCTGGGTTTCGTCCGAGTCCTCGCGCAAGCGCCACAGTACGGATTTACCGTTGGGCAAGCTTGCAACCTGTTGCAGCGGCTTAAGGCAGCACGAACGGTGACCTTTACGTTTATTCCTGACGGCCAAGACATCTCCCATCTTCCCAGTTGGGTCAAGACCGCAAGACAAACAACGGACGGCCATCTGGCGCAACTCGCCGGAGCGAACAGCGCAGTTCTTGCGACGCTGGACAGGCGGATCCCCCAAGCATTCCTGATTCCCGTGGAAAGATGATATGCCTAATCCTCTCGCTCGGGCGAAGTACAATGCCTCGATCAATCCCCAGTTCAACCCTTCGATCAATCCCAAGGTCAGCGCCTCGATTAATCCGAAGTTCAATCCCTGGATCAACCCGGAGCGAAACAGCCGCATAAGTCCCAAATTCAATCAATCCTTGAACCCCCTCCTTACCGCTTCCCTTGATCCCACTTGCAACCCTTTGCTCGACCCTAAACAGACTCTGAAATTCTCGGGCCTTTGGCGACTGACCCCTGATTCTGAGTTGATGGGATACATCGTGCGGACCAGCAACAACGCTGTTCTGCTCCTCTTCGACACGGACCTCAATTGGACAGCCTACGCGGTTGACAACAGCCGGGAAGGCTACAACGTCTTTGATTTGGAAGGAAACTGGAAGGGGTACGCGCTTAAGAACCAAGCCGGCGGCTGGAACGAGTTCGACCTCGAAGGCGACTGGACAGGATTCATTTTTGCACAGACAGGTTGACATCACCCTACACCGCGCCGCCGTTGTCGGTCTTCCTTTCTGGGGATATAATCTGCATTGGCATTGTGTTTGCACGTCGGCCTTCTCGCTGTCCTTCCCGATGATGTATCTGATTTACAGCTTCTTGGTAACGCTGGGTGTGCTCCTGACGGCCCCTTACTACGTCTGGAAACGGCGTGACGAACTGGCCGGAAGGCGATGGCGGGAACGATTCGGACTGTTGCCGGAATCATTTCAGCAGGCGGAGCGCGGCGCTATTTGGATTCACGCCGTATCAGTTGGCGAAACGCTGGCCGTGGTGAGGCTGGCGCGCGAGTTGCAACAGGTATTCTCTGACAGGAAGATCTTTCTGAGTAGTGTCACGCCTGCAGGCCGCTCGGCTGGAGAAAGCCGCCTCCCCTCCGTGGCCGGCCGGTTCTACCTGCCCATGGATTGGCGCGGGGCGGTTGGGGCCGCGTTGAAACGAATTCAGCCGTCTTTACTGGTGATCGTGGAGACCGAGTTATGGCCCAACCTTTTGCGCGCCTCGCACGAGTTTGGAGCACGGATTATTCTTGTTAACGCGCGGCTTTCGACGCGCTCCTTTCGACGTTACCGCCTGGTCCGGCCTCTCATGCGCCGGGTGCTCGAACATGTCGATGTGATCTGCGTTCAGACGGAAGCGGATGCCGAGCGGTTCCGGCATTTGGGGGCTGCGCCGGAGCGCCTTGTTCTGTCTGGAAACTTGAAGTTCGAGGCGGAGCCGCCTCGGGTCGGCGCCTTCCCTCGCCTCCTGGAGAAAGCTGCGACTAGTACGGGGCGTGGCCCTATCATGATTGCGGCGAGCACGATGCCGGGTGAAGAGCCCATGGTCCTCGAGGCCTGGAGTAAAGTCCGGGCTCAATATCCCAAGGCCTTGTTGATTCTCGCCCCGCGGCATCCCGCGCGCTTCGACGAGGTTGCTCAGATTCTGACCAACTCCGGTTGCAGCTACACTCGCCGTACGCATCTGGCATCCCAAGAAGCGGAGGTTTCGAGCCGGGTGGCCGCGCCCGAAGTCCTCTTACTCGACAGCATCGGAGAATTGGCAGGAATCCTTGAATTGGCAGATGTGGTTTTTATGGGGGGGAGCTTGGTCCCCACAGGGGGTCACAATATTCTTGAAGCCGCGTACTGGGCGAAGCCCGTGGTTTTTGGCCCGCACATGGAGAACTTCCAGGACATTGCCCGCCTCTTCCTGGAGGCAGATGCATGTGTCCAGGTTCAGGACGCGGAAGAATTGGCCGAATCCGTGCTGAAGTTGTTTGGAGACCGCGCGGCGGGTCACCAATTGGGCAAGCGCGGCAAGCAGGTCTTGGAAAGGCAAACGGGGGCAACGGCTGGAGTGCTGGAACAGATCCAGCGATTGCTGAATGCGCGCGTCCCCCCGAAACCGGACTGAGCATGTTCCACATTTTCTGCTGAACGCTGGGACGTATAGATCTTCTGAGAATCCCCGAAGGGGATTGATAAAGTAGCCGGGGGCAACGCCCCCGGAAAAAGGCGACCTCGTCATGACCGACCCTGAAGGGGTCGAATAAAAATGATATTGCGACCAGACATAGGGCCTTTACCCGCGCCTCTGCGACCCCTTCAGGGTCGGTCGGCTTCCGGGCCAGTTTTCCGGGGGCGTTGCCCCCGGCTACTATATGGTGCCCTTGCAGGGCACGACGGCGGGTTTTGACGTTGGCCTCAACGGGACGGCTGAGCGCAAAGCCCTCGTTCATTCGGCTCAGCCGCCTCTGTGCCCAGTCAAAGATATGAGCAAGGCTCAGCAAATCGCAAGGAGTGAAGCGCGGCGAAGAGTGAACCTGTTACTTCAATCCTTATCGGCGGTCTTCCAAGCCGGAGTGGCGCTGCGCCACGTCGCCTATCGTCGCGGGTGGCTCAAAGTCCGCCGTTTGAACCGCCCGGTCGTAAGTGTGGGCAACCTGAGCGTGGGCGGAACCGGCAAGACTCCGCTGGTGATCTTGATGGCTGAGACTCTGCTTGCAGGCGGGCATCGTCCTTGCATCCTCACGCGCGGTTATGGACGGCGTGGAGGAAAAGGGCTCATCGTTCTTGAACCCGGCCCGGATCGTGTCGCCGATCCCAGGGAGGTCGGCGACGAACCTGCCGCGCTCGGCAGAGCACTGCCCAATGTACCCATCATTGTTTCTCCACACCGGCTCCGCGGGGGGATCATCGGCGAACAACGATTTCAGGCCACCGTGCACCTGCTGGACGACGGATTTCAACACCTCGCCCTTTATCGCGATCTTGATGTTGTTTTGCTCGACATCACGCGCCCGTTGTCCGACCTCGCCCTGCTTCCCGCCGGCCGCTGGCGGGAGCCGTTTTCAGCACTGCGGCGGGCTCACTGGGTAATACTCACCCGAACTGAACTGGGGGACGCGGGTGGGTGGCAGGGACGAGTTCAAGCGCTGAATCCACGGGCCCGAATCTTTCGCTGCTCCACGAAGTTTGCCGGCTTGGTGGATGCTCGGAACGGTTTGTCAGAACCCCATGCGAACCTGCTCCGCAAGAAAGTCGCTGCTTTCTGTGGAATTGGAAACCCGGCAGCGTTCTTCGCTGACTTGCGGGGTTGGGGGTTTTGGGTGGTTAAAGAGAGTATTTTTCCTGACCACCATGTGTACAGGCACCATGAGCTGGACAATATTTTCGCGCTTTCGCGGAGTGCGGGGGCGGAGGCCATTCTGACCACCCAGAAGGACGTCATGAACCTGCCGCGGGATTGGAATGCCCCGTGGCCGTTGTTTGCTTGTTGCACTCACCCTGAAATCGAGGAGAAGATGGAATTCGAGCAAGCGTTGCTGGCCGAGGTGGAAGCAGCGCGGAGGGCGATTTGACGAAAGACGAAATTCGCTCGTGCAATCCGAAAAAGATCATGGTGCGGGCCACGAACTGGATTGGCGACGCCGTGATGTCCCTCCCGGCGATTGAGGCGCTGCACGCGCGCTTCCCCAATTCCGAAATCGTTCTCGTTTCGAAACCCTGGGTCAGCGAAATCTACTTGAACCATCCCGCTGTCAGCCGGCAAATCGTTTACGACGCGGAGGGCGAGCATCGTGGGGCTCGAGGGTTCTGGAAATTAGTCTGGAAACTCCGCTCGGAGCGCTTCGACGCTGCCATTCTTCTTCAGAATGCCTTACAGGCTGCCTGGATGGCTTGGTGCGCGCGCATTCCCCTCCGTATCGGCTACGCGCGGGACGGGCGGAGTTCACTGCTGAGCGAGGCTGTCGAGGTTCCGCCACCGGCAGCTTATGGGCACCAAGCTTACTACTACCTGCAATTACTGTTTCGTTCTGGGATAATTGAAAGGCCCAAAACGCTCCAAGAGGTTCGCCTCCACCTTGCGGAATCCGAACAAAGGTGGGCCGTGAAGCAGCTTCAAAACGTGGGCCTGGGCGGTCGGCGGTTCTTGGCAGGGGTCTGTCCGGGCGCATCTTTTGGAGGGGCAAAGCGTTGGTTGCCGGACCGTTACGCCAACCTGGCCGACCGCCTAATTGATGCCTTGGGTGCGGATGTGCTAATCTTCGGCTCCCCTGCCGAGAGGCCCTTGGCTGAGGCCGTGGCGCGGGCAATGGCCCATACACCCGTCATTGTAGCGGGGGAGACCACCTTGCGAGAGTTCATGGCGTTGCTGGCGAAGTGCCGCCTGGTCATTACGAACGACTCCGGCCCGATGCATCTGGCAGCAGCGCTGGGGTTGCCGCTTGTGGCCGTCTTCGGTTCCACAGACGAGCGTGCCACTGGGCCGGTGGCTCTTCGGGCGCGCATCATTAAGCATCCCGTGGAATGCAGCCCCTGCGGCCTCCGTGAATGCCCGATTGATTTCCGATGTATGAACGGTATTTCCGTGGATGACGTTTACATGGCAGCTCTGGAGTCGGTAAAAAAATGGGGAATCACCCCCTAACAGGATGCTGAAAGACCCGTCCAGCCTGTCATTCCGAGGAGTCCCGCCTTGCGGGACGACGAGGAATCTCGCCCCGATCAGATCGGGGTTTCCAGAGCGAGATTCCTCGCTTCGCTCGGAATGACAGTGTTCAGAAGGGTTTTTCAGCATCCTGTTAAGTCACAATTATGAAGATCACCGCTCAAGATCGCGCAACTCTGCTGTCGATCATGGAAAGATTTCCTCGCCAGCGTGTCCTCCTGCTGGGCGACTTGGTGGCAGACGAATACGTTTATGGGGAAATCGCTCGGGTCTCCCGTGAGGCCCCAGTCCTGATTTTGAAACAGCGCGAGAAGCACGTAGCGCCTGGCGGCGGAGCTAACGCCGCCAATAACTTGGCCGACCTTGGCGCCCAGGTTATTCCGGTGGGCGTAGTGGGTGAGGACGAGACGGGCGAGGCGCTGCTCCGTTATTTCCAAGAGAAGAGTGTTTCCACGCGATACGTGGTGCGGCTGGGCGGTTACCTGACCCCAACGAAATCGCGCATCCTGGGAGGGCTTAGCCACTGGCAACGGCAGCAGATCGTTCGCATCGATCGTGAACCTGCTCAATTATTGGCCAGGGAAGTTCGAAGACGGTTATCCCGCAGTGTTGTTCCTCTGCTACGCACCTCTTCTGCCCTTCTGGTGTCCGACTATGGCTACGGCTCGACGGACGCGCGCGAGGTGGAATTTATCAGCGACCGAAGAGGAAGTGCTCTACTGCCGATTACGGTTGACTCCCGCTATGACCTGCTGACGTATAAGAACATCACCACGGCAACACCCAATGAGCCGGAAATCGAGGCGGCTTTCGGGGAGACGATCGGCAACGACCTTGCACGGCTTCATTCCCTGGGGAGAAAACTGATGCGCCGCCAAGGTCTTCAGGCGCTCCTGATCACCAGAGGGCGCGACGGCATGGTGCTTTTTGAGCCGCGCCGGGAACCCCGTCATTTACCCATCTTTGGTTCTGACCAGGCGGTGGATGTGACCGGGGCGGGAGACACCGTAATTGCCGCCTACACGCTGGCGTTAGGGGCGGGCGCAAGCTTCCTGCATGCGGCCATGATCGCGAACTGCGCCGGCGGTCTGGTGGTTATGAAACGAGGTACGGCTTCCGTCACGGGCAGCGAGATAATGGAAGCCGTCCGAAACGCATGAGCGCCCAAATCGTAGCGCGAGAAAGAACCGCTGAACTCGGTGTTCAGTTGCGCCGAGCGGGTCGTCGTGTCTCTTTCGCCAACGGGTGTTTTGATCTTTTGCACGCCGGGCATGTGCGCTATCTTCAGGCTGCCAAGCAACAAGGGGACGTGCTCGTGGTGGGGATTAACAGCGACCGCTCGGTCTCGGCTCTCAAGGGCCCCGGGAGGCCGCTGCTCCCCGCTGAAGCGCGGGCAGAACTGGTCGCCGCGCTCGAGCCGGTCGATTACGTTATCATCTTCGAGGAACTCACTGCGGAGGCCATGCTGAGCGAGCTTCGCCCGGATGTGCATTGCAAGGGTCCCGACTACACCACTGAGTCGGTTCCCGAGAGGGCCCTGGCGGAAAGCCTGGGGATTGCCGTGGCGATCGTCGGCGACCCCAAAGACCACTCGACCCGTAACTTGCTGGCGGAGATCGCCCGGCGGTATCGAAAAGACTAACTTCCGCTCATTCGTTTGGGGGATTCTGATTTGTTGGAACCCGTTGGGGAGCAATCCGGTTCTCCACTCCGTTTTCTGGTGATTCGCCTGAGTTCCATCGGCGATATCGTGCATGCCCTTCCCGCGGTGGCGGCGCTGGGGCAATCTTTTCCGAAAGCTGAAATCCATTGGCTCATCGAAAATCGCTATGCTTCCCTTTTGGCGGGAAACCCTTACGTGCACCGCATAATTCCGCTCGATACGCTCAGTTGGCGTGGAAGTCTTCCTCCGGCTTCCATTGTGGAGGAAATAGTGAGAACGTTGATGGGACTGCGGGGGGGCGCCTACGCGGCCGCGGTGGATTTTCAAGGCCTCTGGAAGTCGGCCATGATCGCGCTTTTGAGTGGCGCGAAGGAGAGAGTGGGCTTGGCTGAGCACTGGCTGCGCGAACCGAGCGCGGCCGTTCTCTACACAGAACGGGTTTCAGCGGCGGGACGGCAACACGTCGTCGAAGAGAGCCTCGCCCTGGTCGAATATCTGGGGGCGCGCGTCGGCCTCTGGCAGTTCCCCTTGCCGCACACTCCCGAGGCCGACCAGTATGTCGACGGCCAACTTGCTCGCCTTGAGGCGCGGGACTTCATGCTCATTAATCCTGGAGGGGGCTGGAAGGCTAAGCGCTGGGCGCCCGAGAACTACGCATTGCTTCTCCGCCATCTCGAGTCGCGGTTTGCCGGCAAGATTCTGCTCACCGGGTCGCCAGAAGAAAAAGAACTGATTTCAGGAATTCTGGACAGCGCGGGAACAAAGCGAGCCGTTTACTTTCCATGCAGCGTCGTGCAATTCATTGCGCTAGCGCGGCGAGCGAAATTGTTCCTGGGAGGTGACACGGGACCATTGCATCTGGCGGCCGCAGTGGGAACACCGCTGGTGGCCATTCACGGACCCACTGACCCGGCGCGCAATGGGCCTTTCAATAAGGCAGACATCGCCCTTTACAATCAGGCTCCTGTTAATCACACACGCCGGGATTCGAACGCCACTTACATCGAGGGTATTTCGGTCGAGTCCGTGCAAGCGGCCATCGAGGCACGCCTCGCGAGGGTCAATGCCTAAGGACTATGCCACTTGGGCCTCCCGATGGCGGGTACGGTTGGGGTTTGCCCTTGCCGCTGCCTACCTGATCCTTGCGCAGCCATCCGTGGTACTGCTGCTTTCCGGCGCGGCAATCATGCTAGCCGGTCTCCTGCTGCGGGCGTGGTCGGCAGGTTACCTTGCCAAGAACCAGCGGCTCGCCACAGGCGGCCCGTATTCCTACACACGCAATCCCCTTTACCTTGGAAGTGCGGTGATGGGGCTGGGGGGCGCGGTGGCCGGCCGCTCGTGGATCATGGGTGTAGCTTTCGCAGCCTTCTTCGTCTTGGTGTACTGGCCGGTGATGAAGCGTGAAGCGCAATTCCTGCGACGGGAGTTCCCGGAGGCTTTTGAGCCGTACGCGAAGCAAGTCCCGCTGTTCTTCCCCAAGTTGCCCCGGATTCCCGCTGGCCGCGAGAAGTTTCAGTGGCCGCTTTACCTCAAGAACCGTGAGTACGAGGCGGCGACGGGATATGTGTCGGCCATGCTTTTTCTGGCATTAAAGATGTGGTTGCGATAAATTTGAGCGGGTTACCTTTGCCCGGTCATGAGCGTCCAAGTTAAAAACGTGCGCTATTCTCTACTCAAAGTCGGAGGGTTGACGCTTGCCGTTTTGGCGCTGGCGAATCCCCTCCTTCCGGCTGCACCAGAAAAATCCTTGCCTTTCGAGCCGGGAGAGCGCTTGAACTATGACGTTACCTGGTCTATCTTCCCTGCCGGGACGGTCTCCGCAACTTTGGGGAGTGAAGGTCAAGAATCAAAGGACAATTACACTGTCACCACCACCGCTCAGTCTCAAGGTTTTGTCTCCCTCCTCTTTAACGTCCAGAACGAATTCCGCTCTTTCTTTAATCCCCGGACCTTGTGCTCCGAACGGATTTCAAAAAAAATCAACGAAGGGCGGCGGCATAAGGAAACTGAGATCGTCTTTGATTCCGAGCGAAAGCGGGCGATTCTTGAGGAACGCGACTTGACCAAACCCAACGAACCTCTCAAGCACGCGGAGAACGAGATTCCAAACTGTGTCGAAGATGTGGTAACAGCCTTCTATTATCTGCGTAGGCAGGATTTCCAAATCGGCAAGCCCCTTCACCTGCCGGTTAACGACGGCTCGAAGACCTACGATGTGACTCTTGATGTTCAGGCGCGTGAAGGGATTCAAACCCCCCTTGGGAACCGCTCTGCCATCCGCGTGGAGCCCAAAGTCTTCAGCGGCTTGTTCAAAAGGAAAGGACGGATGCTGGTCTGGTTCAGCGACGACGATCAACATCTGCCTTTGCGCATTAAATTCATGATTGCCGTCGGGAATATTACCGCCACTCTGAAGTCCGTTACCCGCGTCGCAGAAAAGTCTTCCCCAGAAAAGCAGTCAGGCGTCGTCACAAAATAACCATTGCATTGGTCTCTGAACAACCCCCTCACCCCGGCCCCCCCGAAGGAGCGGGGGTTCCATCCGTCCCGTGCATCTCATTTTTCTTGAGGTGTCGTGCCTCCGCGGCGGCTTATCCAAATGTTTTCAATGGATTAGAATAATCTCAGGCCATTCGGTGCAGATGCATGAGTGTGGCATTTTGCCACACTCGGGGCCTCGTGCGCTTCCAGATAGGCCACAACAGTAGCCTATAAGCCGCGCCACTGGCGCCTTCACCCGCCGGAGGGGGCCGCGGGTTCCGACTCGAGAATGGAACGGTTATTACGTGGGGACACCTAAGGCGGTCGAGGAAATTTCGCCGCTCAGACCATTCGGTATTTTTCAGCCAGTAAGCGCTTGAACTTGGGCTGGTAGATGATGTCGTAGACCTGCGCTTTGTCCGGGAAAAGGTTGAGGGCGAAGCGGCGGGTTTGGGCAACGAGTTCCGAGGCCTCCTCCACGGGAATGTCGGATTGAGCAACCAGGTTCAGGACCAGGTCCACGGCGATTTGCAGGCGCCTTACCTTTCGGTTTTCCTCGAGGATTTCCTCTTTGCTGGCCAAGGCGGTGGCCTCCTCTCTCCCGCGAGTTGAACACAACTCGCCCTGCTTGAGACAATTCTAGTATAAGCTAATAGAGGCTGGCGGGTGCGGATTGCGTAGGCCGCAGGTGAATGCAGGACTGCAAGCGGAGACCATGGCGACTGAGATTACGGCGGAAAGAAAGACCCTGCTCCCCGGGCGCTGGGGGCGAGTGCGTGAGGTGCTCCGCGACTCGCTGGTGAACTTCTTGCGCGAGAATTCCCTAATGGTCTCAGCCTCGATCGCCTACTACAGTCTGCTCGCCCTCTTCCCCTTGCTGCTCCTTCTTCTGGCTGTGAGCGGATTGTTTATCCGCCGCTATGAGCTCTACGGCCGGCTGGCCCTGGTGGTGGGACACTACCTGCCCGTCAAGGCGGATTTCATCATGAGGGAATTGGTCGGCATTTCGCGAGCTTATGGGAGGGTCAGCATCCTGTCAATCCTGCTCCTGTTATGGAGCTCTTCGGGCGTCTTTCTTCCCATCGAGCGGGCCCTGAACCGGGCGTGGGAGGTGGAGAAGCAGCGAAGTTGGTGGCGACGGCGGCTTCTCGCCCTGGAGATGGCGGGGATTTTCGGCTTCCTCGCCCTGTTCTCGACGCTCCTCGTGGGAACGCGCAGGTACACCCACGCCTGGCTCAGGGCCTGGGTTGCAAGCTCTGTGCTCCCCCTCGTGGAATTCTCCTATCGCGCCCTCTTCGTGGCCGCCACTTTCGGCATTACGCTCTGCTTGTTCTTGGTCCTGTTTGAGCGGCTGCCCAACCGCCCTATGGCTTTTCGCCAGGCTTTTCCCGGGGCGTTACTGACCGCTCTTTTGTGGGAAGCGACGCGCGCGCTGTTTACTCATCTCCTTCCTTTTCTCAATTACCGCCAGGTTTATGGCTCGATCGGGGTGGTGGTGGCCCTGATGACCTGGGTCTACATTTCCTCGGCCATCATGCTTTTTGGCGCCCAGGTGTCCCGCTCGCTCTATCGCACATGGAAAGTCAAGGCGCCCGCCGCAGAGGCTCCGGCTGAGGGCGTGGTTGAATCTGCGGGCAAGGCGCCATAGCCGGAGTTTCTCGCTACGATTCGGGAAGGGCGGGGTTTTA
>DLMI01000202.1:11156-43694 GCA_002478145.1 Acidobacteria bacterium UBA7540
CGCGCCCCGCGCAGTCCCGCAGGCGCGGGACTGCGCGGGGCGCGAAAGGAACAGAAGGTTGAGAGCCGTTTTACGGCGGGGTTAAAACCCCGCCCTTCCGGTCGCCCGACTCAAAACGGCAGAGGGTGGTGAGAAATCCGGGATAGCAGCGGACCGCCAAAGAACTGTCCCTCATCTGCACCGTCGTCGCTCCATCAATGTCTGAACGGAAAACCCGAATCCCCCGCCCGCGCAAGCGCTCCAGAGTTTCCGGGCTGGGCAGGTTTCCAAAGCCGCCTGCGCCTCCCGTGACGATGGCCAGGCGAGGGTTAACCCGGGCGAGGAATTCCGGACTGGTGGATGAATTCGAACCGTGTCGGGCCACTTTCAGAACTTGACTCTCCAAGGGTTCTCCAGAAGCCAGCAGTGCTTGCTCGACTTCGGTGCTGACGTCGCCCGGCAGAAGCACGCTCGCTCCATGGTAGCTGAGGCGGAGAACCAGCGAGTCATCATGGGAAGGAAGACCGGACGGGCGCCACGACCGCGCGGGCCACAACGCTCGAACGATGGCGCCACCACGCTCCAGCTCGTCTCCCGCCGCCAACGTCCGCTCAGCAACACCCTTTTGCCGCACCCTCTCCAGCAAACCCGAGTAGGCGGGGGTAGCAGAATTTGCTGCGTGCCAGAACTCGCCGATCGGGAAGTTTCGGACGACCGCAAAAAGGCCTCCGAGATGTTCCTCGTGGGGATGAGAAAGCACGACGACATCAATCCTCTTGACCCCCCGCGACCACAAGTAAGGCGACACGATATCTTCTCCTGGGTCCCAAAGCCGGCCTTGGAACGCGCCTTCGCTCGTGCTGCGGTTGCGGGTTCCTGACGCATCAACCAGCATCGTGGTTTTGTCAGGAAGCACCAGAAAGAGTGAATCACCCTGGCCGCAATCAAGCGCTGTGATCTCCAAGATTCCGGACGGAAGTCGCGGGGAGAAAGGGTGGATGGCGACCAGCGCCGTCATCAGTCCAAGAGCCGCCATGGAAAGCCCGAGGGCCATTGCGCTTGCAACGCACCATGTGCCCGGACTAGGTGGGTTCGAATCCGACCCTCTCCGGCAAACTATCGCCTTTGAGAGTCAGCTAGTTAGGGGCCTTCAATTTTTCGTGTACGCATGGCGTCCCCATCGCATCACTTGATGGTGTCCAATTTGGCTTTTGCCTTCACGATCAGGTCTCGCAAGCCGTCTAACTTGGATAGCGGGAAGTACGTACTCACCTCGCCGTAGGCTCCGCTCGACACCGCCGCCATGATCGCTCCTTTGCGCGCGCTAAACGTGGAGATCTGAAAGTCGCCCTTCGTGCGGTAGTCAGCCTGAAAGTCTTCGAGGTTGGTGACCGAGCTCTTCACCTTGGAGATGTAATCGATGCCCTTAAGGAGCGATTCAATCTCATCATAGTCGATGTAGGAGGTATTTTCTCTCTCTATCTCGCCTCCCTTCGCTACATGGATGGTTATTCCATACTCTCTCTTGCCGGTGCTTGCATCCAAGAACTCCCTACTCTCAACGGAGACGCTGCCACTGTATTGCCCGGAAACCGAACCGATCACTGAAAAGCCCCTGATGATGACGACCCCTGTCTTAGCTTGAAACGCTTCGAGCTTTGTCTTAGCCTCGTGGGAGGGCTCCGGCTTGGTTTGTGGGCTTGTTCGGCCGCACGCAACGATGCCAATGGATAACATGCACAACACAATCCGCTGAACGTACTTCATTCAATGGCCTCCTTCTTGGTCAGCGATGCTCACTGCTGAGCCCACGGGACGGCAAGGGGAAACACGCCATCCCCACGTACGTCGTGGGCGCTTTCGGTTAATTGCATGCTCCACGTTCCCTTTTCTCTTTGGCCTTGGCCCCTCTGGCCGCCCTGCCGGCCCATGTTTGAACGGCCGCCTGCCCTGCGGAGGCAAGCGGCACGATGTGGTCAACGACGTGGCCGGATTTGCGTCCAAGCAGCGAACCAATCACGGGCTATGGCTTTCTGAGCGTCTTGAATGGACACCATGCCGCTGCACACCTGCCCATGGAGCCAGTCCTCCAATTCGTCCTTCTCGCGGGCTTCCGCGAGTGGTTGCGGCCACAAGTTCTTGATGTCGTTTGACCCTCCAAGTTCTAGCGGGATTAAATGGTCGATCTCGAAGTTTCTCCCATTGCACCTTGACACAGGAATAGCATATTCGGCGCAAACCAGCCTCTTTACGGACAGCGGAACCCTGCGGACTCGCCTCGCGTAGTCCGGGGCGCAGATCACCGCTGTGGTAGCGGTCATGGCAACGCCCGGCGTGGCGTTCAAGTCGTTCAGGTAGACCTTGCCGTGTCTGCGGTATTGGGCGGCGTCGGCGGCGAGCGCGAACACCTGGGCAGCCAAGATCAGGGGGACGCCTGCCCTTTTACTGTTTCTTCTGTTGGTCTTCTGCCGGTTGGCCTGCAAGCCAAGCATCGACCCCACGGTGATGACTGCAGGCTCCTCTGCCGCTGGCCGAGCTGTAAGTTCCATCGCCGCACCTTGCCTTTGCCCCCTTCGGAGCGCTGCTGTCGGTGCTCAGAACATGACCTTTCTTGCTGGGATGGCTTGACTTCTTGGTGCCCGTGGTTGCGGTGGATTTCTTGCTGTGCCCCGTGCTCGACGAGCTTTTTGTGGAAAGTCCCGGGCCTGGGGACATCAGTACTAGCGCAAGCAGAATAGCCGTGAGTGACTTTCTCATAGCCTTAGTCTCCTTTCGGCGCTTTTTGAAGGACCGGCCCTGCGCGGCTGCTCGATCGGACGCGGGGCACACGGGGTAGGGCGAAGGCGGGGTATGCCATAATCGTCAGAGACAGCACAACGGCGGACACAGGATTGAAGCCGAGCACGAACAGTAGCCGCATGGCCTTCCCCCGACCGCAAACGCATCCGGAGCCAGCGCACGGGTGGCATTGATAGCAGTCAGCCTACCACCGAAGCAGCCCAGACGCAAGGCCGCGTGAAATTTGCCGCGAGGGATTCGCGCGGTTGGTGTGCCCGGAACCAACCAGAAATATTCCCAGCCCAAAACTGGCCGCCATTAGGAGCAGGGGGCTTCTCATGGATAGTGGCTGAAATTGTGTTGCTTCGGTGCAATCCAAGAAAGGCAGGTTTCCGGGCACGTCAATCGATGTTCTTCCGTCTAACTCGCAATCACAGTCGACAGAATCGCAGGTAGTGGGCCCGTTTGAAAATCAGGGCTTCGTTCCGATATTAACATGTCGAGCGCCCCAATCTCACGCTCCGAATGCACCTTCGTCGATTCACCCGCTTGGTGAATGCCTTGGGCAAGAGCCTTGACCATCTAAAAGCCGCTGTTGCTCTTTACATGGCGTGGTACAATTTGTGTCGCGTGCATCAGACTGTGCCCGTCACTCCAGCTACGGAAGCGGGAATGACAGATCATATCTGGCCGATTGGGGAGCTTTTAGGATGGCATCGTTGACTCGATGGGCTTGTCAAGTCCCTTGTTGCTATTTAAGATAAGCGTTATCAATAACTTATGTTGATCCTTGGGCTCACAAGGTTGCAAGCAGCTTATAATCGTAGCAGCGCTGGGCAATGGAGCTTCGGCCTTATTGTCTTGCGCTGCCCACGGCCTACCCACTTGAGGTAGGCCGTAGTCGTTTAATACCTTTTGCGCTGAAATCCAAACTGTACCCACCGATCCACTGGAAAAACCATCCTGATTGCTCAGCAACACAATTTCAGCCGGTATCTTCTCATGCGCGCTGTTGCCTTTGTTATGGCCTGGTGGTAGCCTAACTGACAATAACATAGTCAGATCGTCACGGCGCTAAGAGATTACGGGAGAAGCGCCAGCGCTGACAAGAGATGTGCCCCATGCCGCCCCAAACGGTCGGCCACTACACGATCGAGCATGAACTCGGCCACGGGCAAAGCGGCACCGTGTACCTCGCTCGAGATATGCGGCTGGATCGCCGAGTAGCCATCAAGGTGTTGAACAGGGCCGACAAGGACGCCTGGGCAGAGATGCTTCAGGAAGCGCGGCTGGCGAGCTGCCTCGACCACCGCTATATCTGCACCATCTATGATGTCGGCGAGGTTGAGGCGGAGGGGGGCAATCTCCCCTACATTGCGATGGAGTATGTTGACGGTCCATCGCTCGTCGAGAAGTTAGAGGATGGCCCGCTTGAGCCCACCCTGCTCCTGCGATTCGCCGTTCAGCTCTGCGAAGCTTTAGCCTATGCGCATGAACACGGGGTAAACCACCGGGACGTCAAAGCCTCCAACGTTCTTATCAGCCCGGACGCCGAGGCCAAGTTCGTCGATTTTGGCTCAGCCGCGCGATCTCCGCGCGGTCAACTTGTCTCCGCGCAGGGTGACCTGTGGGCATTTGGAACCCTTCTCTACCAAATGGCAACGGGGGAAGACCCACCCTCTCGAACTGTAGCGGGTTCGCGGGGGAAGCTGAAGCTGCCTCGCTCAGTCCCGAGCGGCCTCGCCGCCATTATTGAACGATGCATGGATACTGACCTTGCCCGGGGCTACCACAGCGCAAGCGAGGTCTTGCGCGACCTGCAGATCGAATCCGACCACCCGGACTCACCCCCTGCCAAGAGCAAGTACTCTCCCAAGCCTCAGCACCTTCTCTTTCTGGCTCTCGTGCTGGTAGTTACGGCCGCATTTTTTATCTTTGGCGTAGGAATTGCGCGGCACTTGCGGCCCTCAGAAGCTCCATCGTCACCCAACGCGCAGCCATACTCGCCACCCAGGGCTGCGACGCCCGGCGCTAAAACCCAGATGCGGGAGGGAGGCAGGCCCGATGTTAAGGTTTGGGTTAACAGTCGCACGATGAAATACCATTGCCCTGATTCACCTTGGTATGGTCGCACCTTAACGGGACAATACTTGACGCAGAAAGAGGCGCAGAAAGCGGGGTATGCGCCAGCCTACGGTGCGGTGTGTCAGTGAACCCGGCGGGTGTCAGTCGCCTTTCATGTTCCGGTCCGCGCGCGGGCGGCGAGCTTCAAATGCCCTTTGAGGAGATCGAGATCAGAACTCGTTTTTCTCTTTCTCTTTTTGGTCTCGCGCGAAGATAGGACCAAGGAGTTTACTGGTGTACTCCGCGAAGAGATGTATTTCGTAGTTGTCGCCAAACAGTTGGAGCTCGATGTCGGTAGTTTTGGTTTCCCATGCGGCGTCATAGACGAGGTGGCCAAGTGAAACCGCAAACCCATGTTGGGCTTCATCGTCTTTGTAAAGATCATTCTTCCAAACAACAGTGTCCGATTTAGGATCGCCGTACTTGTCAACCAAGTTTCCTTTCATACTCATATAGTCTTCGATGAAGTCATTCTTGTTTGTGTGCTCTTCGAGCACAGCATAGCGGGCCTTGGCGAGTCGCCCAGAAGCGGTGAAGTAGTATGCGATCAACATTTTCCTTTGCGCGACGGTGGTCGTATAGGCGACCAGCGAAGCATCCTCTTTAATTGGCTTTTGGTCCTCTGTTTTTTTCACTTCATCTTTGAGCATTCCCCAGTAGGTTTTTCGAAAATGGAACGGCGTCGGCGTGGACGTCTGGGCTACGAAGGATGGGCACACAAGGCAGCCGAACAGAGGAAGAAGTAGAAACAGGGATCGTCTCATGGGTTTACCTCACTTTTCGGATTTTGATTGCGTATAGACTGCTGCGCAGCGATGGATTTGGCGCACTAAGTGAGCCACGATCTCATCGGGCGCGCGAGTGCAGCTTCATCTGCCCCGGCCTGCGGGCACGTCTGCCCGCGCAAAGACGGACAGCCGGCGGAGCATGTGTCCAGTCTACCTTCCTCAGTACCCGCTACTGCATATATTCCGACTTGACGTAATCCTTGTCCTTCCACGGTTTGTGGCAGTCAAAACATGGCTTCATATCCTTCAAAGTGGGTGTTTGGTCGTTGGCCTTGAAAACCTCAAACCCCCAGCCACCGGTGTCCGGATAAAGCTTGGCATTCTTCTTCATCACATAGAGGGCCTTCAGTCCCCGAGGCTCGATCGCTCCCCCGTGGCTGCTGATGTCATAGAGTTCGAGGGCGAGCATGGAACCGTCCGGGTAGAGTTTGCCGTTCCTTAACGCGGGCCAGCCGATGTCATTCACGTAAACGTTGTGGAGGCCTCCAAACCTGTCAAATAATTTGTTCTCTGAGCTGAAAATCACCATGGTCTTGACGTGCCTCCAATGACGGGGATCGTTGGGAAAAGCGGGATAAGCAATGGCGGGTTTCTTCTGAGCCTGAGCAACTAAAGCCCCCAGGCTCGCCACCACCGCCACGAAAACTAGCGACAGAATCCTGGTACGGGTTGTCATGGAGAGATACCTCCTGATGCTAAGCTCGCATGAATTGTCGACTACTGCACAATTCAAACCGTTCCTGGTCCCACATTCTAGCGCAACTACTCTCCACCTCCAAGCGCTCCACAAACTAAATTCTCATCCCGCCGGAAGCTCCGGACTGGAAGCAAGATGCTGCCAACCGTGAATCCAGCTTTTTCAGCCGCCTGTCAACCCGGATTTCGCACCACGTTTGGACGCTTTTAGGGGGCTGCCGGAAGGGCGGCTCCCGCCCTCTGTTGGTCCCGCGCCCCGCGCAGCTTGCGGCCGGTCGCCGCGGCGACCGCGGGGCGCGGGACACAGGAATAATCAGGAAGGCCTTGTAACGGCGGGGCTGAAGCCCCGCCCTTCCAGGCCCGTGGTGAGAAATGCGCGTTAAGGCCGGGCGTGGTGGTTGCGAGTGAGCTTGGCGAGGGACTCAATGTGGTAAGTCTGCGGGAAGGAGTCAAACATTTCGATGGAGTCCAATTGATAGGCGTGGCCCACAAGAAAGTTGAGGTCGCGGGCCAGGGTGGGCGGGCTGCAGGAGAGGTAATGAATCTTGCGCGGCCTCAGAGCGGCCAGGAGCTTTAACGAGCCGGCGTCGACGCCGCCGCGCGGCGGGTCCATCACTACCAGGTCCGGCTCTGCCTGCGCAAAGCGGCGCAAAAAATCGTAGGTTGTTTCGCCAGCCGCGCGGAGGTTCGCAAGTCCGTTCGCTTCCGCATTGGCCTTCAAGTCCGAGGCGGAGGTGAGGTTCGCTTCCGCTGCCACAACCCGATTGAAGCGCCGGGCCAACGGCAATGAGAACAACCCGACTCCCGCGAAGAGGTCCAGGGCAAGTTCACCCCGCTCCTCGCCTGTTACCGAAGTCACGAGTTCGAGCCTAAGAAAGCGCGAGGCCTGAAAGAAGGAGCCTGGGCTGACTCGATAGTTGAATCCACCCACGGAATAATTCAGCGCCGGCTTGCCGAGTACGAGGAATCTGTTGCTGAATGCAAGGGCAACACACACCGCACCCGGAATTCTCTCCAGCAGGCCACGGCCCGTTTGTTCGCCTTCAACGCTCGCGGCTTCGCCCCGCAGGGTGAGCATGACTTCCTCATCGCGCTGGTCAGCGAACAGCTCGATTTCCAGGAAATCCGCGAGCCCTTGCGCCCACTCCGGCCGCCGCAATTCAGCCAGGACGGAATTGAGGCAGGGCGAAAGAATGAGGCAGCACTCGATGGGAAGGACTCGGTGCGACTGGGGCTCGAAAAAGCCCAGCGCGACTCCACCGTCGGTTTGCCGGCCGATCTTGAATTGGGCCTGGTTCCGGTAGTTCCACGCAGGGCCGGCGTGCAACGGGATTTCTCCCTTCCAGTCGATTCTCCCTAGCCTGCGCAGCGTCTCGAGCAGAATTTCCCGCTTGGTTGTGGACTGTGATTCCGGGCTGAGGTGCTGGTAGTGACAGCCTCCGCAGCGGCCGAAATAAGGGCAAGGTGGGTCTATGCGCTCCGGGGCAGCTTGCAGAATCCGCAGAGGTCGAGCATGGACCACTCCTTTGGCGGTACGAACTTCCTCCACCTCCGCCCGCTCCCCAGGCAGGACACGAGGAACCAAAACGGTGCGGCCCGCATGGTGGCCCAGAGCCTCGCCGCCGTAAATCAGCTTGGTAGGAGTAAGTTCAAAGGGCATCGGGGAGCACCATCGGGAGATCTGGAGATCGGGAGATCGGGTGAACTGTCGAAAACCCAAAATCGAAGACCGAAAATCGAGACTCGCGGCGATTTTCGAATTTCGAGTTTCCTGCTCACCCGATCACCCGATCTCCCGATCACCCGATCTTTAGACGGGGCAAACGGCTCTTGCGCCTCACATGTAAAACAAACTCAAGCGCGGAAGCTGGTAATGCTCCAGCAAGCGCCTCTTCAGGAACTGCCGCTGCAACGATTCGATCTGCGGTCCGGACATTTTCCGGCGGTAAGGCCCCAGCCCGCGTTCCACTTGTCCCTGGATCTCGGCCAGGAGTTCGACGGAAGAGGCGCGAGTGAGTGAAGCAGTCAGCTTTTCTTCCAAAGCAGTCAGGCGTATCTCCAATTCTTCCAGGTTGGCGAGAAGTTTGGCGGGCTCCTGCGAGGCGGTTTCGCGGAGTGATGCCGCCGCTGAGACCAGGTCGTCCGCCAGAACTTGCCGGCCTTGCTCCCTTGCTTTGCGGGAGGCGATTTCCACAGTCTCCGCGTTGCGATTCAGAAAGCGCAGGATTTCCTCCAAGGTAAAAGGAGGAGGCGAATCCTTCCGCGTGCCACCCTGAGCTTCACCGCCGCGCGCCTCCTCGGCGGCACGCAGGACCTCTTGCGTGCAATACGCCAGAGCGTTGACCATCTTGTATTTTCGCTGGCGTGCCTTGAACTTCTCGAAAGCGCGCACGATACCCGCCAGAACCGCTTCGAGCGGAATGCCGGAGTCCTTCCAGGATTCGATGAGAGCCCAATCAAGAGGTGAGAGGAGCGTCTTCGTCCCACGGCATTGCTGGTAGCGTTCTTCGATTTCGGTGAAGTAATTGAAATAGTTTTCCACCGCCGCCAACTTATCAGTTATCAGTTTTCAGTTACCAGTATTCAGTTACCAGTGTGATGCTGTCATTCTGAGCCCCGACTTGTCGGGGCGAACCCGCCGCGGCGGGTCTGCAGTTGTTCTTTCAGCCCCCGGCCACTTACAAGCCGCCGAGATTCCTCGTCCGCCGCGGCGGACTCGGAATGACAGAAGTCTTTAACTGACGACTGACAACTGATAACTGATTACTTCTTACGATTGCGTTCGTAGATTATCCGCAAGCCTTCGAGGGTGAGCGACGACTCGACGGGGGGCTTATATTTTGAGGCGCCGGCCACCAGCGACGCCTGCCCGCCGGTGGCAATCACCTTGGTCTTCTTGCCCAGCACATGGCAGAGGCGGTCCAGGATGCCATCCACCAGACCCACGGCTCCGTAGAAGAGTCCGGATTGCATGCTGGCCACCGTATTGGTGCCGATCACGCGCTGCGGCTCGCGTATCTCGACGCGCGGCAATTTCGCCGCGTGCTCGAAGAGCGCTTCTGCGGATATACCCAGACCCGGCGCGATGGCCCCACCCAAATACTCGCCTTTCTCGGAGACCACGTCGAAAGTTATCGCCGTGCCGAAGTCCACAATGATGCAGGGGCCGCCGTACTTCTCAAAGGCGGCCACGCTGTCGGCGATGCGGTCTGCGCCCACTTCTTGCGGGTTATCGTAATGGATGGCCATTCCCGTGCGCGTGCCCGGGGTCAGGTAGAGCGGCTTCAGGTGAAAATATTTCCAGGCCATTTCCTCCAGAACCGGGTTGAGCGTCGGCACCACGCTGGCCACCATGATGCCATTGATCTGGTTCGCCTGGACACTGTCCAGCGTGAAGAGGTTACGGGTCAGGATGCCATATTCATCGGCGGTCTGCGACTTGTCAGTTTTCAGCCGCCATTGGGCGCGCAGCTCCTTGCCCTCGAAAACTCCCAGAACCGTGTTGCTGTTTCCTACGTCGATGACGAGTAGCATGATTTGCCGTCAGTTGTCCGTGGTCCGTGGTCCGTTGCAGGTTATCAGTTTGTGGCAACCTCGCGTATGGTTGACCCTGAGCGACTGACCACGGACAACGAACAACGGACAATCCACTCTTTCACTTCACCTCCCCAACCTCTCCGGCCACCAAGGTCTCTTCGTGCCCGTCGTCATACCGCACCCGGAGCGCGCCGCTCGGATCGACGCCGGCCGTGGTGGCAATTGATTCAGCCTCAGCGGTCATGATGCGGATGCGCTTGCCATTGGCATAAGTGGATGCGGCCGCCCAGTGCTCGGCGATGGCGGCACTACCCTTTTCCAAGAGCAGGTGGTAGAACCTTTCCAGTTCTTTCAGCAAGGCAATGAAAATCTGCACGCGCGACCAGGTCCTTTGGCTCTCGATTCGTAAGGAAGTGGCAAAGGGCTTCAGCTCGGCGGGCATCTCGCTATGATTGACGTTGATGCCGATCCCCAGCACGACGGCATGCAGCCGGCCCAGCTCCGCATTCATTTCCGTGAGGATGCCGCAGACTTTCTTCCCATTCACCAGCAAGTCGTTGGGCCAGCGAATATCCACGCCAAGTCCCGTGACCGAACTCAGGGCGTGTTGGGTGGCCACGCCGGCCATGAGGGTGAGAATCGGGGCCGCGGTCGGAGAGAATGGTGGACGAAGTATGACCGACCCATAGATCCCGCTGGATTTTTCCGAGTACCAGGTACGGCCCAAACGCCCGCGGCCAGCCGTTTGTTCCTCGGCCACCACTACCGTCCCGTGCTCCGCCCCCTGTTGGGCAAGATTCAAGGCGGCCGTATTCGTCGAGACTGCCCGGAAGTGGTGGATGATGCTGTGTCCAATCTCATTTTCACCCAATTCCGCCTGGATCAAGCTGGGTACGAGGACGTCCGGCATCTTCAAGAGTTGATAGCCGGTGGCGTGATGGCCCTTGATCTCCACGCCCACTTCCCGCAACTCCCTGACCCAGCTCCACACCGCAGAACGCGTTACCCCGATTTCGGAGGCAATCTTCGGCCCCGGAACGACTACCATGGCGTTCTTCACCAATAGGTGGATCATCTTATCGATCTTGCGTCCGGTGCTTCCGGCAGCCATGAGTCCCAGCTCTCTCCCTGCGCTCTGGAGTGCGGCAGCTTGCTGCCGCTTTCGCCCAGGCCAGCTTGCTGGCCGTGTGCTTAGGCGCCGTACCTGGTCCAGCCAGGCGCGAGCAAGCTCGCCGGATGAAAGCGGCAGCCCGCCGCGGCGGACCGCACTCCAAATCGCTCCGTCCTACACGGGTTCGATACGAAAGTTGATGTCCACGGCGGGAGCCGAATGCGTCAGTGCTCCCACGGAAATATAATCCACACCCGTCTCGGCATAAGCGCGGATGTTCGTGGCGTCGATTCCACCTGAGACTTCCAACCGTATGTGTCCCGCTGCGCGCACCACGCACTGCCGGACCTCCAGGGGAGTCATGTTATCCAGCAGCACGCCGTCGGCGCCGCATTCGAGCGCTTCTTCCAATTCGGCGAGGCTGGTCACTTCCACCTCGATGTGATATCCAGCGGGGCGATGGCGCTTGGCATTTTCCACTGTGGCACGAATTCCGCCCACCAGTTGCAGGTGATTATTCTTGATCAAGATTCCATCGTCCAGCCGCAAACGGTGGTTCTGGCCACCCCCCAGTCGGACGGCGTATTTCTGAAGGTTGCGAAGTCCCGGGGTGGTCTTCCGCGTGTCAAGGAATTCCGCTCGAGTTCCCGCCAGCTCTTCTTTGAGGCGCCGCGCATAGGTTGCAATCCCGCTTAAATGTTGGAGGAAGTTCAACGCCACACGTTCGCCGGCGAGCAAAGCGGCGGCGGGGCCGCAGGCATTCGCCAGTACGGTTCCCGCCACAACATCCGTGCCGTCTTCGAGGGCGGGATTCCACTTGACGGAAGGATCGAGGACTTGAAACACCATAGCCGCCACGGGGAGCCCGGCAACCACCAGGTTCTGCTTGCTGCGGAAGGTCCCGCGAGCTTTCATTCCCGCCGGCACGGTAACCGAGGTCGTCAGGTCGCCTTGGCCGAGGTCTTCTGCCAGCGCCATTTCGACAAGAGCACGCAGCTCTCCTGAAGAGAGGTCCGGTGGTCCAGAGAGATCGCCAATGGTCAAAGGACTGAGGTATCCCACGGTTCAGCCAAGCCTTTCCAAAGATTCGACCACTTTCTTGTAGCGGTCGTTCATCTCGGAGTGACGGTGTTCCACCCCCCGCACGACCTCCCGCGGCGCCCGCTCCGCAAACTCCTGATTCTCAAGTTGCGCCTTCGCTTGCGCAAGCGCCCGCTCCAGCTTCTCTTTCTCTTTTCTTAGACGCGACCGTTCCGCTTCGTGGTCCGCTGGCTCTTCATGGAAAATGCGTAGATCGAATACCGGGCCGCCGCGCACACCTTGAGCCGTCGCTTCCAACCGCTCGCGCGTGAAGCTCAGAGCCTGGAAGGCCGAAAGGCGCAGGATGGTCTCCAGGTGCGAGCGGAACAGTTCCAGCCAGCGCAAGTCTTCGCACCCCACCTGCGCGCTGGGCTTCACCTTTTGCAGGCCCATTTCCGCCTTGGCGTTGCGCAGAGAAACAATCAAATCCTGGATCAACTCGAATTGCCTTTCCGAGATCGGGTCCGCGGCACGCTCGCTGACCAGGTTGAAACCCGTCGAGGATATGGAACTCTCGCGCCCGGCGCGCGGAAGCCGGCGCCAAAGTTCTTCCGTAATGAACGGCATGAAGGGATGGAGCAAGTGGAGCGCGGATTCAAACACTCGCGCCAGGTTGATCCAGGCCGGCGAAACTTTGGCACCATCGTCACGGCGCGTGATTTCCGGCTTGACCCATTCCAGGTACCAGTCGCAAATGTCGTGCCAGAAAAAGTGATAGACCTCGTAAGCCGCCTCGTGGAAGCGGTAATCGGCCAGGGCTTCGTCCACTTTCCGGGTGACAGCCTGCAAACGCGAGAAGACCCAGCAGTCTGCCAGCGCCAAAGATTCAATTGAAGTGACTGCACTGAAACCCAGTTCCGGAACCGGCCGCAATGCCTCGGCAAGCTGGTCGTGCCAAGCTTCCGGCAGCTTTTGCAGGTTCATAAGGATGAAGCGCCCGGCATTCCAAATCTTGTTGGCAAAACGCCGGTAAGACTCAATCTTTTCTTCGCTGAAAGCAATGTCGGTACCAGGAGCGGCGCTAATGGCCAAGGCAAAGCGCACCGCGTCCGTGCCGTATTTTTCAGTTACCTCGAGGGGGTCAATCACGTTGCCCTTGGTTTTGGACATCTTCTGCTTTTCCGCGTCGCGCACCAAGGCATGAATGTAAAGCTCGCGGAAGGGTACGTCGTTCATGAACTTCATGCCCATCATGATCATGCGCGCGCCCCAGAAAAACAGGATGTCGAAACCCATGATCATGAGGTCGTTGGCGTAGAAGCGGCGCAGGTCCGAAGTGTCGTCCGGCCAGCCGAGGGTGACGAAAGGCCAGAGCGCGGAGCTGAACCAGGTGTCCAGCACATCCATTTCGGGCCGCAGGCTCGCGGCCTCGCAATTGGGGCATGCCAGTGGCGCAACGTGCCCCGCGATCACTTCGCCGCAAGCGTCACAGTACCAGACCGGTATGCGATGGCCCCACCAGAGCTGCCGCGAAATGCACCAATCGTGGATATTGCGCATCCAGTCGAGGTAGATCTTCCGGTAGTTTTCCGGGGTGATGCGGATGCGCCCTTCTTCCACCACCCGGATGGCAGGCTCGGCCAATTCCTTCATCTTCATGAACCACTGCGCGGAGAGCAGAGGCTCGAGCACCGTCTTGCACCGCTGGCAGGTCCCGACGCTCAGGGGATAATCCTCGATCTTTTCAAGCAGGCCCTGCTGGCGAAGATCCTGGACAACCTTCTCCCGCGCCTCGTAACGGTCCAAACCCAGGTAAGGGCCGGCGTCTTCCGTCATGGTTGCGGACGTATTGATCACCTCGACGCGCTGCAAGTTGTGGCGCAGCGACATGTCATAGTCGTTGGGGTCATGAGCCGGCGTCACCTTTACCGCACCGGTACCGAACCGTGGGTCCACGAAATCATCCGCAATGACGGGGATCACGCGCTTGAGAAGCGGCAAGATTAATTTGCGGCCCACGGCGGAGCGGTATCGCTCGTCGGCGGGGTTTACCGCTACGGCGGTATCGCCCAGCATGGTCTCGGGCCGAGTGGTAGCCACCGTGATAGAACCGGAACCATCTTCAAAGGGATACCGGATGTACCACAAGTGCCCCGGGCGCTCTTCGTGAACTACTTCCAGGTCGGAGACGGCGGTGCCGCAGCGGGGACACCAATTCACAATGTACTTGCCGCGATAGATCAACCCTTCGTTGTAAAGCCGGACGAAGACTTCCTGGACGGCACGCGAATAAGCCGGGTCCAGGGTGAAGCGGTCGCGCGTCCAGTCACAGGAGGCGCCGAGGCGCTCCATCTGGCGGCGGATGGTCCCACCGTTCTGCTCCTTCCACTTCCAACAGAGTTCCAGGAACTTCTCGCGGCCCATCTCGACGCGCCGTCGCTGGCCTTCGCGGCGCCAGGCCGCGCGGGCTGAGGAACCGGGCTCGAGATCGGGCAATGCCTGCCGGCCGAGTTCCTGCTCGACGATCAGTTGGGTGGCGATGGAGGCGTGATCGGTGCCCGGCAACCAGAGGACGTCCTGGCCGCTCATGCGATGCCAGCGCATCAGGATGTCAATCTCCGTATGCTCCAGCATGTGGCCCATATGGAGCATGCCGGTGATGTTGGGCGGAGGGATCACCAAGCAGAAACGCGGGCGAGCAGGGTCGTCAGAGGGGCGGTAGAGCTTCTGCGCCACCCAGGATCGCGCCCAGTGAGGCTCAATAGTTTCGGGGGAATAAACCTTGGGAATCTCTTTGTCCAACTCCGCCCTCTCCTAACCAGGCCCGCAAAAGTTTCGAGGTCGAATTACTATAACGGCTCGGCGGGAGTGAGTCAAACTTTCCGGCCCGGCCGGGTGCGCGACAAACGAGAGAAACCAGAAAGTAGAAACTGGAAACTAGAAACTGGAAGCTGGCAGCCCTAATTTCCAATTCCCATTTTCCAGTTTCTATTTTCCAATTTCCATTTTCTCGTTCCACTCAATGCCCCACAACTCGCGGATTCCTGGCCCCATTCTTCGGTTTGATTGGCGTTTATTGCACTCAGGAAACAGTTCGTTTTTGGGCTCTGAAAACGCTAACCCCTGCGTTTTCAGCAGATCCTTAGGTTCGTTCCCTCTATTTAGTATCTTTTTTGCATTTTTGCCGACTTTCTCCCTCCGCCGGGCCGATTCTGAACCTCCTTCCCCGCCTCGCTTGCAAGCTTGCTCATGCGACAACTCGCATAGGCTACCTCCACTCGAGCCTCTTGTCAAGAGCAAAATGAAAGACAGGATTCAGGTTTCAGGATTCGGGATTCAACAAAACAGAGGGTGGGCGCTCAGCAGGACATCGATGCACTGCTTTGGCACGCTGTCATTCTGGTCCCGCCTTGCGGGAGAAGAATCTCGCACTGCACTTTTCCGCGGAGAAACAGCAGAGCGAGATGCTTCGCTGCGCTCAGCATGACAGTGAGGGGGCGATCTCCCGGTCGTTCCGCTGCAGGCGAATAGCGCGGATGCGCTGGGCCATAGGATCTGATCAGGTCAAGAAAACATCAGTTGTGTGGCCACGCCTGGTAAAGTGCAAACACTGCGCCCTGAGGGTCTGCCAGGATTGCCATGCGGCCAACTTTCTCCATGGTCATGGGAGCCAAATGGGTCTTGGCGCCCAGTTCCTGGGCCTTGGCAGCCGTCTCATCGCAATTCGAGACCAGAAAATACAACAGCCAGTGAGGGGGAACATTCGGACCCAGAAAATTCGCAGGCGGAATTCCGCCGATGAATTTTTCCCCGTTGGCGATGTGCAGGTAGCCGGAGGGATCATTTTCGCCCTTGACAATCCTCCAACCGAACAGGCCTGTGTAAAACTCCTTGGTGCGCGCGGGGTCCGTCGTCACTAGATCCGCCCAGCAGAGGGTGCCAGGCACGCCGGCGATTCCCGTCCCGGTGTGGCTTTTGGGTTGCCAGAGGGCGAAAACAGCTCCCGTCGGGTCTTGCACGACGGCCATCCGTCCCACGTCGTAAACGTCGCACGGCGGCGCAAGCAACTTCCCTCCAAGCTGCGCAACGCGGCCTGCGGCGTCGTCTGCGCCTTCGACCGCAATGTAAATCATCCAGTGCGGCGGCACGCCCTGGGACCGCTGCTCAGGACGCATGGTGTACGCAGCGCCGGTGTCCCTCCCCTCGAGTTGAAACATGGTGTAGAAGTCGTTTGGACCCATGGGAAAATCCTGGCTGGCCCAACCAAACAACGAACTGTAAAAGCTCTTGGCGGCATTCTGATCGGTGGTCGAAAGTTCAATCCAGCAAAAAGCCCCGGATGGATGCTTGTCAATATGCGGCATGGCGCTCGATTACCTCCCTTTGTTGTGTGGATCACTGAAAGCCCGTCATTATTCTAACGCATTTTCCCAATTTCTTCCTGGCAGAACGGCTGGGGACCCAGTGAAGTTCTTGCAAGGCTCGCAAGAGCAGGTAGTGCAGGACCCGCTTTTCGGTCCTGCGGCTTTTCGACGGCCTTTGAAAGCGCACCATGAAGAACCGCAGGTCCGGAGAACGGGACCTGCGCTACATCCTGGCGTAAATGTTCAAGAAAGTCAGCGTGAGCGCCCACGCCTGCCTGGCGGCGGAGGGGTTATAGCTCGACCGCGCGTCGCAGAAGAATCCGTGGTCGGCGTCCGAGAACTCGACATTCACGAAAGGTTTACCCGCCGCACGAAGAGATTCGGTCACCGCATGGGTCTGTTCCGGGCCGATGTGCTTATCCAAGCCACCCCAAAAGAACATCTGCGGAGCGTGCAAATCGCCCGCGCGGCTGAGCAGGCCAGGGCCGAAGGGGTTTGGGGCGATTCCACCCCCATAAAACGAAATGGCTGCCTTCACGGGAAGCACGGCATTGGTAAGAAACGTCACGCGCCCACCCATACAAAAGCCAATGCACGCGATCGGCTGCCCTTGGGTCCCAGTGTCAGCGCGCAGCCATTCATAGGCGGAGCCGACGTCGGCTTCAAGGTTTCGATCGGTCAAAGCCCTTATGTGGGGCATGACCGCCTCGAAATTGGTGTACGCGCCCTCGAAGCCCGGCGCGGTGCGGTGAAATAATTCGGGGGCAACCGCAACGCAGCCCTCGCGCGCAAAACGCTCGGTCACGTCCCGGATGTGCCCATTGACGCCGAAGGCTTCCTGAAAGACCAGCAGGCCCGTGTGCCGGGCGCTGTCTTGGGGGCGGGCCACATAACCGCGCAAGGTGGTTCCGTCCGCCACATTCAAGGTGATCCACTCAGTCTTGATTTCTGCCATTGAATTCTCCTCCCTCCTGCGAGGCTGTAAGGAAGTCAGTTGTCCCGGCGCGGCGGGTCAGTCGTCAGTCGTCAGTAGATGTACCTGCTGACTCGTCGCGCTCGAGAGAAATCGCCTGCCCGGTCATTTCCTCGGCCGGCTCACCTCCTGCCATCGACTGTGCCAGGATGAGCTGGCGCGCTTCGCCACGCAGGGCCGGCCATGTCAGTGCGAAAACCGCGCCTCCAGCCAAGCAGATGATCCCCCCCAGCCTGACGGTAAGCGGCGCTCCCACATGCTGCGCAATCGCTCCTGAAAGCAACGCCCCAATTGGCGCCATGCCCATAAACATCATGGAGTAGACCGCCATGACGCGGCCGCGCAATTCGTCGGGGACCATGGTTTGGATGAGAGTGTTGGAGGAAGCCATTTGCAGAATCATCGCGAATCCGGCCGGCATAACCAGGAGTATGGAGAGCCAGAACCAATGCGACATCGAAAAAAGGACCAGGGAGGTCCCGAACCCCATGGCGGCGAACATCACCCATCTTCCCAGTCCACGCACGCCTTGGCGCGCCGCCAACGCCAGCGTCCCTATAATCGCCCCCACTCCCGCAGCGCCCATCAGCAGACCAAGACCCCGCGCTCCGCTATGCAAAACCCTGTCAGCAAAAATCGGCATCAGCACCATGTAAGGCATCCCCGTCAGGCTGACAAGACCCAGCAGGAGCAGCAGGGCGCGGATCGGCCCCGTGCGCGCGACCCAGTGAAAGCCTTCCACAAGGCTCTCGAATCCGGAACGGCCGCTGCCTCGCGCGCGTGGCGTCACGGTCATCAGCAAGAGCCCGACAAGCACCGCAATGTAGCTCACCCCGTTGGCAAAGAAGCACCAGCCTTCGCCGATCGCGGCCACCGTCACGCCGGCCACGGCAGGCCCCAGGATGCGCGCGCCGTTCACCATGGCGGAGTTGAGAGCAATGGCGTTAATCAAGTCCTGCTGGCCCACCATCTCGACCACAAAGGACTGCCGCGCGGGAATGTCGAAGGCGTTCACCAAGCCCAGTGACGAGGCCACCACCATGATTTCCCACACCTTGATGTGGCCCAGCAGAGTCAGCGCCGACAGGACAAACGCCAACAACATTGCAGAGGTCTGGGTGGCGATGATAATGCGATAGCGGCTCGTTCGGTCCGCCACCATGCCGCCAATCGACGCCAGGAGGAAAACCGGGATTTGCCCGGCAAAGCCCACCAAGCCGAGGAGCAGCGACGAGCCCGTAAGCCGGTAAACCAGCCAAGCCTGCGCCACGGATTGCATCCAGGTGCCGACCAGGGAAATCATCTGGCCGCTGAAAAACAGGCGATAATTCCGGGACCGGAGGGCCCGGAACATCGCCGGGACGCGGCTCTTTGTCTCCCCCGGCGCTCTTTCATTTTTTTGCGGCAGGGAGATCGCAGACCGTCCCCGGCCCGATTCAGTTGCCATGGTCATTGTACCGGGCAGCCCTGAGTGAGCAAGAATGCCCTCGTCACCACCCCATGAAAAAAGTCGGCACAGGCAGCCACTTCATCATGATACTGGAGCCTGCGGAAATTCACCAAAATTAGTTCGCTTGCAGGAAGAGTATGACATAGAATCTTGTGCTCTATTCTTGAGCGGGTGGCAAGAGACATGCCGCAGGAATCACCGCAATTCAATCGGAGGAATACTATGCGCCCGAGGACCGACCCCGCTCTCCGACAGGTGTGCGGGGGAGCGGAAGCGGAAACTGGACAATCGAAAAGCTTGGATCTCGACAGGAGAGACAAAGCCCAGGAGGAATATCCATGCTGAAAGAGTTCAAAGAATTTGCAATGCGTGGGAATGTGGTCGATATGGCGGTTGGCATCGTGGTGGGCGCGGCCTTTGGCGGGATAGTGACCTCGCTGGTCAACGACGTCCTGATGCCACCCATCGGATTGCTGCTGGGAAAAGTGGATTTCTCGAACCTCTTCATCACCCTTACGGGTCGGCACTTCGATAGCGTGGCGCAGGCCAAGGCCGCGGGAGCGGCGACGCTCAACTACGGCCTGTTCATGAACACGGTGATCAACTTTGTGATCGTGGCGTTTGCGATTTTCCTGCTTGTGCATCAAGTCAGCAAACTGAGACCTAAGCCCGCCCCGGCACCCGCCGGGCCTGCCTTGAAGGAATGCAAGTTCTGCTGTTCGTCGATTCCTCTTCAGGCGACGCGCTGCCCGCATTGCACTTCGGAGCTGAAGATCGCGTAGCGGCGAGTTTATCTCGCCAAATGGCGGCGTAAAGCCGCCTCTACTTTAGAGCTGTAGCGGCCAGTTTACCTCGCCAAATGGCGGCGTAAAGCCGCCTCTACATCAAACTGACAGGTGAATCCGCGAAGGCGGCGCAAGCTTCATGCTATAATTCCAGCAACTGCGCCATTAAAGCAGTGAAACATAACCGCGCAGGATCCGGCAGTTCGCGCGCTTACGAATACGGGCTAGGGAGGAAGGCATGGCGGTAAGGAATTTCCAAAAAGTGTGGCACAACGGGGAATTCATCCCCTGGAACGAAGCCACGATACACGTGGCGTCGCATGTGGTCAGTTATGCTTCGTGCCTTTTTGAAGGCATTCGCTGCTATGATACCCCGCAGGGGCCCGGCATCTTCCGCCTTAAAGAGCATACCGACCGATTGGTGAACTCCTGCAAGATTTATCGCATGGAACTGAAGTTCAGCCGCGATCAACTGGCCCAGGCGATGGTGGAACTGGTGCGGGTGAATAACGTCAAGCACTGTTACCTGCGCCCGGTGATTTTCCGGGGCTTCGGTGAGGCCGGGGTGAACCCGCTCAATAACCCGATTGAAATTTACTTGCTGGCCTGGGAGTGGGGGAAATACCTCGGCGAGGAAGCTCTGCGGCAGGGCGTGGACGTGTGCGTTTCCTCCTGGCAGCGCATTGCACCCAACACCCTGCCGGCGATTGCCAAGTCGGCCGCGAATTATATGAACTCCCAACTGGTGAAGATGGAGGCGCTGACCAACGGTTATGTGGAAGGCATATCGCTCGACGCCTCCGGCCACGTCAGCGAAGGGAGCGGTGAGAACCTCTTTATTGTGCACGACGGCAAGATCATCACACCGCCGCTCTCCTCGTCCATCCTTCCCGGCATCACGCGCGATTCCGTCATCACGCTCGCCCAAGAGCTTGGTTACACGGTCATCGAGCAGGCCATCTCTCGCGAGATGCTTTATATCGCCGACGAAGTCTTTTTCACCGGCACGGCTGCGGAGATCACCCCCATCCGCTCCGTGGACCGCATTGTGGTAGGCAAGGGCCAGCCGGGTCCGATTACCCTGAGCTTGCAGGAACGCTTCCTTTCCATCGTGCAGGGGCAGTCGGAGGACAAGTATGGCTGGCTTACCCTCTGCAGCCAGCCCGTCGCCGTGGCGCGGTAAGAGTCTTTGGTCCAGAGGTTCAGGGAGGGAATTGGATCTTCGCCCTCTCCCGAGAGGAGAGGGCTACAGTTCCGAATCAGGAATGCTTGGCAGCGAGGATCAGCCATGAGCAGCCAAAGCGTGACCATCGATACCTTGCTTCGGACCGCCTGCGAGAATAAGGCTTCCGACCTGCACCTGAAGGTGGGGAATTGTCCTTACATCCGGGTGGATGGCGAGCTCCAGGCGCTCACCCAATATCCCCGCATTTCCCCCGAACAGATGCTGGATTTTGCTTTCAGCATTATGACCAACCGGCAGAAGCAGAAGTTTAAGGAAAACACCGAGCTGGATATGCCCTATGGCGTCCCCGGGCTGGCCCGCTTCCGCGTCAACGTCTTCCAGCAGCGCGGAAACGTCGGCATGGTCATCCGCGTGATTCCGAGCAAGATCCAGACATTCGAGGAGCTTTCCCTTCCCAGGGTGATGGAGAAGATTTGCGAGGAAAAGCGCGGGTTGGTGCTGGTGGCTGGTACCACCAGTTGCGGCAAGTCCACAACCCTGGCGGCTATGGTGGACCGCATCAACTCCACTCGCACCGACCACATCATCACCATCGAAGACCCCATCGAATTCTTGCACCGCGATAAGAAGGGATTTGTAAACCAGCGGGAAGTGGACGTGGATACACCCACCTTCGCCTCCGCCTTGCGCGCCGCCCTTCGCCAGGACCCCGACGTCATTCTGGTGGGCGAAATGCGCGACCTGGAAACCATCCAGATTGCCCTGCTGGCCGCCGAAACCGGCCACCTGGTTCTTTCCACCTTGCACACCACGGACGCCACCGAGACTGTGCAGCGCATCATCGCCGTGTTCCAGCCATCTGAGCAAAAGCAGGTCCGCCTGCAACTGGCGAGCACGCTGAAGGCCGTTGTTTGCCAACGTCTGGTCAGGAAATCCGACGGCATCGGGCGAGTGCCGGCGGTGGAAGTCCTGCTCACCACCGAGTACATCCGGGATTGCATCGTCAATCCCGAAAAAACCCGGCTGGTCACGGAGGCCCTGGCTTCGGGCGTTTCCCAGTACGGCATGCAAACCTTCGACCAGTCACTCTACGACCTCCACTCGCAGGGCCTGATCACGCTCGAAGAAGCTCTGACCAACTCCTCCAACCCCGACGAGTTCAAGCTGCGTATTGCCGGCATCCGAACTGAGACGGACGCCACTCGCGACGAGATGGAAAGGGCCAGCGAGGTGGAAAGGTTTGCAAAGAGATAAAGAAGCGCCACCAGACCCGCTCACCGCAGCCCTGCGGATGCTCGCTCGCCGCCCCTATTCCGTGGCCGAAATGCGCCGGGCGCTGGCGAAGAAATATCCGGACTCAAGCCAGGTCCCCAAGGCGATTGCCCGTCTCCGCGAACTCCACTACCTGGACGATAAGAAGTTTGCCGAGCACTATGCTTCCTCGCTGGTCCGCAATCGCGCTTACGGCCGCCACCGCATCCGCCGCGAGCTGAAAGCCAAACTCGTTGATTACCGCCAGATTGAACCTGCCCTGCAACAAGTCTACGGGGAGACCAGCGAGTGGGAATTGCTGGAGCAGACCCTCGAAAAGAAAGTCCGCACCTTGCGGCTGCCCTTGACCCACGCCAAGCTGGCCTCGCTTTGCCAGAGCTTGCTGCGCCGCGGATTCCGCAGCGATGATATTATCAAAGCGGTGCGCGCCAAGCCTGAACTCCGGCCCGTCGCGGAGGCAGTGGAGGCCGCAGACCTTGAAAGCGGGGAGAGGGGAAGTTCTGAATAGTGAATTGTGAATTGTGAATCGAACATGAAATCCAGCGAAATCAGAACCCGGTTCTTGAAGTTTTTCGAAGGACGCGGCCACCGCGTGCTGCCCTCGTCGTCGCTCGTCCCGGCCCATGACCCCACGTTGCTCTTCTCGAACGCGGGCATGAACCAGTTCAAGGATGTTTTCCTGGGCCGTGAAAAGCGCGACTATTCGCGCGCCGCGACTTCCCAAAAATGTGTCCGCGCGGGCGGCAAGCACAATGATCTCGAGCAGGTCGGCCGCACCACGCGCCATAACACCTTTTTCGAAATGCTGGGGAATTTTTCCTTCGGCGATTACTTCAAAAAGGAAGCCATCCCCTGGGCTTGGGAGTTGGTCACCAAGGACTACGCCATTCCGGCGGAAAAGCTTTACGTCACGGTTTTTCGCGAGGACGACGAAGCGGAGGAAATCTGGGCGAAGGACGTTGGCGTGCCGCGTGACCGCATCTTTCGCCTGGATGAGAAGGATAACTTTTGGGCCATGGGCGATACCGGCCCCTGCGGGCCGTGCTCCGAGATTTACTATGATTTTGGTCCCGCTGCCAGCACGCTCGGACACCCCGATTGTCCCTTTCCTTGTCCCCAGGACTGCGGGCGCTACGTCGAGATCTGGAACCTCGTCTTCATGCAGTTCAATCGCGACGAGCAGGGCAACATGATTCCCCTGCCCCGTCCTAGCATTGATACCGGCGCCGGCCTCGAACGGCTGGCGGCGGTTTTGCAGGGCAAAATTTCGAACTATGATACCGACCTTTTCCGACCGGTGATCGACGAAGCCGCCAGCCTGGCAAACGTCGAGTATGACTCGAACCATGACACAGATGTGTCTTTGCGCATCATCGCCGACCACGCCCGCGCGGCGACGTTTTTGATTTCTGACGGCGTCCTGCCCTCAAACGAAGGCCGCGGTTACGTCCTGCGCCTCATCATGCGCCGCGCCCTCTATCACGGCCAGCGGATCAGTGTTACCGAGCCGTTCTTGCATAAACTGTCCGCCCATGTGGTGTTGATGATGAAGAGCGCCTACCCAGAGCTCCTCGGCATGGCTCACCACGTCATTAAGGCGATCAAGAAAGAAGAGGAAAGCTACGCGCGTTCGACCCGTGTCGGCCTTCAGCGCCTTGACGACACCTATGTGACCCTCAAGACTGGAAAAGAGGTGAAGTTTGGGGACTGGAAATCCCAATTTTCCATCAGCAAAGGTAGTCTTTCAGATCTTATTGGGGCTGTTTCTGCATCGGCTTCCATAAATCGCGCAGGAGTGGTCGTCCCAGAGGGCTATGCGGGATGCATTGACGGGGGTAGGGTATTTGAGCTGCACGACACTTTTGGCCTTCGCCCCGACTTCATCGAAGACATCGCCAGGAACTTCGCCGTCACGATCAATCGGTCGGAGTATGAACACGCCATGAGTCACCAGCGAGAGCGCGCTCGGGCCAGTTGGAAAGCCACAGAAAAGAAGGCTGCCCCCGCAGTTTATCAAGAACTCGGCGAAGGGCAAGAGACCGCTTTTGATGGATACACGCAAACCATCTCTCCCAATTGCAGGATTGTCGCGATAGTGAAGGATGGGCAGCCGCTGACTCAAGCAAACCTTGACGACCGTGTCGAAATCGTCCTGGACCACACTCCGTTCTATGCCGAGGCTGGAGGTCAGGTCGGTGATACCGGTTGGCTGCTGGAACGCGGCACAGATAACCATCGGCTTGCTCACGTTGCAGATACCTATTGCGCGGTTTCAGGGCTGACCGTGCACCGGACCTGGATCAGGGAAACCTTGCGCGTGGGTGACGTAGTAACCGCAGTAGTCGACGCTGAACGCCGTGATGCCATCCGCCGCAACCACACGGCAACACACTTGCTGCACGCGGCGCTGCGGAAAACGCTCGGCACGCACGTGAAGCAGGCCGGGTCGCTCGTCGCGCCCGATCGGCTGCGGTTTGACTTCACGCATTACGCCGCGCTCGATGAGCAGGATTTGCTCGACATCGAGGATCTGGTGAACGAGTACATCCTGAAGAACGAAGTTGTTGCGACGGAAGAGAAAGACCTGGACTCAGCCGTCGCTGGCGGCGCGATGGCGCTTTTCGGCGAGAAATACGCGGATAAGGTGCGCGTGCTCTCGATTGACGACTTCTCAAAAGAACTCTGCGGCGGCACGCACATGCGACGCACGGGCGACATCGGCCTTTTCAAGATTGTCTCCGAATCGAGCGTGGCGGCGGGAACGCGGCGAATCGAAGCGGTGACCGGTGAAGGCGTACTGAAATACCTGCGGCAAGCCAGCGAGACGCTGGCGCTACTCGCCGACTCATTGCACGCCAAGCCCGAGGAGTTGCTCCAGGCAGTCGAGAAGCTAAGTGATTCCGAGAAAAAGCTCCGCAAAGAACTCGAAGCACAGCAGATGAAGCGCGCCACCTCCCAGGCCAGTGACCTTGTGAAAGAAGCGCGCGAAGTGAAAGGGGTGCGCGTGGTGGCAGCGCGCGTGGAAGTCACGGACCGCTCTGCCATGCGGCAGATGGTTGACGATCTGAGAGCAAAGCTCCAATCCGGCGTGATCGTGCTGGGCAGTGTTTCAGACGGCAAGGTCAGCCTTGTCGCAGCGGTCACCAAGGACCTTACCCACAAGCTCGACGCTGGAAAAATCGTGAAGCAGGCTGCCGCGATTGTTGAGGGCAGCGGCGGCGGCCGCAAAGACTTGGCAGAAGCCGGCGGCAAGAACCCCGCGAAACTCGATGAATCCCTCCAAGCCGTCCCCGCGATCATCGAAGCAATGCTTTAGGGGCGAAAGAACTGGCGTAGTTATGGCACGCCAACCCAAAAATGCGTGTGAGCAAAGATACTGTCTACATCCTTGGCTTCATCCACGGCGCGCGTGACCTCAGAGCCTTGTGGCAGCGCCAAGGACGACCGAGCGCATAAGTCTCTGGCGACCTCGTCCAATCCCGTTATAATGGGAAGTTCGATTAGGCGTGGCCAAGATCTCTGATGATGGAGGAGACGCATTCATGTACAAGCTGGTCTTATTGAGGCACGGAGAGAGTACCTGGAACAAAGAGAACCTGTTTACGGGTTGGACGGACGTTGGGCTGAGTGAGAAGGGCATGCAGGAGGCGATTGACGGGGGCCGCGAAATGAACAAAGAAGGCTACGTCTTCGACGTCGCTTTCACCTCGGTTTTGAAGCGCGCCATCAAGACGCTCTGGTTGGCGCTCGAGGAGATGGACCAGATGTGGATTCCGGTGCACAATTCCTGGCGGCTCAATGAGCGCCATTACGGCGCGCTGCAGGGTTTGAACAAGGCCCAGACCGCAGAAAAGTATGGCGAGCAACAAGTCAAAATCTGGCGGCGTAGCTACGATATCCGGCCGCCCGCGCTGACGCCGGACGATGACCGCTATCCTGGCAAAGACCCGCGGTACGCGAGCCTGAAGCCCGAAGAACTCCCCCTGACCGAGTGCCTCAAGGATACTGTAGCACGCACCCTCCCTTACTGGCACGAGACCATCGGCCCTACAGTGCGGTCCGGCAAGCGAGTGATTGTCGCCGCGCACGGCAACAGCCTGCGAGGGCTCGTGAAGTACCTCGACAACGTTTCGGACCAGGACATCGTGGGCCTGAACATCCCGACCGGGATTCCGCTGGTTTATGAGCTTGATGACCAGCTCAAGCCGCTCCAGCATTACTACCTCGGCGATCCCGAAGCCGTGGCCAAGGCCGCCCGGGCGGTGGCCGACCAAGCGAAACGGAAAGCCTAAGAAGGATTCAGCATTCAGGATTCGGGATTCAGGACAGAAATGCAAGATTCGCGACCCAGTCGCGCACACCGGGAAGGAGTCAGAGAAAAACCACGAGCAAACTTTCCTGCTGGGTAATGAGTCTAGTACGTTGGTAGTATACGGGATGTAGGGCTGGGGCTGGCCCCGGCCAAGCCGGGCCGAGGGGCGGCCCTACAGTCGAATTGGGACACAGTACTTTCGTTCAATTGGCTTTTGCACGCTTTGGCGGGAATGTTATAATCATAAGAACGCTCGGCGCTCGGAGTGCGCCGAGGTGCTGGGGGACGCGGAAGCCAGCGATCCCTTGGACAGGGTAAGGAGCGTGGGTCGCCAAATTCGGTTACGGACCCGCGAGTAAGTTGGAAGGGATGAATTCTAAAGAGCCGCAGGAGCGGCTTCGGAGCCGGATGCATAATCGGACCCAGTGCTGCCTGATGGTCTTCGCTTGCTTGGTGGTGTGGGGTTTGTCGCTTTCTCGGCCGGCGCGCGCTGGCGAGATTGTCAGTATCACAGACGAGCAAGGGCGCAAGGTCTTTATCAACACGAGTGATGCTCGCGCCAAAGGCGAGATGGCCACGCGCGCCATCCAGCCGGTTAAGGCCGACAACGCCCCCCTTCCGCCGCCAGAGATCAACGACCTGGTCGAGCAGACTGCCAGCCGCCACCAAATTGACCCACAACTTGTACACGCCATTATCAAAGTCGAATCGGAATACGATCCGAAGGCCGTCTCGCGCAAAGGCGCGATGGGGCTGATGCAACTCATTCCGGAGACCGCTCAGCGATTCGGGGTCGCAAACCCCTTCAATCCCAAAGAGAACATCGAAGGCGGGGTCAGCTATTTGAAGCACCTTTTGAACCTTTTTGGAGGCGACCTTTCTCTATCCCTGGCGGCCTATAACGCCGGAGAAGGTGCCGTGCAGCGATTCGGCGGAATCCCTTCCTTTGCCGAAACGCGGGACTACGTGCGGAAGGTGACCGACATTTACCAATCGGTATCACCGCAGTCTGGCACGAATGCTGCCGGGAACAAACCGCAGGCTTCGGCCATTGTCCGCTATGTGGACGAACGAGGCGGGGTGCACTATTCCAATGTGGAATGATTCGGGTTAATGCAACATGGCCATCCACCTTTCGGTGAACAGAGTTTTGCTGGGGGGTGGTCGGTGATTTGAATGCCACGGAACGGTCTACATTGATCGAACTGCACAAACGAATCTGCTTCGCATTTCTTTTAGCCGGGTTTCTGGCCTTCCCCAAAGTTTCTTTCCCAGCCCTCCCTGCCTCCCGCCAGGCAAAAGCCGTGACGACATTCGAGCGTGCGGTCCGCATGAGGACGACGCTTGAGTCTCTGCCCGAGAACGAGCGCACCAAGGCGGATTATCAGAAGGTCATCGAGACTTTCCAGGAAGTCGCGCGGCTCGACCCGGCGTATGCCAAGACTCCCACGGCGCTCGCTTTTGTGGCGGAACTTTACGAAGAGATGGGGCGCGCTTTTTCTGCCGACCGCTATTACCTTAAGTCCGTCAAAACCTACCAGTTCCTCGTCTCCGAGTACCCTCACAGCCAAATCGCCCGGGATGCTTTGTTTACGCTCGGGGAGATATACAGCACCGACCTTGAGAACCCCGAAGAAGCTCGCAAGACCTTCCAGAATTTCCTCGACAAATATCCCAAGTCCTCCAGAGCGGAGGAAGCGCAGGCAAAGATCGAAGCGATCGATGAGTTGCACGCCGAGCGCCCCGCCACGCAGTCAGCTCCCCACCGCGAAACCGCCGAAAGCCACCGCGGCAGCGGGCTGCCGGAGGTGACAGAAGTACGCCGCTGGGTGGGCCCGAACTACTCCCGCATCGTCATTGGAGTGGACGAGGAAGTGAAATTTGAGACCAGCCGGCTCTCCAAACCAGATCGCATCGTGCTGGACATTGAAAACGCCCGCCTAAGCCCGGCCCTGGTCGGAAAGACTTTTCCTGTAGAAGACGGCTTTCTGCGCCAGATCCGCGTGGGACAGTTCACCTCAACCGTTACGCGGGTTGTGCTGGATGTAGAAAAGATCGAAGATTATTCAGTATTACCCCTGCCTAATCCCTTCCGCTTGGTGGTTGACATCCACGGTGGCAGCACGCTCATCCGGGAGACCGAACGGGCTGCGAAAGAGTCCACCGCTCGCGCGCCCACGGCGCGCCCGCAGCGGCTGGAGGAAAGCTCGACCGCAACCGAGCAGCCCGCCAGCAGCAGCGAGTCGGCCCAGAAACCCGAAGTCGCCACGCGCAGCACCAAGCCCAAGCCTGAGCGCGAGACAACTGGAAAGGCAAGAGCGTCGGAGGAGACACAGGAGGTCGAGACGGCCTCCCTCAAACCCCCCAAAACACCGCCAGCGTCCGGCGAGACGGGGACGCCATCGCCTGAACCCTCGCCGGCGAAGGGAGCGCCTGTTCTGCCGAAAGCCGCTGCGCCCACTGAATCCGGCTCCCGGACCCTGACGAGGGTGCTGGGACTCAAGATCGGCCGCATCGTGATCGACCCGGGACACGGCGGCCACGACACAGGCACAATCGGACCAACGGGGCTGCGGGAAAAGGACGTCGTACTGGACGTGGGGTTGCGGCTGAAAAAGCTGCTCGAGCACCAGGTTGGCTGCGAAGTTGTCATGACCCGCAGCAACGACACTTTCATCCCACTTGAGGAAAGGACCGCAATTGCCAACGAGAAGGCTGCCGACTTATTCATCTCCATCCATGCCAACGCCAGCCGCGACCGCAGCGCGCGGGGAATCGAGACCTACTATTTGAATTTCACCTCTAGTCCCGAAGCTCTGGAGGCGGCGGCAAGAGAAAACGCGACGTCCCAGGAGTCGGTGCACGAACTCCAGGACCTCATAAAGAAGATCGCGATGACGGAAAAAATCGAAGAGTCCGAGGAGTTTGCCCGGCAGTTGCAAAAGGAATTCTACCGGCGCACTTCTCAATTGAGCGGCAACCAACGCGACCGGGGTGTGAAGAAGGCGCCGTTCGTGGTGTTGATCGGCGCCAACATGCCCTCCGTCCTGGCAGAAATCTCCTTCCTCACAAACCCCCGCGATGAAAAGTCGCTGCGACGCCCTGACTACCGGCAGAAGATCGCGGAAGCGCTCTACGAGGGAATCCTGGATTATGTGAACAATCTTGGCGGGGTCAAGGTCGTCCAGCGTGCAGCCTCCGACAGATCTGCATCGAAGACCGGGGCGGAATTCTGATATCCTTGAGGATGATGAAGCGTGTTGTCTCAGCCTTCGCGCTCTTGCTGCTAACCCTCAGTGCAGCCCGTCCGCTGTCTTGTGCCCAGGATGTTTCCGTCATCCCTCTTGTCCCTGCGGCCAATTGGCGGTTCGCAGCCAGTCAAGGCCTGGGGGTTGATGAAATCCAAAAATACGGCGGAGACCCGACGGTCGAACGCGAGTACGGAGTAAAATCGTTCGAGCTGCGCACGTACCAGCTTGATAGGGTGCGTGTGGAAGTCATCCTGGAACCCGCTGCCGATGCAAGCGCCGCCTACGGCCTGCTCACCTACTATCAGAACGAGTCCATGCATCCGGAAAAAGCCATCCAGCTTGCCATGACGGGCCCGGAGGTCAGCTTAATGGCGCGCGGACGTAGCTTCATCCGTTTCCTTCGCCCCAAAGACTCACAGCTTTCCGCGAACGAATTCCGCGCTTTGCTGATTTTTGTGGGGGGAACTCGGCCGGCGGGCGATTCCGTGGCCAACTTGCCTTCGCCTCTCCCTTTCTCGGGTCTGATTCCTGGCAGTGAGAAATACATCATCGGCCCCGAAGTAGCCCGGCGCGTTCTGCCCAATTTCCGCACCGACCTGTTAGGATTCGACCAGGGCGCAGAGATTCAGGTCGGTGAATACCTTGTCGGCAGTTCCCGATCTACCATGATGGAGGTGAGCTACCCCACTCCGCAGATCGCCCGCCTCCGCTTCGGGGCGATGAGTGATCTGCTCGGCTTAAATCAGGATCGTGGAGCGAATACTCTATATGCACGAAGAGAAGGGTCGTTTATTTTTTTGGCTCTTAAGGCTAACAACAAAGCCGCCGCGATGAAGTTGTTGGACCAATTCAAAGTGACGCAGCAGTTGAGCTGGGACGAGAAATACCCTGGGGACAAAACGATAGGCATGCAGTTGTTCGAACTCATTATGGGAAACGTCTTCCTGACCTTGCTTCTTGCCGGAGGAGGGATCGCTGGTGGTGTGTTAATCGTTGTTTCCCAACGAATTACAGCCAGATACCTCCCCGCTTGGGAGTGGGGGCACCCGGAAGCGGACCGGCTGATTCGGTTAAACCTTCAGTAGAGCTAACATCAATAGTTTCAGCAGCATAAAGCAAAAAAACAGGGATAAATTCCTTAATTCGGGTTTTTCTTCGAATTCTCTCTTTTGTCCGCGAATTGCACGTGTAAGTTACTTAGAATTAAAGACTTATATCACAAAAAAATTCCTGAAATTTATCTTGACATCGCTTGGAAGTTTTTCTTAGACTCGTTCCGAGTTTAGATGGCGGGGCGCGTCCGCCATTCTATTCTCCTCCGAAAATGCTCACCCGCAGGTCCGGCGGGAATTTCCGCTGACGCGGGTGAGCATTTTTCTATCTGTCGTGCCGGCGTAGCTCAGTCGGTAGAGCATCGGTTTCGTAAACCGAGGGTCACCAGTTCAAGTCTGGTCGCCGGCTCCAGTCCCTCAATGACTTACCGGAGCAGGTAATTCTTGAGTCACAGTTTGGGTCACAGATAAGGGCGGAGGCACGGGCTGAAACACCGCCTTCCGCTTCTCTTCCAGTTCCTTCCGAGCAGCTTCCAACCTCAGCCAGATGACCTCTGAAGCTGCTAGCTGAGTCTCATCTCCGACGTGGGAGTAAATCATGTTCGTGTTCTCAGAGACGTGACCCAACCGATCCATGCGAGTCTTGACATCAACTCCTTCGTTGAGCATTACGGAATTGTTGAGGTGGCGAAGGGCATGCCAGTGAATTCTTTCAATTCCAAGCGACTTGGCGACAGGTTTGATGTGCTTGCTCATGAGGAGTCCCAAGTCGAGTGGGCGGTTGCGCGTGCCAGGGAATATCCAATCCTCCGGCCCGGCATCGGGGAAGCAACTATCCTTGTATTTCTTTAACTCGGCCATTTGGTTTGATGTGAGCACGAGCTTGCGATTACCCTTTTTGGTCTTCGGCGGAGTTGAGTTCCCTTCCCACACTGACTCCGTTACAATGATGGTGTTGTGCTCCCACACCACACTCTGCCATCGCAGCCCGCGAACCTCGCCACATCTGTTGCCCGCCCAGAGGAAGAGTTTCCAGGCCATGCGGTGACGAGGATCAGTGAGCTTCTCCTCAATAGTGACGGCCTCTTCCGGGGTCAGGTGCGTGCGCGCTCTCTCCGGTCCCTGCGAGGGTAGTTTCACCGCGCGAACAGGATTGTAACTAACACCATACTCCAGTCGCATTGCGGCAGTGTAGACGCTGGACAGGTAGGTCTTATACTTTAGCGCCGTCTGTCTACTGATCTTCCCATCCAGTGTGGCCCCGATTGTACTTACCAGGAACTGCTGGATCTCCCCTGTCTTGATCGAGTCCATCTGGCGAGGGCCGAATCGGGGCAACATGATCTGCATCATTACCGACTTCATATCCCGTCTCGTGCTGGGACGTTTGCACTGCAATTCGTCCCCGTACAGATGTTGTTCTTGGTCCCAGTAGTGCAGATTCCAGAAGCCTTCAAGCGTAACCGAACTACCGGCGATATCGCGTTGCCGGTTGACCTTCTCCATCCACTGGCGCCTCGCTCGCTCGGCCTGCGATACGGTCATCTCATCGCGCCAACCAAGCTTGTGCGAGGGCCTCCTGTCACCCTCCGGCCATTGGACCAGCCAGAACTTGCGGCTGCGTCCACGTACCAGGAGGGAACCTTTCCTGTCTCGGTTCCGGGTCATTTCAATGCCTCCCCGGACCGACGAGCCCGACATAGGAACCCTAACCTGTTTGTCAGGCGATTTCAAGTATCCAACAAGCTCCTCCTGTTCAAATCGTGCGTCTCCGGAGGGCAGGCGCTTATGTGGGATAAATTGCCGGTGACTAGGGTTCAGACGACGATAGACATAGTCCCTGCGGATTCCGGGGCAAGG
>DLMI01000089.1 GCA_002478145.1 Acidobacteria bacterium UBA7540
TCTGCCGTTTCCGAAGCTGCTGCAAACAGTTGCGCTAACAATTTGGGATGAATCGTCCTGCCTTCCCTTCCAGCCTCCAGGAGCCGAGAGGCTACATTTGCAGCCTCGCGTTCCCCTTCCCTGTCGGACTCGATATACCAATCCGCGGTCGTTTGCCAGCGTGAGTGACCCAGTCTGGCCTGGATCACATTAATCGGCACACCGGCCCGGTAGAGCATGGTTCCCGACCAGTGCCGCAGTTGGTGCCAAGTAAGGTGAGTCCCGATCTTCTCTGCGGCTTTCTTTAACCCGCAGCGAAGGGCGTTCTGCTCGGTCATCGGCCGGTCTGGGTGTTTGGGATCCGCAAACACCAAGTCGTTTTCTGTGGCGTTGGGAGTTAGCGATTTGAGTTGCTGGAGCCTGGAGATCTCCGCCTCGGTGAGGTAGAGAGGTTTGTTGCTGCGATGGCCTTTGGTCAGGTGCTCTTCCCCGGCGTAGCTGGCCGTGAGAAACCATACGAGTTTGTCGTCGAAGTTGATGGCTCCCCCGCTGTAGAATAGCCAAGTTTTCGTCCACGATCGGGAGAAGTTGTTGAGCCGACTCGAGGCAGTCGCGCGGCTCCTCGACCACGCATCGGTCCAGAATGCAGTTGACAATGTGCATGTCTTGATTGTTGGGGAACATCTCCGTCAGATTGAAACCTGGCCTCTTACGGTACTCACGAGGGAGTCTAAGTCGGCCCGCTATCATGCACCATAAAAGCTTCCCAAGCATGTAGACGTCAAAATTCGTGTGTACATGCTCAAGGCGCTCGCCGAGATCAGCCCACTGAGGGATGCGGCAATCTGGTTTATATGGATGAAACCCAGGTTTATCAGACGATCGAGGGATTTGGAGCGGCTACCACCGACTCTGCGATGTATCTCCTGAACGAGGTGGCAAACCCCAAGCAGCTCACCACGGCCATGAGCAACTTGTTCACTCGCCAAGGCGGCGGCATCGGGCTCAGCTTCCTTCGCAACCCCATGGGCGCCTCAGACTTGGCGCGGTCGGTGTATTCCTTTGATGACAACGGGGGCCAGCCCGATCCCACCCTGGCGAATTTTTCGATTGCGCACGACCAGGCGGATATTATTCCGCTCATCCTCCAGGCCAAGGCGCTCAACCCGCAACTCGAGATCATGGCCAATCCCTGGAGCCCTCCGGGCTGGATGAAGGACTCGGGTTCCATGATTGGTGGATCGCTGTTATCCAGCATGTACGCTCCCTTTGCGAATTATTTCGTCAAATACGTCCAAGCGTACGCGCAGGCAGGCATTAACATCACAAGCGCACGGTCCTGCGCTCGAAGTCCATTCAAATTTCCTCCGACAAATTCGCGGAGCTTGAAAGTAGAAATGGGACGCTCCGAGCGCAAAAACCTCACAGACCTTTTCCCGGACGACAGCAGGGTACCCGCCTTCCCGGCAACCTCCTGCAAACGGACTGAAACCAGCAGAGAATAGCCTTGCGCCAGGCTTTTATGTTAATCTTACGCAGACGTTTAGTTCTAGCGAAGCGCTTTCACTTTTCGCCTATGATCATCCCCTGTTGCGAGGTCCGAATCCCACATGAAACTGGAAGATGTCGCCAAGCGAGCCAAGGTTTCCGTTGCTACGGTTTCTCGCGCCCTTAACGAAACCGGTCCGGTTAGGAATACTACCAAAGCGCGTGTCCTGAAAGTGGTTCAGGATCTCAAGTATCATCCCAATATCCACGCTCGAACCTTAGCGGGCGGCAGAAGCCGCACCTTGGGTATGATCGTCTCCAATCTGGAGAACCCGTTTTTCCTGGACATTTTCCGGAGTCTGGAATCGGAAGCGCGCCGCCATGCTTACGAGGTGGTGGTGGCCAACACCGACTACAACCCACGTCGGCTGGTAAACAGTGTGCACTTGATGCTGGGCCGTCGTGTGGCGGGGCTGGCGGTCATTGTCTCCGAAATGGAGCCAGCCCTCATGCAGGAGCTCATCGAGTCAAACCTTCCCATTGTCTTTTACGACGTGGGGACGCCGGCGAAGAACATTTCGAACATCCGGGTGAATTATCAAAAGGGAATTCAAAAGACCGTGGAATACCTGTACTCGCTCGGGCACCGGCACATGGCCTTTGTGGGCCACCACACCAGCTTGGAGCCGCTCCTTGACCGCAAAGTTTCCTTCGTGGAAACGATGAAGCGTCATGCCGGAGCCGTGGAGTTCACCACCGTCGCAGACCGGGACGAACCCGCAGGAGGAGAGCAGGCGACGCGGACCCTGCTGGCCACTGGCTTCAGGCCCACGGCGATCATCTGCGTGAACGATTACATGGCCCTGGGAGTACTGAAGGCACTTCGGGAAAGTGGCTTGCGGGTTCCCGAGGACGTGTCCGTGACCGGCTACGATAACATCAGTCTCTCCGGGTACGCCTGTCCGGCTCTCACCACGGTCAATATCCCTCGGGAGAAGATTGGACGCCTGTCGTTCGAAGCTCTCGTTCCACCCGAAGGTGGGCAGGTGCAGGGCCGCGGCTTCTTGATCGACCCGGAAGTGGTCATCCGCGAGTCCACCGGGCCACCGCCGCTTAACTAACCCCGCTGCGCACCGCAAGGATCCTTCGAATATAAGGCCGCACGGTTTCTCTGCCTGCATCCCTGTGGCACTAATGGCGAACTTCATCGCGTGGCGCGAAGAAAAACAGATCTTTCTCCCGCAGGGCGGGATCAGGATGACATGACATTCTGAGATTCCCCATGTAACCAGAAGCACGCTCACCAAGCGCTTGGCGCTACAGCGCTCGGCCAGGTGACGGGCGGGAATTTGCAGTAACAGCACTACTCCCTACCTCCTCCCGCCGCGGCGCAAGGGGAGGCCCGCGCCGGCGCGCTGAGTGCGGTTTCTGATTCCGAGGGTGCAGGGGGATGGGTCAATGCGAGATCGGCGATCCTGCGGCATCCTGGAAGCTGATTTTCTCGATCCAGCCCCACGACCGCCCGGGAACGACACTAAAGTTTTTGGCACGGACAGCTCGAGCAGGTGCTGCGAATGGACTATAATTCATTCACCGATGACTATCCCTACAGCGTACTCCTTGCGCGACTGGGAGAACGCGAGGAATCGGCCAAAGAAATCAAAATCGCGCAGCAGTTGCAACAGGAGCAACCGAATTCTAGCTGCCGAACCCGCAGTAACACGCCTGACCTGCCGATGGATGGACATGAAACAAAAGTAAGGAGGCTGCAAGCCCTTTATGTGGGAGGCCGCTGCCAGCGGGAACAGATTTCGATGGCTGATCGCTCCCCCCGCACGACGAAACAGCCTGCACACCGAGGTCTGCGTGCGCCAGCGCGACCGCTTCCCCGTCAACATGTCTTATCACTATTTTGCAGCTTGATTTTTTGTGCGGCTTTCCTTTTCTCCTGGCAGGCGGCAGCTCAGCAGCCATCACCCAAGCCGGCAGACTTGCACTTCGAGCAAGGGATGGGAATGTTAAAAAGGCGGAATTGGCAAGCCGCTGCCGATGAGTTCCGAATGGTAATCAAGATTGACCCGCAGCGGGCACAGGCCCATCACGGGCTGGGGCTGGCCCTGGCGAGGCAGGGTAAGCCCCAGGAGGCTCTGGCGGAATACCGCCGCTCGCTAGAAATCGATCCGGCCTATGCCGAAGCGCACTACAACTTGGGCATGGCATTGGGGGAAGGGGGAGATCCGCAGCAAGCGATGACCGAGCTTGCCAAAGCTGTGGAGCTCAAGCCGGATTTCGAGCCCGCGCGCTTGGCCCTGGGCCTTCTCTGGCATCACGCGGGAGAGTTAGAAAAGGCGGCCGATCAATACCAGGCAATTCTGAAGGTCAACCCCCGAAACGTGGAGGCTCACAACTGGCTCGGCGTCGTGTACGAGCAAAAAAACGAGCCTCTGCCGGCCATCCACGAGTTTGAACGGGCCATTGCTCTGAAGCCAGATTACGTGCGGGCCCACAACAACCTGGCTTCGGTGCTGATCAGGACAGGGGAACTGGACAAGGCCCTGGAAGTTTACCAAAAGGCACTCAAGCTGCGGCCTCGCGACCCCTCGCTCAACATGAACCTGGCCATGGCCTTGCGGATGAAAGGTGACCAAGCGGGCGCGCAGCGATATTTGAAGATTGTGACCACCCTCGAACCCGACAACGAGCAGGCGCAGTATTACCTCGCAGATGTACTAAGACAGAGGGGTGATTTAGAAGGCGCAGTCCGCGCCTTTGAGAAGGCGCTTCGGCTTCGACCTGACCTCCAGGAGGGTTACTACAGTCTGGGGTCGACTTTGAAGCAACTGGCGGCCACGCGACGCGCTTCACGAGAATCTTCGCCGCGCGAAGCGCTAGGCTCCGCGGAGGAGCTATACAAACAAGGCCTCGCGGCGCTCGGAACGGGAGACCTTCCGGGGGCGCAGGAGAAACTCACGGCGGCACTCCAGCTTGACGCGAATTATGTTCAAGCTCAGAACCTCTTCGGTTTTGTGCTAGGTCAGCAGGGTGACCTGGCTGGGGCACTCGACCATCTGAATCGCGCAATTCAGTTAGATCCGAAATTCGCCGAAGCACACTACAACCTGGGAGCGGCTCTCTGGTTTGGTGGACAAAGAGCGAAGGCCTCGGCAGAGCTGAAAGGGGCGGCTCATCTCGATCCGGCTTTCCTGCAGGCGTATCTGTTCCTGGGGATGGCGTTGAGCGAGAGCGGTGAGTTCGCGACCGCGCTGGATAGCTTGAGCTGTGCCCTCTCGCTGAACCCCAATCTTTTTCCCGCTTATGTTGATCAGGGTATTGTTCTGCTCAGGCTGGGCCGGCTGCGTGACGGGCTCGCCGAGCGTGACCAGGGCGAGTCCGACCCGCTGGCCGGGCGACAGTCTTTCACGTATGGATTCGCGGGAAGACCTGTCTCCCGCAGCCAGTTTTGGCCTCCTTGGCCTCCTGCGCGCTTTCCGGAAATGCGCTAGCGGCATATGATGGAAGGTGGAGGCGGACTGGCAATGAGCGGTTCCAGCGGAGGCTGCCTTCATTCCACGCCAGCGGTCACTGTGACCGGTGTCATCGAGGCCATCGTGTCAGCGGCTGCCGGGCGGTTACAGATCGTCCGGTGCTCCGTTCGTAGCGGATTCCTTCTCATCTTCATATTCGGAGTGGCGCCCCTCTTCGCGCAGGCCCCGGAGCATCCCAACCCGCAAGGGGTCATCCGCATCACGGTCAACTTAGTGCAGGTTGATGCGGTGGTTACCGATTCAAAGGGGCGCCCGGTTACAAATCTCCGGCCCGAGGACTTCGAGATCCTCGAGGACGGGCGCCCGCAGACCATCACGAACTTCTCTTACATTTCCGTAACCGGGCGATGTCGAGGGGAGAGTGCCGCTCAGCCACCGCCGCCTGGCGTCCCCAGCGTTCCCCCGGCGCGGCTGCGGCCCGAGCAAGTCCGCCGCACTATCGCCATTGTGGTGGATGATTTTCACATCCGGTTTGGGAACATCGTCTACGCTCGCCACGCCCTGAAAAAGTTTGTCGATGAAGACGTTCAACCCGGCGACCTCGTGGCGATCCTGCGCACCTCCGGCGGCCTCGGTGTACTCCAACAATTCACGAACGACAAGCGTCTACTTTACGCGGCCATCGACCGCATCTGCTACGTCGTCGATTCACCTTGCGGCCTTTTTGGTCTGCAATCAGACTTGCCGCTGCCCCTGCGCCGGTACTGCGACCAGATCACGAACGCTGCCACCTTCAACGCGCTGGACTACGTCGTGAGAGGACTACGCGACCTCCCTGGCCGCAAGGCGCTTATCCTGGCCTCCGACGAGATTCTTCCGCCGCCTCGTGAACCAACCGTCCAACAGAGGAGGCCAGTGCCGGGTAACCCTGGCGATCGCTCCTCGAGGGACAATATTTCCGTCCCGCGGGGTGAAGAAACGCCGGTGCAGAGGATGCAAGAGCTGGTTGACCTTGCCAATCGCTCCTCCACGGTCATCTACACGATCGACACGAGGGGTTTGCCCACCCTTCAGTTGAGCGCGGCTGACGACTTGACAGGACTTCAGCCGATCGAAGGGGGCCCTCCCAGTGTTGGACCCCAGCCATCCCAAGTCGCGAGCGCGCTAATGAACCGCATCGGGGAGTATCTCGGATCAATGGGGGCCATGGCTTACCTGGCGAACCAAACCGGCGGAATTTTCGTTCATGACAACAATGATCTGGCAGGCGGAATGCGCGAGGTCATGGACGACCTGGGCGGATATTATCTGATAGGCTTTAAGCCGCCCGCCGATACCTTCAAGGCGGGCAAAAAGTGGGCCGGCTATCATCGCCTCCAGGTGAAGGTCAAAGTCCCGGGCCTGCGCGTCCGCTCGCGCTCGGGCTTTTACGGGATTCCGGACGAAGAGACGCGGCCCGCCTACCGTACCCGCGACGAGCAATTAAGGGCCGCCCTCACTTCGCCCTTCGGTACATGGGGAGTACACGTCCAGCTTGCTTCGCAGTTTGTGAACGAAGGACGCAATGACTCCCTCGTGCGTCTGTGGCTGCACATTGATGCGCGCGACCTGACGCTCCAGGATGGCCCGGATGGGACGAAGAAGGGCGCGATCGACATAGTCGGCGCCGCCTTCGGTGATAACGGGGCGCCAGTCTCCGGTTTGGACCGCACGTTCCGGGTCTCCTTCCAGCCCTCGCAGCTCGACGCGCTGCGGAAGTGGGGCGTGAACTACCGTATGGACGTTCCCATCAAGGACCCGGGTGCTTATCAGTTGCGGGTGGCGGTGGGTGATTCAATCTCCCAAAGTGATTCAATCTCGCCAAGGGTAGGCTCCGCCAGCCACTTCACCGAGATCCCGGATTTGCGGCGGGGCAGGCTGACCCTGTCGGGCATCGTCCTCAACCCCGACACCCTGGGCGACAAAGGGCCGGCAGTGCGGCGATTCCAGGTTGGCGACCGGGTGAGCTATGAACTCGAAATCTACAATGCTCGCCGAGGCACGGCCGGGAAGCCTCCCGACTTGGAGAGCACAATTCAGATCCTCCTCGACGGGCACTTGGTGTCTACGCAGAACCCCGGAGCGATCAGTCAGGTTCCGTGGGACTCGCGGCGCCTGGTGATGTCGGGCGAGTTGACGCTCGGTCCGGACATGCTTCCAGGCGACTACGCGCTCCAGGTAACCGTCACCGACAAGCTGGCAGCCCGCCAGTATTCAGTCGCTAGCCAGTGGATTGACTTTGAGATCGTGCAGTGAAAACGGCCGCCTGTCCCATCCGGCCAGCGGAGAAAGGGGGAGATCATGACGCACGGTCGCGAGCGAACGATGAAGGCACTCCTGTCGCTTCTATTGTTTTTTGCGGCGGGATCAACCTCGAAGCCACTAGCACAGCACCACATCATCAGGGGGGACGCGGGGAGTCGGTTCAATAGCGCGGCAGCGCGCCAAGCGAATTCCCGCGCCGCGCGAATGAGCGCCAACGGCAAAGAAAAACGCCATGCGGATACTCACGCGAATGATGCTGCCAGCGGACAGTGGACGCTGATCGGCCCGCAACCTCTACTCTTTACGGACCAGAGGCAACACTCTGGCCAGGTCAATGCGTTCGCCGTCGACCCAGGGAACTCGAGCGTGGTGTATTTGGGCGAGAACGGAGGCGGCGTGTGGAAGACTACCGACGGCGGACAGACCTGGACTCCTTTGACCGACAACCAACCCTCGTTGGAGATCATGTCGCTGGCGCTCGATCCCACCAATCCCGACATCGTCTATGCTGGCACCGGCTTTTCAGACGCCTTTTTCGCCAACATGGGGGCGGGAATACTCAAGTCCTCCGACGGGGGAAACACCTGGACGCAACTTCCGGGGCCGTTGCCGACCGGCTCAGGGCTTGAAGCGGCCATCTGGTCGCTGGCCGTCAGTCCCAGTGACGGTAATATCCTGCTCGCCGTGGGTCAGTCGGCTTCCGGCACAGCCGTCTATCGCTCGGGGGATGGTGGCAATACGTGGAATCAGGTTCTTGCCCCTAGCACGGCGCTGGGCACCCAGGTCATGTTCGATCCATCCAATGGCAGCACAGCCTATGCGTGCCTGGACACAGTCTATGAATCAACCGATGGCGGCAACACCTGGACTGCCGCCAGTGGAACGGGGAGCAACGTCCTGCCAAGTGGGACCTCTCTCGCTCTGGGCATGGCCCCCTCGAGTCCGACCACGCTCTACGCTGGAAACTGTCCGTCCTCCGGCACCTTTATGTACAAAACCGTGGACGGCGGCCAAAATTGGACCCCGCTGCCGTCCATAGCCACGGGGTGCGCATGGATGGTTCGGGTGGATCCGGCGAACCCGAACGTTGTCGTGTCGGGAAGCGCTGGCGTGGCTGAATCTGTGGATGGGGGATCAAGCTGGAAGTTTGTCGACGCCGGCTTCGCGGGATTCCACGGCGGGATGGAGTTTTCGGCGGACGGCAGCGTCCTCTACCTCGGGACCGAAGGAGGAGTGTGGGCAGCCACCAACGTCACGGCCAATCCCTGGACACTTACCGACCTCAATGCCACGCTGGCGACAACCGACTTTTTCGGCATCGTGATTCATCCCACCAGCCCGAAAATCGGCTTCGCTGGGTCACAAAGCAATGGCGTGGACATGTACTTGGGCGAATTGCTGTGGCAGACGGTTGCCTGTGATGATGGCGGGCCGGATTTCGCTTTCGACTTCATGAACCCGAGCACGATCTACGCTGCATGCGCCTCACCGCCGAGCGTGCAAAAGTCCACCGACAGCGGGGCCAGTTTCTCGCAGCCCCAAAACGGCATCGATTCTAGCGAGTTTCTACCGGGGATGGCGCCGGGATTAGCGATGGACCCCGCGGATTCCGAGCGGCTCTATCTCGCCGCCGGCCACGTGTGGCAAACGAACGATGGCGCCGACACGTGGACGGCCATTTCACCGGTTCTAGGCCCTGGGAATGGGCTTACTCAGGCGCTGGCCGTAGCCCCGGCTGACCCGAACACGGTCTATTGGGGGAACTCGAACGGCGTCTACGTCACCACCAACGCCCTGTCCGGCTCCGGCGCTACTTGGGCGAACATTGGCGCCGGATTGCCATCAAACTTGGTCCAGTGCAACTATTACGGACCGACTTGTATCTACCTAAACCAGATTGCCACCGATCCCTCGAGCGCCGGCACGGCGTATGCCGCATTCGCGAGCTACGTCAGCGGCCATGTTTACAAAACCACCAACCGCGGAGGGAATTGGACGGATATCAGTGGAAATCTCCCCAACCTTAAGGTCAATGATATCGCCGTCGATCCGGATGTCCCCAACACCTTGTATATTGCGACCGAGCAGGGCGTTTATGCGACGGCGGACGGAGGCAATACCTGGAATCTGCTAGGCGCCGGGCTGCCGAATGTAACGGTGACGGCGCTCAAGCTGCACCGGCCCACCCGCCTTCTGCGCGCCGCCACGCTGGGTCGAAGCGCGTGGGACCTGCAACTGGCCACGGTGGCCTCTCCGGTGGCGCTATCGACCACCAGCCTCTCGTTTGGGAACCAGGCTGGGGCCCAGACCGTTACACTCACCAATAACGGCACGGCGCCACTAACCATCTACAGCGTTACCGCCCCAAACGGCTTCTCGCAGAGCAACACTTGCGGCATCCAGCTCCAGGCTGGAGGCAGTTGCTCGATAACGGTAAGCTTTGTCGCCAACGTGTCTGGCTCCTTCTCCGGTAACATCACCGTCATCGATGACGCTCCGGGAGAGCCGCAGTTGATTGCCGTGACCGGTACAGGGAGCGGCGCCCCGGACTTTTCCCTGTCCGTTCCCGCCGGATCGTCCCCTGCCACAGTTACACGGGGACAAACGGCAAGTTACGCCTTGAGTGTTATCCCTCAAGGAGGTTTCAACCAGACGGTATCGCTCGCGTGCACCGGGGCGCCTTCCGAGGCCACCTGCTCCGTGTCACCGGCCTCAGTCACGTTGGACGGCAAGGATGCTGCTACCGCTACTGTGACAGTTACCACAACTGCCCCATCGCTTGTTGTGCGCGCCCCCTTTAACACGCCTACAAACGACCGCGCCTTCAGAGTTTTTCCACCGATGTGGGCTTGGGCTTTAGCCCTGATTGGTGTCCTGCTCGCATTAGGCTTATCCGGGAAGCTTCACCGCGTCCCGGCCCTGGCCAAGCTCGGTTTAGGACTCATAATCCTCGTCGTAACGGCCTGGGTTGCGTGCGGGGGCGGCGCAGGGGGGGGTGGAGGGGGCGGAGGCGGGAACCCTGGCACGCCGTTAGGGACGTATACCCTTACCGTTACTGGGACCTCTGTATCCGGCCCAACGACCCTGACGCACGGCCTCACACTGACGCTAACGGTGAATTGAGAAGTCGGTTTCAGGGTTCGAGCATCAGAGGTAAAACGCTCAAGGGGGGAAGCCGAAGGTAGCGTGCAGCGAACCTCTAATGCCTGGACCAGGTAGCGTCGCCGGACGGCCTGTGGGTGAATCTGTTCATCGCCGGTCAAGTGAACGCGAACCTCGCGGGCAAGAAGGTCACTCTGCGGCAGTCCGGCAACTATCCGTGGGATGGGAAGATCAAGCTTACCGTGGGCGTGGAAGCGCCACAGGATTTCGCCATCTGCGTGCGCATTCCGGGATGGGCTCCCAGTGCGGATTTCCAGGTCAGGGGAGAGAAATTCTCTCCCCACGTCGTTAACGGTTACGCTGAAATCCGGCGGTACTAGACGAACGGGGACACGATTGACCTGACTCTGCCCATGGATATCCAACGGCTCGAAGCCAATCCCCAAGTTCTGTACGATCATGGCAAGACCGCGCTTCGGCGCGGGCCGCTTATCTATTGCCTGGAGCAGGCGGACCAAGAGGCGCCGGTAGAGCAGATCACTCTGCCGCTGGGAGCGCAGCTTGAAAGCCAATACGCGCCTGGGCTTCTGGACGGCATAACGGTCATCAAGGGTCAGGGACTCTTGCGCCCGCTTGACGATTGGAAAGATGTGCTCTACCAGCCGGTTCATCCCCCAGCTACCAAGCCGGTTCCGATCACTGCCGTTCCTTACTGCATCTGGGGCAATCGCGGACTGGGGAAGATGGCCGTCTGGCTGAACACAACGCCGTAGTGCGTGACAACCAGCCTGATAGTCAGCCTCGATGCGCTGAAAACGCTGGACATCCGTCTGGGAATGGAGTAAACCCTAGCTTCGCCGAACGCATGTCACACTGGAGGGTAAGATGAATCGCAGACGATTCCTTCGTAACAGCAGTCTTGCGGCGCTGGGCGCGCTGACGATGAAGGCGGGAAGCCATCCATCGCTCGCCGTGCCGGCACCTGGTGCCGAATCGAAGCGCGCCCGCCTTGACGTGATTTGGGGCGACCGGGTGGGGAAGATCAACCGCAACATCTATGGCCACTTCACCGAACACTTGGGAAGCTGCATTTACGACGCCATGTGGGTGGGCGAAGGCTCGGCCATCCCGAACCAGAACGGCCTGCGTAAAGACACCATTGAAGCACTCAAGCGTATCAGGGCGCCGATCATTCGCTGGCCGGGCGGCTGCTTTGCCGACCAGTATCACTGGCGCGACGGCGTCGGACCACGCGAGAAGCGGCCACGCATCTGGAACATCTGGTGGGGACGCGACGAGGGTAACGCCTTCGGCACCGACGAATTCATCCAGTACTGCCGGTTGAGCGGCGCCGCGCCGTACCTCTGCGTCAACGTGGGCTCGGGCTCTCCCCAGGAGGCCCTGGATTGGCTGGAGTACTGCAACGGCAAGGAAAGCACAACCGTCACATCCCTGCGCGCCGCCAACGGACATCCCGAGCCTTACAACGTCCGCTATTGGTCGGTTGGCAATGAGAACTGGGGCTGCGGCGGAAACTTCGACGCTGAGAGTTACGCCCGTGAGTATGCTCGCTATGTGACCTACCTGAATCGCTACGCCGAGCGGGGCACAGTAGAATTCGTCGCCTGCGGAGACTTCCGGGAGGACTGGAACCAGAAGTTCTTCGAGACTCTGCTCAAGCGCCCAGGCGCCCGTGGACAGGTTCGAGGCGTGAATCACCTCTCCGTTCACCATTATTACCGCGGGGGACTGGGGCAGGCAACAGAGTTCACTGATGAGGAGTACTATCGCGCGCTGGCGGGTGTCAGCGTGCTGGAGGGATATATCGAGGAGACCCTCGGCTTGATTCAGCACTACACCTCCCCCCAAAACCGCATCGGGATTGCCCTGGACGAATGGGGGATCTGGCATCCGGTGCCCAGCACTGGCGCGCAAGGGCTCTGGCAAAGCAACACGCTGCGGGATGCTCTTCTGGCCGCGGTGACTTTCAACTCTCTGAACTCCTATGGCGACGCCGTCTCCATGGCGAACATCGCCCAGACATTCAACGTGCTGCAGTGTATCGCGTTCACGAAGGGAGACAAATTCGCGCTCACCCCGACTTATCATGTGTTCGACCTCTATCAACCGCACATGGACGCGATGGCATTGAAGACGGTTGTTGATTCCCCCACTTACACCCTCAAGCCGCTGACTCAGCTACCACCTCAGTTCCTGGCTCAGCTAGGCGGACGCGGCGAGACGACGCGCACCTATCTAAGCGCCTCGGCCTCCCTGAACGAGGCTCAGAAGCAGATTTGCCTGACTCTGGTCAACCAGCACTTGACCGAGCCCTTGGAGGTCGAGATCCAAATCCCCGGCCTGGATAGCCCTGGGGCGCGCGGCGGCACTCTGCGGGAACTCACTTCGGGCAACGCGCGGGATGAAAACACCCTGGAAAAGCCGGAGGTCGTCCGGCCGTCAGCGCCCAAGCAGCTTACCGTCCAAGGGAACAAGTTCACTCAGCTTGTTCCACCGCACACCGTGCAGGCGCTCGTTCTCCATGTGGGCTAGGCTTGCGCCGACGACAAGGCAAGGAGCCGTGGCGAACCCCGAGGCGGAAGCCCCCCAGGCGCTGCTGAAGCAGCTCGATGCAGAACGCGCGGCGAGCGCGTCGTCAGGAATCTCAGGGGAAAATCTCCGGACTTGTGGACAGATTCGCCTCGGCGTGGTCGCCTGCCCGGGGTTTGGTGACGCCACAACCGGGCCAAGGTTCTGGGTGGCAGGTTACTTCTTCTTCAGCTCTGCGATCCGCTGATCCGCGTACTGTTGCAGCACGGTGCCGCGCCCTAATTCGGAGGCTTTCGTAAAAGCCTCCAACGCTTCGTTCTTCTTGCCTTCGTTCTCGTAAACCTCCCCGAGGCGGAAGTAGAGTTGGGGGTTGAGCGTCTGCGTCAAGGAGACTGCGGTCTTGAGTTCTTGGATGGCCTTCTGAGACTCATCGCGGTCCATATAGACCATGCCAAGGGCGGCGTGCGCGTCCGAGGCAAGAGCACCCTTCTGCTTCTGCAATTGCTCGGGGCTTTCATTCGTCCGAGCGGGCAGGCTATCGATGAGCTTGAGGGCCCGATTGGCGTAAGTCTCCGCAAGCGAAAGCCGTTGGGCAGCCTCCCCGGGGCTGCCTTGAAGCATTCGTGGCTGCGGCAAGGCGAGGGCAACCACAACCAGGCTAAAGACGTTATCGGGATCCTGCTTCAGGCTCTTTTCACCGTATTCCACGAGCTTGTTCAGATCGCTTTTTTCCTGGTAAGCCTTGGCCGCCTGGAGGTAGACGTAGGACAAGAACTGGCTCTTGGGGAATCTGCTTTCAAACTCATCCACCATTCGTAGCCGCCTGTCGGGGTCCAACTCGTGCTCCATGGTCTTGAAGCCCATAGCCTCTTCATACGTCGCCTGAAGCGGCGCTCCAGTTGCGCTGGTCAGGGTGGCCGACTTCTCGCTCCTGCCCGTTGGGCCGGCCTTCCAGATGGCCTGAAGCATGTCGTCGTCAGCGCCCGCCCCGCGCATCTTTTGCTCGATCTTTCGATCCAGGTCGAAGTTCACCTTTCGTTCGTCCAGAGTCTTGTAGACGACGTCGAGGTTGTTTTTGTTCTTCTTGATGAGGCCCAGAACGTCGTCTTGAGTCAGAGGCTGCTGGGCAGGCACAGCATTGCGCGCGCGTTCGAGTCGCTCAGCCGCTGTGACCTGCTCCATACTTGGACGCTGCGGGGCCCGAGCCATGAGGGGGGAGGCAGACAGAATGAGGAGCAGGATGAACGTGCCGAATTGTTTGGTCATGGATATTTCACACTCCATTCGATGGGCGATCTATCGGTGTCACTTCCGCTAAGCGCTTTCAGTCATCCGGCCACTCCATTGCCACAGCGTTTGGCTGACCATAGTGAACTTTCCCTGTCGCCTTCTGTAAGGCGTTTTTGCCACCAACATTTGGTTTCGTCAACCAAATCTCTGGGGGCTCTTTCAGGCGGGGGGCGCCTCAGCGGACCTGCCTTTCGGGATCGGAGATGCTCCACCCCTAAGCCCAACTGGTGATCTCCAAAATTTTAAAAAACCTCTTGACACAGCCTATGAAAGATGATTTTATATGGCGCACGGATGAAAGCGCTTGCGCTAACGCCGGGTGGTGAGTGCAGCCCAGCCGCCACGGGCTGACGGGAGATTCAGTTCGGGTTCAACGTGGAACAGTTGGTTCTTCAGAAATGAAAGTCCGTGGCCTTGGCTATCTCGTGAATCGGCGATATTGGACCTAGCCTGTCGTTCGGAAAACTCAATGGAGGTGGGCAGTGAAAAAGCAAGTGTGCTTTCTATACAGAGCGTCTTAAGT
>DLMI01000237.1:0-1700 GCA_002478145.1 Acidobacteria bacterium UBA7540
CCGACATTTGTGTGGGCCAGCACTTGGCGTAAGTAATACAGATTGCGCGGATCGCGCACCGCGACCAGGATATTTCCTGGCCGCACGCCCATTGCGCCGCTGCCCAATTCCTGGTTGCCATAAACACGGAACTGATCGAGTTGCTCCGGTTTGCCGTGGCGCTCCCTAGCAACATGGCGCTCGGAAAGCGTGAAGATGGTGAAGAATACGCCGCTGAAGATTACTCCGGCGATAGTGGCCTCGTACTTGGTAAACAGATTGACAACCGCCGTGATCAGGAGGACCGCGGAAATGAGGATTAATCCCACCGGAACTTCGGTCTTGCCAATGTGGAGGTTACCCGGCACTTTCCATGCCCGATTCCCCGGCTCGGTGAAGCGCAGCACCAGCACGGCGATGGACTTCATGGCGAAGCTCCAGATCACGCCGAACGCGTAGAGCGCCGCGAGCACGTACACGTTTCCCAGACTGAGCACGATCGTGAGCAACTGCAGGCCAACGATCAAATTAATGATCCGGTAACTGGTTCCGAAGCGGTGGTGCGGCTTCTGGAACCAGCTGGTGAGCACACCGTCTTCCGCCACGCGATTCAGAACCCCATTCGCGCCCACGATGGAAGTATTCTGCGCGCCCGCCAGAATCAGCACGCCCACCAAGACCACGAAGGCATGGAAAAGCAGCTTCAGACTCTGCGGCCCCGCCAGATACATGGCGATGCCCCCGATCAGGTTCGCGAAGTAGTCGGGCCGGACCTTGTCGGGGATAATCATCACCGCGAAGAAGGAAACCAGCGACGTAAACAGCAGGCTGTAGATGAAGATCACCAGCCCGGTCTTCTCCAGATTCTTCAGCTTGGGATGTTCGATCTCGCGATTGACCTGCGCCAGGGTCTCTTCGCCACTCATGGCCAGCACGGAATGACCGAAGCCCACGAAAAGAATGATCCAGGTGATGTGTCCAAACCAGGTTCCGTTCAGCCATCCCAGCGATTCCTTGTTCAGCGGAATCACCCCCGCATGCAGGGGGTTCGGCGGCAACTGGATGGGCGCACGCAAAACTGTGATGGTGCACCAGACCAGCAGAATCACCACCATGACAGTGGTGATCACCATGATCTGCAATGCCTTCTGGCTGGACTCGTGCATGCCCTGCGTGTTCTTCCACCAGAAGTAAGCCACCACGATCACCCCCAAGCCGGCGGCGAAGTGGTCGTCAGAAAAGTGCAAAGGACGGTGCAGGTACAAGCCCATGTCCTTGATAAAGCCTGCCAGGTATTGCCCGGCGGATACTGCGCTAATCGGCCCGGTCAGCACGTAGTCGAAAAGTAGCGCCGATACCGAGAATTTGGCCAGGGTTCCGCCCATGGCCTCTTTGACGACGCGATAAACGCCGCCACGCACGAACATGCTGCTCGATTCGATGTAGAGAGCCCGCACGGCATAACTGAACAGCATGACGCCGAGAATGAACCAGGGAGCGCTTTTGCCGATTACCTTTTCGGCGTCGCCCCCGGCGTAGTAAGCCGAAGATGCGAGGTCGGAGAGAACGATGGCGGAGGCTCGCCAGAACGAGATGAAGGTCAACATCACCGTGGTGGCGACGAAGACCTTTATGGCCGGTTTGGAGCCTTCAAGGGATGTAGCCATGCTTCAGAGGAATGCCTGACCGCAGATGCAGATAAACTTTGAAGATAGCACAGC
>DLMI01000237.1:1823-3732 GCA_002478145.1 Acidobacteria bacterium UBA7540
GCTAGTCAGCCACGTGTGGTGGAGGTGCGCCCACGATTCTTCGGCGCGAGGTACGTATGGGTAATGCGGTCGTGCCAGCAGAGCGAGTCTTCGTCGAGGAAAACCCAGCCGTATCCCATGCCAAGAGAAACGGCCGAGAGATAGGATGCCAGTACGCGCCAGCGGCGGAGCCGTCGGCTAGCCGGGCTCCCATCGAAGCAGGTGAGTTCAAGTCGTGCCAGACGCAGCCCCAGTGTGGTGCCTGCGTAGACCACGAGCAAGTATTGGTAGGCCGCCCAGAATAGGCTGCTTAGTCCAGCCATTAAGCCAATCATCTGAAATCGCGGCGGCCGGATCGCGGTCAACTTCCAGAAAATAAAGCCGAAGAGTGCACCGGCCGCGGCGATGATGACGGCGTCGATGAGGGCGGATAGCAGCCGCCGCGCGACTGGCCCACCCTGCAGCGGAATGTCGATACCCGGCCGTTTCTCCAACTCAGGCTGTTGGGCAGGTTCAATCGTGATTCCGCCAAGTGCGGGGGGCGGTGGAACAACCTCCGGCGCCTCCAGAATGCGAGGACGGGTTATGACCGGCTCTGCCAATTCGTCGAGCGGAACCGGAGGCGGAGTCCAGGAGCGCGGAAACTCGATAATCTTTGCTGTAACTGGAGCCGTGGCTGGGGCTGTGATGGCAGCCGCGGTCGGGGCCGCGCTCGCCGCCGCATGACTAGGAATTTCGTCGGCATGAGGGAATGCTGAGGTCTCCTGATCGGCTTGCGTCCCCTGTAGCGCCAACGGGTCGGCCACCGAAGCGGCAGCGCCCGTGGTGAACTCGTCTAACGCCAAGGCTTGGTTGGAGACCGGCACCTGTGGAAAAGCGGACGACTCAGCCGAAACGCCATTGGCTCTGCCAGCTAGGTTATTTCCCTCGAAGCGCAAACGCAGCGATGGGTAACGAGGTGGACGCGGCTTGCGCCGCGATTGATAACGGTTCAGCCGCGCAGCCACTTCCTGACGCCACGCCGAAGAATCTTCAGGCGCACCCCCACTGCCAGTGCTGGGCAAGGCAATTTCGGTGGCTAATGGGGGACTGGGCTCGCAAGATCCCTGCTCTTTCGGCGATGTGGCCGAAGATTCCGCATCGGGACCCGCCTCGGGCTCTGCAAGCCAACGCGGCGGAGGTGTGGGACCCTCCTCGGAAGAGCACCGGCAGATGTCACCACAAAGCGAACAAGGCATGAACAAATCTTATGAGATCACCAGAAGTCGCCGCCAACCGGATAACCGCGAAGGACACGATAGAATCCAACCCACCGAACGCCTTTGCCTCGTGAGGCACAGCCGTGCTAACTTCACGACGACTGCTGCCGCTAGAAGCGTCCGAGCGCTTCTTTCGTGCGCTTCGGATGATTGCGTTCCGATGATCTTCTTCCGATGACTCTTCGCAACAGATTCCTTATCACGGCGGCGCTGCTTTGTCACCTGCTTCTCGTCCCGCCGTTAGTTACCAGCCAGTTGCCGCCTGCGAATTCTTCTTCGGCGACGCACGCTGCCGTTACGCCCGAAAAATCGGCAGACGCTGCGACTACCCCTTGCGGCCGCGCGTTCGCGGAACAATCCAACAACCACCCCACAGTCTGCGCCATCCAGCAAGAAAGAGATGGCGACGTCTATAAGTTGCACGGCGCCGTTGAAATCTATTACGAAACTTACGTTTTGAAGTCCGACGAAGCGACTTTCAACTCCGACACCAACGAAGCAACCGCCAGCGGACATTTTGCACTCGATGGCGGTCCCAACGACGATCACATTCGGGCCTCGCACGGCACTTACAACTTCGCGCTTGAAACCGGCAAATTTTACGATGTGACCGGAACCACTGGCCTGCGCTTTCGCGCCAACCGAGTAATCCTGACCTCGACCGCCCCTTT
>DLMI01000237.1:3900-7862 GCA_002478145.1 Acidobacteria bacterium UBA7540
GCGCGCAAAGTGATTGTGGATGTGGGCGGCAATGCCAAAATCTACCGCAGTACCTTCGACCTGCATGGCATTCCGATGCTGTATTTTCCATACGCAACTCATCCCGTGGAAAAGGAGTCCCGCCAGTCCGGGTTTCTGATGCCGTCGGTAGGGCACTCTTCCACCAATGGCTACATGGTGGGCGATGCTTACTACTGGGTCATCAACCGCATGATGGATGCCACCGTGGGTGGCGAGTACTTTTCCCTGCGCGGAGGGTCGCAGCGGGGCGAGTTCCGGGTCCGGCCCAGCGAAACTTCCTATGTCGACCTGAACTACTTCGGAGTGGTTGACCGGGGCATTGGCACGCCTCCACTCAAAGAAGGCGGCGAGAACGTCCGCCTGAACGCTGCCGGAAACATCGACGGCTTCCGTGGCGTTACCAACATCGACTACTTGAGTTCATTTCTCTTTCGCCTAGCCTTCAACGAAGTCTTCAGCCAGGCGGTTTATTCCGAAGTGAAATCGCAGGCGTTTTTGTCCAAGTCCGCCGATGGCATCAGCATGAACGGATTTGCGGAGCGTTACCAGAACTTTCTGAGCACCACTCCGGGACAGGTGATCACCATACTGCACACCCCGAGTTTTGACTTTTCCGGTGTAGACCAAAAAATGGGGCGCACGCCGCTTTACTGGTCCTTCGACGCCTCGACCGCCGGCCTGTCACGCAGCGAACCGGAACAATGTTCGACCGTGGGCTCGTTTCAGTCATGCATCCCGGCTTTCCGCACGGCAAATCTGCTCGGCCGATTCGACCTAAACCCGGAGATTTCCTTGCCGCTGTTGTTCCGAGGATGGTCTCTGCGTCCAGATCTGACCTTGCATGAAACCTATTACACGCAAAGGCTGGTTGGAGAGAATGGCGAAAACCCAGGACAGGCCGTCGACGATCCAATCGACCGCCACGCCTTGGAGACGGCTGTGGAATTACGCCCCCCTTCACTTGAGCGCGTCTTCGACAAAGAATTCCTGGGGAGAAAATGGAAGCATGTGATCGAGCCGCGCGCCGTCTACCGCTTTGTAACCGGCGTAAACAACTTCGGGAATGTTCTCAAATTCGACGAGCGCGATATCCTCACCGATACCCACGAAGTTGAGTATGGGTTCGTAACCCGGCTCTACGCCAAGCGAACTTCGAATCAGCCGGAGGATTGCAGCAAAATCATGTCAGCTCTCACGGTGGGAGGCGCGGCGCCGGAATCGACCGTCCCCTGGCAGCATACCAATCCGCTGGCGGGTCCCGCGTGTCAGCCAGGCCCGCCGGTGCGCGAGGTCGTGACCTGGGAGCTGGCCCAGAAATACTTCCTCGATCCCACATTCGGCGGGGCCCTGATTCCCGGTCAGCGCAACGTGTTCACCACCACCGCCGACCTCACAGGAATCGCGTTTCTCACCGAGCCGCGCCATCTCTCGCCCCTGGTTTCCCGTTTGCGGGTGGAAACCAGCGCACGCACGGACGCGGAATGGGACATGGATTACGACTTCCAAAACCATCGGATCAACGCCAGCACGCTTCTGCTCAACTATCACATCGGTCAGGTGACCATGGGCGGGGGCGATGCAATTCTGCAGATACCCGGGCAAACCGCAACTTCGCCTTCCGGTTCGGCCGAGCCCGCGCGCTTCAACCAATTTCGCGCGGCCTTGGGATACGGCAGCGCTAACAGGCGCGGCTTCAGCGCCGCGGGTAGTTTTGGCTTCGACGCGAATGTCAACCAACTTCAGTTCGTCAGCGCGCAGGCCACCTACAATTGGGATTGCTGCGGCATGACGTTGGAGTATCGTAGTTACACGGTTGCCAATGTGCGCAACGAAAATCTCTTCCTCTTCAATTTCACGTTGGCGAACATTGGCGGTTTCGGAAGTTTGCGGCAGCAGGGACGGCTGTATTAACAATTTTCGCGGCGCCGCGGTAAGTCGCGAACGCATCTAAGTCTGGTAACATGACGCCTGTGTTCGCAGTGACGAATGATCTTGCATCCAAGAGCGCTCTGCTACAAGCGAGCCTGAGTAGACTAGGAAGCGTCCTCGTCGCCTATTCCGGCGGCGTCGATTCCGCTTACCTGGCTTGGGCTGCCCGCCAGGCTGTTGGAGATAAAATGCTGGCGATCATCGCCGACTCTCCCAGCCTCGCCCGCACCCAATTCTCTGACGCAATCGCGTTTGCCCGGGAGCAAGCCATCCCGCTGGAAGTAGTCGCGACCTCAGAACTTGATCGCCCGGAGTACATCCGCAACGATTCGCAGCGCTGTTTCTTTTGCAAAGATGAACTCTTCACGCTGATGGAAGAACTGCGTCAGGCGCGCTGCTTCGACGCCATCGCTTATGGCGTCAACTTGAACGACCAGGACGATTTCCGTCCCGGCCAGAAAGCAGCGGCCAATCACCACGTCGTGGCTCCTCTTCTCGATGCCGGCCTGACCAAGGACGAGGTTCGCGCCCTGGCTCGCGACGCTGGACTGCGCGTCTGGGACAAGCCCGCTTCGGCTTGCCTTTCGTCCCGCATTGAATATGGGCGCCCGGTTACGCGCGAGGCTCTGGCGGTCGTGGAAAAGGGCGAAGATGCCCTCCGAGCCATGGGCTTCCGCCAGGTCCGCGTGCGCCATCATGGCGAAATCGTCCGCCTTGAAATTGCCTGCGAGGAATTAAACCGCGCCCTCGATCCCGCCATGGCGGCGAAGTTCGCCAACATTTTCAAGGCGCTGGGTTTCAAGTTTGTCACTCTCGATCTGGAGGGCTTCCGTTCCGGCTCCATGAATACTTTGCTCGCGCCAGAGGCTTTGCTCCGGCGAACTGGCTGAGAATACCCGCGTTCGGTTACCGCATGGATGCTGACCTCCAGCATCCTTACTTTCTCCGCCTCTCCGGCGCTATGAGATAATCAACTTTTAACCCGTAAATGTTCAGGCGGTTCTTAGTGACCCTATTTCGACGCTCTTTTCTTCTGCTACTGGTCATTTGTCTCGGCTGTGCTGCCCAAACCGTTTCCCCCGAGCTAGCCCAAAAGATCGAGCGCCAAGTCCGTTCCTACTACAAAGTTCCGGCTGACCTTAAAGTGTTGGTAGGGCCTGCCTCACCCAGCCCGGATTTTCCCAACTATGACTCCGTGGTCGTGACCATCGACGGCGGCGAAAAGAAACAGGATCTCAAGTTTCTGGTTTCCAAAGACCATTCCTCCATGATGCGCATGGTTAAGTTCGACCTGAACAAAGATCCATACGCCGACACCATGAGTAAGATCGATGTCGCGGGACGACCCACGCGAGGAGCGAAATCATCCAAGGTCGTAGTGGTCAACTTCGACGACTTCGAGTGTCCGTTCTGCTCGCGCATGCACCAGGAATTATTTCCGGGAATTCTCAAAGAGTATGGCGACCGCATCACCTTCGTTTACAAAGATTACCCGCTGGTAGAAATCCATCCCTGGGCGACGCACGCCGCCGTGGACGCGAACTGTCTGGCCGCACAGAACACCAATGCCTACTGGGATTTCGCCGACTACATTCACGCCAATCAGCACGAGGTGAGCAACGAAAAGACTCCGGGAGCGCGAATGGAGGCGCTCGACCGGCTCACTATGTTGCAGGGCCAGAAGCATAACGTGGACACAGTTAAGTTGCAGTCTTGCATCAAGGCGCAGGATGATAGCGCGGTGAAGGCATCCATGAAAGAGGCGGACGGGATTGGCGTGGAAGCTACGCCCACGTTATTCGTCAATGGTGAGAAAATCGACGGTGCTGTGCCTCCAAGCGAGCTGCGCGCCGCGCTGGATCGCGCCCTGAAAGATGCCAATCTGCCTGTACCCGACCATGCGGCCGCGTCGACAGCGCCAGCCGCAAGGTGATTACTCAAAGCAGGGAGATTCGGCGGCGGTGCAGACCAAAGTTTAGGAGAGAGACTCTTTGAAAAACAATCCGGGATTC
>DLMI01000066.1 GCA_002478145.1 Acidobacteria bacterium UBA7540
CCGGTTAATTTGGCCTACTCGTAGAAGTGCAACCCCTGACTCCACCGAAGTCCGCTTCTCGGAAGTGACCCCGGCCGCGCTTGCTTGGCTGTTGACAACAGCCGTTCCCACTAGGCCCCCACGATCACCACTGTGAAGCGGCCTACCTTTGAGAAATCCGCGCGTGGTGCATACATCGCACCTCTTGAGATGTGCGCTATGTAAAATGCGGGGGCGCCGGCACAGCATGGCAATGATGGCCTCAGCCTCTCGCGGCGTTCAAGAGCCAGCGGCTTTGCCTATTCCTGTCACTGGGCCTGGCTCCGGCTCGGCGTTCAGTGATCGCACACATGCCAAACGGCGGCATGCATGCCACCCGCGACCAGCGCGCTGCTTTTCCTCCGCCTTGGCCGAGGTGCCCGCGCCCGCCCCCCAGGCAGAGGGAACTGAAAGGCCGCCAGCACTTCGTCGCCGCCTTCATCCCTCAACTCATGGCAAAAGCGTTGTATGAATCTTCCCCTGCTCGCCGCCCTGCCTCGCTGCCTAGGTTCAATCAATCCAGGAATCAAACCGATCATTCCCAGCGAGAAAGCGCGCCTCAGCCGCTCTGTAAATTCTTCCCAGTACAACGTAAAGAAGTAATCATAACGCGCTGACGGTGCGACGACCGACGCGCGTTAACCACTTGATTCCGCAGAGGCAAGCCTGAAGGCATCCCCTTTGGCAAAGCTTTTGCTCATTGGTTGTGGGGCCTCGCCTTTACAGACAGAACTGATCCGAGAAGTGCGACGGAAGCACCCAAATACAATCTTGCAGGTAATCCGATGCGAATCTTTGGTGACCTGGATAGAAATGAAGGTCATGGATCCAATGACCTTTCGGGGTCGAGGGCCGCGGGAGGGAACGGAAGCCACAAGGAGGAGAGTTCATCGCACGCTTCCGGCGGAGAACCGGCCAGAAGAGATGGGCAAGTCGCCGAGCCTCGCGAACAGATGGGTTTCGAAGCACAGGAATCCGAGAAAGGCCAGAGCAACGCATTCGCAGGTGGGAGTCCGCTGGCCGGCCCCACCGCGCACCCGCGCGGTGGCGGGCAATCCGGAAAACGCGTCAGCGACCGAATCGGTGAGCAAAGGTCGGAGCCCGCGGGTGACATTAACACCACAGCGCAACTATCGTCCCGGCGCTCAAACGGAGGGCTGTGGTTCACCTTAATGGTCTTCGTGCTCGCGGTGGTAGGCGCCAGTGCCTACCTTTATCTCAGTCTGCGGGAGAACAACATCAACCTTTCGCAAGTGCCTGACCTGTTGCAGTCCATCACCGCCCTGGATGGACGGATGGATGCCACGGAGGCCGAACTTCGTGACTTGGCGGCCAATTGGGATGGCTTAACAAACCACCTGGCCGAACTCGATGGTAAGGTTGACTCCAGCCTGCGCGCAACCCGCAATCAGGCGCGGGAACTGGTGGGGCAAGCTGCCGGACGCTTACAGGCAGAGATGGATCAACAGGGTCAAGTAGTGGATGCCCGCTTGAACACCGTAGAATCAATGCAAAGGCAAGACCGGGCGCAACTCGCTCAGCTCAACGATCAGCTTCAAGGTCAAGTTGCCAGCCTTCGCGAACAACTGACCGCCGCCCAAGAGAGCACTGGACGTGACCTTGCGAACTTGCAGGGACAGGTGAGCGAGGATCAGAGCAATCTGCACACGCTCGCCCAGCGGCTACACCGCGACAAGGTGACCTTTGAAATCGTCAAAGATTCCCCCACGGAACTGGCGCCGGGGGTAACTCTAACCGTTCTCAATACGGACGTGAGCTACCAGCGCTTCCGGGGCTACATCTCCTTGACCAACGAAGGAAAGACGCTATGGCTCAACAATCTGAATGCGAAAGAGGCTGTGGACCTTTACGCGCAGCAGTACAGCCATCCCTATAGTCTGATCGTGACAACGGTGAGTAAGGACGGGGTGGTCGGCTACTTGCCGCTCCCCACCGGCGCGTAATGGGGGATAACCGGCTGCGGAAAAAGTGTAGCGGCGACGGAACCTGTCATGAGATGTAAAGTCGCCGCCACATCCGTAAGCGCGGGCTTTTCCAAAACCTGTAAAGCCTAGCCCTTCCCGCCCCCGAAGAAAAAGGCTCGCTTGGGTGAGGAATCTATGGGCTAGTGCCAACTTGGATATGGCTGTAAGTAAAATATGAGAAGGAAATAATGAAAGAGAGTAAACCCATGTTGATCGGTTCACGCCTGCGGCAGCTTCGCGAGAAGAAGCACATGTCTCAAGGGGATATCGAGGATCGCATCGGCTTATTGCGGTGCTACATCTCCCGCGTAGAAAACGGTTACCTGGTCCCTTCGCTGCAGACCCTGGAGCGTTTTGCGGCGGTCCTCGATGTCCCGCTGTATCAGCTCTTTTATTGCGGAGAAGAGGTTCCACCCACACCTAGCCTCACGCCCCGGAAGACCTTGGAAGGAATTACGGCAGAGAATGGCGCGATGGAGGGGGATGGTCAGTTCCTCGTGAAGCTCACGAACGTCTTGACCCGTCTGGCCGAGCCGGATCGGGATGTCGTGCTCAGTTTGGCCAAGAGGTTAGCCACTCGCTGTCGCCCGCCACTAAGATTGGCGAACCGTAGGCCGCGGGGACGGGGGTGAGGGGGTGCAAGCGAATCGCTCTTCCAAGCAATTAACTGTGACAAAACACGCGACCTCCGTAGCGGTAACTCAGTGCCCTTGCCTTGTCAGAGAAAGGCGGCGAAGATTTACCATTGCTGTTCACTTAAGCATTGTCTGAGGAGGCTGTTCACTATTCGACCGTAGAACCCCCTGCTCCTCTGTCGCCGCGGCGACCGAGGGTGTCGTTAATTTGAATTTCCGACCCCGCCAATTTGGGGGCGAGAGTCGGGTTAATTTGAATTTCCTACCCTCGGGCGCCGCGGCGACAGAGGGGGTCCCGTCCTCCCGCAAGGCGGGACGGGAAGCCCGGGTGAGGGGGTCACCCCGGAACGAATTGGGAAGGGGTTTCCTGGGCATTCCTAATGTAAACAGTATTGGGGCTAGTGCAGGGTACGCATAGACTGGATATACCCTGCCGCACGCCAATCGCCAACCCGGCCGGCAGCCAGCCAACGCGGCGCCGGACGTCGTCCCGAGAGTTCCCGATACGCTGAACCATGCGGCCAGGGTTGAATGCCCTGAGATGGTCAACCTGTTTGCACATCTCCTCAGCCTGCGTGGACCTTTCAGCTTTCTCCTGTACCTCGCGGTAATAGTCTTCAAAGGTCTGCTTCATACTTTGCCTTCCGCGAGGAGCTTCCCGGCAACCTGCATTACTCACCACGGGTCTGGAAGGGCTTCAGCCCCGCCGCTTCATTTCGTTTTGTCTTGAAGAGATGGGCCTGATGCCCTTCCAGAAGTCTGCGCCTGGCGCCATTTATGGCGCCAGGCGCTCCTTTTAACCACGGCTTGCCCGCCGATGGGGGTCAGTTGGGGCCATCGCTCGGAGGTGATCAATGTTCAAATTCTGCGATTCTGGTGTTGGCAAACTTCCGGCGGTAGCAGCGCTCGCCATCCTGATTTCGCTAGCGAGTTTTCCAACTCCTGAGCGAGGCAATGCTCCCGACCAACCGGGAAGTGATGAATACCGAATTTCCGTTAACGTCGGATTGGTCGTTTTGCCGGTCATCGTAACCGACGGCAAGGGGAGGACTGTGTCCGGACTGGGCGAGAACAGTTTCCACGTGTTTGAGGACGGCCGTCCGCAGCAAATCGCGCCTTTTGAGTCGGAAGATGTCCCGGTAACGGTAGGATTGGTCATCGACAATAGCGGGAGTATGAGCGCCAAGCGCCCTGAGGTTTTCGCTGCGGCCGAGGAGTTTGCCAAGTCCAGCAATCCTCAGGATGAGATGTTTGTTGTCAACTTCAACCAAAATGTTTCCATGGGGCTGCCCAAAGGTGTCCCTTTTACGAGCGACGTCCATCAACTCCTGGGCGCTGTTTCCCGACATCGTGCCTTTGGCAATACCGCCCTATATGACGGAGTCGCGGTGGCCCTGGAACACATGAAGACCGGGACGGCGAACCGAAAGGCTTTGATTGTCATTAGCGACGGTGGCGACAATGCCAGTCGGTTAAGCTTCCAAGCGCTCCTGAAACGGGCGGAAGCATCGAACGCCCAGATTTACACTCTCGGCGTTTTCGATAAAATGTTTTCGGGCGAAAACTCGGGCGTGCTCAAACGGCTGGCCAAGGTGACGGGGGGTAAGTCGTATTTCCCGGAGTCCCCCTCCCAAATCACTGGGATCTGCCAGCAGATTGCCCGGAACCTGCGGCACGAGTACACCATCGGATATCATCCCAGCAACCCAAATTCGGGCGGCAGCTATCATGCCATCCGTGTCACGGCCAAGGCGACGGGCAATGGCAGGCTGCATGTTTCCACTCGCGCCGGTTATCTAATGCCCTCTGAACCGCAAACGGCGCCGTCCACGTCGGCCAGGGCATTTTTGTGAACGATCGTGTGGCGGAGCCGACAATTCGCCAGCCCAGTTTTGGCTTTTCCTTGACTGGGACCTCTCGCGGCGGGGGTGCGACTTCATGGACGGGGATTCGGGCGGTGATGAGCTCGCGTTTGCGACCATCCCACGATCGTGCCAGGTTTCTTCTCAAGGCGGGCCAATACCTCTGCCTGCTCGTGGCTTGCGGATGCCTTGGAATCGTTGCGCTGGGCTATGCCGGCGCCAGGATTTTTCAGTCCTATCAAAGCTGGCGGTTCGACCGGGTCATTGGACATCAGGCGCCTTCACAGAAGTCGTTGATGACGGGATGGATGGACCGGGCGCTCTCCGCACTCATGGAAGAACCGGCCGCCAAGCTCAACCGGGACAGGTTTCAGACCAATGCGCCGGCCTTGTCTGGCCGCGGTTCAGTACCGGGACTCCCCATGGGCTCCCTGGTTGGGCGAATGGAAATACCCAGGATCGGCATATCCATCATGGTCCTGGAAGGTGACGGTGATGGCGTTCTCCGAAAGGCGGTGGGGCATGTCCCAACTACAGCGTTCCCTGGTGGAACGGGAAATGTGGTGATTGCAGGCCATCGCGATACCTTCTTCCGCGCCCTCAGAAAGATCCGCAAGGATGACGAAATCATTTTCACCACCACCCAGGGCATCTACAACTATCAAGTTGGGTCAATCGAGAAGGTCGGACCTCGGGATGTCCAAGTCCTCAAGGCTTCGCTTCACCCCACTCTGACTTTGGTCACGTGCTATCCGTTCGATTACATCGGGCCGGCTCCCTAGAGATTCGTCGTCCAAGCATGGGAGACCCAATCCTCTCGAATTGGTGAGCCGGATCAAAGCCTTGCCAGCGCGCGGCTGACCCTGGATTCACATTCAGGAGTGCGATCGACGTCCTCTACCCGACGTAAAAAGTCGCACCCTATTTCATCCCGGTCCCCCTCAGATTCTTCCCCCACTCGCATTGCCACTACCCTGACCGGGAGCGCCCCAGTGAGGGATGGGCCGGAATCCATCCAGGAAACAGCCGAAGCCCAACAAGTTGATCCACCTGCAAAATCACCGCCCGCATCTCACAAAATATTCAGGAAGGTCCGCGGGTGGCTTGGTTCCATTCCCAGTCGCCTGCGCCCGAACTAGACGAAGATCAGTCTTCGCTCCGTTTCGAGGATTCTCGGTGCGGAGGCGAGCCCATAAGTCCTTCCACCCTTCATAGGTGTCCGCTATTCGAGCGATTTATGGAAGCGCAGGACGCTGATGGCAAGCAGGAGAATAGCGAAGCTCGCAAGGGCGGCGACCTGCGGCCAGAGCACGTCGAAACCAGCGCCTTTCAAGTAGACACTGCGCAGAAGCACCATGATGTGGCGGAGTGGGTTGGCGTAAGTCATCTTCTGAAGCAGGGGTGGCATGCTGGCGATGGGAGTGCCGAAGCCGGACAGCGTGATCATCGGCATGATGAAGAAGAAGGAAGCGATCATCGCTTGCTGCTGAGTCGCAGAGACCGTCGAGAGAAATAGCCCCAAACCTAGACCCGCGAGGATGAAGGTTACTAACCCGGCCGCTAGCACACCCAGGTTTCCGCGGAAGGGCACCCCAAACCAAAATGTTCCCACCAGGGCAATGAGTGTGGCGTCGACGCAGCCGACCAGGAAGAAGGGAACGGTCTTTCCCAGGATGAATTCCCAGCGGCGAATAGGCGTGACCATGACCTGCTCGAGCGTGCCGATCTCGCGCTCACGCACCACCGCGAAGGCGGTGAGATTCATGACCAGGATCAACAGGACATTGCCGATGACCCCGGGGACGAAATACCACTGGCTTTCCAGCCCTTCGTTGAACCAGGGCCGAATCTCGAGATCCACTTGCGGCAGCGACGACAGCAGTTGCGGGGCCGTGCGCTGCATCCGGTCGAGTTGGTAGTCGCGGCTAAACTGGGCGCCAATCTGGTTGAGGTAGCCCAGCGCCACCAGGGCGGTGTTGGAGTTGGAACAATCCACCAGCACCTGCACCGTTGCCCCTTGGCCGTTGCGCAGGCGCTGGGCGAAGCCGGAATCGATTTCAAGCGCCGCCAGGAAATCGCCGCGGTCAAGGCCTTCGCGGAGGTCGGCGCGCCGAGCGGCATATTCGTTCAGGTGAAAATAACGGCTGGCGGAAAAGTGCGCCACCAACTCGCGGCTCTCCTGCGTATTGTCCAAATCGAGTACGCTCAGCGCCACGTTTTTTACATCCAACGTGGCCGCGTAACCGAAAACGAGCATTTGGATGATCGGCGGGCCAAAGAGCAGCCAGCGCATGCGCGGGTCCCGCAGCGTCTGGATGAATTCCTTCTTGACCATGTTGCCGATGCGTCGGAGTGAGGAGACAAATTTCATTCCAGCCTCTTGTGAAAAGCGCGGGTGGCCAGCGTGATCAGCACCGCCGCAATGATCGCCAATGCGAGGACGTCGGCCGCCATAAGTCGCACCTCCGTGCCCTTCAGGAAGACGTTGCGCAGGATGGAAACGTAATAACGCGCCGGCAAGATGCGCGTGATCCACTGCACGAAGACGGGCATCTGATCGATGGGAAAGACAAAACCGGAAAGAAGAAATACGGGCAACAGCGTCACCAGCAGAGCCAACTGGCTGGCCCCGAGCTGTGACTTGGCCGTGACCGAGAAAAAATACCCCACGGACAGCACCACAATCAGGAACAGCGCCGAGCAAGCAAACAGCACCGTCCAGCTTCCCCGGAAGGGAACGTCAAACCACCAGACCGCCGCCCCGGCGCAGAGCGCTGTATCCACCATCCCGATGACAAAATAGGGAATCAGCTTTCCGGTCTGAATTTCCAGCTTGCGCACGGGTGTGGCGATGAGCTGTTCCATGGTGCCACGCTCCCACTCTCGCGCGATGGTGAGCGAGGTCAGGAATGCGCCCACGACGGCCATCACCATGGCCACCACGCCGGGCACGATATTGGCCATGCTTTCCAAGTCTTCATTGAACCATGTCCGTGGCTGGAAGGTGACGTTGGGTGTTACAGGCGGCAGGCCGTGGCGCTGCTGCCATTCGATCTGTATGTCCTGGGAGTAGGCTTGGATGATGCTCAGCGCGTAGCCCATGCCGATGCTGGCGGTGTTGTTATCGCTGGCATCGAGCAGCGCTTGCACAGGGGCCTGCCCGCGTGAGTGGAGTTCTTCCGAAAATTGCGGCGGCACCACCACGGCCACCGTGCAGGCGCTGCGGTCAACCTGCTGGACGACGTCGTGATAGTTTTCCGCCACATGTACAATCGTGAAATAGTCAGTGGCCTGGAAATGCTTCAGCAGGTCTTGACTGGTTTGTGTCGCGTCGCGGTCGTACACGCAGAGGGGAATGTGCTTGATGTCCAGATTCACACCGTAGCCGTAAATGACAAGCTGCACAAGCGGCATGGCGAAGATGATCAGGAGGCTGCGCGGATCTCGCCAGATCTGGATGACTTCCTTGCGCATCATGGCCAGGATGCGGCGCAGGCTCATGCGGCTCTCCCCGGTTTGGATTCACGCGCGGCGGTCAGGGCGACGAAGACGTCCTCGAGGCTGGGTGGAATCTGCTCCAGCCGGCCGACGCGGACCTGCCCGGCCTCCAGGGCCGCCCGGATTCCGGGCATGGCAGCCTGGGCGTCGGCGACGACGGCATGCAGACTGCTTCCAAAGACCGCCGCGTCAAGCACGCCCGGCGCTTGGCTCAGCGCTTCGAGTCCCGGCCCCAGCGGTTCGCATTCCACCAGCAGGAGCTGGCCTTTCATGGATCGAGTCTTCAGTTCTGTGGGCGTGCCCATGGCCACAATGCGCCCGCGATCGATCAACACCAGGCGATTGCAGTATTCGGCCTCGTCCATGTAGTGTGTGGTGACGAACACCGTGATGCCCTCGCCCACCATCTGTTGGATCAATTCCCAAAATTGTCGGCGCGAGACGGGATCGACGCCCGAAGTCGGCTCGTCAAGAAAGACGATGGGGGGACGATGCAGCACCGCGCACCCCAGCGCCAACCGCTGTTTCCAGCCGACGGCCAGGGCGCGCGTGGGAGTTTGCTCGCGGCCTTCGAGTCCTGCCATGCGCAGCGCCCAGGCCAAACGCTCCGGGAGAACCTTGGTGGGAACACTGTACAACCCGGCAAAAAAGCGCAGATTCTCAATAACTTTCAAATCGTTGTAGAGGGAAAATTTCTGCGACATGTAGCCAATCTGCTGGCGCACCGCTTCAGGCTCCTGGGCGACGTCAACCCCCGCCACCCGCGCGCGCCCGGAAGTGGGCAGGAGCAGGCCGCAGAGAATACGGATGGTTGTGGATTTGCCCGCGCCGTTGGGGCCCAGGAAGCCGAAGATCTCCCCACGGTGCGCCTGGAAGCTGATTCGGTCCACCGCCACAAAGGTTCCGAAGCGCTTGGTCAGGTCTTCGACCACCACGGATGGCTCGCTTCCATTCATAAAGGTTTCGTTCCCCCGGCAGCTTCTGGCGCGCTCTCGACGGCCGATACAAACAAGTCCTCAATGGTCGCCGCTACGGGCTGGATGGAATCGTAAATGACGCCGGCGGATTCCAGCCGCGCGCGCAAATCCGGCAGCCGGCGAGCGGCTTGGTCCACAAACAGGTGGACGCGGTCGCCCACCAGCAACGCACTGCGCACGCCGGGGGCGCCCGCCAACGCCGCGCGCACCTGCCCCGGCTGCGCCGCGTGCACCGCCAGAATCTCGCCGGGAAATCTCTTCTTCAGCTCCTCCGGCCGATCACAGAAAAGCATCCGTCCGCGATAGAGGAGCCCCACGCGATGGCAGCGCTCCGCTTCGTCAAGGTACGACGTGGAAGTGAGAATGGCTACGCCCTCGGCCACCAATGAATAGAGAATGCGCCAGAAATCCCGCCTTGATACGGGATCGACTCCGTTGGTCGGCTCGTCGAGGAGGATCACCTTCGGCGTATGAATCAGCGCACAGACCAAGCCAAGCTTTTGCTTCATCCCGCCGGAAAGGTTCCCCGCCAAGCGGCTTCGGAAATCGCTCAGGCCCGCGGCTGCCAGCAATTCCTGGGAGCGCCGCTCGCGCTGCTTGCGACCGACTCCAAATAAATCCGCGTAAAACCGGAGGTTTTCGTCCGCCGTGAGATCTTCGTAGAGGCCAAATCGCTGCGACATGTAGCTCAGGAGCGACTTGGCGCCTTCCGGGTCGCGCACCACGTCGCAGCCGGCGACCTTCGCCGAGCCCGAATCCGCGCTCATCACCCCCGCCAACATCCGCAGCGCGGTGGTTTTACCGGCGCCGTCCGGCCCCACCAATCCGAAGATTTCTCCTGCGTACACTTCAAAACTGAGCCCGTCGACGGCGCGCACTTCACCGAATTGCTTGGTCAGCGAGGAAACGATGATGGCAGGAGGGGTGCTCATGGCGCACTCACTACTTCAGTTTGATAATGGCGTCTGCCGGCATTCCGGGCTTCAGCTCCCGGTTGGGATTCTCCACATCCACTTTGACCCGGTAAACCAGCGTGACACGCTCTTTCTCCGTCTGCACGCTCTTGGGAGTGAATTCCGCCTCCGAAGAGACGAATGAAATCCGGCCGTGATAAATCTTGTCAGGATAAGTATCGGTCCGCACATCAACCACCTGCCCCCAGTGCACTTTGCCGAGATCCGTCTCGGGCACATATACCCGGACCCACAGATGGTCCAGGTCGGCGAGGGTCACGACCGGCGTACCGGGTGAGACGACCTCTCCCAACTCCGCCTGCCGCACCAGCACCACTCCGTTGAAGGGCGCGCGCAGCACCGTGTACGTCAGCCGGATGCGGGACATTCGCAGGTTCTGGTCTGCTTGGTGAACATTGGAGTGCTCGACGGCAAGTTCTTCCTTGCGCGTTCCTTCCACGAGTTCGTTGTAGATTTGCTGCACACGCTCATAAGTAGCCTGGGCGCGGGTGACGTTGGTGGCGGCCAAGTCGCGCGTCTGTCCCGGGATTTCGTCCTTTTCGTAAAGCGCCTGGTAACGCGCGTAATCTTTCTTCTTCTGCTCGAGGTCCGCCTGAGCGTCGAGCACCGCGAGCTTGGCGGCCTCGATGTCTTGCGTCCGGCTGCCCGCCAGGCCGAGGGCGAGTTGCCGGTCCCGCACGCGAATAAAAGATTCGTCCTCCGCCACTTGTTGCCGGTAGTCATCGTTATCGAGCCGCGCCAGCAAGTCGCCGGATTTCAGCGCCATGCCTTCCTCCACCGGCAGAGCGATGATGCGGCCGGGCACCTTGAAGCTGACCAAGCTTTCGTGCGCCTCAATGTTGCCGGAGAGCTTGAGCACGTTTGCCACGGCGGGCTTGCGGAACCACTGGGGATAGAAGTAAACCACGGCGCCGCCAATCGCCAATAACAGCAGGAGCGGAATCACGCGTTTCATAGCTTTTTTACCTCTTCCTAATAAACTTCACCCCGCGGCCGGCTCAGGGCTCGGCGAGGTATGTTTGGTAAATCTTTTCGGTTCCCCCCAGCGAGCGCACGAGGGCCATGACGGCGTCGGCGTGCCGCGCCAAGGCCATGATGCGGTCATCCTGCGCGCTGGCCAAGCTGGCCTGCGCGGTCACCACCTCGATGTTATCCGTCATCCCGTTACGGAAACGGTCTTGCGCCAGGCTCAGCTCGCGTTCTGCCAGATGGAGGGCTGCTTCGGTGACGGTCACCTGATTCTCGGTGGATTCCAGGTCCAGCACCGCCTTGCGCAGCTCCTGCTCGATCTCGCGGTTGAGGTCGTCAATCTGCGCGTTCAGTCGTTTCAACTGGCTTTGGAGTTCCGTTTTCTCTCCCGCGCGGTCCCGGTCAAACAAGGTGACGGTGAGCGTTCCCTGAATCTCGCCGGTTCCCGCCATGGAGGCGAAAGTGCGCCCGATGGCTCCATAATCGCCGTTAACCGACAGGGTGGGGAGATAGCGCGCCCGCGAGGCCTTGAGCTGCTCGACAATTGAATCTCGCTGCTTGAAAAGCGCGGCGTAGTCGGATCGCGCCTCGAGGGCGGAGTGCAGCGCCTGGTCTGCATCGGTTGATTCCACGTGATGGAATTTCAAGGGCTCGGCCAAGTCCAGCGGGGCGCCGGGGCTCAGTCCGAGGAAATGGGCAAGGACGAGTAGAGAAGTCTGATAAGTGTTGCGCGCTACCAGCAGGTTCTGCTGGTCCCGCGCCAGTTGCACCTGCGCGCGAACCACGTCCACAGCGGTTGCCAGTCCCTGGGCGTGTTGATCGCGCGCCAATTTCTCCAGGGTTTCCGAAGTCGTCACGCGACTTTCCGCCGCGGCTGCTTCCGCGGCGGAAGCCTGGGCGTCAAGATAAAGCCCTGCGCCCTGGCGGATCACCAAATCGCGCGCGTCTTGATAGTCGAGCTTGGCGGCCTCCTCTTGTTTTTCGCTGGCCTTCCAGTTGTGGTAGGAGTGGCGGTCAATCAAGGATTGGCTGGCCGAGAGGCGGAAATCATAATGCGCGAACGGACCGACGACGGCAGGAATCGTGGGAAAGGTAATTCCCATGATGGGAGGAATCGTGGGAAAGGAAATTCCCATGGCGCGCAAATCGATATTCTCGCGGTTGGCCAACGAGTTTCCGTTGACGTGCGGCAGCAAGGAAGCCCCCCGCCGCTCGCGCGTGCCTTCCAATTCCTCCACTTGCGCACTCGCCACGCGCACGCTGAGGTTCTGCTTCAGCGCCAAGCTAATCGCTTCCCTCAGCGTCAAACGCCGCGGAGCGGTCTGTTGCGCATGCACGGGCGCTCCGCCCGCAAACGACAACGCCACGAACAATGTGACCCACCTTGCTCTCGACCGCATGGACCTTCTCCTTTGCCGCGCCGTCTCGATCACCCCGAGGCTTTCAAAGCGGGTGCTTCCGCAGGCTGTTCAATACGAACTCCAGGTGCGCCTTGCTGTAGGCGCCAAGGTCGAGCCGGTGCCGCTCCCCGTGAAGCAGTTGCCACATGATGGCCAGAACGCCGGGCGCGACCAGAATCTGCGGAAATTGCGCGGCCTTCGTCTGCCGGAACTCACCCGTAGCCACACCCTTCTTGAGCACCCGGCGGACCCGATTCAAACCGCGCCCAATAACCTCCCGATGGTAAATGTCGGCAAGCTGAGGAAATCTGCCGCTCTCGGCAATGAGGATGCGAACGATAGACCGCGCCTTGGCGTTTCTCACCACCTGGTACATCTGCGAAAGCAGCTCGCGAAGCAATTCTTCCGCCGACCCGCTGAACATCCCCGTCAGGGCGTCAATGCGCTTTTGAATCAAAGTGCGGACCACCGCCCGAAAGAGCCGTTCCTTATCCCGGAAGTAGAGATAGATCGTTCCCTTGGCGATGCCCGCCCGATTCGCCACATCCTCGAGGCGGGTAGCCGCATATCCGTTGGCTCCAAACTCCTCGAGAGCGGCCGAGAGGATCTGCTCCTCGCGCTCTAGCTTCTGTTTTCGCTGTCGAGGGGATGGTTTCGCGGCACTCAGTCGCGCTGAACGCTCTGCTATCATCGGTCTCTCCCTGTATTGACTGAACAGTCAGTCATTATTCATCGACAGAAAGATAGCTGCAATGAAACGTGTTGTCAACTGATTTTTGCCAGGCTTTTGTTCTCTCCTGCCATTGCCGGAAGCCCTCCAAAGAACAGGCGCTTCTGTGCAAGGGTCTCTGGAATTCCGCGTCCTCCGTTCATCCCGGTGATCGCCTCCAGCACGCGCTGCCGGCGATGGACTAGTAACACTTGCGCGTGCAGCGATGCGCATGGGAATTCTGTGCCAGGATTGCCGTTTTGGGCTCCTGGAAATCAGGGATTTCACAGCAGACCGCCTCCCTTTGGAGGGTTACAGGAAGGAGGAAGCGAGCAGCTTCAACCCGCTTACGCTCGCCACACGCCGGGGATGGCTTGCTGGCAGTATTGGCATTTGCCGTTGTGGATGTGCACCGTGCTGACCGTGTACCCTGTACGTTCCACAACAATCTTGCGGCATTTGGGGCAATAAGTATTCTCGGCGGGGTGGCCGGGCACATTGCCGATGTACACGTAGTGAAGACCCTCGGCGTCGGCGACGGCCTTGGCGCGCTCGAGCGTTTCCACCGGCGTGGGAGGAAGGTTCTTCAGAAGGTATTCGGGATGGAAGCGCGAGAAGTGGAGCGGAACGTCCGGTCCCAATTCGGACTTGACCCATTTGGCGAGGCCTTTGAACTCCGCGTCGCTGTCGTTCAAAGTGGGGATCACAAGATAAACGATCTCATTCCATACCCCGTGCTTGCGGATGGTAACGAGGCCATCGAGCACCGGTTTCAGTTCGCCATTGACCACTTCCTTGTAGAACTTTTCTGAATAAGCTTTCAGGTCCACCTTGATGGCGTCCACTTGCCGGCACAATTTCTGCAGAGGCTCTTGTTGGATGTAACCGCCGGTGACCACCACGCTCTTGACGCCCAGGGCGTGACTAGCTTCGGCGCAATCGGCCATGTATTCGTAAAATATCACAGGCTCGCTGTAAGTGTAGGCGATGGTTGGGCACTTGTACTGCCCGGCCAACTCCGCCACCCTCTGGGGGGGCGCGTAGCTGCTCCGGACCTGCTCGGGGCGGACCTGGGAAATATCCCAGTTCTGGCACATCTTGCAGTTCACATTGCAGCCCGCGGTGGCAATGGAGAACGCGACGGTGCCAGGGAGAAAATGGAAGAAGGGCTTCTTCTCGATGGGATCAACGTGAGCCGTCACCACGCGGGAGTGAACCAGGGTGTAATAGGTGCCGCCGCGGTTTTCACGCACCCCGCAATAGCCGCGCTCCCGGTCGTCGATGACGCATTCGCGTGGGCAGAGCTTGCATTTGATCTTCCTGTAGGCCTGTTTATCGTAGAACCTGGCTTCCTTGATGAATTGCGAGTCGTCCTCCGCGAGCGAAGCAGCGAAGATGGGGACAGCATCCTGCCGCCCGATAACTGCCCCGGCGCAGGCGGCGAGGCAGGGAAGGGAAGCAGCCTTCAGAAAAGCTCGCCGGTCGAAGCCAAGGCTGCCGGTTTCTTCGGGGCTAACTCGCGGCGTCCGAGAAGAGGCCTCGAGGAGTTGCAAATCATATTTCATTGCCATCAGACTTCCACCACCTTAATGTTTTGGGGATCGTTGGTCCCCAGACCGTGTTGCGGGTCGGCAGCCGTCGCGATGTAAACAGGCTCGCGCTTCATGTCCCTCAACGACTTCATGCCCACTTCGGCACGCTTCTTTTCGATGATTTGCCAGCCCGTGTGATCGAGCGCCACAGGGTCGTGCCCGACGATCAAGCCATTGTACGGCCAGGTCCAGTGAGGCATGAAAGAGGGCCCGCCCTCGTATTGTGCTGTGGTGGCGTCGCAGATGTGGAGGCGGACCTTGTGACGAATGGGGGGCAGCATGAAAACGTCGGCCACGTAGGGATTGCCGACGTTCATGTGGTATTTGTTCGGGTTGTGGATGGCGCCAAACATACTCTTGAGCGCAATGGTCACGCCGGCGATGCCGTGGTCCTTGAGCACAGGCAGATTGATGACGGCGTCGCAAACCTGGGTGAGAGTTCGCGAAACCAGACTTCCAACACTTCCGAAAGTAGCCAGTTCATCTTCGAATCCCAACGTATCGTTTCCGAAACAGCGAATTCCGGAGCCGCGCTCGACGATCTTGAAGCGCGCGCTTTCGAGGTCGGAATTCAGCCGGTCCCAAATGACGATTTCCTTGATGCCTGCCTGCTTGAGACGTTCGCAAATGGCGTCCACCAACTCCGGGCGCGTGGAATTGCCTCTGCCGGCAAGACAATTCACCTTGAGCCCGACCACTTCGCCGGGCCGCGCGACCTTCCTCCAGGCCTCCAGGGATGAATCGCAGTCGTGCAAGGCCTGCATGGCACGGTCCAAGCAATTGAGGAGCCGGGAGGAATCCAAGCTGGTGGGAGTGGACCTGAGGTTGGAGTCCCGGGAGATTACGAGACGCGATTGGGAAGGCGTGGCGCCAAACCCGGCTTGGGAACCAAGCCTACTGTAAGCCCCACTTGCCAACAGCGCGCCGCCGAGGGTGACGCTCTTCTCTAGAAAGGCACGCCGAGTTCTCTTGCATCCGTTTAACGGCATAAGAGTACCCCAGGTCTTCTTCAGGCGAGGGAGTCGGATATTTTCTTACCCCACTTACAGGCGGACGACCCTACCCCTTCTTGCGGGCAGGCACTATTAATCTTGTAGCACGTCTTAGGCCAAATTGCCAGGGGAAGAACAGGATTCAGGATTCAGGAAGTGAAAGAGCAGGTTGCGGGGGACAGGTGTCAGGGGCGAGCAGAGGGCAGGAGTGACAAGGCAGTGGGCCGAAAGAACAAAGCAATTCAAGATTTGAAATTTCAGAATAGCCCCAGGCCCAGCAAGCGTAGTGCCCGCTAATAAGAATGGCGGGCCCTCCGGGCCTGCGGCTCTTCAGAGGCAGAAGGCAGTGGGCGGGGGAACCAAGGGATTTGAGACTTAGGAAGGGTGAAGGCTGAAGGCTGACCCGCCGCGGCGGGGCGAGTGACGAGCAGAATTACGAATAGTGAATGGTGAATTGGGAACGCGGAACTGGCTTCGCGCGCCGCGCCCAAGGCATCTGACTGCTGCACTTCCTCAATTCACAATTCAGAATTTGCTATTCACTATTCAGACCGAGCGCCATGCCAATACCTTCTTGCCGCAAACCACTGACGATCCGCTGCTGGCCTTCAACCCTGAAGGCGCGCGCACAAGACTTGCATGACAACATGCAAAAGAATCATGTGGACGTCTTCGGCCTTTTGCATGTCGTGCACCGGGGCCAGTATGGGGGTTCGCACCCTGCCAGCCAGTTTTCCACCATTGAAGCCGCACAGGCCGACCGTGTGAGCACCAAGGCTATTCGCGTAATCGATGGCCTTGAGGACGTTGGGTGAGTTTCCGCTTCCGGAGATTCCAACCACGACATCGCCAGCACGGAGGAAATTTCCCAACTGCTCGACGAAGACATCCTCGTAGGAGACATCGTTGGCATAAGCCGTCAAAGTAGGGAGGTTATCATTCAGACAAATGGCTCGAAAACGCTTCTGCCGGCCACAGGACACTCCTTTGTTGAGATCGCAAGCGAAGTGGGAGGCTGATGACCCGCTGCCTCCGTTTCCCATGAGAAAGACCTGACGTCCTTCCTGATACGCGTTCTCAAGAAGATGCACGAACTCTTCGAATCGCTCAGGAGACACGCCCCCCAGGGCCTTGCTCAACCCTGTGCAGTAATTTAACAGGTATTCACGAATCATGCCCAGCTCCCCCCACGCTTTGAGGAATTATAACATCCCTTTTTGCTTTCCACGCGGCAACTCCTCCGTCTTGCAGCCGCCGGCTGCTCTCGTGGTCCCGTTCATAATTGAGGCTACAATCGGCAAGATCACGAGATGAGCTCGGCGATCAGCACCACCCCCCAACCCCCTCCTCGGCTGAGGAGGGGAATCTGCTATCCCAAGTCACGCGCCTGAAAGCGAGCATGTGTTTGGAAGCTGACCAGATATGCTGCCGCGGCAAGCAAGCCGGGGACGGTCACCTGAGGTGCATGGGGAAGTTTTTCGAAGCTGGCCGGGGATGCATTCGAAACCATTATCGCGGGGCAACCCACTGCCTGCGCCGCCAGCAAATCGCTTTCCGAGTCGCCAATGAGGAAGGTGTCCTCAAAAGCAAAGTGATGCTCGGCCTGGGCCTCGAGCAGCAGACCCGGCTTCGGTTTTCTGCACGGGCAGTCATCCTCTGCCCGGTGGGTGCAATAGTAAACACTGCGTATTCGTCCCCCTTGCGCGTCAACCTCTTCTACGAACTTACGGGTGATTTCCTGCAAGTCGGCGGCGGTCATGAGGCCCTTCCCAACTCCCGCCTGATTGGAGACGACGGTCACATGGTAGTTTTTTTCAGTCAGAAGGCGCAGCCCCTCAAGGGCGCCGGGCAGGAAAATAAATTTGTCCCAGCAGGTAACATAGCCGCCGACGATGCGCTGATTGATGACTCCGTCGCGGTCAAGCAGGACGAATCTAGGCATTCCCAGCATCCCCTCCGTCAGCGTTCCTGCTCACTGGGTTAGGCCTCAAGCCTTCGCCTGACCTTCCCGAAGGAGATAGCGGGTTAGCGCATCCTGCCACGCTGGGAGGAGGCCAAGCCCTTCGCTTTCCAACCGCGTGTGGGCAAGTCGTGAATTTCGTGGCCGCAGAGCTGGCCGGTCTGAGGCCGAGGTGGGAATGGCAAAAACTCGAACGTGGCTCAGCGCTGCCTGCCGAAGGATCTCTTGGGCAAACTCAAACCAGGAGCAATAGCCGCGGTTCGTCACGTGATAGATGCCAGGGCTTCCCCTCACCACAATCTGTTCCAACTTCTCGGCCAGGTCCATAGTGTAGGTGGGTGCCCCAACCTGATCGTCCACCACGCGGAGCGACTCCCCCCGTTGGGCTCGCTGCAAAATGGTGCGAACGAAATTCTTGCCCAAAGGGCCGAAAAGCCACGATGTCCTAACAATCCAGGCAGCCTCGACCAATTCCGTGACGTGTCTTTCGCCTTGCAGCTTGCTCTGGCCGTACACGTTGAGGGGGTTGGGCCGATCGTCCTCCCCGTAAGGGGTTGGCTTCTGACCGTCGAAGACGTAGTCCGTGCTGACGTAAAGCATGGGGAGGGAGGCCTGCCGGCAAGCGACAGCCACATTACGAGTGCCCTCCGCGTTCACCTGGAAGGCAAGATCGGGCCAGTGCTCGCAGTCGTCCACAGAGGTAAAGGCAGCGGTGTGGATCACGACCTCGGGCTTGGTGCTGTCGAAGGTTCGCTGCACAAGGTCGAGGTCGGTGATGTCGACTTCGGGCAGCTCCGCAGGAACGACCTGATGGCGCGCCCCGAGATGGGCCGTTAGGTCTCGACCTAGCATCCCGCTGCTTCCTGTAATCAAGATTCGCACGGCGTTCTACAGTTGGGCCAGGGAGTTACGACGGTTCTCGTAGAATCTCTGGTAGTAATCCCGGTACTCTCCGCTCTTGGTTTTCTGCACCCAATCGGCCTGGCTGCGGTACCACTCGACTGTTCGCAGCATCCCTTCCTCAAACGTCACAGTGGGTTCCCAACCCAACTCCCTGCGGATCTTGCTGCAGTCGAGCGCATACCGACGATCGTGCCCTGGCCGGTCTTCCACAAACTTGATCTGATCCTCGGACTTATGCAGGATTCGCAACAGCCCGCGCACAACATTCAAGTTGGTCACCGGTTGCCCGAATCCGATGTTATAGGTTTCGCCAGGGCACCCCGAGTTCAGGACTCGGTCGAGCGCGCGGCAGTGGTCTTCCACAAAAATCCAATCGCGCTCGTTCAGGCCGTCACCGTAAACGGGGAGCGGCTTGCCTTCAAGAGCATTAGTAATCATCAGGGGGATGAGCTTTTCCGGGAATTGGTAAGGGCCGTAGTTGTTCGAGGATCGCGTCAGGAGGGCCGGGAAACGGTAGGTCTGCCAGAAGCTTCTCACCAACAGATCCGAAGCAGCCTTACTCGCGGCATAGGGGCTGTTGGGCCGTAGTGGGGACTGTTCATCGGCATATTCTCCCGGTTGCAGAGTTCCGTAAACCTCATCGGTGGAGATGTGCAAGAAGCGAGGGATCCTGGAGCGCCGAGATGCCTCCAACAGCGTGCAAGTGCCCTGGACATTGGTACGGATAAACTCGCGCGCGTCGGCGATGCTCCGGTCCACATGACTTTCCGCGGCAAAATGCACCACTGAGTCTATTTGCTGATCCAGGATATCCCTTACACAGTCAGCTTCACAGATGTCTCCTCGGATAAATTGGTAGCCAGGGTGAGATTGCACGTCCGAGAGATTGTCCAGATTTCCCGCATAGGTTAACTTGTCAAGATTTACTACCGTGCTTTCAGGATAGGTCCTGAGGAAGTAACGAATGAAATTGGAGCCGATGAACCCGGCGCCGCCCGTGACGAGAATTTTCAAGTCTCACACTCCAAAGCTAAGGGACTTTATTCGCTCCCCCCTGCGCGACCAGGTTGGTAGCCCGCAAGAGAGAATCGAATGTCCCTGCGTCCGTCCACCAGCCTTCCAGAATACTGTAAGTGAGAGTACCATCGGCCAAGTACTGGTTGTTTACGTCCGTGATTTCGAATTCTCCCCTGCCTGAAGGTTTCAGCTTACGGATGCGGTCGAATACCGTTGCATCATACATGTAAATGCCAATCACGGCGTAGCGCGACTTTGGTTCCTTGGGTTTTTCCTCGATGCGAACGATTCGACTGCTTTCAAAAGCCGGGACACCAAAGCGCTCCGGGTCAGCAACTTCCTTCAGGATTATATGGGCGCCCCGTTCTTGTTTCTTGAATTGAGCGCAAGCCGCGATAATATTCGTCTCTATGATGTTGTCGCCGAGAACTACGCAGATCTTGTCGCCATCCGCAAAATACTCCGCCAAGCGGAGCGCGTCAGCAATCCCGCCTTCGCCTTCCTGGTAGGTGTAGTTGATATGCTTGAGACCAAAATCCTTTCCATTGCCCAAGAGGCGCAAGAAATCACCCGCGTCCTGCCCTCCCGTCACCACGAGAATGTCCCTGATCCCCGCATTGACCAAAGTCTGGATGGGGAAAAAAATCATGGGGCGGTCGTACACAGGAAGAAGGTGCTTGTTGGTTACGCGCGTGAGAGGAAACAATCGCGAACCGATCCCACCGGCCAATATGACACCTTTCATGAGCGACCAGCACCTCGTTTCTCAGTGAAGAAGTTGCGTATATGGGAGCATCTCAAAAGCTTCCATCCGAGCCTGGAGACGAGATTTCCACTTCCTTTCTTGTGTTCCGGGATACGGATGTGGAATATGTGGCCTTAGATCCAATTCCAAGAATGACGGCGAAAAGCAACGCGTTGGCGGGGACCTGCAAATTGAAGTCTGTGACGGAATGGATTAACAGGGCTGCACTGCCCCCAATACACGCCAGCAAAACTGAACGACGGTAAGGGTTGCGTGCTTCGACGTAAGCTAGGATCATCTTGAACAGCAAGCCTATTATCGGGATGAAGAGCAACGCCGCGCCGAGAACCCCCGTGTCGGTGGTCACTTCGAGATAGTCATTGTGCGCATGGTCGATAAGGAGATCGAGTGAGGTAGTCTGATAGCGTCGAAAAGCGACTACAAATGTTCCCAAGCCTGTACCCACGGTAGGATGATCCCTAATGATGCTACTTGCCTGTTTCCATATGGCAACGCGTCCGGAAGGATCTTCAAGAGCCGAGGGCTTGAGGACCTCAAATCGGCTGATCACGGGATCAACCCCAATCCAAACAGCATAGGTCATCGAGCAAGCGATGACCAGCAAGGTGATAACCATCCAGGCCCGGCGGCCTCCTCCAAGCCGGCCCAAGAAGGCCATTAAGATGAGACTCGCCAAGACCGAGAAAATGCCCATGCGCGAGCGGGAAAAGACCACCGCAATGACCAGAAGGATCACGATGAACACATAAAAGAGGATTTGCGGGTGTAACGACAGTGAATAGCGGCCACCGCGCAAGCGTCGTCTTTCGGGGATGCCATGGGCTGACATTGGTTGGAGGTTGTAAAAGACCATCATCGCCGCAAAGGGGATTACCAGTTCCAGGAACCCGGCGAAATGATTATGATTAATGTAGGTGCCGGTGGCCTCGTCTGTGTAGAATTGCTTCGTGAAGCCAAAGATCTTTTGATAACCTGTCAAATACTGAACCATCCCGTATGCTGCTTCTAGGGAACCGAGCACGATCAAGCCGGCCGTCAAGACGTTCTTACCTTCCCTGGCCTCGAAGGCGTAGGCTGCCAAAACGAAAGCTGCCAAATAGGCGAGCAACTTGAAGAATCCGAGTAGCGTGTCGTGAGGATATAGGCTAAGAGTCGCCCAGTGTGCTGCTCCAAGGGTGAGCGCGGCTTGAAACCCAGGGAATAAACGATTCGGAGAAAGCCAGGACACGACTCGCACGGGGAGGGGAATCGTCTGGAGAAGCACGAGGCAGAAGAACGGAAGAATCCAAAGTGGAAGCGGAAGGTCTATTTTCCCGTGCCAGGTCTGTCTGACCAAAACAACAAGGATCAAGAGGAAGAGGGCCACCTCCATGGCGGTATAAGCGGGGGATTGCACACCCCCGAAAGCCAGGACGGAGCCTGTGATGATAAGCAGAAGACCCCACTCAACAATTTTCTTCACTTATTTTGAACCCCCATTGACGGCCCGCCAAACGCCAACTCCCCCCAGGAATGCTGGCCTGCAACAATAGGCCACTGTACCAGAGCTCTTTGGTAGTTTTCGGGGGTACCTAAATCCGGGATGTGTCCGTCCAGGAGACAGCCCCAGGCGTGGCCTTTCAATCCAGGAATGACGTCTTTGCCGAAGTCCATGACGCGCCCGCTTCTCGTCTATCTTAATAGGCGTTCTTGCTGAAAAAGCCTCTCCAAAGGGTCGCGCAGATGATTCTAATGTCGAACCACAGGGACCAGTTCCGCAGGTAGTGGATGTCGCATTCCACCCGTTTGGCAATCGATGTATCGCCACGCCAGCCGTTGACTTGCGCCCACCCTGTGATTCCAACCTTCAGGTAATGGCGAGTGTTGTATTGGGCAACTTCGTGCTGAAATTTCTTTACAAAGTATGGCCGCTCCGGCCGTGGACCGACCACACTCATGTCACCCCGCAGCACATTGAAAAACTGAGGCAATTCGTCGAGATTGCTGGCCCGCAGAAAGGCTCCCAGCCTTGTCCTTCGGGGGTCGTTGCCAGTTGTCCATCGGGTATCGTCTTCCCCAGGGTTGCCCGCTCTCATGGTCCTGAACTTGTACAAACGAAACAATCGCCCATTCAAGCCTACGCGGTCCTGGGCGAAAAGAATGGGCTCTGGGGAGGTCAGGCGGATGGCCACCGCGATGAGCAGCATCAAGGGGGCAGTAAGAATGACGACCACCGTTGAGAATGCCAGATCAAAGGACCTCTTAAGAATTGAGTATGTTATCGACTCAGACGGGCTGGCTCTCAGATCCAAGAGGGTTACATCGCCGAAATGAAATGAGGTATTCTGGAATGAAATTCCAGACCCGAAATCCAGAATTGCCCTGACCGGAACACTCAAATGCTCCAACTTGGAAACGATGTTGCGAATGTCCATAAGGAGTGAGGGAGGAACCGCAACCACGACATCGTCGACCTGCGGTTGGACCCCCATGTTATCCAACGCCTCAAATTCCAGCAGGGGGGTGCAGGTTGGGGATGGGGTCTGTTCAGGTAATCGAACGAATCCCACCACGCTGCAGGGGATCACCGTCGACTCGAGGAGGGAACGTACCGTTCGGCTTGCGTACTCGTCGGCTCCTATGACAAGGAGGCGGGAGCAGTTCTCGCCTCTGCGACGCAAACTCTCCAGGTACACCCGAAAAGCTGCCTGAGTGGCGAAGGCAAGGATGAAGAGCGCCACTCCACTGAAAACCACGAAGAGCCGGGAAAAGCTGACAGCCCGGTAGAAAAAGGTGGCGCCCGTTGCTACTAAGTAAGTGGCTGTGCTGGCCACGAGGGCGCGCCGGGTGGCATTTCGTGACGGGACGAGATAATCGACGCGCGAAAGGTCGTAATGCTCAACCACGATGGCCCAAGCCAGCGTCGTCAACAACAACAATCCAAAATAGGCGGAATAGTCCACACCTCCACCTATAACGGGGATGAGACCAATATCAAAGCGGACACAGGCCGCGATCCCAAAGGCTGCAAGAGGCAGCAGGAGCACGGACAGCCGCAGCGCAAACTCGATGTGATTGAGACGTCTTCGAATCATTGCTTCAACAGAGCTAAGTTGGAGTGGGCACAGGTCAAGGAAGCCTTCGACATGCAGCCTGGAAATACCTGTCGGCAAGGACCAAGAATGCTTGCATCAGGCCCGATCCCTTCGCTTGCTCACACCCTTCGCGACGCAGACTTGAAGACTAAGATTCTCGATTATAAGCCAGTAATTAACTTTCTTGAAGGGCTATCGCCACCCGGTAGTGGGTCAGTTTGATGTGGAGGTGGCTTCCCGAAACAGCCGAGACAGCTTACGCCGACACGTGGTCCGTCAGTTGACGGATAAACTCGCCGCTACAACGTTCTTCCGGATGAGGGCCTTTCTGCTTCCTTGACACGAGGCGGAATACAACGATTATGGCTACAAAGTCACCCACCAGATGTGCGTACCTGGGAAAGTTCTTACCCCTATGGTCTAAGGTCAAACCAACCTACAGAGCGGGAGTTCCTGGATTTCCTGGGACTTCAGCGTTCCTTCTGAAAGTTATCCCCGTACCCTTTGGGATGCTTCTGCTTCCATGCCCAGGCAGACCGTATTAGGGTTTTAAGGTCAGAATGCCGAGCCTCCCATCTCAGTTCCCGGTGCAGCTTTCGCGCACTGGCAACAAGAACTGCCGGGTCCCCAGGGCGGCGTTCTCCAACACGGACATCGAGCTTGCGTCCGGCGATTTCCTCGACGGCTTTCACCACCGCCCGAATCGAATATCCCTTACCGTGGCCGACATTATATATCCTCAAGCCCAATTTTGGAAGGAAGCGCAGAACCAGGATATGTGCCTGCGCAATATCCAGAACGTGCACGAAATCTCGGACGCACGTGCCGTCCGCCGTCGGATAATCATCTCCATAGATCTCAAAGGAGCCTTCGGGACCGGAGGCTGCGGCTAGCAAACGGGGCAGGAGGTGTGTCTCCGGCCTGTGATCCTCGCCCAAATCGCCGGTTGCACCTGCAGCATTAAAATACCTCAGGGCTGCACAGTTGATTCCATAAGCGCCATGGTACCAAGCCAGCGCCCGTTCTATCACCAGTTTAGTCTCACCGTACGGATTAACGGGGCTAGTAGGATGATCCTCCCGGATGGGAACACTCTTAGGTTCGCCGTAGACCGCGGCACTGGATGAAAAAATCAGCCTTTGTATCTTCAATTCAGCCAAGACTTCAAGGAGCGAGATCGTGCCGCTGACATTGTTGCGGTAAAACAGATGAGGATTACGAACTGATTCCTCGACCAGGGTGCTGGCCGCAAAGTGCATGACAGCTTCAATCTGGTGCTTCTTGCATACACGCTTGAGTTTTTCCGTATCGGCGATGTCTCCCCTTACAAACTGAACTTGATCGACGACCGCTTGGCGGTGTCCCTGCCTGAGATTGTCGTAGGCAACAACGCTGTGTCCCTGCTTCACCAGTTCCGCCGCGCACACGCCGCCCACATACCCAGCCGCACCTGTCACTAGAATGTTCATACTTCAGTATGCCTCCTCGCACTTCAAGACTTTCCACACCGTCAAGCGCAGAATCTTCGAATCGTACCACAAAGACCAGTTCTGGATGCAATACACATCCATTTTCACCCGCTTCTCGTAAGACACTTCCTGCCGGCCGCTTACCTGCCCATAGCCCGTAGTTCCCGGTCTCACCGCCGGAGGCAAGCCTTTGAATCTAAAGTTCCGGGCTGACCTGTCCCGATGCTTTTGATCGGGAACAGCGCTCGAATTCGGGCGTTTCAGCATCCTGTTTGCGAACCGAGCCGGGCTTCCCAGTAAAGCTTGAGCTCGCGAAGAGTGTCTGCTAACGCGCGGCGGGGTTCCCACCCGACGGCAAGTCTGGCTTTCGAATAGTCGCCCCAAACCTCAGCCGCTTCCTGATCGCGGATCAGGGACTTGTCAACCAAGATCTGGACGGGCTTCGAGGCGAAGGAGATCGCCATCTGCAGGATGGTCTCTACTGAGACAGGATGGCCCGAACAAAGCTGGTAAACTTCACCCGGCATGCCCCCTTCCAGCAAATCGCGGTAGCCACGCACGATGTCTCGTACGTCACTGAAGTCTCGTATCACATGGGTATTTCCGGTAACGACTGCGGGCGGACGCTGTCCCAAATCAATCTCCGCTACCTGCCGGGCAAATCTTGAGCACACGAAGTTCGATGACTGGCGCGGCCCGGTGTGATTAAACGGTCTGACCCGGACGATGGGCAGCGCATAGCTTTGAAAAAACTGCAAAGCCAGAAGCTCGGCAGCCGCCTTACTCCCGGCGTAGGGATTGACCGGGCGCAGTTCCATCTCCTCGCGCATGGGGAGCTTCTCCGGAGGAACATGACCATACACTTCCGATGAGCTGATGAAGAGTAAACGGCAGTCCATCCCAACCCGGAGCCAGGCCGAGAGGAGATTCAAGGTGCCCATGAAATTCACTTGATAGGTCAGCTTTGGGCTCTCGCAGGATTCTGAGGGAGATGAAAGGGCGGCAAGGTGGTAAATCCGCTGGGGCCGCGATGACTTCAGCACTTCGAGCAAACAGTCAAAGTCGCGCAGATCCCCACGGCTGATTTGCAGATGTCCTTCGATCTGCCTAATGTTTTCCAGATCTTCATTGGGGCTTACCAGGGCAATGACTTCCTCGCTCTGGTCCAGCAGGTGCTCAGCCAGGTGCGACCCCGCGAACCCCGCACATCCTGTAATCAGCGACTTCATTGCGTAGCCGGCCTGACTGAGGGGACTGCAGCTTCGCGCCGAAGCCGCGCGAGGTCCTCATCCACCATCATTTTGACAAGGCCTTCGAAGCTGACTTTTGGCTTCCAGCCCAATTCTTGCCGAGCTTTCGACGAATCGCCGAGCAAGTGATAGACCTCAGCAGGCCGCAAGAAAGCGGGGTCTGTTTCCACGTAATCTCGATAATCCATGCCCAGGTGTCCGAATGCCATTTCCAAGAGCTGCCGCACGGAGTGAGCAACTCCGGTTGCCACCACGTAGTCTTGTGGTTTTTCCTGCTGCAACATCTGCCACATGGCTTGCACGTAGTCACCGGCAAATCCCCAGTCGCGTTCGGCGTCAAGGTTTCCCATCTTGAGCTTTGATTGCAGACCAAGCTTGACCCGCGCTGCTCCGTAACTCACTTTCCGGGTCACGAATTCCAATCCGCGCCGCGGCGACTCGTGATTGAACAGAATTCCCGAGCACGTGAAAAGATCGTAGCTCTCACGATAATTAACGGTAATCCAATGGCCGTAGAGCTTGGCCACGCCATACGGGCTGCGTGGATAAAAGGCTGTCTGTTCATTTTGCGGGCTCTCACGCACCATCCCGAACATTTCGCTGGAGGAAGCCTGGTAGAATCGTATCTTTGGATTCACCAATCGGACGGCCTCGAGCATGCGGGTCACCCCGAGTGCTGTGAACTCGCCCGTCAGCACCGGCTGGTTCCAGGAAGTGGGGACGAAGGATTGGGAGGCCAGATTATAGACCTCCTGGGGTTCGGCGTGTTGAAGAGCGCTGATCAGTGAGTTCTGGTCAAGCAGGTCTCCCGGTATCAGCTCGATTCTGTCTTGCAGATGGTATAGCCGCTCGAAATTCACTGTGCTGCTTCGCCGGACCAAGCCGCAAACGCGATAACTTTTTGAAAGCAGAAATTCAGCCAGGTAGGATCCGTCTTGCCCGGTTATTCCTGTGATCAGCGTCGTCTTTCTCATCCATTCCCCCCTCTTGGCAGTGCTTCGGACCGAAGGAGTTCGCAGTCAGAAGTCAGGATTCAGAATTAAGGTCCCCAGATATCTGGTGACAAGTAAGGGGGGGCAGCGGGTCTTGAGAAGTGCAACCCGCCACCGCGTGACCACTGCCGATTGCCTTCCGCTTTCTCCCTATTCTGTCTTCTGACTCCTGGCTCCTGGCTTCTGCCCTTCCATGACTTCTTTCACTCTTCTTCTAGCTGCCTAGTCCCGAATTTTAGCATTTTAAGGTTAATGAATGCACCCATTTCAGACTTGAAACGTGACACGTCGAAGCGTTCCGCATTCCGACGAATGAAGGCGGGCGAGAAGTGTGTCTCGATAGACTCGAAGAATCGAATCGCATCGGCCAGGGACTCGGCAGATTGTTCGGCAAAGAATACCCCCGTTGAAGACTCGGGAGCAAAAGAACTTGTAGGCAAACCACCTATCACTGTTTCCAATGCTCCCCCCCGGCCAAACGCAATCACAGGGCGTCCGCATGCTTGTGCTTCGATGGGAGTCAGCCCTATGTCCTCCTCACTTGGGAAGATGAAGGCTCTGCACCGCTGGTAGTGCTCGCGAACCACGTCGTCGGGCTGGTAACCGAGGAAAGTGATGGTGGGTCCCGCCGTTTGCTGGAGGGCTCGCATCGCTTCTCCTTGACCGATCACTATCAGCCGGCGTTTCATTGCGTTGCAAGCGCCGATTGCAAGATCAACCCGCTTGTAAGCAACTAAGGGACTCACTACGAGATAGAAATCCTCCGCGATGGTTCCGATCGAAAAAGAGCTGACATTCACCGGGGGATGAATTACTTCAGCTTCTCGACGGTAGTACTTGGCGATCCTGGAGGCGGCGTTATGGGAACTCGCCACGTAGTAATCGACTCTCGCCGACGCCACGTAGTCCCACTGTCGGACGTAGTTGGCCACGATGGAGTAGAAAGCGCGCCCCAGGGCGCCTCCCGGTGCAGTCGAACGATACTGGTGATACATATCCCAGACGTAACGCATTGGCGTGTGACAATAGCAAATGTGGCAGGCATGCGGACGAGTCAGAACTCCTTTCGCCGGTCCTGACTCGGAACTGATCACCAAGTCGTACTCGTCCAACTTGAACTGCTCCAGCGCGAGAGGGAAGAGAAGTAGGAATTTTTTGTAGTGGCGCCTGATCCCCGGGATCTTTTGCAGAAACGACGTGGTGATTTTACGTGACCTCAGCGATGGCGGAAGAGCTTTGGGGTCGAGAACCAAAGTGAAAATATCGGCCTGGGGAAACATGTCCGCAAGAACTTCAAGGACGCGCTCTCCACCACGCCTATTCACCCACCAATAGTGAACCAGGGCTATGCGCAACTTTGAGAGATGGTCCGGCAGTGGGTCATCTCTACCTGCCTGATTCATGGAGCCCCCTTAACCTGTCTCTTCGACATCACTCATTCATAAACCTGGACAAGCGTCTCGGAATTCTAAGCCCTAGCTTGCTCTTCCGAATCGATTATTTTTGCAGCACTTTGCGGTAGACTTCGAGCGTGCGTCGGGCACATTCCTCCCAGGAAAAGAGCTTTGCCCTCTCTGGTCCTTTTCGGCGTAGCTCAGCCTGCCGTTCAGTGGAACTCAAGACTGCCTCCATAGCGGCAGCAAGGTTTTCCACACTCGTCGGTTCAAAGTACTCGGCTGCATTCCCAGCCACCTCCGGCAGGGAGGCAGCGCGCGAGCAGACAACCGGTGTGCCACAAGCCATCGCTTCCAAGACCGGCAGACCGAAACCCTCGATGAACGAGGGCATCACCATCAAATCCGCGCCCGCGTACACCTGCGGCAAGATCGCGTGGGCCACGCGGGGAAAAAAGGAAACATGGCCGGCGATTCCAAGCTGGGAACAAAGGCTGACGAGTCCTTTCTTCCACTTGGGATCATCGCCAACGATTAGCAACTGCTGCTGGGCTTTTCTTCGTCCACGCAGTAGCGCAAACGCCCGGATCAGTGTGGGAATGTTCTTGTGGGGCTTAAGCACCCCGACATACAGGAGATAGGGACGCCGCAACTGAAGCGCTGAGGAAGCCGCTTGGAATGCCTCCTCATGATTGCATACGCGGAAGTGAGAACTGACCCCGTGGTAGATCACTGTGACTTTCTCGGGAGCGATCCTGAGCCTCTCCACAATCTGGCGCTTCGTGAATTCGGAAACGGTAACAATGTGATCGGCCTTCCGGCTTGCCATGGCCAACATCGGCCGCGCATAGACGAGCGACGGAAGCGTTCTGCGGAAGGTCCGATCCATGATGTGAGTGAGATCGTGGATCGTCACCAGTAGCCTTCCACGATAGAAGCATGGGACGTTGTAATGAAGGCAGTGCAACAGGTCCGATCCCTTTGCCACTCGAGGAATCTGCCACTGCTCCCGCAGACCGTAAATGGGAGCATCCGCACGCACCCAGGTAAAGCGGTCGGAGCCAAACTCGCGAACGGACTCCTGGCGCGGACAGGCTAGACGGAACGAGAAATCACACTCCATCCGCGCATAGTTCTCGAGCAGATTCTTCAGGTACGTCCCGATTCCCGAAAATCCCAGCATCCTGGCGTCAATCGTGATAACCCTCCCCATCAGGTCTCCTCTTCTCAGGGATCTTCGTCTGCTTCCGATGGGAATTGGAATCCCCATGTCCGTCGCTTGGGGGGGAGGGGGAGTGCCAGCCAGATTGCAAGAAGGTTTCGTCGTGGCGCTTTTCTTGTTCGAAAGGCGTAGTGTCTTAGGCGGTCCCTCATGAGCCCTGCGTACTGATGAACCGGCTGCGCGCGGGTGAAGCGCCCACGCGCAGCACTCGAAGGAAGTATTTATTCACCCGCCACTTTTCCCAAGTTTCCCTGTATGACCTTGCGCTTCCCCCGGGAATTGTCGACAAGAAGTCCCTCCGTGTTTCCGGCGTCCATGTTGTTTATCACCTCAAAGAAGTCGCTGTCACCGGGTGCAATATAGATGCCAACGCTTTGCCGCATCGTGCCCCCCCCCTCCTCGTCGAAACCAGTTCTCCCAATAAGACAATCGGCAATCATAAAATGACTTACGCCAGGGGCAACACTCACACCATAAGTATCATGTCCCGTTGTATTGTTGTGGCCATTAGCAGATATTTGCGTACCCAAAATTTGAATGTTTTCTCCTGCTTGAATAAAGACCCCACTGAGGTGGTTCTCTCGGATAAAGCCGCCGGACCATGTAAAACCGTTGGTATGGCTGTTATTAAGGTTGATACCATATCCTTTCTCTGAACCGGCCACCCATGATTCGGCGAAGTCAATATGAAAAACTGCTCCGCTGCCACCCATGAGGATCCCATCCTGCTGATGTGAGGTGTCCACTACGACACCCTTCGCGAACACCTGGCCGACACCCTCATGCTGTCCAGGATCGATGACGATACCCCGCGCGTTTCCCCAAATCTCCACATCGGTCAGCCAGATCCCAGCTCCATTGGTAAGGTGCAAGCCGGTGCTTGGGCCGCTGCTTCCGTATAGTTTCGTATCGCGGACAGCAAGGTTCACCCCGCCCGTCTGCCAGAGGTCGTTGGCAAGGCATCGGATGTCGCAGTCATCGATATAGAGGTTTTGCGGCCCATTAAACACAATGCCGTTATATTGGTTCCAGATGCGCACATTCGAAACATGGACGAAACTGGCGCTTACGGTGATTCCCGCCCCGCCCGTGGGGGCCAAGTCGCCTTGAGTGTACAAGCCCAAATTGGCAACGGTGGAGTAGTCGCCGCCCTTTACAATTTCGATCTGGTCGCTTGCCAAGCCGGTAGACACGAACGTGGTTTGGGCGCTTCCGGCTCCCTCGAGACGAATCGTCTTGTCGATCCTTATTGGCGAGGAATGAAGGAATGATCCACCAGGAGCCATGACCGTGGATCCTGGCGCGGCAGCGGCAATGGCGTGGTTAATCCTTTCCGCCATGTCCCTTCCCTCAAAGTCGCTTGCCCAATACACCTTGCGGTCGCCCGTGCAGGCAGCCTCCAGGGCGGCGTGGGCTGCCTTGCCCGCCGGATCGGATTGCGCGGGAGAACCCGATAATTGACAAGGAATATTGCAGAGCGTCGTTACCAACAGTGAAAGAAAGAGAGCTATCTTCAAGGGGTACAATCCCATTCTGTCTCCATGCCGAAACTTACGGCCCCGCTAAATGCGTGGATGCTCCGGAATTGCGCTCATGCCCGCCTGCCGCAACATGCCTCCTCCAACCCCGGAGCGCACGCCGAAGATCCGGCGCGCACCATAGGCGACAGCCAGAATCAACATGTATCCCAGCAACTGCGGGTACATGAGCATCACATTGGCGCTGGCGCACAGGCTTCCCAATATTCCGACACGGAACCAGAGCCCGAACAGTTGGAAATACTGATCGGACACCGCGCCCTTTGGCCGGCGCCTTATGTCAAGCAATCGAACGTCAAGCCATTTCAGCAAACCACCGATCACCAATCCTTCAACCACTACACCCGCAGTCCCGAAGTTGACATACCAGTCGGCAAACAACACTTGGCCCAGTCCGAAGTGCAATGGGTTGGTGATGTTTACGATGCCCAGAGTCACGGAGCCCCACGCGTATTGCTGGCGGAAGGGAAGAAGGCTGCTGGGTACGAATCCCAGCAGGCCGGCGAGAATTGTCTTGCCGTAAAACAGGGGATAGCGATTCGCCTCGAAGCCCATCAGCACATAGCTGGAATCGCGGAAATTGGCGAAGAAGGTGTTCCCGTGAATTACCTCGTCCCATAAGCCCTCCAATGAGAGGCCCGAGTGGCTGCGGATAAGCTGGAGAGTGCTGGCGCTGCAGAGCAGGAGAACAGCCAAGATCAGCGCGCGAAACGGGGTCAGCTTAGTATTCTTTAGGGAGAAGTAGATCAGCCCAGCGGAAACGAACGGGGCGAGCAAATTGCCCCGAGATGCCGTACAAAGATTCGTAATTGTGAGCGCCGTAATTGCAAAGAAGCACAGGGGCCTGTATGCCCGTATCTTCCCGAGGGACAAGCCGCCCATCAGAAACGCAGCCCCAGTATTAGCCATGGTAAAACCGCCGGTGTAAATGTATCGCAGGGGATGGTTCATTTCGAGAAGTTCGCGGGAATGCGGTGCTGAGCTCAGGAGAGGAATTTGCCATTCTCTGATAAAGAAGAGCCACACGCTGGCGACTCCGATCAGGCAGACGGCGCAAGCTCCCAGGGTGAGTTGGTGCAGGGAAACACGCGGCGAGCGGGGCAGCTCGCGCCGCTTTCCGGCGAGACGCGGGAACAGGCGCGGGGCAGCCCAATGCGCCAGCATCACGCAGATTGTTCCCACGCATATCACTCCGAGGAGCTCGTCTGCCGCCCATTGCATAGACAACGCGCGGCGGGACTGTCCGATGGCTGCGAGGGACTCCGGACTCAGGGCCAAGGGATAGGCGACGAACACCGGCAGGATGAGGGCACTGACCAGGAAGGCATTGCTGGGGGTAAGCAGTATCTTGGTGCGCCTGTATTGCCACAGCGCCCACCCCGTGCAACCCACCAGCATAATCAAGTCAAGCGTCAGCATCTCGCCTATGTTCCCTCCCATATCCTCCGCAGCGCACAAAGTTAGAACGTGACATTATCTCTTACTTTTGCGTCAAGGAGCCACCCCGGTTAAAGTATGAAGAACTCTCCTCGCCGTGGCTTCCCAGGTGAAGCCTTGGGCTCGTCTCAGTCCTCTCTCAATCAGCGCCGCACGAAGTTGGGTGTCATTGAATAGTCGCAGAATTCCTGCGGCCATTGCCTCACTGTCATACGGTGAGACCAGCAAGGCAGCATCCTCAACAACTTCCGGGATCGAAGATGTATTCGAGGCCACGATAGCCACTCCACAGGCCATTGCCTCAACGAGAGGAAGGCCAAAACCCTCATACAACGAGGGGAAAACAAAGGCTTTGGCTCCCGAATAAAGCATGGGCATCTCTTCCTCGGAAACATAGCCGAGGAGCTTTACATCCTTCTCGCCCAAGCCCCATTTTAACATGGCGCGGCGGATGTTGGTCTTACCCCACCCCTGCCCTCCCGCGATGAGCAATTGCCCCTGAAATTGACGCCTATTGCGCAGCATTCCAAAAGCCTCAATCAGCGTGAGCAAATTTTTTCGCGGCTCGATGGTGCCAACGCTGCAAATATAATCCTGCTGAGCCTCGAATCTTTGTGCGATGTATAGGACCGCCCTATGATGGTCATGCGGGTGGTAGTGCCCGGAAACGCCGCTATAAATGACCACAATCCTCGAAGCCGGAACGCGCAAAAGGGCTTGCACATCGGCAGCAGTGGCCGTGGAGTCAGCGACTACTTGATCCGCCTGACGGACTGACTTTTCCGCAAGCAGTCTGGTTACCTGGCGGTTGTAAAAACTCATCGTCTCGGGATATCGAAGCCAGACCACATCGTGCATCGTCAGGACCTTACGGATGTTCGCGGGAAGCCTTAGGGGCAATGTGTGGGCTGGGCCCCAGAATGTGTCCAGGTTGTCCTGGAGAATCATTCGCTGGCCTGCCGTCTGGACCCACAAGCTGCCGGGCAGCCACCGGGGCCACGCGGCCACCCGCTTGCGCCATCGGGGAATCCCAAACTCCCAGGGGAAATCGCGGTCGGAGTAAAGGTAGTAAGAGTTCTTCGTATCGATTTTCGCCAGTTCGCCGAGGATGCTGGAAACGTAGCGAGCTATGCCCGTGAAAGGGCGCGACAAAGGCCTGACATCAATTCCAATCCTCATACCGCACTTACCTTCAAATCATTTAGATTCGCCATCTTTCCACCTCAGCGGGCACGGCTCCGGCAGTGAAGTGGGGAAGGGGCACAATAGATGGCCCGCCTGAGAACCCACAATCTTCACCCTGCCCCCGGAATGCTTCGACAAACTGATAGGGCAATACAAACCAGGCTGTTGTGAGCGGACCGCTACCTAGCCTTTCTCGGAATTCCCATTCACAGCTACAACGGGCTTGGCCTTCGACCCAAAATAGTAATGGTACAAGGCGCGATAGACAATCCACGGCAGAGGGATTTGCGTGTCCAGTAAGGGTCTGAGTGGAGTCAGGGCAGGAGTCAGCCATCTTGCCAAGAGTTTCAGCATTCGGTACTTCACTGAGCGGTGGCGACGCGCTCTGATTTCAGCAAAGTACGCCCCGGCCTCTTTGGTTTGGAAAAGCCGTACTGACGCGACCTCGGAGCGTGCCCGGAAGGAGAGGTCCGCAAACGAAATGTATTTATAATGGTATCCAACCGCATTCGGATTGTAGAGTAAGCGCAATCCTCTTCTTATCAAGCGATAACCGAGCTCCATGTCTTCATAACCGTAAGTTCGAAAGTCCTCATCAAATATTCCGTTTTCGCGGAGGAATTCTACTTTCAGACTTATATTGCCGGAATAAAAATGGCGAAAATCCACTTCCATTCCTCGGGAAAGACTGTGGTAATCGAAGGGCCCGGCAAGGCCCAGCCACTTCATGAAAGGAGTAGGATGCACTTCCGGCGACCAAGTCACATGACCTAAGACACCCACAGAAGCTTCGGGATAGTTCCTATGCCAACCAAGGTGTTCAGACACAAGGTTGCCTGCGGGAATAATATCGTCGTCTTCGAAAAGGACAATCTCGCCTCGCGCTTCACGAATTCCGTGATTGCGTGCTGACGCCTGTCCGCGGTTCTCCTGGTGAATGTACCGAATCGGAATTGGAGACCCTTCATTGCTTTGGGCTACGACGGAGTCGGTCCCATCGGTTGAGCCGTCATCAACGACGAGGATCTCGAGAATCTCCTCTGCCGCCGACTGAGAACGATAAGCCGCGAGACTCTTCCGCAAGATGTCTTTGCGGTTGTAGGTGGGGATAATGATGGTCAGTTTGCCTATGGACATCCTGGGGGCGCTCCCTGGTCGGGCCGCGGGGTTAGCACGAAGATCCTTCGGTAGAACGGCTCACGACCGAAGGCTCGAAGTGCGCGCTCGAAGAGACCCGGTACGAGTACCAACAATAATCTGAAGAAGTAATACCGGATGCGGGACATCTCCATGCGATTCGTCCAATCATGAAATCGAAGGCTTTCGTTCCCAACACTCTCGATCATCCATTTATCCTGGAATTCTGTAAATAAATCTGCACTCGGAAACAGATGCTGCGTGTGCTCTACAAGCCAGTCCGGTGGAACGCGGCGGAGGCTTCTGTGATACTCCAAGTATTCCTGTCTATCGGTTGGCGGTATGTGTTCCAAAACGTCGGAAGCAATAACTCCCTCGAAGGAGCCGTCCGGGAAGGGAAGCTTGGTAGCAGAGTAAATGATTGGGTCAAGTCCCACCTTCTGCTCATAACCCACGCGCCGTCGCCGGTAATCGAGCGCGTCGTTCGGAATATGTATGGCAAGGTGGGTCAGGATGCCAAAGACGATGCCCTGTCCGCAACACTCGCTATGAGTTGAGGAGCCATCTCTCCGCACTGCTGCAAGTTCTGGAAGCCATAACGAGCTCCATGGAAAACATAGTCACCCTTTAACCGACGACTTAAACGTTCCAAATATTGCGCGCCCGGCATCTGGCGGATCATCCGCTTGACAGGGGTTAGCAGTTTAGAGTGCAATTTTGAGCGCCTCTTCAGTATGGCTGCCGCGCGTTTGATATCCTCATCTTGCCGCCCAATGTAGTCATCTATAATCGCCCAGGCTGCGCGGGTATCAACCCCGTTCCTCTCGTACGTCGCCACAGTTTCGATACTCTGACAGAGCAAGTTCCGCTTGTTGAGCTGAAAGGGTATCTGCTCAGGGTAAAAAGCCCTCCTAACATTCTCAATACTCTGAGCCACGCAAACCAGTGCCGTTGTAAGATCCAAGTCAACTAACCGCCGAAAGCTTTCCGTTTCCTCGAACTCTTTGAGGAATTCTTTGAAGGCGTCTCCATCATTAATTCCTCCCGCGACTCCGATGGACCAAGGAGTCACCCCGTCAATCATAAGGGGCCCCCCCACGAACACATACTTGTCGGTGTTGACAAGCAAACTCACCGCCGCGCTGTAGTCAGGAGCAGGCGGGAGAAACATCCGCTTCTGGATCCGGAGCACTCGTGCGATTAATTGTTGACAGCAAAGCGAATTCAGGAACTTGGGTGCATGAACGGAGACTTGCCATTCGTAAAGCTGCTGCAGCACATCCCGGCTGGAGAACAGATGGGGCTTGGCCTGGGGCTTACGAACGTACAGGACGTTGCGCGGCATCGGGAACACCCAATCGGAGGAAACATAAGCGCAGGTATCCCACGCCACGAGTTCCGTCTTGAACTCGTCCAGAGCTGCGAGTGCCTTTTCAACCGCATAACACAGCAAGTACGAATCGTCAGTCAAGAATGTGACGTATTCCCCTTGGGCGTGGGAAAGCGCAAACTCCCAACTATCGGGCATGGCCAGAAGACGATCGGTTCTCACATATCGGAGTCTGGGGTCCTGAAATGATTCGTAGACCTTTCTGGTTTCTTCATTCCCACAGTAGTTGTCGCTGACCAGAATCTCAAGGTCCTGAAAGGTTTGGCGTAAGGCGCTTTGCAGCGCGACCTTCAAGAGGTGAGCGCGGTTGCGCGTTGGCATTACGATGGAAACCCTTGGCATTACACTGACCTCCGGTACTAAGGCAGAGAAACGCCCCCTCCATCTAAACGATCGGGGAAGCGCCCGCTGGCGTCGGCTTCAGGAAAGCCAGCCGGCGCAACGTTTCGCGTAACTCATCACCAATCAGTCGATAAGCTGCCGCCGCAAACGCAATGGAAGCAAAGGCGTAGGCCAAGGCGAGCGACAGAATCGAAAGAAACCCCAGGGACATAATAATAGCCCAGGCACCACCGTAGGTCAAGGCTGCCAGGACAAACACCTTGAATACATGGAGGAACCATTTCCATACAGGTATACCCAGGCATTCAGTACAGGTGCGCGGCATCATATATGCGTAGGCGAAAACGTGGTAGAAGACCCAAGAGAGTCCGGCCCCGGCGATCCCGAATTTGTACACGAGCAAGGTGGTCACGGGCAACACCACGAACAGCGCATAGTAGTTTGAGCGGGCCGCGATTTCAGGCTTACCCACCGCCAGGGAAAAGACATAGGGGATAGTTAATGTTCCATTCATGCAGAAACCAATACACAAGAATGTGACCGGCCAAAGCAGCATTCGCGCAGCTTCCGCATTCAGCACGAAAGTGAAGAGAGGACGGGCGGCAAAGGGAATGGCCGCGAACATGGGTATGATCGCATAGCAGAGAAGATCCTGTAAGTTTTTATACTGCCGCATGAGTCCAGCACGGTCGCCCTGCTTGTACAAAGCGGAAAAAGAAGGGAAGACGGCCTGGGAAACCGAGGCTGACACCAGCATCCCCCGCGACACGGCGTTGTAGGCCATGCTGTAGTATCCGAAAACGCCGAGGGACAGAAGCTTACTCACTATGGCTTTGTCTGATTGCGTGTGAATGATAGAAAGGACTGTGATCCCTGCCAACTTGAACGTATATCCGGCATTCCGGTGGATCGCCGAAGTCCAAACCCAGGGAATAAATGCCTTGGCGCCGAAAAAGTGAGCGCACACCCTCAAGTAAATGACAGGGCCTAAGAGGTAACAACCGGCCATCCAGAGGATAACCTGATTCAAGCCGCCGCCCAGGGAGAGGACAAAAATGGTGCCGAACTGCTGTAAGGCACTGGTCCCTACATCAATGAGGTTGGTGAATTCCATGCGCTGAATACCCCGCAGAATGCTGGCATAGAAGGAGCGAGGCAGCGCGAGGAGCGAGGAGATTCCGAGCACACGCAGAATCCGGGAGGCGGTGAAAGGACTGAGAGTACCCAGGTGGATCCACTTGGTGACAAGCCAGGGCGCAGACGCGTAAAGCGCCATGGCGGCCAGGACGTAGAGGCTCCAATAGAAGAGTGAGGCGGTTTGAAGCAGATGCTTTACGTAAGTTGGATCTTCTTCGTGAAAGGCCGCGACTTCGCGGACGGTGGTTTCGTTTATTCCCAGAGCCAGAATCGCGGTGAGCAGGGCGTTCAGCGTGAGGGTGAAATAGATAATCCCGAGCGCGTCCTGGCCCAACTGCTTGAAAATGAACTTCACCGCTACGAACCCTAGGATGACAAGCAGCCCCTGGCCAAACAGGTTGTAAAGAATGTTCTTTGAAAGCCTTGACATGGGACTCCGTGATCTTGTTCAACCGCTCCCGCTCGGTCATTGAGGAAAGAGATTTTAACACGGAGGGCACAAAGAAGAACTCACGGAGAACACGGAGTGCCCGCGAACTGTCCCCCGCTCTTCCCCTCCGTGTTCTTCGTCCTGAAGCCCCCAACGATCTCATGGAAGTGGCTCTGGGGACTCTGTGTTAAAGGCTCTTAAACCCGTACCCCTCTCTATGCAGCGTGGCCGCTTTCACAAATAATCCGAGCTGACAGAGAGAGAAGCCGAAGCGGTCATTTGCGGCGTAAGTACGCATCCGGCCAATAGGTGACCCCTGAACGGGTAGGTTCCGGGTCAATTTCAAATTCAGGATGTGAAGCCAGAAATTCGTGGACCGCGGCCCTGGGGTTATCTCGCGTCCATTCTGCCTTCCCACCCGGCACATCGTCGAGGTCCTCCATGATGCCGTCGGCGGCCACGATATAGCTCCCGGAAGTCACGAGCGGACCGTAAAGCTCAAGTTCTTTCCGGACATGCTCTCTGGTGTGGTTTGAATCCAGAACGACCATCACCTCTTCATTCGGAGAAATCAGGTTCCGGACCTCCTCGAGCGTTTCGGGCGCAATGGAGCTTCGCTCGATCAAGGTTATCCGCTTCTTGAGCGGGTGCGCTTCGATTGCCTTACGGTTATGCGGCCTGATTTCAATGTCGATGGATATCACACGACCCCGTCCCAAAATTTCAAATACACTCGCATAGAACACGCTGGATCCACCGTGCGCAATACCTGTTTCGATGATGACATGCGGCTGAACCTTATGGATCAGTTCCTGCACTATGAGCAAGTCCTCAGGCAATTGAATGACGGGGCGCCCCATCCAGGAGAAGTTATAAGAGTATTTCGCGGCCCAGCCCGTCTTTATCCACAATCGGGAAATAGCTTGGAATGCTTCGGCGGTATAAAGAGGGAAAGTGGATAATTCATTGTCAGCGTACGTGACGGATAGAGTCTGGCTCACCATATCAACTATCAGGTTGCGAATTCTCTTCAACGAGCCTCCTTTACAACGCGTGTTGGTGTCATCTGGGATGGTATCCCTTTCGAAACGCCAGTCATTCCCGTCCCGCTATGGCGGGACGGGAATGACTGCGACTTGCAACGCCCATTTTTCGCAAATGACACCAGCACCCTACAACTGGACGATGGGGATTTCAAGCGACATTTGCGATAGTATCGATCGGTTCTCTTCCAGGTAATTGGGGTTCATGTTTACGACCCCCGCGATGCGACTGCTTTGCTCCCGGAGGTAGCTGGGTGACACGATCTGATGCCCAGTGCCGGGAACATATTTCCCGTGCTTGGCGGGATTAATATCGATGAGGACCCGAATGCGACGATTCTCGAGGTCAATCGTGTTCACTAAGGTTGTTCCTTTAGCTGCCGCCCCCCATATCGCGCAGCCCCCTGCTCTGTCGAAAGCGTCGATTTTTTCTTCGCACGCTTGCATTCGTTCCTTCAGTCGCGCTAGGAAGGATTTGATCTTTGACCACAGATCAGGAACACACCGTGGTATTGCTGGTTCGGCGGTTCTGTTGGCCAAAGCAGGCTTTGCTTCTATGCACAGGTATTGCTCGTCGAAGGCCAAGTGCGTCTCGAGGACCTGAAATCCCGTCTGTTCGAATGCCCAGGTAAGATTCTCTGCCGTGAGATATGAGCAATGCTCATAAAAGAAATCCCAGAATGTCACCGTATCGAGGATCCAGGGTAGCGCTGGAGTCTCAAAGTATACAAATGAGTCCATCCCGTTCCCGATTGCTTGTCGAACCGCATGGAGCATTTCCAAAGGGGATTGCACATGCTCGATGACATGACGGCAACAGACGAAATCAGGGGCAAATTGGGCGTGCTGTGAATCATAAAATGCACGGATAAAGCGCACTGCCCCTTGCTCAGCGGTGTCAGGGCCGACGTAGCTGGGATCGAATCCAATGCCTCGGTTTCTTCCGTCTTTGCAAAGCAGTCGGAGGAATTCCCCCTTCCCGCAGCCCACTTCAATAACCACCTTATCGTGAAGACGGTATTTGGTAAGGAGAGACTCCCCCAGCTCTGTGAGGTAATGCTTGAAGTAGGGAGAGCAGCTCTGGGTGTTTTCATAGGCAGCAGAGTATCGGAGGCTGTTGGGGTCGAATGCTGCGTTAAAGACAAAACCGCACGTTCTACAGAAGGCCAGCAGGAGGTCCCCACGAGTAAACTGGCGTGCCTCCTCAGCGCTCGCACACACCACGTTCTGGTGGACAGGCACGTTCCTGCGTTGGAAGAAGACCTGTGGGGAAGGGCTCGCACAAAGTGGGCAAAGGCGCTTTATCATGTCCCGTGTATCGTTGACCTCCACCATTCACATGTCTTTGCCACCCCCTCCTTGAGGGTTAGGGAAGGCTTCCACCCGACCACACTTGCCAGCCTTCGAACGTCCGCCAACAACACCAGCGGTTCCTGAGGATCGGTGGGCAAAGCTCCAAGTACAAGATTCTCTTCCCTTTGCAGATGTTGCGCAATGGTTTGAACAATCGTCCGCACCTTTGTCGGTTGCCCCGAGCCGATATTCACCGGACCGGAAAGGTCACTTTTCGCTACCGCCCACACCGCAGATGCCGCGTCCTCCACATGGAGGAAATCTCGGATCTGTTCCCCACTGGTGCATTTGGCTACCTCCCCTTTTAGCAAGGTCAGAACCACGTAGGGAATCAATCGCTCTTTAGCCTCCGTGGGCCCGTAGAGGTAGAAGAAGCGCGTCCAGGCAAAACCCATTCCCGCCTGGGCGCAAAAAGCTTGCAGGATCTCCCGCGTCGCATTCTTGCATATGCCATACAAGGAACGGGGCTTCAAGGGCGTCACCATCTCCGAGAAGAATCCATAATCCCAGTCATATTCTGCACAAGTTCCGGCGCCCACGACTCGGGAACAGCCTGCCTCTCTAAGCGCTCGCGCTAAGGAAAGACTCATCCTCACACAATCCAGATTCTCACTTGCCTGCCAGTACTTGCCCGGCTCCACATACCAAGCGAGGTGTATGGCGTTTTCAGGTCGAGTCCCGCTGACCAACCTTTGCACAGCGTCGCCATCACTCAAATCGCAATGAACCAGAGAAACGGAATCCAGGCAGTCGATTAGGCGCGCAGGAGATTCTCCCGGCCTGAGCACAGCTACAACGGTATGCCCGTCCTGGAGGACTTTTCGGACCACTTGGGATCCGATGAATCCACCTGCTCCAGTAATGAGAACCCTCATCGGACCATCCGGCTAAAAGTTTTTGACTTCCCACTTGTAGGGAATGCTGTCACTGAACGGGTCGAGACGTGTGGTCCTGGAAAGGTCGTGAGGGTGCGTAGCGCAGTTCGCCACGATAGCATACGGTGCACTCATCCCCTTCATACCATTCCAAACTTCTGGAGGAATGACGACCAGGGAATAATTATCCGGCCCCAGAAAAACCTCCATAAGCTCATTTCGGGTCGGGGAGTTCGCTCGATCATCATACAGGACGAGCTTGATTCGACCCTCGATGCAAGCGTAGTTCAGGGTCATCTCCCGATGTTTGTGCCAGCCTTTGATGACCCCACGATAAATCGTGGTAAAGTAAATCTCTCCGAACTGCCGGAAGTGTGCATCCGTGCACTTCAACATATGAAAAATGGTCCCGCGCTCATCGGGGATACGCTTTAATGGCACAACCCGTACTCCCTCAATCATGGTAGCCCCCTTACTGAAAGCTTCCGGCCGGCAGCTACGGCTCCGCTCTCCACTCTAGACGATGCGGACTTCCGGAATCGGGATGATGAAATGGCCACCCCGCTGCCGGTACTCGGCCTGTTGTGCGAGAATCTCGTCAGCGAAGTTCCAGGTCAGCAGAAGCGTGTAATCCGGCATTGCCTCCAGGAGCTTCTGTGGCGGATAGATGGGAAGATGGACGCCAGGCATGTATCGCCCCTGCTTGTACGGACTTCGATCGACCACGAAATCCAACCATTCCCGACCAATGCCGCAGTAATTCAGGAGCGTGCTGCCCTTGGCGGCTGCGCCGTATGCGGCCACTCGGGCCCCCTTGCCCTTCAAATCCGTGAGAAGACGGCAAAGCGAGCCCTTGACCTGCTCGACACGATCCGCGAAACCGCTGTAAAAGCCAAACTTGTTGACGCCCCAGGAAGCTTCCTGATCGAGCAGTTGCGACACGGCGGGCGTTGGATCAACGGCATCGCGGTGTCTAAGAAACAATCGAATTGAGCCGCCGTGGATGGGCAGCCTCTCCACGTCTTGAATCTCCAGTTGATGCCGCCGGAAGAGGTTCTGCAGTGCGGTTACCGAGAAGTAGCACAAGTGTTCGTGGTAGATTGTGTCGAACTCGCAGCGATCGATCATTTCCTTCACATTCGGCACTTCAATAACGGCGAGTCCCTGGTCCTTCAGAAGCACCTGGATGCCGGCGACGAAGCCGTTGAGGTCCGCGACATGCGCTAGCACGTTGTTGGCGTGGAACACATCGGCCCGCGTACCCTCGCTGACCAGCTTGGCGGCCAGCCGCTCACCAAAGAAATCCGTAAGGGTCGGAATCCCGTGGTTCTGCTCTGCGACACGCGCGACATTAAGCGCGGGCTCGATTCCGAGCACCGGGACGCCGGCGCGCCGGTAATGACGCAGAAGATAACCGTCATTGCTGGCGGGTTCCACCACAAGACTGTCTGCCCCCAGACGCAGTGAATCGATCAAGCGCCGGGAGATGGCCTCGGCGTGGCTCTGGATCTCATCGGAAAACGAAGAGAAGTAGAGATACTCCCGGAACAGCATTTCAGGAGGAACCGTCTCGGTAATCTGGACAAGCGAGCAAGTGGGACAGAAGGCAAGGTCCAGGGGGAAGGTAGGTTCCGGACGCGCGAGATCCACGTTCGTCAAGAGCGAATTCGCTAGAGGCGTCACGCCCAAGGAAAGGACGGCCGCAAGCCTGGGGCTGCCGCAGGAACGGCATGAGGCTTCGGCGCAAGTCACTTCGGCTGCCCTCCGAAAAAGTCCTGGTACCACCTAATCGTCTCTGCGAGGCCGCGCTCAAGGTCATAAGCAGGCTTCCAGTGAAGCAGCCTTTCAGCCTTTGCTGACGATAGGTATTGATTGCGGATCTCACCCTTCGCTGAGTTAAGGATGGTGGGCTGAATATGCTCACGCTGAGCGAGGCGGCGAATCATGTTGACAATCTCGAGCACCGTCACCTGGGATTCGGGGCTGAAGTTAAAGCTCTGCCCTCGGATCTCCGGCCCACTAAGGCCCTCCGCCAAGCGCAAATAGGCACTCGAAACATCTTTCACGTAGATGTAATCGCGGATGAACTTGCCGTCGCTGCGCAAGACCGGCGATTCGCCTCGCAACAAGGAGCGGATGGTGCCCGGCACAATGCGGGACCAATTGAGGTCGCCACCGCCATAAATATTGCCGCAACGCGCCAGGGCCACAGGCAGGCGATAAGTGTGGAAATAGGCTTGCGAAATCAGGTCGGCGCAACTCTTCGAAACCTCGTAGGGTTGGCGCCCTACGAGCGGCATTTCTTCTGTATAGGGGAGCTGCTCCTGCTCTCCATAAGCCTTGTCACTGGACGCCACGACGACCCTTTTCACCAAATCCGGATGCAGGCGACAGGCCTCCAGCAGATTCCATGTGCCCCGGACATTCGTCTCCAGGGTTGCCAGGGGTGACCGGTAGGCAACAGTCACAATGGCCTGCGCACCTAAGTGAATCACCGTGTCGATTTCGTGAGCCACGATGGCGCGTTCAACGGCCCGGAAGTCCTCAAGTTGACCGTTGACGACATTCACTTGATGCACTGCACCGCTTCGATAGAACTCCGATTGCGGGTCGTCATCCAGGACGAAAGCCACCACATAGGCGCCGCGCGCCAACAGATCCTTGGTCACCCAGGAGCCCACAATCCCCGTCGCCCCGGTGACCAACACTCGCCGTTCTCTCCAAAAACTCGAGCCTTCGTTCACTTGTCCCACATTCTCCACGGGGGGTTCTGTTTCCACATTTCATTCAGAGCTACAAAGTCCCGGTAGGTATCCATGCAGTGCCAGAATCCATGATGGAGATAACCAACGAACTGGCCTTCCCGTGTCAGTCGCTCGAGCGGCTCTCCTTCAAGAACGCAACTGTCGTCGTCGGAGAGATAATCAAAGAACTTGCGCCGAAAGACAAAAAAGCCGCCGCTGATAAATCCACTCTCATCCAAGGGCTTCTCATTGAATTCCTTCACCAGTGAACCCTGTACGGATAATTCGCCGTAGCGGGCGAGCGGATGAACGCCAGTCACTGTCCCGATCTTCCCGTGGCCAAGGTGGAATTCCCATAGCTTACAGATGTCGAGGTCCGTTACACCGTCACCGTAAGTCATCATGAAGTGGTCTCCGGTAACGTACCGCTCAATGCGCTTAACCCGGGCGCCGGTCATCGCTTCGGCTCCGGTCTCCGCAAATGTGATTGACCACTGATCTCGCATCTCGGTGCCGTGGAATTCAGGATCCTCTTGAGAGTTGAGGCGCAAAGTAAAGTCGCTGTTCATGAGGCGGTAATTCAAAAAGTACTCTTTGATCATCGAGCCCTTGTACCCCAAGCACAGTATGAAATCATTAAACCCGTAATGGGCATAGATCTTCATAATGTGCCAGAGGACGGGTTTACCACCGATCTCAACAAGCGGCTTGGGGCGGTACTCTGTCTCCTCCCGGAGGCGGGTTCCCATACCACCACAGAGAATCACAACTTTAGCTTTCATGGCGTCTTGAAGATTCTCCCGCTGACTGGGTTTAGGAGCGTCGGAATTGCTCTGCTAACCTGAGAGGCATTACTCGAGGTTCGGTTCGAGTTGGAAGCACTTTTGCCTGACTTGCAGCCGCCGGTCGCAACTTCCCAGCCTTGTAGCGCCTGACTCCTACGATTCAGATTGGCTGGCGGAATCCTCGTTGGTGTCCTGCCCGTACCCATACCCGTACCCGTAGCGGTAAAAGCCATACCCATCGCCATACCCGTAGCCGCCTTGCTTGTGCACGTCAACACTGTTCAACGCCACGCCGAGAATGCGGGCGCCGGTATGGTAAAGTAATTCTCGGGCGCGGCGGACGACGTCGTAAGGCGTACCGTAGGCCCTTGTTACTAGCACCACTGCGTCGGTAAGAGTGGAAAGTATTCGGCTGTCGGAGACGGTCAGCAAAGGTGGAGAATCGACAAGCACGTATTCAAACTGCGACCGCAGCTTGTTTAACAATTCCGGCGTGACGGGCGAGGAAAGAACTTCTGCCGGATTGGGGGGAATGGGCCCGCAAGGAATCACGCTTAAGTTCGGAACGCCGGGCACCGGCAGGATGGCATCGGCCAACTCAACGTGGCCCGTGAGGCACTGGACAAAGCCCGGTTTGTTTTCCACGCCTGTCGACCGGTGGCAGGAAGGCTTCCGCATGTCGCAATCAACAATCACCACCTTGCTTCCCAGGCTGGCGAGCATAGCTCCCAGGTTGACCGTTATGGTAGTCTTGCCTTCAGACGGCACGGCGCTTGTAATCAGAAGCATCTTCGGCACAGGGTGGGCAGAAAGCAGAATCGAAGTGCGCAGCGAGCGATAGGCCTCTACAGCCTCACGTCCGGTCTGAACTGCCGGGGCAATGGCGCCGTCGCTACCGTGCTTTACCGTGGCCAGTCCCTTATCGCTCCCCTTGCCTGTGCCGTCGGGGCTATAGTCCGGAAGGAGGCCGAGCGATGGCAAGCGCAACAACCTCTCCACTTCATCGGGTGTTTTGAGTGTATTGTCGAGGTATTCCTGCAAGAAAGCCAGCCCGACGCCAAAGGCAGCACCTAGAACGATGCCCAGCGCCAAGTTGAGGGCTACTCTTGGCTTCACGGGGGCTTTGGGTACCTGAGCGGTGTCCACGATCCGAACGTTGCTGGCTGTCAGTCCGGCCGAGACCGTAGCCTCCTTCATGCGCGTCAGGAGGCCTTCGTAAAGCTGCTTGTTGGCATCCACCTCGCGCTTCAAGATATTGTATTGGATGGATTTCTCAGCAACATCATTCACTTCCTTTTTCTGCTCGTCCACGGCTTGAGCCAAAAACTTCTCGTTGGCCAACGCGGACCGATAGTCATCCACAATGTTTTCGGCCAGGGCCTTCTTCTGACGGTCAAGGGATTCCTGCATCGCATCGATTTGCTTTTTCAAAGCTATGGCTTTAGGGTATTCAGGTTTCACTGTGGCCGTCAGTTGGGCGTAATCGCGCTCCAGTTCTGCCAAGCGGGTGGCCAGATTTTGGATCAGACCATTTGATAGAACGCCCGGCAGGTCCTGAACCCTGCCGGCCTGCACCAAGTTATAAAGCGATTCCTTTTGAAAACGCAGGGCTTGGGCTTTCGTATATTCTTCCTGAAGCTGCTTGAGCCGTTCGTTGACGAGATTCTGCTTCTCTTCAACAAATATGATGGAGTTGGCTCGCGCGTAGGACTGCAAGGCATCATCGGACTTTTCAAGCTTGGCCTTGAGCCCCACGAGTTTTCCTGAAAGCCACTCCGACGCCTTGTTGGCCTCATCCCACTTCACCTGAAGGTTTTGATCGATGTAGTCCGTAGAAAGCTGGTTCGCGATGCGCGCCGCCAATTCAGCATTTTCCGAGTAAAAGGATAACTCGACAAGGTTACTGCGTCGAACCGGACTCACGTCGATGTTGTCTATGAAATGTCTCACGGTGTTGCGGTAGGCATCCATCGAGCGGTCCGGAGGTTCGGGGTCTGAGGCACTTGGAATCTTATCCGGGACGACCTGGATCAAGCCGAACAGCAAGCTCCCCTTGTAGAATTCGGGGTAGCGGCACAGTTTCAGGTCATCGATCACATGCTCGGCGAGGGTTCGGCTTTGCAAAACCTTGTATTGAGTCTCCCGGTAACTTTCAATATCCACGGAAGTGAGTTGGAGAACTTCCTGGAAGTTCAAAACGTTCGGCTGCTCAGGGTTAATCTCGATTAAGACTTTCCCCTCGTAGATAGGCTTCTTCTTGAGCGTACCAATGGCCACCGTCGTGAAGACAATTAACAGGCAGGATAAAACCACCCACCGCCGCTTGAGAATGACGTGCAAATAATCAAGCAGGTGCGGGACTTCTTCGGCCGAGACAGCCAACGCCTCGATAGGTTGTCGCAAACTCTGGGGGCCTGAAAGAACCAAGCTCTGAGCGGGGTCGGTAGTGGGGACTTCTGCGTTTGCCATTAATCACCAAGTCGAAGCTGGGTCGCACCTATCAGTGTACCCAAATGAGCCATCCCGTGAAAGCTGCAAACGCTGCATCGGTGCTTCGTTGGCCCAACAGTTTCTTAGTGCTGTCGGGAACGAAGAGAATATCATCAGCGAGAAGCGTGGTGTCTTGCGCCCTGCCTTTTAGAATTTGCGACAGGTCAACAGGAACTTCTCTCTTCGATCCATCCTGATTGGTTCTTATGATGCGAGCGGATTTCTTCGCCGCAGTAAAGGTAAGACCTTGCGCCATAGCAACTGCCTGAAGGACCGTCATGGTGGGGCGGTCCTCAAGGACAAACCCACCCGGTTTGTTGACCGCTCCTGTCACATACACGACTTCGGCCTTACTCACGGAAATAATATCAAGGGGCTTTATCTCAATGTTGAGGCTTTGATCCCTCGTGTAGAGGAGCCTGTTGAGGTCGATTTCAATTTGGTCCGGCCCGCGAATGTGCATTCCATCCACCGGCTGCAAATCCCCAAAGCCACTCTTGCGCGTGACCAGAACTGTGCGTCCCGCTGCCGATGTGCCGCGCTTGCCGAAACCACCGGCCATCGAGAGCATTTCAATCAGGGTGCGCCGGCCAGTAAGGGGATAAAGCCCAGGCTTTTCCACCGCCCCGATGACAGATACGGGCTTAGCCTTGAATTGGTTAACAAAAACCATTACCTGAGGGTCCTGGAGGTAATTCTCACCCCATTTGTCCTCCAGCTCTTTCCGGAGCTGCTCCGTGGTCAAACCGGCCGCTTGGACGCGGCCGATTAAGGGGAGGGAGATCATCCCATCGTTGGCAACTCGAACGATTTTTGACAATTCAGGAACGTTAAAGACCTCGATATTGATCACGTCCTCAGGTCCCAGTATGTAATTGGAACCGATGGGGCCACCGAAGTGCTGGTCAGAGTTTTCTTGCGTCTTTCCCTCTGTTGTATCCGCGTTGTCCGTGGAATCTTGAATCCCTTGGATATCTTGGGAAGGAGGCTTATCCTGGGCATCCTGCGCGCGCAATTGTGGCAAGGTAAGGAGAAACACGGACCACAGAAAAACTGTGAGCCCCCAAAATACACGTTCCAGAAGACCCTTCATTTCCGCCTCGATATGGATTGCATCTCTCGGCGCCTCGCTGTGAGCAAGTCGGTGAGGAGATTGGCGCGTAAAGCCTTGAAGCAAATAGTCTACCTGCGCGCCAAGACAATGTCAATCTAAAATGAACTTCACACACCTCCAGTTGCTCCGCTGCAGCGCCTTTCAACAAGCTGCAAAGTTGTTCAGTGATCTGCAAGGCTGATATTAGGGGAAGAGATTCGAGAGAGTGCGGTTGCGGAAGGGCTTCCGGCGGGTCGCAGAAAAAGGGTATTGGTGTTCGGGATGCAGGGAAATCCGCTTGTGGTTTTTCCCTGACTCCTGCAAAGCCGTGCAGGGAATCACCTCTATCTGGGGCACTCACTCCCACCCCACTATCAACTATGCTTGGTTTCCCGAACTTCTATCGTATAATAGAGCCGCAATTTCTAGTAATTGGAGGCGACCCCGCGTGAGCAGCAGGTTTTCACTTACCGGACACGGCGCTGAGAGATTTCCCCTCCCTGTAGCGCCCTCGCGGGAGGATGCCTGATGGGGTTTGTACACCAGGGGAGGCGCGCGTCAGGCTGCCCAAGCTGCGCCAGGATTCGGATCGTACCAACTCAAGTGGGACGGAGAGTATGCAAATTGCCATAAAAACGAAACCTGCACGGGCGTTGCTGGTCAGTGTAGAGGCTGCAATGCTCCTGATGCTGATAGGATGGGTGGGTAAGGCCTACCTCGCAGATGTGCTGGCGAGTAGGCCGACAGTGGGCAACCTCGAGCGTGCGGTCAAACTCGACCCGAGCGATGCCGACTACCATATGCGATTGGGTGGCATTTACGAGTACAGCCCCCTTGATCTCCAACTTGAAAAGGCCGAGGACCATCTTCGCCGCGCTGCGCATCTTGATTCCTATGACCCTCAAACTTGGCTCGAATTGGCGGCCGCGCTGGAGCTCCAGGGCCGAATAGCGGAGGCAGGAGCCTGCCTGCGTCAGGTGGATCTCCTGGCGCCAGATCTCCCTGCTTATCAATGGCCAATTGCCAATTTCTACTTGTTGCAGGGCAGTATCGACGAAGCTTTCCGGCATTTTAGGGTTGTGCTTGCCGGTACGTCGCAATATGACAGCAATGTCTTTGGCTTGGCTTGGAAGGCTACCGACGATGCTGGGAAGATTCTTCAGCAACTGATTCCTGAGCGAGTCACGACCGAATTCAGTTATTTGAATTTTCTGGTCGCCGGGCATCGCTTGAATGAGGCACAGGCCGTCTGGAAACGAATTGTGGCCGGGCGAGAGGCATTCTCTCCCGGCCAGAGTTCCCCCTACATCGACAGCCTTATCGGGGCTCAACGGGCGGACGAGGCGTACCAGGTTTGGACTGACCTCCAGAAAAAGGGGCTCATTCGATACTCGTCGTTGCCATCCGAAAAGAATCTCCTTTCCAATGGCGATTTCGAGGACGAATTGTTGAATATGGGCTTTGACTGGAGAATCATTTCGGTTGAAGGTGTCTATGCAGGTCTGGATACCTCGACCTATCACTCGCCTAGTCACGCCCTCTTGGTTCAATTCCCGGGTAAGCAGAACCTGCTGTACGGGCACGTTTACCAGTACGTAAAAGTATCACCCGGCCAATCCTACCGCCTTCAGGCCTTCATGAAAACCGAAGACATTACAACCGACAGCGGCCCTCGCCTGGGAGTGTCCGATCCTTACAATGTTGCAGCCTTGGACAAATTAACTGACGATTTGACCGGCACTAGCGACGGATGGACCTCTTTGCTCTTGGATTTCGCGACCGGGCCAAAGACCAAATTGATCGCGGTTAAGCTTTTCCGCTTGCCAAGCAAGAAGTTCGACAATCTCATTTCGGGGAAGGTTTGGCTGGATGACGTCCGGCTTACTCCCTTGCAGAAATGAGATGCTTTTGGGAACTATTTCACCCAACCTCATTTTTGATTCGCTCGAGAACAACTGAAAGGCAGTCAAGCTAGTCGAGATGCGGCACATGTAGCGCAGAACCCGCCACCCCGTCCTTGCGAGCCCTCAGCTTTTTTACTTTCGTGCCCAAGCAGAGGTTTACCTGTCCTCGGGCCTGCGGTCTGTGCGTCAATTCGAGGTGGGTCGTCGTTGAAGCGGGCATGATTCTCGGGATTATGTCTTTGACAGACCCACTTGAGTGTTTTCGTTACCTCACCGTCGAATCAGGTTGTAGATCCAAGTGCAGATGCGTGTGGCTATTGCTGATTCCGATGAAGGTG
>DLMI01000078.1 GCA_002478145.1 Acidobacteria bacterium UBA7540
CCCCACTGTCTGAATCGCAGGTCGCTGGACCCAAGAATCGCGATTGAGAGGAGCGGAAAGCCACAGAAAAGACGCTCACCCTCACGGGATGTGTGTTATAGAGATTTTGTGTGAAATCGTAGACCCACACCCGGAGGGTGAACGATGGAAGCAAACCTACCGCAGTTGATTCTGCCTATCAAGATGGAAAGAAGTTCGGAGCGTCTGACCAGTCTGGGCGGGCTGGTGGTGTTGGAGGAATTGGCGCGAGCGGTCGGAGTGTGGGAGGAGGTAGAGCGAGCGCTGGAGGGTCCGAAGTCGGGACGAGGATATAAGCCGCGGGAGTTTGTGCAGGCGCTGGTGTGGATGCTGCATGCGGGCGGAAGGCGGCTGGAGGACTTGCGGGAGTTGCGGGCCGAGCAGGAGGTGCTGGGGGAGTTGGGTTTGGAAGCGGTGCCGGACGCCGGGACGGTGGGGGACTGGCTGCGTCGGCAAGGGCGGGCGGGGGCGGAAGCGATCCAGCAGGTGAGCCGGAAACTGGTGGCGTCCTGTTTCGAGCAAGCGGAAGTGATTCTGGATGTGGATGCGACGGAGATCGAGGCGGAGAAGCAGGACGCGGCGTGGACCTATAACCACGTGCAGGGCTACATGCCGCTGGTGGGATACGTGGACGGGATGTGCGTGGGTCACCAGTTTCGGGAAGGCAATCAGAGTCCCAGTGCCGGGATCTTGGAGTTTGCGCAGAGCTGCGAAGCGGCGCTACCGAGGGGGAAGCGAATCTATTTCCGCAGCGATAGTGCAGCTTACCAAGCCAAAGTGATCAACTACTACAGCCAGCCGGGGCGCAGCTTCAGCATCACCGCCGATCTGGACGCCGCCGTGAAGGGAGAAATTCAGAACCTGCCGGAAGTGGCTTGGCAACCCTACCAGACGCAAGAGGGCATCGCCACCGACCGCGAGATTGCCGAGACGGTGCACACCCTGAAGGGGACCGAACAGGCCTTCCGGCTGCTGGTGTTGCGCTGGCCGAATCCGCAGCCCAATTTGTTCGAGGCTGAGCGGTATTGCTATCACGCGGTGGCCAGCAACCGGGAAGAGCCGGCGAGCGAGGTAGTCTGGAAGCACAACCAGCGAGGCGAGAGCGAGAACTGGCATAAGGAACTGAAGGTGGGTTTTGGCATGGAGCAGATGCCGTGCGGGCAGTTGGAGGCCAATGCCCTGTATTTTGCCATTGGGGTGTTAGCCTACAATTTGGGGCAACTATTGAAAGGGCGGGTGCTGCCGGCGTCCTATCGCACGGTGACGGTGGCCACGCTGCGCTGGAAGGTGTATCGGCTGGCGGGCAAGCTGGTGCGCCACGCGCGCGGCTGGATGCTGCAGGTCAAGGCCGACCTGGAGAAATGGCTCTTATTGCAATCCGCCCGGGTCTGCTGCGCGACGCTGCGCACCTGAGGCAAGGAGGCGGAAAAGGCGTGGCCGTCGAACTACCAGGCGGCGGTGTCCGCTGCTGGTGGGAAAAAATTATCCGGAGGACGCATGGGCCCCTGAATCCTGACCCGAACTGAGTCGCGAGCTGCCACTCACCAACCACGGCTCGCGGCCGCAGGCGTTTCCACCATCTCAGGAACGCGCTATATCGCTCAATCGCGATTCTTGGGCTGGAGTAGTCGCTAGTCGCTTGACGAGGAGCACGGCATTTGATAGGCTAATCGACGCCGACGTGAGGATGGAAGGAATGGAGTGCACAACGATGAGCGTGCCATTTTGGACGCACGCAATTCTTAGTATGACCACTATTGCCACGATGGCCGCGGCGCAGACGCCGCAGACCGTTGTGAGCGACGCGTTACGTCCCGCTCCGGCGGGGAGCATACAGATTAAGGGTTGGCTCGGCACCAAGCTGGACTTGTGCATATCGAACCGCGTCATGGCCCAGGACATTAACCGGCTCGTTCAACCATTCCGAGTCCGGCAGGAGAAGGACTGCAGCGATTGGCGTATGGAGTATTGGGGGAAGTGGTGCACCTCAGCAGCGATGGGCTACACTTACGAGCCTACTGCTGAGCACCGTGCTGTACTTGACAAGGCGGTTGGGAGCTTACTCGAGACGCAGACTCCTGACGGCTACATCGGCACTTATCGGCCGAGCGTGCAACTGGGCGGCTGGGACGTATGGGGTCGCAAGTGTGTCTTGCTGGGGCTGCTTGCCTACTATGACGTGACCGGCGACCGCACTGCACTCGACGCGGCGCGCCGCGAAGCGGACTATTTCCGAAGCCAAGTGGGGCCGGGCAAGGTGAATTTGGCGGAAACCGGCTGGCCCCTGCACCAGGGCCTGCCCTCCACCTCGATCCTCGAGCCCATAGCGATGCTCTACGCGCGCACCGGTTCCCAGGCCTACCTGGATTTGGCGCAGTACATCTTACAGCAATGGGAGATGCCCAACAAGCTTACCCCTACCGGACTCCACCTGCTGGAGGGTGCATTGTACGGAAAACCCGTGGCCAAGATTGCGGCGCCCAAGGCCTATGAGATGACGACTAATTACGAGGGTCTTTGCGAGTTGTACCGCGCCACGGCGAACCCCCTCTACCTTGAAGCGGTCTTGAAGGTGGGCGAGAGTATCCGCCAGACGGAGCGCATGATCATTGGTTCCGGCTCAAACCAGGAATTGTGGTGCGAGGGCGCGCGTTACCAGACCGAAGTGCTGGAAGAACCCATCGAGACGTGTGTGACGGCCGCCTGGATGAGGTTGTGCTATCAGTTGCTGCAACTCACCGGCGACCCGGTGTGGGCCGACGAACTTGAGGTGTCCCTTTATAACGCCTTGCTCGGGGGGATGACGCCGGACGGGCGGTGGTGGGCGTACTTCACACCTCTGACCGGCCAGCGTGTGCCGAGCCCTAACCATCGCGAGGACGCTTTGAGCTGCTGCGTTGTGAGCGGTCCTAGCGGGCTCCTGCTGACGCCGCGTTGGGCGGTGATGACGGATCACGAGGGGCCGGTGGTGAACCTCTACGCTCCGGGGTCGGCCACCGTGAAACTCGAGGACGGCACAGAGGTGAAAATTCTCCAGGAGACGGATTACCCGGTGAACGACCGGACCAAGTTAACGCTTCAGCCTTCCCCAGAGGGGCGGTTTGCACTGAAACTCCGCATTCCTGCCTGGAGCCGCAACACATCGCTTTCGGTGAACGGCCAGGCGGTCCCATGCCCAGCGGGCGCCTATGCCAAGCTGGAGCGTGACTGGAAGCGGGGCGACTCGGTGGTGCTGAAGTTGGACTTGCGGGGACGCGCGGTGCCTGCCCCAAGTGGCGCGCCGCAATTGGCCGTGATGCGCGGTCCCATCGTGCTGGCGCTGGACAACCGGCTAGCTCAACCGCAGAACACGGATGTGCTCCTGGCGACCGATGCCGATGGCTATGTTGCTCTCCAGCCTCAGGCGAACAAGCCGAACGATATCTGGATGGCCTTCGAGGTACAGTTCCAGAGACGTCCCGAGCAATACGTCTCCAAACCGATGAAGCTGGTCATGTGCGACTACGCCTCGGCGGGGAATGGTTGGAGCGAATCGAACCTGTTTCGTGTCTGGTTGCCGCAGCCGCTGGACTTGCATCAGGCGTACGTTCCGGACACCTGGAAGCTGATGTACCCGGATACCAAAGCACGCCCGGGGATTCCCACATTTTGACAAGACCTGTGTCACCACGTCCTGCCAACCTGTGAACATAACTCGTCAGTTGGGGGCAACCCCCCTTTTAGTTTTTCAGACTCGAGTAAGGTGTTTCCGTAATGGCCTTTTGCATGGCCCAGAAGTTCTCGAGTGGCGTGTCCAACTGAACATGATGAGTTGGGGCAAGAATCAGACCGCCGTTTTTCCCCATCGTATTGAGGCGTTCAAGAATCTCTCGTTGGACATCGGCAGGCGTTCCGAAGGGCAGTGTGTGCTGCTCGTCAATGGACCCCCAAAAGCAGAACCTGTCCCCGAACTGGCGCTTTATCTGTGTGGGATCCATACAGGCAGGCTGGATCGGGTTCAGGACATCCACGCCGATTTCAATCAGCTCGGGAATGATGGGACTAATCATTCCGTCGGAGTGATAGGCGACTTTGAGCTGCGGGTTGATAGCTTTAATCTCGGAAATGAAAGTGGCCATCCGGGGTTTAAGAAACCTCCGCCAGCATTGCGGAGAGATCATCATAGCGCTTTGCGTGCCCACATCGTCGCCCACCCAGATCATATCCACGCCCATTTGCACGAGTTTCTTGGCCGCGGTCAGATGGTATTGATAAGGAATGTCGAGGATCCTCTCCGCGATTTCGGGGTTAAGTGCGAAGTCCATCATCAGTCGCTCCAACCCTCGCAAGGCCCAAGCGCACTCAAAGATCGTGGTCACCGTCACACCTACAATCCAGTATTCGTCCTTGAACGCCCGGAGGGTGCGCGCGGCGTCCTGGTAAAGCTCCGGGCGGTTGGGGTTCGGGGGCCGGTAGCTTTCAAGCGCCTCATCGGGGGCGAGAGGATGGCTGGAAATTTCCGTATAACTGCCTTTGCCGTATCTTGTAGTGTACTCGCACGGCTTCCACCCGATGCCCCATTCGTCAGTATAATTACCTGCTTGCATGTAGTACGAGTTGGCCCAACCCACGGAGGTCAACAGCATGTCTTCACCTAAGGCCTGTTCGAGTTCATAGGTGTTGCCGCTCCCGTGGGGATTATGCGAGCAGCCGGTCTTATGAAGTAAGTCCATGTGGAGCCTCGAAGCGAACTCGGGAGTAAAGCTGATCTGCATGGGACACCTATCGGGTTCTTCGTGGCTAAGGGCCATAAGCACTCGATCCCTGTGTTTCATCATGGTTGTCTTCCATCCTTTCTCGGGCTGCCGTCTCGCGGATAGTGAGTCAGTTTGATGTAGAGGCGGCATTATCCGTCAGTCGACGGACCCTTTGGTCCGTCAGTTGACGGATAAACTCGCCGCTACAACACCAAACTGACCCACCACCCCCTCGCAGCAGGGGCAGAGAGCGCAGCCGCACATCATCCAATCCCTCTCGTTACCTGATGGTGCCGCCCAGTTCACCACGGCGCGGGTCGTGCACCAAGTTCACAATCAAGCAATCAAGCACAGTTCCCATCTGTTATACCAGCCACAGAACCTGGTAGGGTTTCAGTTGCGTTTGGCCACTTAATTGGGTGTCAGAAAATCGGTCCGACGCCACCCTGGAAAGCTCAATCGGCATTTCCTTACCTGTCGTATTGACGATGAACATGCTATTGTCCGTGTGCGGAACCGCCAGCACGCCCGCAGGCACGGGCGCGCTGAGGAAGTCTCCGCCGTCCGGAATGAGTTGCCGAATCAGGCGCAACAAGCTGTCGTCTCCTGGCCAGAAGCCTAATTTGACTACAACTCCCCGCCCCAGTTTTCTCTGCGTCGCGGCTGGCCTACCATCCAGAATAGCCTGCTCGCTCTTGAACGTGGCCATCAACTCTGCCTCCGGACCCACCTCCAGGAATTCGCAGTAGCCGTCCAAACCGACCGGCGAGGTTCCGGCCATTCCCCCGCCCCTCCATTCGGCTTCGGGGTCTCTTCTTCCGCTCGGCTCCGCTGAACCCATCCACCGGATCGTCCGCACCAAACCTCCCGTTAGCTCTTTGAGGTTGGCGGCAAATCCATCACCGCGGAATATTCCGTTTTCATCCGTGTATGCCGTGAAAGGCGTGATCATCACCGCTCCCCCGCCCTGTGCGAAATCTTTGAGAGCAGCCGTAATACGCGGGTTATCCATGGCGGTAGCCGCGGGTATCAGCACCAGCGAGTACTTTTCCAGATTGGAGGGGTCTTGTGCCGTAACCAGATTCATGCTGTCCACGCCGATGCCCAGCCGGTGCAGCGCATCGAAGCTCTGCAGTAATACGGAAAGGCTTAATTTGATGTGCGGGTAAACCTCAAGCGTAGCACGCTGCTCGAAGTCGGTGAGAGCTACCGCGGTAGCTTTCACCGGGCTGTCGATAAGGTGTTGTCCCCATTTCTGGAATATCTCTCCCAACTCGACTGCCCAATCAAAGTCCGGCTCAGGATGGCCGGACCAGTCGAGCAACCCACCCCAATGGGGCCAGTGCCCTCCTCGCCAGCGATTGCCTGTCCAGTAAAACAGGCCCGAGGTCCCGAAAGCAGCCGCTTCCAGTCCCCACATATGGAACTGTTCCCGGCTCGGAAAGGGATCCCTGATGTACGTCTCGCCAGCCACTCCGAAACGGTTTTCGGTGGTAATGAAATGCTTATACCCGTAGGCTGACCGGTGCATGTCCTGGTGCCAAGCCAGATCCGCCCAATATTCCCGATTGTCTGCCCAGGGCTGATAGTAGTTCAGGCCGGCGATATCCATGATTTTGCCGGCTTGCGGATCATCCGCAACCGCGTCCCACTCCGTGTTCCAATCTGTCGTAATCCAGTGCTTCACACCTGCTTCCCGCAAGGCCTCGGCTTGCATGGCGAAAAAGTCCAGAAGCACGTCCCGACGGAAGCGCCGGTGCGCCAGCGTCAGGGCCGCAATCTCCTTTCCGCTCTCCTCGACTCCTTCGCCCGGTTGAGGCACTTCCTCGAGCGATCGCACCTCCATTCCCCAACTGACCAGATTCAACCGGCGATTGAATTCCTCAGGAGTGTGGTAAGTCTTCTTCAACCACTCCGCCCAGGCTTTTTCGCAAGCAGGGTTGTAGCAAATCCTGGTCACGCTGCCTTCCATCTCATTCCCCAACTGCCATGCAATGACCGTGGGGTGATCTTTGAACTCCTTCCCCAGAGTCAGGATGTACTCGCGAAGGGCCGTACGGTACAGCGGATGATTCAAACACGGTGCATGCCGCGCCATCGGATGCGCCTTCACGCCGGGGTGAAGTTGAACCAGGATCTCCGGGTTGCCGGCGGCAAGCCACTGCGGGGGAATGTAGGAACCTGTCCCCAGAATGGCTTTCATTTTCCGCTTCTCCAAGTCATCTAGGAAGCTATGCAGCCAAGCGAGATTGTATTTTCCCGCCGCGGTCTCGAGATTTCCCCAGGAAGACTCAGCAACGCGCACCGCGTTCATGCGGGCGCGCTGGAGGTGATCCAACATCTTGTTCCACTCGTCTTTGGTTTGCAGCTCAGGGTAAACGTCGGCGCCAAAAAAGAATTCCGTGTTTTTCAGTTGGGATTTCGTTACTGCCTTCAGCGAGCCGGATTGCGGCTCCCGAGGAGTTGCGGCTGCTGAAGTCGTTGTGAGAGAGAATAGCGCTTCTCCTATTACGAGTTTTCCGCTATTGCCGAGAAATTCTCTTCGAGATGGCTCCTGGTTTTTCATCATGAAACTGAATCTCCATTTTTCTGAAGGGGACTTGGATTAGGAATTGTCGCTCGAAACGAAGAGGACGTCGATAGGGCCTGCACCTTGGATACAATCCAAACTGCTGCCGGTCATTGGCTTCCTGCGTCACTGACATCGCCACGCTGACCTGGGCATCCCTGTCCGCCGCCTGCGCGTTGTAGGCTTGCACAAACTCCTTAGCCGCCCCGTGCTTCATAATCCGCGAATGCGGACCGGTAAAGTTCAGTTGCGCTTTTGGCTCCGGATGCGCTTGCTCCGGGTCCGGTGCCTGCGGCGACCGCCCGCCCAACTTCCGTCCCCGCTCTTGTTCATGCTCCTCGCGCTCCCTCAATTTCGCCTCCACCTCGGCCTGCTTTTTCTTCGCCGCTTCTCTCGCCTCTTCCTCTAGCGCCGCCTTCGCCAGCAACGCCTTCACCTGCACTTCTAACGGAATTCAGGTTTATGCATTGTGGTGTTAACCTGGATGAATATGGTCATGGTGGCCAGGGGTCAACCGCATCGCCTGTGAGATCTGCGTGTCGCAAGCGTCACGTGGACAACTCCGTCGCAAGGAAATCTGGGTGGCGGGTAGCGACCGCTACCGCAACCCTGAAGTGGACCTCCCTCAGGACTTTGGTCAAGAACGTGAGACGCAATATGCGGTGCTCCGCGTGCCCCGTGATTCTGGGAATCGAGCTGGCACTGAGGATTCGGAAAAAGCAGTATGACCTCTCAACGCCATCTATCTCCGACACACCACTAGGACGAGCGTTTTACTGTAAGATCGACTGCCGCGCTGGGCGCCACCTTCGCCGAAACATGAACTGCTTCCCGCCTGAGGTAACGCGTGAGGGCCACGGATTCAACCAGATGGCCGTTAACCGATCCGCGAAGGGAATTCCCCAAGCCGTCTACGGGAAGAACCGCATCGAGATGGACCTGGTGCTGGTTCAGATTCTTGAGGGTAGCCCGCACCGCACCCGCAGTCTTCTCGTAGCTCAGGCTAAACCGGTCGTTGCCCATGGGAAAGTCTTCCCATGAAAACTGGTCGCTTGAGGGTAAGAATGGCGCGAATCGGAATACCCGCGTCGGAGCGTCGTAGGACACACCCAGGAATCGCGACATGAACACCGCCGAGTGGACACCAGCAAACCATCCCGACTTGCCGCAACTGTACCGAACGGGCTTTTCATAATTCCACGGCGAGTTCAGGCCCATGCCGGTATAGGGCCACCACCACAAGGAACCGTCTGCGTCCGTTACCTTGCGGACTTCGGAATAATAACCGTGTTCGTCCCAAAGCGCCGAGCGGTCCAGGCCGTAGGCAATCCCTTTTATATATCCAGCTATCGTGGCGGGGGCATCGTACCACATGATCGCCCACGCTCTCTCGTTATAGGACGAGTTGTATTTCGACATCGAAAAACGCATGTAATTCAGGTAAATTTCGTTGTCATATGCCAAAAATCCATAGAAGGGCATCAGCGTGGTGTCAGACTCTTCTCCATCGCTCATCATCTTCGGCACGCTGCCGTCTCGATTGACACCCTCGATGAACTGTTTGCCGAACGGACCGTCGATCACCGTTTTTTCCATGATCGCGGCGCGAACCCTGTCGGCCATTTGCGCATACTCGCGGCCGCGCTGGCGCTGGCCATACACTTCTTCCAAAATTCGCCCGTAGTCTTTGAGCGCGCGCCATGCCACCACATTCGAGCCGGTATGGTAATCGCACTTCACGTCACCGTCGGAGATGTGCTGAGTGGGGAAGAGCCAGACATCTTCATCCACGCGCGAGGCAACGACCTCCTTCAGCAACGCTTCCCAGTTCGTCGCGAGCTCAGGGTGTTGCAAGAAGAAGGTTTTATCGCCCGTCTGCTCGTAATAACGCCCTCCCAATACGACGCTGGAAAGCGAACTACCCAGCGAGTGGTTGACTCCGCCGGGCATGACCGCGCTTTTCGGGCGCACGCCAAACTCGGTGAACCAAAGGATCGTCTTCCGCGCCAGTTGAGGATCCTTCATACCGATCGGCAAGCAGGTGTAATAGGCATCTCTGTTCCACACCAGTCGGGTCGCTGGATAGCTGCCCCAGTTGGTTCCGACCAGCTTACCGCTGCCGGACATACCGATGCTCTGCAATGCCGTCATCATTTGCCGTTGGTGAAATTCCTGAACGTATTCGTCGCCCGGCAGCTCAAGCTGGCCCATCATGCGCCGATAGTACTGCCAGCTTTCCAAGAGCCACTCGACAGAGCCACGCTCGTTAAATTCGCGGACAGTGGGATCACCCGGCGCACACAGTACGGTCGGGACCCAAACGCTCTCGCCCTTTATTAGATCGAAAGAAACTTCCCGTTGGAACGAGTTTTCCGTACCCCCCAGCGCGATTTCGAACTCGCAGGGATCCGATTGGCTCAAATCCTGAGCCATAAACCCCTTAGGGTGGTTCCGGTTATCAGCGAAAATCTTCGGCAAATGAACGGTCCCCTGCAACGGATTTTCAGAAGTATTCTCGAGATGGAGCCCATAAACGATCCCTCTTAAGCGTTGGGAACCATCCGCTACGAGAGGGGCATAAGTGAGCAGCCGAACCATGAATTGCCCGTCCGGGTCCGGCATCTCGGTGATTGGGAACATATTTCCAAGGAGTCCAGTACGGAAATCCCAGTCAAGCGTGGCCAGGTCAAGAACTCGGCCGCCGATTTCGACCGTATACGAATAGGGCCCAAAGCAGGTTATATCCTTTCCGGTCCATACTCCCGGCAAAAAGCAATCCCCAAAGTACGAGTCTCGATAGAGGGTGACCTTCTTAATGCTGCCCTGGACACCGACATTCGCCAATGCCTTGTTGTTGCCAATGTCAAACGTCAGATGCGTAAAATCCTGGACCGCACAAAAGTGGCTGGCGGAATCGCCAAAGCGGTACGTTCCGGACCTCCGCTCAATCCAGAAGAACTTTCCCCAAGGCTGCCGGATGACTTCGTTGACCGATTTGTAAAGGGGGGTTGAATCCTTTGCCGGCGTGACTGCAACCTGCGTTGGCGCGAACCCCAACAGCGGCATCGCCCCCACCCCCTGAAGAAAACTGCGTCGATCCATAGGCCAAGGGCTAGAAGGCCTGTACAAGCCAGACTCCCTTTCCTTGTTCTCTTCCCTCATCTTGTCCTCCTATGAGTGTGTAATTTTAGTTCGGATTGGGTTCCTCCACAGGCCACCTGGTGGACAACTATTCCTTGTCCGGTTTTGTCGGCGACCCCCCAAAAAACTTCGAGCCGTCGATTCGAAATCTTCGGCGGAGAAGTTATAGCTCGACAGAAGTTGCCATAGCTTCCACAAGAAGGAAAGCTGTACCTTTTTCTCGTAGGGAAAGCCGGTGACTACCTTCGCCCATATGGTCTCTTGATCCTGCTTCCAAGTAATGGTTGACGTTGCATATAAATTCACATACAACCCATCCGCGCCGAGTGAGAAGACTAATTCCGGCAGCCGGCCATATAATCGAGTACCATTTCCTTCGCAGCAGGTGTTATTGACTGTCCCATTCTCTTTTCGGCCATGCAACACAGCATGATACCTGATGCCCCGCGTGCCATCCTGATTGGCCAGGACAACGTTGTAAATCGACCTCTCGATCTCGCTCACCTATTTTTCTTCGGTTGGAAAAAGTTGTGGAGGCGGTGGTTCAGAAAAATCCAGCTCACACTACAGCACAGCTCTCCAGTGTCCTTATCCAAGAAATAGGACTCCAAGGCTCGCTCCGGGGGGGGCGAGGTAAAGTCCCACCACGTCGCGGACCTTCTCCTCGAACTGCGCATCGTTGGAAATCTTGAACCTTTCCACCCGATGGGGTTGCACGTCATAGCGTTGCCAGACGCGGGGCACCATCATGCGCGAAACCCGCAAGTGCCGAGCGAGGCCGCGCACACTCCAGTGGGTGGCGTTGGGCGGCCGCGTCTTCAGGGTGGTATCCAGGATTTTCTGCTGCAACTCCGAGGTGAGCACCGGTGCCGACCTCTGGCGCTTCTGTGGTTGGCGGAGGGCCTCGCAACCGTCGCGGCGGAAAGCCGCGCGTGGCCAGAACCGTCGGGCGCGACAGCCCGGTTTGTTGCGAAATGGAATGGTTGGAGACCCCCTGGCTGGCCAGCAAAATCACTTTTCACTTTCGAGCCACCCTCTGCGGCGTGGTACCGGCCCGAGCCCAAGACTCCAACTGTTGCTTTTGAGCCTCATTGATCATAAGAGCAGCGGCGCGGGTAAACATGCGTCCATTAAATCACGATGTCGCCGCACTGTAAATAATTAAATGGGACGGGGCACTAGTACTACTACGTTAAGTATTTTGGATCACGAGCCTCGACCACGTAGGGGTCGACGACACGTGGGGCAAACGCCAAACATCCGGATCAAGACCCTCTGTAAACACCGCCGCGCCTCAGGCAAAGTCGGGAGCGGAGTTTTTTTTATGCCCCTGCCTCTCCAGCAGCAAGAAGGCGTATGCCAAGCAAACCAGCGTGACGTGATGATGCCAGCCTTGCCAGCCGCGCCCTTCGTAATGGTCCAATCCCAGTTCCTCTTTCAACTGCTGATAGTTCTGTTCCACGCGCCAGCGCAGCTTGGCCAGCTGCACCAAGTGTCGGAGCGAGACCCCCTCCGGCAGGTTCGAGAACCAATACTTCGTGGGAGCTTGCGCCTCGGGAGGCCATTCCATCAACAGCCAGACAGGTTCCAACTCAGGCCGGTCCTGAACATGGCCATGCGCCGGTTGCACCCGGCAAGCCGCAAAGCGGCTCCGCTGTGCGCCTCGACGGCCTTGTCGCCACGTCACGGTCCGCCATCGCTGGGCGGGCAGGGTGGTGGCCAGCTCACTCAGGGCCTGCGGCTCACCTCGGTAATAAGGTCGGCGGGGCCGGCCCCGACCGCCTCGTCGGCGTGGCTGGACGCGCTGCGTCGGCTTGTCCCAAACCACCGCGCTCGATTCCACCCCCAGCACATAACCGAGTTGGCGTTTGGCCAGGCCTTGGCGGAACTCGTGGTTGTTCCCATAGCCCGCGTCAGCCAGAATGGGCTGCCGCCTCAAGCCCCAACCCAGCAAATGATCGATCAACTCCAAGGCCAACTCTCCTTTGGTGCGAAACGGGGTGTTCTCGGGAACCCCCGCCTTGCGACAACGCTCCCGGTCCTCGATCCAGGCCTGGGGGAGGTACAGCGCCCAGTCCAACGGCATACTCTCTTCTCGGGTGGCCAAATGCACTGCCACCCCGACTTGGCAGTTGCCCACTTTGCCCAGCGTGCCCGAGTATTGGCGGCCCACGCCCACGGACTCATGCCCTTGCTTGGGGAATCCGGTGTCATCGACAATCCATCCCGCCGCCGGCAGCAGTTCCCCTTCCATCTGCTCGGCCAGCAAACGGCGCACCGGTTCCCACGCCCAAGGGCTCTGCCCGACGAACTGCTGCAAGGCTTGGACATTGCCACTCGGTACCCGCTGGGCCAGAGGCTCAATCGACTTGCGCTCCCCGTCCAGCAGCAGCCCCTGGACATACAGCGCGCCATGGTGTCGGCGCTCCGAGCGCCCCACGTGCTGCAAAAGTTTCGACAAAAACTCTTCCAGCCGATCCGCACAGGCTTCGAGTTCCCGGGAATTCATGCCTCCGAAACTTACACCCGGACGCTCGAATAGTCAAGAAATACTTAACATAGTAGTACTAGAAGCTGGAAACTCAAACACACCACCTCCCAGTTACTGCCTACTGTTCTTCTCCACCCACAGTATCTTTGCAGAATGTAATATGTTCTCTGGCAAACATCGCCTGAGCTTGCTAAGATAGACCGTACTTTTCAATAAAATTATGGCTACGCCAGCCCTGAACGTCTCCGCCAGACCCGACTTCCAGCTCAAAGTGCGTCCGGCCGAATTGCGGGACGCATCCGACATTGCCCGCATGTATCTACAGGCCACGCAGGACAACCTTGCCACCTTTGAGAACTTTCTCCTTGCGCCCGAGGAGCGAACGCGCTGGGTGAATGAACATGGGGGGAAGTATCCTCTCCTGGTGGCGGAGTTGAACGGTTGGATTCTGGGCTGGGCAGCGCTCAGTCCATACCTCGTCCGTCCCCGCATGGAGGGAATCGCTGAACTCCTGATTTACATTGACCGCGACTACCGGCGTCATGGCGTGGGGCGGGAAATAATGCGCGCGGTCCTGGCCATTGCCGAGGCCGTCGGCCACTTCAAGCTGGTGGGTCGTTTCCTGACGCACAATGACGCCGGGCGGACGCTCTGCCGCATGACGGGCTGGCGCGAGGTGGGAGTGCACTTGAAACACACCAAGCTGGAGGGGCGCTGGCTCGACGTGGTGGTGGTTGAGTATCTAATCCCCGAGAGCTTGAAGTAACGGTTGTAGGTGGTAGGTGGTAGGTCGTATGTCGTAGGTGGGGAAAGACCAGGATTCCAGTTTCTATTTTCCAGTTTCCGGTTTCTGCCTTCTTGCTTTCCGTCCCCAGAAGAGAAAAATCGGCACGCCCGTCAGGACCAGGATCAACCCGATTCCCGATTCCTTAGGGCTGCGCACCAGCGCGTTAGCCACGATGGTGAGTGCCGCGGCGCTGAAGGCGATCGGAACCACGGGATAACCCCAGACGCGGTAAGGCCGCTCCATGGCGGGGCGCTTGCGACGCGAGATGACCACTGCGAATGTGGCCGCCGCATAAAAGAGCCAGCCGGTGAAGATCACGTAGGTGTAGAGCTGCTTGTAGCTGCCCGTTAAGGCCAACACGATCGACCACCCACCCTGGATGAGCAAGGCGACCGCCGGCGTTGCATAGCGCGGATGGACTCGTCCCATGGAAGGGAACAACACGCCATCGCGCGCCATGGCAAAGTAAGCGCGCGGGCCGCCCAGCACGGTGCCATTGATAGCGCCAAAAATGGAACACAGGATCAAGGCGGCAACGAACGTCGCGCCTCGAGGCCCAGCCAGGACTTCCATGGTCTTTGCTGCGACGCGCTGATGCTCTGCGAGGGCTGGAAGCGGCAGCACGTGTAGGTAGGCGAGATTCGCACCTATGTAAACCGCGATTACCGCTAGCGTGCCCACCAGGTAGCTGCGCGGAAGCACGCGCAAAGGGTTCTTGACCTCGCCGGCCGCGAAGGAGAGCATGTGCCAGCCTTCATACGCCCAGAGCACGCCAATCATGGCAACGCCGAATGAACTCGCAGTGGTGTGTGGCACAGGCAACGAGTGGGTAGCCTGCACGGGGACGATATGGTGCGAGAAAAGAGCAGCGCCCATGATAATGGCCAGACCCGCCAACTTGGCCAGGCTAAAGATGGTTTGGACTGCGGCTGCTTTTCGGACCCCCAGGACATTGACGAAGGTCAGCAAGGTGACGGCACCTGTCGCCACGAACTTCTGTTCGAGAGGCGATAGCGGCATAAATGTGGCGCTGTAGATTCCGAAAGCAACGGCCAGCGTAGCGACAGAGCCGGAATTGATGACGAGAAGCAACGCCCAGCCATAGAGAAAGGCAAAGAGCTTGCCGTAAGCGTCACGCAAATAAACGTATATGCCTCCTGCGGCAGGATTGGCCGTCCCCAGTTCCGCCAGGGAGAGCGCGCCAGCCAATGACAGCGCGCCTCCGACGAGCCAGACCAGCATAAGGGCTTCGACTGACCCGACCTGTTGGGCGACGTCGTGAGGCACGAGAAAGATTCCGGAGCCGATGATCGTGCCGATCACGATGGCCGTCGAGCCTATAGTGCCGAGGGCACGGTGAAGTTCGTGCGCAGTCTTGGGTGGGGCGGATGGTGTGGACATAGAAGGAACCAAAAAACTAGAAATCAGAAATTAGAAATCAGAAACTGGAAACTGGGAGCACACTTTTCTCTGACCTGCCGTTAGCTTGTCGCCTACTGACCCGGAATTAGCTTTTTGGCTCTCGCCGGTGGAAAGTATACTTTCATTTGCGTCCAACGGAGCTCAATTTTTTCTTCAATCGGCATCAGCGGCTCCGAACTGCCCATCCAGAAGTCCTGCAAACCCCTTCTCGCCGCTTCTGGAACCGGATTTTTCAGACACCGCACCCTTCGGTGGCTTTCCTGGGATCGATTTCTTGGTTGCCTCGCCACAACCGGCAGCTCTACCCTGTTGGGATCGTGAGAGCCGGCATCCGTTGCACCATTGCTCCAAACAGTCGCCGGGTTAGATGGCTCTCTGCCAAAAGCAGCCAATAGTAGCGGGCATATTTCAACAGCCGACCGCCCGTCTTCACCAACCGCTGCTGCAGGCTCGTAAGCGACTACTACATCGTACAGATAGTTCTTTATATTATGTTGACCTTCGTATATAGTGGGGGCATGGCAAGAGTCGCTCCCGCTATTTTGCTTAACCCGACGATGAAAGCTACGCTGGATCAGTTGGCGCGGTCGCCGTCCACGCCGCAAGCTCTGGTGCAGCGAAGCCGGATTGTCTTGGCGGCCGCTGCCGGCAGGAGCAATCAGCAAATCGCTGGCGACCTTCAGTTACCCGAGGTGACCGTAAGTAAGTGGCGCCGGAGTTTTGCCCGCCAAGGGCTGGAAGGTCTCCAGGACGCACCGCGTTCCGGGCGACCGGTAAAACACGGTCCGGAAACCGTGCAGCGGGTGCGGAACCGAGCCTGCCAACAACCGCAACACTACAGCCGCTGGAGTGTACGAACGCTGGCCAAGGACTTGCGGCTGCCGCCCAGCACGGTGCATCAGATTCTGGTGAATTCGCATCTGCAGCCCCATCGGATTCGTACCTTTACCTTTAGCCCAGACCCTGATTTTGAAGCCAAACTGCTGGACATCGTCGGCCTTTATTTGAACCCGCCGGAAAACGCGCTGGTGTTGTGTGTGGATGAAAAGACCGGCATCCAGGCGCTGGACCGCACCCAGCCGCTGCTGCCCCTGAGCGCCCGTCAGCCACGTAGTTGCACCAATGAATATGTTCGTCATGGCACCCAGACCTTGCTGGCGGCTCTGGAGATTGCCAGCGGCCAAGTCGTGGCGCAGGTCAAGCAACGTCGCACTTCCGTGAACTTCCTGCGCTTTCTCAAGGATGTTGTCCGAACTTTCCCGGAGCGCGAACTGCACATGGTTCTCGACAATCTCAACATTCACAAAAACGAAGCGGCGCAGCGCTGGTTGAAGCGGCATCCCCGTGTGCGCTTTCATTACACGCCCACCCACGCTTCCTGGGTCAACATGGTGGAATGCTTCTTCAGCATCCTGGGCAAGCAAGCTTTGTCGCAAAGCGTTCACACCTCGAAACACCAATTGAAGGAATTCCTGTTGGACTACATTGCTCGCAACAATGAGAATCCCAGGCCGTTCGTATGGACCAAGGGACCGGAGAAGCTTCAACGCATTATCGAGGCGACCAAAGAATATCAAGCGATGCACCCTCGGAAACCAAGGAAGCACAACCGAGATCACAATACGATAAGGAACTAACTGGACGATGTACCAGCGCCGTCCTTTGTTCATCAGTGGGGGTGCTCTCATGCGGATGAAGCTCTTGCCAGCGGGGAAATTGCCCATAGACCCTTTTAGACTTTCTCCTTTTTTCGGAGTACACGGTCTGCTCGACCTCACGCACCCTGGGCTTTATCTCTCCCCGTTCTCGACCAGCCACTCGGGGCAGGTCATGGCAACTGGCCGCTCGATCAGCTCCCTGAGGTAGGCAGCGAAGAAGCCCTTGCCCTCCCGCGAGTTGCCGACGTACCAGGAGTTGGAGATGTTCCTCCCTTCGAGCGATGTAGCACACTTCATGTTGGTGCTGTAAGGATGCTGCTCGACGGGCGTCTCGGTGCCCTCGTGAAAGAAGCGCTCGGGGTCGCGGGGAATCTGGACTGCGCAGGGGTCTGACCACGCCTTCTTTGGGTCGAGGACGAAGCGGAACAGGCACCCCCCTTTTCGGCCCTACAACGGTGCCGCCTGAGGCTGGGCATGTACCCGCGCCCACAGCTCCGCGTAGGGGTAGCCTGCTGCCATCGACACCCACACCTTGCGCACCGTCACTCGGATCTGAGCCCCGATCTTCAGCAGCTTCAGCCGAATCGTGGAGCACTGCGCCCGCGTCAGTTCCATCCCTCAAACCTAAGCGGCGTAGAGCCTCCATCAACAGGTAGGCTACCGAAGAGAAGTACAGGCGAATCTGATTGCTGCGCAGGTACGCCGTGCTGGGGCGGTCCGAAAACAGCATCAGTTGCTCTTTGAGGCGGTTTTCCATCTCCCCCCATGCGCAGTACAGCTCTTCATACAACCCCCGCGCCGCCCAGGCCTCATAGCATGAACCCCTATCGTGAGACACAGAAAATAACCCAGGGTTACCATTCAATGTTTTTTGGTTCACTCTAGTCCGCCGTTTCTGCCAGACTCACGCCTGGCTGATGAAGCAGAAGCGAGCTCTGCTGGAGAGCAACTCGCCGAGGAATAGTCAGCTGGAAACTCATCGATCCGATGGGACGGGGGGTGCAGTTGGCCCCCTGTTTTCCCTGTGCTGGCCACACTACTGTCGGCCTCGGCACTTTGTGGCATCGGAGCGATAGATTTCCTCATGCCTGGAAAACTCAACGTGAGGCTCGCGGCGAGCGAAGTTTTCGACGCCTCGCCCGGCCCCGCCCTTTCGAATTCCGCCGGCGTCCTGTAGCCCAGTGCCGAATGCAAGCGGCAGCGATTGTAGTATTCTTCCATGAACTCGCGCAGATGGCTCCGCAAGTCTTCCAGATCCCGATAGCCGTGGCAGTAGATTTCCTCCTGCTTCAGCGTTTTGATGAAGCTCTCGCACTGGGCGTTGTCGTAAGGGTAAGCCGGGCGGCTCATACTGGCTGTCATGTGGTGCTGGGCAAGGAGGCTGGCGTACTGGGCGGCGGCATACTGAATGCCCCGGTCGGAATGATGCACCAATCCGGGCGCGGGCCTGCGCTCGGCAATGGCCATCTCCAGCGCGGCCACCGTCAGGCGGGTTTGCAGGCTGCGTTCCAGCGCCCACCCCACCGCGCGCCGTGAAAACCCGTCCAGCACCACCGCTAGATAGACGAACTCCTGCGCCAGGCGGATGTAGGTGATATCGGCCACCCAGAGCTGATCCGGGGCGCTCAGTTGCATCCGCCGCGCCAGGTTCACGTAAACCTGCAGCTCATGCCCCGAGTTCGTCGTCGCCACCCAAGGGTGCCGCCGCAAGGCCAGCAACTGGTCCTCCTGCATCAGGCGCACCACCCGCTTGTGATTCACCGCCATACCCCGCCGGCGCAACTCCGCCGTCACGCGCCGATATCCGTAGCGCCGCCGATGTTCCAGCGCCACCTGCTGCACCGCTGCCCGCACCACCATCGCCTCTTCCTGCGGCGCTTTCTCCTCTAACCGCCGGTAATATCCCGCCCGGCTGACTTCCGCCAACTGACACATTCGCTCGACACTCAATCCGCCTTGCCCTGACTCCGTCCGCTTCCCGATGTGCGCATAGACGGCGTCTCGCCACGGTCTCCACGATCCTGGCGTCGAGCCTCGACTTGCTGCAAGGCACCTTTGAAAAAATCCACCTCCAACGACCTCTCCGCCAGCAGCCGCTTCAAATGCTCGTTCTCCCGCCGCAACGTCTCCAGACTGCCCTGCTCGGCCGCCTGCGTCGTCAGCGCTTGCGCCTTGCGCGTCGGCCGCCCCTCCTCCTTCCACTTCCATTGGTACATCATCTTCACATCTAATCCCAATTCCCGACCCAGCCCCTCAATGTTCTTGCACTTCCGCATCCGACTCACCACTTCCCGCTTATACTCCTCACTGTACCTCCGCCTTCGCTTCTTCTCCGACATTCGTTTTCCTCCATTCGCTGCATACATCCTGGGTTAACGAGTGTCTCACTTTTGGGGTTCACTCCATCACTCTTCAACGAGGTCACCACAAAACGCGGACTGGGGCCTTTCTCCAAATGCTCCGCTTTGCCCACCACCCGCCGCGCCCGCGACCAACTCTCCCGCGTCTGATACTCAAATTCCTTGAACCGCCGCACCGCCTTGCCCGTGCCTTGATACTCCTCCGCTACCTCTTGCAGTTCCAAGGCGATTTCTGCTCTCAAGCGATCATTCTTCGCCAACCCCAGGACGTAATCGACCCCCGCCTCCTCGCACCAAGCCATGAGTTCTTCTCGACAAAATCCCGAGTCCCCCCGCACGAGGACCCGAACTCCCGGCCACGCCTGCCGAATCTGTCCCACAATGCGTTGCAACTCCTCTTTGCTGCCCGCCGCCCCGTCGATGTTCGACACCCGCAGCCGCGCGCGCAACAGCGGCTCCCCACAGAAAATGTACAGCGGCAGAAGGATGGGGACATTTCTAATTGGGCTTGACACTATTTACACAAACAGCTTGACATGACCATCGCTTCCAGGGCTAGTATAGACCCTTCTTTCAATTTGGCCTGGGGATTTGCATGTATAAGGGCGGTCTTCAGAACGAGCCGGTAGTCCTACAACGCGGCCTTTGGTCGCAACCCAAGAAGGATTTCATCCCGCGACTGCGGGACCACAGAGGTCACGGAGAAGAGATGCAGGCAAAGACTGTGGGTCAACAAACAAGGAACCGTAACCTTGTCATCCCTGCTCGCGCGAGCAGAAGTACTTTTCTCTGTGGTCTCTGTGCGCTCCGTGGTGAATTTTTTCTTCGCGGCAGGAGAAGAAGGTGGCCCCTAGTTCTCCAGAAGGTATCGACGACCCTGCTGGATGGAGATCAGACATGACAATTACACGTCCGCGAAAATTGAATCTCAATCGAGCGGCGAGATACCTCGCGCTCTGTATTCTCATCGTTGCAACCGGTCTGCTCGGCGACCGATACCTGGCCGGGGAGCCTCAGTATGACTTCCTCATTATCAACGGCCACATCCTCGATGGCAGCGGAAGCCCATGGTTTGCAGGTTCAGTCGCGGTAAAGGACGGAAAGATCGCCGCCGTGGGCCGGCTCCCGAACGCGGCGGCAGGGCGCGTGATCGACGCTCGGGGATTGACCGTTGCCCCAGGTTTCATCGACCTTCTCACCCCTTCCGACTATACCCTTCTTGTAGACGGAAAAGCGGAGAGCAAGATCCGCCAGGGAGTGACCTCTGAAATCCTGGTGGGCGGGCCGGAATCAGCAGGCCCCATCCTGGGCCCCGCCGTACCGGAGTTTGACAAGGAATTGGCCCGCTATGGCTTGCGGAGAGACTGGACGACTTTAGGCGAGTTCTTCGCTCGCGTGCAACGACAAGGGACCTCGGTCAACATCGCCTCCTACGTGGGCAGCGGCCAAGTGCGCATGGACGTGATAGGCAATGTTGACAGGCCAGCCACCGCCCTCGAGATGGAAAAGATGAAAGAGTTGGTCGAGCAAGCAATGCACGAAGGCGCTATCGGCCTTGGCTCAGGATTGATTTATCCCCCCAACTCCTTCGCGACGACGGATGAACTTATCGAGCTTGCCAAAGTGGCCGCAAGATACGGCGGCATCTACACCAGTGAAATCCGAGGCGAGGAGGAGCAATGGAAACGAGCTGTCGACGAGGCCATCGAGATCGGCGAAAAGGCACGCTTGCCCGTTCATCTCCTGCACTTCAAAATGAACGGCCAAGCGAACTGGGGTAAGGTGGCGCAACTAATTAGCGAGGTTCAGGTGGCGCGCGACCGAGGCGTGGACATCACTGCGGATCAATACCCCTACATCGCCTCGATGACGTTGCTCGAAATGTGCATCCCGCCCAAGTATCTCCAGGGCACCTCGGAGCAGTTGGTAGAGAGATTGAAGGACCCCAAAGTGCGCTCGGAAATCCGCCAAGCCATTGCCAACGGCCTGCCAGGCTGGGGAGACAACGAAGTGAAAAGCGTGGGTGGCTGGCATGGCGTGCAGGTGGCTTCGCTGCAAAAGCCCGAGAACAAACAGTATGAAGGAAAGCGAATGGATGAAGTGGCAGAAGAAATGCGCAAGGACCCGCTTGATGCTCTGTGCGATTTGCTGATTTCCGAGGGCGGCTCTGCGCCGACCGATCAGGCCGTCTACTACGGCATGAGCGAGTCCGATGTGGAGCTGGCCATGAAACAGCCGTGGGTGGGCATGTGCGCCGACGGCCTTTCGGTTAGCCCGGCAATGACCTTCATTGGTAAACCGCACCCGCGGTTCTACGGCGCTTTTCCGCGCCTGCTGGGCGTTTATGTTCGGGAGAAAGAAGTCCTGACGCTTCCCGACGCCGTCCGCAAGATGACCTCATTCCCTGCCCAAATCACCGGCCTTACGGATCGCGGCCTGCTTCGGCCCGGCATGGCGGCGGATATTACAATCTTTGATCCCAAGACAGTGAGCGATAAGGCCACTTTTGAAAATCCCCTGCAATATCCGATAGGGATTCCCTACGTCGTCGTGAATGGCGTGGTCGTTATCGACCAGGGGCAACATACGGGCGCAAAACCCGGACGCGTGCTCTACGGCAGAGGGAAATCATAGCGGCGCGTTCACCGCGGCAAGCAAGGCGCTGTGTGCGCCCGCGTCCTTGAAAAACATGCCGACGAGTTAACAGCCGGCGCAATCATCACCGACGAGCCTGGCAGACTCAGAATCCGTCAACCTCACGCCCCCTCGAGTTAATAGCCGAAGCCGAGGGTAGTGGTGTCATTTGGAAATCGAGGGGTATGGGAAGTGCTAGAGACCACTCCAAGTGTTGTAGTGGTGCTTGCTTCTACCAACCGAGGACTCGTTCGCAAAACAGCACGAGAGCCGACACAAATAAAATTGACCCATAGAAGGCTAGGTAGGTTCGTGCGACCTGCCTGCGGCTTAGCCGCACACGACTGGCTACTAACGACCGCTGCCAGGTGACCACGTTTGCGAACACCAACGGCTTGCCGCCAGTGTTCTCTATTTTGATTCGAAAGGTCTCCCAGTGGAATTACTGGCAGAAACAAAAACACAACCCATTTTGTAGTGACATAAGAAGAATCCGCGAGCCTGTCGCGATGCCCGTAGTAGATTGTGCCGACGCCGTTTATGTGGTAGGCCATGGGGGTGGAGTAGTTGCCATCTGGGTTTCACCTTGCCGCAAACGGGGAGCGTATGGCTCGACGCATTTGCGAGGGAGTCTACTACCGTGAAATCTTGGAGTAAAGGGGTTGTGCGGAGCATACAGCGATTTCGGAAAGTACAAAACGATGGCTGTGAGGTGGCTGATCTGAGCGCCATCGGCTGGCTTTTCCGTGTCAGGGAGGGTTTCGGCTGAAGTGTGCGCAGTTAAGCGACAGGGGGAAAGGCAGTTTTTGGCCCGAACCGGAAGAGGAGCGCGTGGCGCTCCCGGAGGGGCGCGAGCATTCGGATTAGGGGCGGTCTTAGCTGGAGTCCATGCGCGGAGGAAGGAAAAGGTAGGCGAGCAGGCGGGCCACCTCACTGAAGGTGGGTGGGGTTTGGCGAGCGTGACTGACCACTTGACGATGATAAAACACTAGGCTCAGAGTATAGGCCAGAACGCGAATCAGGGTCAGCACCACCAGCGCACAGGTCTGATGGACGGAGGGCTGCTTGAGATGAGCCTGGGTGGTGAGGGTTTGGAAGGCTTCGGTGTCTACCCGCCAGCGGCTGCGACCCAGTTGATGGATAAACGTGGGAGGGATCGAGCCCAGCTCTAGGTTGGTGGCGTAATAATTCGTACTTTCTTCGCGCACCGCCTCCTTCCTCCTTCTTTTCTTTTTTGGACTTCCTGGGGGAGTGAGCTCGACCCGATGTCCTTTCTGGATGCGGAAGATCTTGACCACACGCAGCGAGCGATCCGCCACCGGCCAATAGACTTCCGGGGCGTGCCAGAGTTGGAACTCGTCTTGGGGGGTGGACCAAGTCATCTGGGCCTGGCCGCCGGTGAGCCGCTGGGCTTCGGCGAGCAGATCGGGTTGATTTTCTTTCACCGTGATCACCCACTCCAGGTGCAGGTCTTCAATCTCCTGCACAAACCCGCTTTGCAGGTAGAGCGCATCGGCCACCAGCACATCCAGAAAGCGGCGCCCCAGTTGTCGGTCCAGTTCCTGCAACAACGGCAGTGCGCACGCCACTTCGGTTTCCCCATCCCGCTGAAAGCGGATGCCCAAGGGAACGGGGAAGTCCGTGCTCACCCGCACCACGGCCACGATGCGGTGGTAGTACTGCGTGTCTTCGCGTTTCTGCCCGTCCACGAGATGTTGCACTGTCCTCTCCATGCAAGCGTCACAGCAGCGCACAAAGGAGCTACAGATCTCGATGCCATCCACCGCCCCCACGATTCGCCCTCGCGCCCAGGACGAGCCCAGCACCCCGTTGCGTTTCAAACGCCGAGCCACTTCACAACCCAGGGCAAAGATCGAGGCCGGGTCCTGGCGCTGCAGCGCGTAGCCTATGGTGTCCTCGCTGAGCTTTCCAATCCGCTGCCTCAGGACCCCCTGCCTGCATTCGGCTTCCAGGCGGTGCACGTTGGGGATCTGGATCGCCCCACCCAGAAACACGCTGTCGAACACCTTCGGCCAAGGATGGCGAGGAGATTGTCGCCCTTCCGGCAGCGTGGCCACCCGGGCGGAGAAGTCAAACACCTTGTCGAGATAGGCTTCGAACTGGCGCCGATGCAAAGTTAGGGCTTCTCCTTTTCTTTCTCTTTTTGCTCCTTCTCCCGCAACCAGCGGCGGAGATTGAGGTGGCTGATCATCGCGGCTGCCTTCTGAAAGCGCCGGTGCAGCTCCACCCGACGCCGCACCTCCTCGGCCGCTTGGGCGGGCACATGGAAGGTCTTCAGCTTTCCTCGCCACAAGACCGAAAGTTGATATTGGGTGTGTCAATGCGCGGCACACCAAGAATCTGCCGGGACGCAAGAGCGATGTGCAAGAAAGCCTGTGGCTGCTGAAGTTGCATACCTGCGGGTTGCTGAACAACTCTACGCTGCATTCAGCCACAGCGTTCGGAGCGCCCCAGGAGGTAGTCCTCTGCGTCCCGACCTCTTTGTCAATCAGCAGCCACATCCAGTGCCGAGTAAACACAATTCTCGGCTCTAAATGCTTGCGGGCGATGTGCAGATGCTTCACGCAGACTTCGAATTAGAGTTCGGTCGCTGTTGTGCAACCGATCAGGAGCGCCTGCCGGGGAGGTCACCCCGGAGGACACTCGGGTCGTCTTATTGGCGCGTTGCGTGGAACCGTTCCCTCAGCTCGAGACGTCCGACGCCGGCGTTTAGTCTCAGCGCCTGGAACACAATCCGGTATAGCCCAACAATGGTGATGATTCTATGTCGCAACTTGAAATCAGCCGAGGTCTCCAAATCCGTTGGTGGTGTTCTCAAGTTTGTACTACCCTGGGAGGGCCATTGTCAACCCGAACGATGCGGCCAAACAACCACAAGAAACGAGGGATATCTTGGAGGAGCAAATGGCCCGACGAAGATCTGCTCTACTTCCCAAGTTCCACTGAATGCTCGCCTGGTGGGATGTCGAAGCTGCCACGTCCTTGCCGCACGATGATCCTGCTCGTGGCTCTACTGTCGATTTTCAGGCTGAACTCGCCCGAGTCGAACTCCGACGTCGTCAGGTGAGCCGGTTTCTCGCTCTTCACTGTGAACGAGAGAGCTGATGGCCCCACTTGATACTCCCGTACCACAACCCCGGCATTGGCCTCGAAGCGAATCGAGCCGTCGCGGCTGAGTGCTGTCCTTTCGGGACCGATGGCCACGACATAAGTATGGCCGCCCCAGGTGCTGCCGCGAAACTCACCGCGCGAGGCAGGACTGAGCGCCCCAAAACGCAAACCCTCCCACGGGTTCATGTCAATGTACTGTTCCAACGCCACCAGACACAGCAACACCCCAGTTGTATTATGCGTGTCGCCGCCCCCGTTTCCGCCCCACGCATAGTACTGCTCGTTGTCGTGCTGATTGGTCTTCCAGTCGTCCATGAAAAGGTCGTAATTCTTCTGCGCATATTCGAGCGCAACCTTATCAAAACCGTAGCGGGTGAGCCCCTCGTAGAGCATATAGTTCGTTAGACCCCAGATGTCGCCGCGCCAGTAGAACTGGTCGAAGAATGCCGGGTCGTTGCGTGCGATGCTCGGCACTACGTAAGTTCCCCAGAACTCCTTGGGGTTCAACAAGTGTTTCTCCACCATGACTTTTGCCTGCTCGGGCGTGGCGATGCCTGCGAACATGGGATAGAAGTTGGTGGGCGACAGGTGCTTTGAGAACTGCCCGTTCCAAAAGCGGTTCTCGTAGATGCCGTCCTGCTCGTTCCATAGTTTTTCACGGACGAGCTGTTTCATGTGCTCGTATTCAGCCGCGAATTTCTTCGCGTCGTCCTCTTGGCCGAGAAGGGCAGCGATCTTGGAGAGGCACTCGGCATCCAGAGCGTAGAGCGAATTCAGCCCTACGTCGTCCAAGTTCATCGTATAGGTCTGGGGGTCGTAGGAGGCTTCATCGTACATGGGACTCTCATCCATGCCGCTCTCCCATTTGGCGGCCTGAAAGTAACCGCGGCCGCCGGGAATGGAAGCTGTAGAGCCTCGGTCGCTGCCCCACTCGAGCAAGCCGTCACGGTTGCCGTCTCTCCACGGCTGGCCGTCGCCCCGGTCGTGCAGCCACCATTCGTGCCACTTTTTCAGGCGCGGGTAGGCCCACTGGATCAACGTCCGGTCCTGAATTCGATGGTAGACCTTCCAGGTGACGTAGGAGCCCACAGGCGGTTGGGAGGCGCCCGCCGTTGTCCCTATACCGGAGGCACTGGTGGGCACGAGGCCAGTGTCTGCCTGCGCCAGAAGAATTGCCTTGATGGCCGCCGCCGTCTGAGCCTTGTCCTCCAAGCTGGTGAGCAAGGAGCCGAAGAAGGAATCCCACACATACAGAACCCAACCGCCATCGTCGTGCGCCCAATGGCGAGTGATGCTCGGGAATATCAGGTTGTTCGAGTTGTTCGAGGGGGCATAAAGCGTGTTCCAGAACATCGAATTGCCGATGGCCTCTGGTGCGCCCTCAAACAGACCTTTCACAACCGGCCTCCGCGCCTCGTAGCTTTCGGCCTTTTCCTTGAGGATCGCGTCAATCCTTCCGGCTGCCAGCAGGTCCTGTGCTTGGCGGATCAGGCTGTCTTTTTCCCAGCCCAGTGTGGCCACAAAGTGGGCCGCCGAATCGTTGCTGGTGAACTCAAGCCCCGCCGCGCCCGCGGTGGGCTCGCTCGCAATCGAGGAAATGAGCTTGCCAGAGCCGTTCATGTTGTCGCGCAACTGAGCCAAAGTCGGATAGATCCCGCTGCCGATCGTGGGCTGATCCACCATCACTACAAATCGCGCCGTGGGGCCGAAGACGTTGTCAAAGTAGTGCTCACCGATGAGCGCCTGAGGGGATTCGTCAATCGAATAGAATCCTTGCGTTCCAGAACCGACGAGGTAGGGGAAATAGGCTTCCAGCACAAGTTGGAAATCTTTGGCGGCGCTGAGCCGGCCAACCACCGTCGTCTGGTCAATGCGCGACCATTCGAGAGTGACCCTTGCCCCCCGGCCGTAATTCTGCCACCCGAGGCGGCAGTAGGAGGCGTCGGGGGCGTGAGGTCCTACCTCCCGCACCGCGTCGATGACCTGTTCACCATCCAGAAACCGGTCTTGAAAAGCCCTTCCGCACCGCGAGCCGACGCGCAGAGCGAAAGGCGCGGGCTGATTGAAGGCGCGGGACAGGAACACGATCCCATTCCAGGCATCTGCATCGAGCGAGTCAACTACTACGCTGTCGTAACTCGGAGTTGATTGTCCAAAGGAATCCCCCGGCAGAATCCAGAATTTGAGAGCAAGAACGAATATGAAGACACAACGGTTACTCCTGCACCTCTTTCGAATCCACATCATCAAATCCTCCTTTCGTACGTCATAGAAGCCGGTTGCCGTGAGGATTCCAGTTGCCTGGTACGCCCCGTCCGTTGTGGTTTGAAAAAATACCCCCCATGGGCGGAGTGTCTTTCTTGCCTCCGTTACACTTGGCCCGGCAGACGTGCCTGAATAATTGGCGCCCGACAAATGGGCATTGAAACAGGTAGCTGGTGGGAACGTTGGCGAAGAGGGTTTGTCCTTTACAGGGGTTGTCCCCTAGCGTGAGACAAACGGTTAAGACACCGTTCGCCGTTCGCTGGAATTGTATTCTGCTGCGAAGGCGCTCCCTCATCGAAATGATAGATTCTCCCATGCCCCAGAAAACTCATAAAGTGAAGATGCCGCGGAGCGGCTTCTTTAAGGACGCGTAATCGATTACACACATCGGACGTTGTTAACACCATTATAGATTGTTGTCAAGCACTATTTCAGCACTATCGTGCGATTCAGACAGTAAGAAACC
>DLMI01000101.1:0-10310 GCA_002478145.1 Acidobacteria bacterium UBA7540
TTAGGTCGGCACATGCTGACCTAAAGGTCAGAGCTACGTTCAAACTAGGACATCACGAAAGCTACTAGCGGAAAGAATCCATTTCGGTTAGACTGATTCAGCAATTCGAACGTTGAGGGGCCCAGCCGCTCGCCCTTCAACTGCCGTGTCGCGGAGAGGTGGCCGAGTGGCTTAAGGCGGCGGTTTGCTAAACCGTTGTACGGTCAAAAGCTGTACCCAGGGTTCAAATCCCTGCCTCTCCGCCAGACTTTCAATCAGTTGAGTCTAAGGGTTAAATCCAAATCAGCCGTTGATTACATGGAGATGATGAAAATGCGCAGGCTGCTTGGCGTTGCCGCAATACTCCTTATCACTTGGTCTGCTGCTCCACTCGCTGCCCAAAAGTGCCAGCCGGATGACGAGCAGTGCCGGAAGGCCGAGGAACTCCGGGATTACATTAAGGCGAATTACACCAAGAGCGAATACATGGCGCCGATGCGCGATGGCGTTCGTCTCTTTGTCTCCGTTTACGCGCCTAAAGACGCTTCGAAGCCATACCCCATCTGGATGCTTCGCACCCCCTATACGGTGGGGCCCTACGGCGTGGACAACTATCGCGGCTCCCTCGGCCCCTCGGAGTTTTTCGTGCGCGAAGGTTACATCTTTGCCTACTGCGATGTGCGCGGGCGCGGCAAATCCGAAGGCACCTTCGAGCATGTCCGGCCGTACATTCCCAACAAGACCGCGAAGAACCAGGTTGACGAAGCCAGCGACACCTACGATACGATCGAGTTCCTTTTGAAAACCATCCCGAACCACAACGGCCGGGTGGGCATCTCCGGCACATCCTATCCCGGCTTCTACGCCACCATGGCGGCGCTGAGCGGGCATCCGGCGCTGAAGGCAGTCTCGCCACAGGCCCCGGTCACCGAATGGTTCATCGGTGACGATTTTCGGCACAATGGCACGCTCTTTCTGGCACACGCGTTTGGTTTCTTTTCTTCCTTTGGACGCCCGCAGCCAGGAGAAAACGAAGTGCCCGGCCCCCGCTTCAATTACGCTACCCCAGACGGCTACGATTTCTTCTTGCGCATGGGGCCGCTGGGCAATGCTGACCAGAAGTTTTTCAAGGGCCAGATCGAATGGTGGCGCGATCTCGTCTCGCACGACACCTACACGGACTTTTGGAAGGCCCGCGACCCGCTGCCGTACTTGAAGAACATTAAGGCTGCCGTTATGACGGTGGGTGGCTGGTTCGACGCCGAAGACGTGTATGGGCCGCCCCACACCTATGAAGCCATCCGGAACCAGAGCCCTGGCACAGTAAACATTCTGGTCGAAGGTCCCTGGTCGCACGGGCAGTGGAACCGTGACGCCGGCGAGTATCTCGGCGACGTGCGCTTCTATCAGAAGACGGGCGAGTACTTCCGCGAGCACATCGAGTTTCCGTTTTTCCAGCACTTTCTGAAAGACAAAGGGGAGGAGAAGCTTCCGGGCGCCTACGTTTTTGAAACCGGGCGCAACGAGTGGTTCAAACTCGATAGCTGGCCGCCCAAGAATGTTGTGAAGAAGACGTTCTATTTCCAGAGCGCGGGCAAGCTTTCGTCTGAGCGCCCCTCGGCGTCCGGCGAGGAGTTTGACGAGTACGTCAGCGACCCGGCCAAGCCGGTTCCGCACATCTCCTGGACCAGCACCCAGATGACCTACGAATACATGACGGGCGACCAGCGCTTCGCCTCTTCCCGTACCGATGTGCTGGTCTACCAGACTGAGCCGCTCGAAGAAGAGGTAAATGTCGCCGGGCCGGTGACCGCCTCACTGTACGTCTCCACCACCGGCACGGACTCCGACTGGGTCGTCAAGCTCATCGATGTTTATCCGGGGAATTATCCGGACCCTGACCCGAACCCGAAGGGCGTGCGCATGGGCGGCTACCAGCAGCTTGTTCGTGGAGAGCCCTTTCGCGGGAAATTCCGAAAGAGTTTTGAGAATCCGGTGCCTTTTGAGCCCGGTAAGCCGGACAAAGTGGAATACCAACTTCCGGGGGTCTTTCATAGCTTCCGCCGTGGCCACCGCATCATGGTGCAAGTGCAAAGCTCGTGGTTCCCGCTGGTGGACCGCAACCCGCAGAAATTCATGAAAATCGATGAGGCGCGGGCCTCCGACTTTCAGAAGGCTACCCAAAGGGTGTACCGGTCGGCGAAGCTGGCATCGGGCATCACGGTGGATGTCCTGCCGCCCGCAGCGGCCTCTACGCCAGAATGATAGGGTGGGTGGGATTTGCATCTCCAACCCTTTTCTCACATTTTTGAGGTGCAGGGCGCGGGCGGCGCCATCCTCCCCTGTGTTTTCAAGTGGTTAGAAGCAAAATGGGCACATGTAGAAAAGTGCATTGGTGTGGCATTTTGCCTCACTTTGCGGTCAACTTGCCTGTGATACGCTATATAACTAGCCTCCTTTGGCCAAATGCAGAGGGGACTGGAAATTGTTTTTCACTTTTCCCCTTTGTATTCCCTGAACCCATCAACCGAGCGTCTGAATGAGGCGGGCTTTCTCCTCATTGGCTGGGTTCTGATGCCGGAGCACTTTCACTTACTGATCAAGCCCGAGCCCGCGGAGAGCACCAGTAGCATCATGAGGGAGCTAAAGAAGCGCAGCGCACAGGAGATTATCTCGATCTTGTGTGAAAATCGGCGGCATGCCTGGTGCCGCAAGATGCTGAACGGCTTGCGTCTGCCCCCCACCGTTCACTGCGACTCTTACTATCGTGTCTGGCAGCGGCGTTTCTACCCTTACGGCGTCTATAGCGAGAAGAAACGCCTTGAGAAGCTCGACTATAGGCACAACAATCCGGTCAAGAGAGGCTTGGTGCGGTCACCAGAACAGTGGCCCTGGTCGAGCTACAGGTATTATTATCTCAACGATTCCTCCCTTTTGAGTATGGACGCCCTCGTCTGAGCTGCGTCGAAACGCAGAGCTTCGCGCCACCCGCGATTTGACATAAACCAGAATTGCTCTTATCCTTGTACAGGAGAGCCAGATGTACAAAACGAGCAAAACGTCAATGTCGGCTGCCCGTCTTCCGGCCGGCAAGGTGCGCCAGGATTTCGCTGAGACGGTGAACCGCGTCGCCTATGGCGGTGAGCGGGTCGTCCTTCATCGCCGCGGCAGGAATCTCGCCGCCCTGATTCCCCTCGAGGACCTGGCGCTGCTCGAGGAACTTGAGGATCGCCAGGACGCGGAGGAAGCGCGCAAGGCCCTGGCGGATGCCAAGGCAAAGGGCGAGAAGCCAATTCCCTGGGCGCAAGCGAAGAAGAAACTGGACCTTTAGTGGCGACCTACACGGTTACGACCCTGCCTTCCGCGCTCGGCCAGTTGGCCGAGCTTCCCCGCCGCGACCAGAAGAAGATCAAGGAACGAATCGACCGCTTGGCCGTCGATCCGCGTCTGCCAGGGGTGAAGAAATTGCAGGGTGAGTCGAACCTGTTTCGTCTCCGCTCCGGAAACTATCGGATCATCTACTCAATCGAGGATGTTCGGTTGATTGTTCTGGCGATCAGGATCGGGCACCGTCGCGACGTTTATCGCGGCCTGTAGCGTGGCACAGCGGGTAGCAGAGTTGGCCGCAGTTTGCCCTACTCTGCTGAGCAAAGCGAAGGGGCGACCTACCCAATCCCCCAGACCAACCTTCACTGTTCTTTCTCGCTCGTCACACGTCACATGTCACTCGTCACTGCCTTTGAAACCGGCGGATGCTCCGCGCCACAGGCTGCCAGGGCGGACCGCGAAAGGGGGAACCTGATGCATTCTCCGCCATCCCGCGCTCAAATGGCGCTATACTGCTAATGCGATGCTCCGGTTTGAGTGGGATCCCGCGAAGGCGCGGACGAACCAGCGGAAACATGGCATTAGTTTTGAAGACGCCATGCACGTCTTCGACGATCCCCACGCTCTATTCGAGCCGGACCGCGGGGACGAGTTCGGGGAGTTACGTTGGCACGCCGTCGGCCTGATTGAAGATGTGGCCGTGGTGCTCGTGGCCCACACGATCCGAGAAGAAGGCGGCGACGAAATCGTGCGCATGATCTCGGCGCGCCAAGCTACCCGGCAGGAGCGAAAACGCTATGAGGAAACTGGTACACAGGACGTTGGCTGAGCGACCTATGACCTCAGCGCGCAAGCGCAAGCTGACGCGGGTGGCGGCGCAGCCCGATTCACAGATTGACTTTTCCGAGATTCCCCCGCTCACGGAGAAGTTCTGGAAAAACGCTGTCCGCAATCCCTTTCGCCGCCGAGCCCAACAGCAGCTCGCGGTGCGCTTGGACGCGGACGTGGTGGCTTGGCTCCAGCGCCCAGGAGCAGACTATCAGTCGAGACTGAATGGGTTGCTTCGCAAAGCGATGCAGGAAGAGGCCCGCCGCTAGGGAGAAAGGCGTGACGGTGCCCTTAGCGACGCGCCCGGGTAAAGGATGACGGTACCTGACACTGTTTCCCCTCAGAAAAAGGTACCTGACACCTTTTCGCCCCTTTTCGCCCACCTTTTCGCCCGTATCCCTTCACCCTGTTGTTTCTAGCCGCTAACCACTAGCCACCAACCACTGCAAAATCAGCCCCGAGCCCTGAAGAGCCTGCCCTGAGCAAAGCGAAGGGGGCGACCTACCCAATCCCCCAGACCAAGCTTCACTGTTCTTTCTCGCTCGTCACTCGTCACTGCCTTTGAAACCGGCGGATGCTCCGCGCCACAGGCCGCCAGGGCGGACGGACGTGTTCCCCTCCTGATTCAGAGCTTGTTCTGAACGCAGTGAAGGAAGGGGGGCGGCGCGTTCGCGCCGGGGGGTGGTTACGAGATTCAGGAGGGGGCGGCGGCATGCCGCCGGAGGTGGTTACAGGCCGGGGCCAGATCAACAAACCAGTTCTGCGAGGGGAAAAGGTGGCGAGAAAAGTTGACACCTTTTCCCCTCCAAAGAAAATGTCGTATCCTGTTGCTAGGCCAAACCCCTTCTGGCCGTTTCATGGGTCAGCATCTCTTGGAAGAATTTGATATCGGGAACCCATATACTTCGAATGCAGCCTTCTAAACGTTTGGGGATTATTTGGGCCGACCCTCCAGGCCAGCCCGAATAGACTTCCTTCGCAATACTAGCCATCATGTCGGCCACTTGCAGGGGCGGCATGGCTTTGTCATCCAAATGGGTTAACCCCTCCATGTTGACTGCAACAGCGGGGTTTATTCTTTTGAACTCAAGGTACACTTTCTCGATTCGCTCGGCAGACGGACTCTCGTCAACAACAAACGTAAATCTATGACCTTCGCCCAACTCGGATTTTACTGCGTTCGACAGTTGATTGAATAGTATTTGCAGGGCAATTTCGAATGGATCCGAGAAGATTTGTTCCGCCGCCGAGCTTTTCTGCTTAAATGAATTATAGAGTGGTATGTCGATGCACACGGCCACTCCAGACAGTTTGATTTTTGTGACGATTGCTTCCAATTCGTCGCGCAGCAGGGATGCGGCTTTGCTTCCGAGCGGCTTAGGGTACTTAACTCTGTCGCGGTATTTTTCAAACTGACCGCGAAGGCTGTTGTATTCCGTCGATCTGAAATATTCAATTCCTTCTCGCCGAAGTCTTCTCCTCCACTGTGTTTTTAGCTCGGTCCACTGTCCGAAGCGGCCCATAAATGCACCTGCGATAACTACCTTCTCCTGCCTTTCGTCGGCGCTGTCGTCAATGAAAGTTTTAATCAACATAAGAGAATCGCTTACGAGGCACGATGGCGCAGGGCGACCCTAGCTCTACGATTCTGGTGCGATGAGATGACGTGAATCGCAGAGCTGGGCTCGCGCTGCGCCAGCCGCCCGTTAGAGAAGGACTAACTCCGAAATCTCTCTCGGACAAAGAAATTAGCTACCAGATGCTCGTCTACTTGGAAGGCCAGCTTCCCGAGATTTTTACGGACGTCAAAAGCGTCTTTGAGAGAATGTGTCGACTGTTTCCCGTGTGCAATATCGTTCCGAATATTCCGGTACTTGTTGAAGCGCTCAAGCATATCTTCCGTGAAATGAAACTGGAGTGCTTCGCTAAGAAAAGTGGGGATTTCGGCGGCCCTCAATTCTCCCACTTTCGATATCAGCATACGAACACCATAGGAGGCCAGCAGTTCGCTCGGGAAGTGGTATCCATGCTTCTCAAGTATCCGGGTGTGCTTTATGTACTTATCGATCTTATGAGAAGCGAATTCTCCGCTCAGCCGTGACCTGCTTGTGAGCACCTCAGTCGGATGAGCTTTCATTACGACTTCTCGCGTGCGCTCCTCCGTGGAGGCTATTAGCATCTCAGCACCCCCATGAAACCCTATGAATTCCTCGAGTGCACCGGATACAAAAGCCTCGAAGAAGCTAAAGCTGGAAAGCCAAAGATACGCTGTTAGTCGTGACTTGTAGTCCTTTGTCAATTCGTTTAGCTGTCCCGTTGTTGACTGGTCGTGGATAAACAGATCATTTTTTGGAATCGCGTAATTCGGAACAGCCTCCTCAACAGCCTTGATGTTCTTCTTTAGCGTGGGGACCGCGTAACAAATCATGGTTGCAAAATTCCAGAGCGCTTCCATCTGGTCCTTGAAGGTCTGGTATGCCTTTGTGCTGCGTCGGATTCCTTTTGATCCAGCCATATCTTTCACACAGTTTAGCAGAGACGCGCACCGTCACCAACAACCATCAAAGGTCACGAGGGTGGCGCATGCATTGCCTTCCATGTAAGTGGGGCGGAAAAGGTGTCAGGTACCTTTGGTACTGACACCTTTTTCTTTTCCGCGGATCTTCCCGAATTCGAGAAGCGTTACGATATTTCTCGTCGCGGAGATGAAGTGAAAAGCCGCACAGGAACGCAAAATGCGCGTACCTGTGCGCTACCCGCTCTTGACACCTTTTATCCTCTGACACCTTTTCCCCTTTTCCCCCTCAGAATACGCGCACCTTTGCGCTATCCTGCTTGATCAGCGGGTAGCCACGGTCAGCGCAGTTCTGACCGTGGTCTTTTCCTATGCGCGATACACCCAGCGACTTCGTGCGCGATCAATCTTAACCGGGCAACCCGCAACTCGGTCAAACATGTCTAACCGTGGGAAGCAGTTTGAGGTGTGGCCGAACGGAAGAACCCACGGTCAGAACTGCGCTGACCGTGGCTACCCGCTTACGCAAGAGTCGCCGATACCCAGATTTGGCTGGAGCCGGACTTCTGCGGGCTCCATTAATGATCGCGCTGACCACAGTTTGACTTGCGGCCAGTGCCACGATCGACCGTTATCCGGTTCTCTGCCGCGCTAACATGCTCAACCAGATTGGAAAAGAATCACTCGCGAAGGGGGACCGAGCCCATGCCCTATCAGACTTTCGCGAAGCAGAGCGGCTCGAACCGGCCGACTATCGACCACATCTGGAATTGAGTTCCATTTACTGGGCCCTTGGGCTGGAATCTCAAGCCTGCGAAGAGTTTGATTGGGCTGCGCGGCTGGAACCGGAGTTCGAGAATGAGAGGAAAAGTTACAACAAAGTCGTGAGGCGCGAATTACTGTCAGCACCGAGGTAAAAGGGGGCCAATATCATCGGCCACTGAGGAACTGGCTTTTGGAAGCATCGGCGGGGACGCCGCAAGACCTTTATATCCAATGATGCGAACATCCAGCGAAGATGGCATTACATTGTTTCTCTCGTCCAACCTTTGGGACCCGTCTTGGTTGGATAAAGCAACTCGTAAGACGTCCCTAGGGTCGACGCCGTCATAAGGTCCCGGAATACGTTCCTCAAGAAGAGCATGCGCGACTTGAACGGATATCTTCCCCGTGAGAGGAAGCGGGGTATCAGGGTCCGTGGTATTTCCACGGACAATCCACAGATGGAGAGGCTTAACTTGGCCGCGGACACATCGTCCATGCCGAGCTCGAATCGAAACTCCTCGACGAGCTTGGAAAGCTCCTTCACAAGTTGTAACGCCGCTTTGAGATTCCCGCCTGCCACCTCCAACTGCAAGCTAGAAACGTGCTTCCGCAAGTTACGAGCTCCTCGTTCCTCGCGCACCTCGTAAGCGACCTTGATCAGGGATCCCTTTCCCCTCCAACGCTTCAAGAGGTAAGGAAGAAGGGGAGACCACGTCAATGGCTGAAATACAGCCGTTCCAAGCGTCGCGGCTTTTTCAGCCCCTTCCTGATAGGTTTTCTCAAGCACATCAACGTATCTGCGAGTAAAGGATTCTTGTTGTGCGGCTTTCCTTGGGTAAACACCATCCGAGGCCATAGAAAACCCTGCCAATCGTGCGCGGAGTGGGTGTGGCATATAGCTGACTCCCTGTAGCCGAGAGACGAGGTCATAACAACGAGCACGAAATGTCGTCCACATGAGATTCGCACAGAAGGTCAGCACTTCGGACCCACCCAGCCAGGCTTTCGAAGGGTGGAAGATGTGGAGCGCATCTTCATCTTCAGGTAAACCGAGGCCTTCTCCGAAAGCGACGTGCGGGAGCCCCATAGAATCGAGAATGTGTTTTAGGGCATCGTCGGCACACAATTGGATCATGGCCGAGCTCTTCAAAATGGGCACTGGTCTGGGTGGCTCCTGCAGCAAGGTATCATTTAACTGGACAGAAGAGTCATCACTCTTGCCTGTATGGATGGGCCGCACAGCCTTTGAGTTGTCCTCGCTATAAGAGACTATTGGCTCTTGAAAGTAGCTGGCGTCTTGAGATCTGAGGTCACGGACCCACTGGATCACTTGTGAATCATATTTGCCCTTTGTTCCTATGGCTTGCAGCAACAAATACTCCGTACTGGACCCAGCGAGGCTGTACAGAGGATGGCCGCCTAGCACACGTATGAAATTCTCAATGTTGCGCCATCTCCGCAGCCATTCCCTCGCCTTAGCCTCTATGGCACATGTCCGTTGAGGATCTATCGCGAGAACTTTGACTGCGGGACCAGCCTCCTGCAAAAGATGTGCTAGCAGTTGATGGCCCAGGTCAGGAACAAGAATCTCATCGAACAAAACCAGTGATTCAAGGAGTGATCCAAGGGCGGCAATATGCAGGTCTCTAAGTGAGTCCGTGTCGTCTGGAGGGTCATCCGGCAGTCGGAAAAATCGGCAGGCTGACCGAATTGTGGCGACATCCAGGATAACACTCCCCATAGATGAGATCTCTTGCCGCAAGGGCTCAACCTATTCTTACACACGACAACTTGAATGTCTAAGGCTAAGCGGGTAGCCACGGTCAGCGCAGTTTTGACCGTGGTCTTTTCCTGTGCGCGATACACCCAGCGACTTCGTGCGCACTCAGTCTTAACCGGGCAACCCGCAACTCGGTCAAACATGTGGAATCGTGGGAAGCAGTTTTAGGTGTGGCCGAACGGAAGAACCCACGGTCAGAACTGCGCTGACCGTGGCTACCCGCTACCCGCTTGCTTCTCAGATGGCGGCTGGTGACAAGACTATTGGGTCTGGGCCAAATAAGGGGTCATGGTTAATCCTCCGCGTCGGCGGCGGTAATGGCATCGCGGGAAGCGTGCCAGATTCGCAACACTCGCACGTGCTGCTCTTCCTCGCGGATGTGAAAAATGATTCGGTAAAGCCCTTTTCCTTTGCCGTGCAGCAAGTGGCGGGCCGGATAGCCAAGCTCTTTTGCTTCAGCAATGACGGGGCACCGGGCGGGGAGCTCGTCCAGACTGAAAATGGCCTCAAATAAACGGGTGAGCCACTTTTCCGCGTGCATGGGAGCCGCTTCGCGGATGCGTTCAAAGGCCGCATAGGCGTCCGTTTCCGCAGGAGCGGAAAGGCTAACGCGATAGGCCATACTTAGCCCGCATTTCGTCAAGCACCTGGGCGGCGGGCTTCAGTTCGCCGCGTTCCGCGCTTGCCATGCCTTCCTGGATGGCCGCAAGGGTTTCCATGTGGTGCAGGCGGTCGAGCATTAACTGGTAGCTTGCCGCGTCCTGCACGACCACCTCTGCCTTGCCGTTCACCGTCAGCACTTCCGGGGCCTGCGTCTCCTTCAGCCGCGTGATATGCGCCTTGTGATTGCGCAGGAAGTCGGTCAAGGGGTGGATTTCACGGGTATCGAGCATAGGATTCCTCATCAATCAATTGTTTGATAATTATATGATGCCATCGGGGGGGCAGAAGTCGACGCAATTTTTGCAACCGTTGGGAATCCGGGACTGGGAATCCGGGACACCTGGTGAGGGCTGCCGCGCCTGGCTCCCAAAGTTGGCGAGCGCGGTTTGGTAAGCTGCGGCGAGCCTGCGCCCGGCCGCACGCCTCGAATCAGAAACGCAGCCGGATTTCATT
>DLMI01000101.1:10403-35979 GCA_002478145.1 Acidobacteria bacterium UBA7540
CAACCATGCCGAGCCGACGGCGTAGGAGGTTTTGTTCCAAGCAGTCCAGTCGGGATAGCCTTACCGTGGAAGCCACACGCAAACCGGCCGCCGGCCAGTTTTGCAAGGCGACGTCCGTCCTCGAACGGGACGGGGCCGAAGTAACGGCCGCCACCACAAGGTCGGCGGCGTCCGTCCACAGCACTAGCACCGGACGCAGTTTCGAGGCGGTGCCGCTGGTGAAAGGGATGTCAGCGATCCAGACTTCACGCGGCTGCGGTATCATCGTAGAGCCCCTCATCTTGCGGGGCATAGCTGTTCAGGAAGGCGCTGTGGTCACGTGCGGCCATGCAGCCGTTGGCGGCCGCCGAAGGAACAACTTCAAGCTGCCGGCGGCGCTGGTCAACCCAGGCAGCCAGTCTAACGAAGTCCTGGATGGGGAGTTTTTCCACCGCCTGCTCAATTTCCTCGATGTTGCTCATGTTCCGTCACCCACCAAGGATTCTACGCCACTTCATGGGTCAACGCTACGGGTTTTTGAGCCCAGTCCGGCCATCACGGGAGAAAGCGGGCACGATATTTCCGCCAGCATATCGAGTGTGCGAGGCGTAAACAACCTGTCATGGGTTTTTTCCGAGCGGTTAGCGCACGGGTATCTATCCGTCCGTCAGAGGACGGGTCTCCGGACCCGTCGGTTGCCGGGCCTAGCTGCAACCGTCCTTGATCCCCAAAGGGGCGAGACAACAAAGCAGCGCGGACCTTGAAAAACAGGTCCGCGCTCCCTGCTCTCCCTAGGCTTAAGCAATACGGAGGCCGAACCTAAGCCCTTGAAAACACTTTGACATGCGAATCATAAAATCGTAATTTGTTCGCGAATTCGCGAACCTCGCTAAGAATTAGGTGCCTGTGAGCCATGGCATAGATGTTAATGCGGAAGAGGTTCGGACATTAAGAGGACGGGACAGGCACCATGTTTCACTGGTTTTCCAAAAAGATTTGCCGGCCATTTCCCCGCTGCGTCACGTGATGAGCAACGTCCACGATCACTACCCGAGGTAATCGCGCCATGGGCGGAGACAATACCAGAAAACGCGTCCTCGCCTCGCGGTTGACATGCTTATCGGCAATGTGCAAGAATTCAAGGTTTTGCTGGCCGTAGAGAGGGGCTTTCCCGTAGGCATCAACGGAAATGGCTGACGAACAAAAGGCGCCGCCTAAGGCGGCCAATGGAGGCGAGGCACAAAAGCCCACACCGGGAGCTAGTGGGGCAACTCCCCCGGCCCGGGCCGAGGCCGCTGCCGCTCCCATGTCACCTTCATCAGCGGCGGGCAGTCCCCCCTCGGGGACCCCGGGAACTCCTACTCCACCCAAAGCGGCCGCTGCGCCACCGAAGCCTCCAGCGGCAGCCAAACCTCCCATAAAACCAGAGCCCTGGTCAAGCCCACTTCTTGATGCGCTCCAGAAAGGATTTCCAGGCATCATTCGCGAGGCAGTCACTTTCCGAAAGATGCCGTGCATTACCGTGGCCAAGGAATCTTTGCCGGCGATGTGCCAGTTTCTGAAAGGCGAAGAAGGCGGGGCCTACACCTTGCTCACCGATCATACGGCGGTGGATTATCCCAAACGGGAGAAACGTTTCGATATCATCTACCACATTTATTCTTTCAAACGTAATGACCGGTTGCGCCTGAAGCTTGTCATTGCTGAGGGCGAAACGGTTCCCTCAGTGGTAAGCATCTGGCCCACCGCAAACTGGCTGGAGCGCGAAGTCTACGACATGTTTGGGGTGGCTTACGACGGCCATCCGGATTTGAAGCGCATCCTTCTTCCCGACGGGTGGACTGGCCATCCTCTGCGCAAGGATTACGATATCCTGCGCCAGGATGATGCCTGGGTAAAGTCAAACCTGGGAATCGAGAGCGGACAGTAAGCGATGCCCGAAACTACTTTTCTGGACGCTAGTGAACTGCTCCTCAACATGGGGCCGCAGCACCCGGCCACGCATGGAGTTTTGCGCGTCAAACTGAAGCTGGATGGTGAAAGGGTGTTGGGCTCGGAATGCGTCATCGGTTACCTGCACCGGGGGGTGGAGAAAATTGCCGAGAACAGGACCTACGCGCAGTTCGCACCCTACACGGACCGCATGGATTACGTCGCTGCGGTCACCAATGGCATGGGCTATGTCGAAGCAGTCGAGAAGCTACTGGGAGTTGAGATTCCGCCACGCGCCCAATACACGCGCATGATCCTGGCCGAACTGCAGCGCCTTGCCAGCCACTTGTTGTGGCTGGGGACGCACGCGCTTGACCTGGGCGCGATGACGCCCGTCTTCTACACCTTCCGGGAGCGGGAAGAAATCCTGAAGATCTTTGAGAAATACTGCGGGGCACGGCTGACCACCCATGCCTTTCGCATCGGCGGATTGCAGTACGACCTGTACGATGGATTCGAACAGGAATGCTTGAAGTTCTGCGATTACTTACCGCCCAAGATCGATGAATATGAGCAGTTGCTTACCAAGAATCGCATCTGGATAAACAGAACCAGGGGTGTGGGTGTCCTGAGCGCCGAAGATGCCGTCGCCTATGGAGTGACCGGGCCAGTACTCCGGGGTTCGGGGGTGAAGTGGGACATTCGCAAGGCGCAGCCTTATGAGGCTTACGACAAAGTGGAATTCGAGGTGCCCACCGGCGCGCACGGCGATACCTACGATCGGTACATAGTTCGAATCCAGGAAATGCGTCAGTGTGTGCGCATTATCCGCCAGTGCGTGGAACGTCTTGCTCCCGGACCCATATTCGGGAAAGTCGGCAAGGTGATTAAGCCGCCGGTCGGTGAGGTGTATCATTCTATCGAAGCGCCGAAGGGCGAACTTGGATATTTCGTGGTCAGTGACGGAAGTACGAACCCCTACCGTGTGCGGGTTCGCCCGCCGTCCTTTGTAAACTTGCAGGCTCTGGACATCATGATACGCGGCCACCTCGTCGCGGACGTGGTGGCGGTGATCGGAACGTTGGATATCGTGCTCGGCGAAGTAGATCGTTAATACAGTGACAAGTGACGAGTGACAAGTGACAAGTGACAAGCAGGAGTCAGAGGACAGGAAGAAGAAGAGTAGGCGCTAGCGCGAGGACTGCGCTTCCCGAGTACTGAGTTTTTGCGCGTCACTCGTCACTTGTCACTCGTCACTGCTTTAAAGCCATGGCCCAAAACGCAATTGACTTTTTCCAAGTCCATCCGTTCATCTTGGCGGTCATCAAGATCCTGATTGTGCTCCTCGTGCTTTCGGGGATCGTTGCCTACCTCGTCTACATGGAGCGCAAAGTCCTCTCTTTCATGCAGGCGAGGCTGGGCCCCATGCGGGTCGGACCTTGGGGCCTGCTTCAACCCGTTGCCGACGGCCTTAAACTCCTCCTCAAGGAAGATATTATTCCGGCAGGAGTGGACAAGTTCGTCTTCTTGCTGGCCCCGGTGATAAGTGTGACGGCAGCCTTCGCCGTCTTCTCCGTCATCCCATTTGCTGGAAACTTTTACATCAGCGACATCAATATTGGTCTCCTCTTCATCCTGGGTGTGTCCTCCTTGGGGATTTTTGGCATTATCCTGGGTGGTTGGTCATCGAACAGCCATTACCCGCTCCTCGGAGCGCTGCGGTCTGGAGCACAATTGGTGAGCTACGAAGTGGCTGCGAGCATGGCGTTGGTGGGCGTGCTGCTGATTTCGAATTCTCTCAGCATGGTGGAGATCGTGAATCGCCAGCAGCAAATGGGAGTGTGGAACATCTTTCTCCAGCCGGTGGCATTTTTCATTTATTTGATCGCTTCGGTGGCTGAAACGAATCGCAATCCATTTGATTTGCCGGAGGCGGAGTCGGAACTCACCGCAGGCTTCCACACGGAGTATAGCGGTTTCCGCTTCGCGCTTTACTTCCTCGCCGAATACACCAATATGGTTGTGGTCTCCTGCGTCGCCGTTACTATGTTTCTGGGGGGCTGGCTGAGACCGTTTGTGAACATTCGGGCACTGGATTTCTTGAGGTTTGCGCCTGTCGTGGCATTTCTCGGCGCAGCAGCGTTCATACTTTGGCTGGGGCTGAAGAGTCTGGTCCCGTTGGAGCGATATTTCTTCGTCGCTCTGGCCGCGGCTTGCGTGGTGCTGGCCGGCATGGTGGCAATCCCTGTGGTGTTGAATGCCATTCAGGGGATTTTTTGGTTTGCGACAAAGGTCTTGGTTCTTCTTTATGCGTTCATCTGGTATCGCGCGACCTTCCCGCGATACCGCTATGACCAGCTCATGAACGTTGGCTGGCACTGGATGATTCCGATAGGTTTGGGGAACGTCATCGTGACCGCGGTGGTCCGATACTTTGTGATTTTCCATTCGCCGAGCACACCGGCCGCTGGGTTGGGCGGATAACGCCGATGGGATTGACTGATCTTGTTCGTCGCGTATTCCTGGTTGACCTCGTTAAGGGCCTGAGGCTGACGTTTTCCTATCAGCGCCCCAGCGCCACCTACACCGAACAGTATCCGCTGGAGCGCCCGGTGGTCGCAGAACGCTACCGGGGCGCCCCGCGCCTGAACAACCACCCGGAAACCGGCGAGACACTCTGCATCGCCTGCAACCTCTGCTCGCTGGCTTGTCCCGAAAACCTGATTGTGGTGGGATGGGCGCGGACCGAGGACCGCAAGAAGCGATTGACGACCTTCACCTATGACCTTTCGCGCTGCATGTTCTGCGGCTTATGCGAGGACGCTTGCCCCGTGGACGCGCTGGAACTGACCCAAGACTTTGAGATAGCCCACTATTCCCGCGAAGGAATGATTTGGGATCGGCAGGCGCTGGAGGAGGGACCACAGCCCACGCGGTATACACGGTAAGAAGGCAGAAGTCAGAAAGCAGAAAGTGGAAGGCAGAAAGCAGAAGGCAGAAAGTAGAAAGCAGAAACTAGAATGCAGGTGTCATTCCGAGCGCAGCGAGGAATCTCGCTCTGCTTGGTGGCGGATCGCGGAAAGAAGAATCGGAGCAAGATTCCTCGCTGCGCTCGGAATGACACGGTTGGGTTGGGTGAAGTTACTGGAGAGAGCGACGAAACATAACGCCAGGCTTGTACCTTCTGATTTCTAGTTTCTGATTTCTGATTTGTCCAAACCCATGCTTCCTTTCATTGCATTTGGAGTCTTAGGGGCGGTTGCTCTGGTCGCGGGCATCATGGTGATTACCCGCCGGAACGCCGTCCATAGCATTATTTGGCTGATCGTGACGTTGTTCGCGGTGGGGGGGATCTTCCTGCTGCAACACGCAGAGTTTCTTTTTGCGGTGCAGATCATTCTTTATGTGGGCGGCATCATGGTGCTGTTCCTGTTTGTCGTCATGCTGGTCAACATTGACGTAGCGTTGAAGCAGGCTCAGTTCAGCCGTCAGTGGCAGCTTGGATTATTCACCGCCGTCTTAGTGTTCGCACAGCTTGCTTACATGATTTACAAGATAGGGGCCGGTTTGAGCCTGCCGACCCAGCCTCCTGGTCCGGAGCCGGCGCACAATACCCAGGCGATAGGTCAGGCCCTTTACCAAACCTACATGTTGCCGGTCGAAATTGCTTCGCTGCTGCTACTTGTGGCCATGGTAGGTGCAGTGATCATGGCCAAAAGGAAGTTCGAATGATCCCGACTGCATATTACATCTTGCTGGGCAGCGGCCTTTTCACTATTGGGGTGATTGGCGTGTTGACGCGGCGCAACGTGCTCATAATTCTCATGTCGATCGAACTGATCTTGAACGCCGTCAACATCAACCTGGTGGCGCTTTCCCAGTATTTCCGCTCCGTGGACGGGCAAGTGTTCGCGATTTTCGTGATTACAGATGCGGCTGCGGAAGCGGCGGTTGGCTTGGGTTTGATTATTGCCCTCTTCCGCAACAAGGAAACGGTGAACGCGGACGAGATTGATTTACTGAAGTGGTGAATGTCCAAAGCGTCAGTGGTCCGTTGTCCGTCGTCAGTTGCAGCCGCTCACTGAAAATTGACCCGCCGTGGCGGGACCACTGAGAACTGACTTAAGCGAGTGCGGTTTCGAAATGCATTTCTTAGACACCATTTGGCTGATTCCGGTCCTTCCCGTATTGGGAGCGCTGATTCAGCTCCTCGTGGGGCGCAGACTGTCGAACAAAACAGTCTCCGCGGTATCCGTCGGGCTGCCGGGCGTTTCGTTCTTTTGGGCCCTGGGATGTTTTCTCGAGTTTCTTAAGCTGCCCTCGGATGTCCACGTCTTCAGCAAAGTTATCTATTCATGGTTGCCGGCGGGAGCTTACCGGCTGGCTGACGGTTCGCTGGGCAATTTGAACGTTCATGTGGGATTTCAGCTTGACCCACTTTCCACCGTGATGATGCTGGTGGTGACGGGTGTCGGCTTTCTCATCCATGTTTATTCCATCGGCTATATGGGGCATGAAGGGGGCTACTACCGGTTCTTTGGGTACATGAATCTCTTTATGTTTTCGATGCTTGTCTTGGTGCTGGCGGACAACTACCTGATGATGTTCGTCGGCTGGGAGGGGGTTGGCCTTTGTTCTTATCTGCTGATCGGCTTCTACTTGCACCGCAAGTCTGCTTCGGACGCCGGCAAGAAAGCATTTATTGTAAATCGCATCGGGGACGCGGGATTTCTGTTGGGGGTCATGCTGATGGCAGTCACCTTTGGCAGCCTGGATTTCCAACGGGTCACTGCGCTGGCACTTAGCGGCCGCTTTCCAGTTGGGAGCGGCGTGATCGTAGCAATCTGCATCCTGCTTTTCGTTGGCGCCACGGGGAAGTCCGCACAGATTCCTCTATACACCTGGCTGCCTGACGCTATGGAGGGCCCCACGCCGGTGAGCGCTTTGATCCATGCGGCCACCATGGTGACGGCGGGTGTTTACATGGTGGCGCGTTCCAACGCGCTTTTCATCCTGGCGCCGACGGCGATGGCGCTGGTGGCTGGGATTGGCGCCGCGACCGCCATTTGGGCGGCAAGTATCGGACTGGTCCAAAACGACATCAAGCGCGTGCTGGCCTACTCGACGATCAGCCAGCTCGGGTACATGTTTCTGGCATGTGGTGTGGGGGCGTTCGGCGCAGGAATCTTCCATCTGATGACGCACGCCTTCTTCAAGGCTCTGCTCTTCCTGGGAGCGGGGAGCGTGATTCACGCTTTGAGCGGCGAGCAGGATATGCGCAAGATGGGAGGGCTTTGGAACCGAGTTCCCACCACCGCCAAAACCATGCTCGTCGCTACGCTGGCCATCAGTGGCGCGCCTCTTTTTTCCGGGTTTTTCAGCAAGGATGAAATCCTTTGGAAAGCCTTCTCGAGTCCTTACGGCGGGAAATTGCTTTGGTTCGTCGGCTTCGTCACGGCAGGCCTCACGGCCTTTTACATGTTCCGGCTTTTCTTCCTGACGTTCGCCGGCAAATCCCGCGCGCCGCATGAGGTCGAACACCATATCCACGAATCGCCAAAGGTCATGACGGTTCCTCTCATTTGCCTCGCGGCTGGGGCGCTGGCTGCCGGATACATAGGCTGGCCGAAGATGCTTGGTGGCTCAAATCACTTTGAGCGCTTCCTGGAGCCGGTCTTTGAGAATCCCAGGGCGATGCCGGGGTTCGAATACGCATGGAGTAGCGAATTCGGCCTCATGCTGCTTTCCGTGGCCGTGGCCGTGGTCGGCTTCATGGTGGCGTATTTCTGCTACGTTAAACATCCCGAAGCCCCCGAGCGCGCGGCTGCCAAGGCTGGCCCGATTTACCAGGTTGTGCTCAACAAGTACTACGTCGACGAACTCTACGATGCGCTTTTTGTGAACCGGACGAAGAATCTCGGGAACGCCCTCGCCGCCTTCGATCTGGGAGTGGTGGATGGAGGAGTCAACGGTGTGGGTTGGTGTACGCGGATGTCCGGGGAACTCTCGCGTTTTTGGGACACCTGGGTAATTGATGGGCTGGTGAACGTGGGGGCGTTTCTGGTCAAGGTCATGAGTTACCCGACGCGGGTCATTCAGACCGGTCTCGTGCAGAATTATGCCTGGATGATTACTCTGGGTGTGCTGATTTTCATGGTGTATTACCTGGTGCATTTTTGAAAAGAGTCGAGAAGTCGAGAGTCGAGAAGTCGAGAGGCTAGAGCCGAACGTAACTCTTGACCCTCGATCCTCGACTGTCGACTGTCAACTGCTTTTCCGAGGACAACGATGGCTTTCTTTCATGACCACATTCTGAGCTTCATCCTCTTTACGCCGGCTGTGGGGTTGATTGCTCTCATGTTTGTACCCGGCGAGAACAAGCAAGCCATCCGCTGGTGGGGCAACATCGCCATGTTCATCAGCTTCCTGGTGTCGCTCCCGCTGGTATTCTGGTTTGCGGGGGAGGCGCCGGATCAGCAGTTCAAATTCCTGGAAATTCATGACTGGATACCCAGCATCGGCGCGCAGTACCACCTCGGGATTGACGGCATCAGCTTCCTGCTCATTATGTTGACCACCGTCCTCGGCTTCCTCTCCGTCCTTTCCTCATGGACGGCGATTCAAGAGCGGGCGAAGGAATACTACGCCATGTTCCTGCTTTTGCAGGTGGGCATGCTGGGCGTTTTCATGTCCCTGGACTTCTTTCTCTTTTACGTTTTCTGGGAAGTCATGCTGGTGCCGATGTATTTCATCATCGGGGTGTGGGGCGGGCCGCGGAAGCTTTATGCCGCCATCAAGTTCTTCCTATATACCCTTACCGGTTCCGTCTTGATGCTGCTCGGGATTTTGACTCTCTACTTCCGTTATCACACCGATACCGGCGTCTATACATTCGACCTCATGCAACTGATGCAGCACACCTGGCCCTTGAACCTTCAATATTGGGTCTTCTGGGCATTCATGATCGGGTTTGCCATCAAGGTTCCGATGTTTCCGTTCCACACCTGGCTTCCTGACGCCCATGTGGAAGCTCCAACGGCGGGCTCGGTCATCCTTGCTGCCGTCCTGCTGAAGATGGGGACCTACGGCTTCATTCGCTTTTCGCTGCCCCTTTTGCCGGAAGCCAGTCGCAATCCCACGATCGTCAAAGTCATGGTCGTGCTTTCCATCATTGCGATCATTTACGGCGCGTTGGTTTCCATGATGCAGCGCGACATGAAGAAGCTGATCGCTTATTCTTCTGTCAGTCACTTGGGCTTTTGTACGCTGGGAATTTTCGCCTTGAACCCCCACGGCTTGCAGGGTAGCGTCCTCCAGCAGATCAATCACGGCATATCGACGGGCGCGCTCTTCTTGATTGTGGGACTGATCTATGAGCGCCGCCATACGCGCGAGATCAAGGAATTAGGCGGGCTCTCCAATGTAATGCCCGTGTATGCCACCCTGTTCATGATTGTGATGCTTTCCTCGATCGGGCTGCCTCTGCTGAATGGCTTTATCGGAGAGTTCACCATCCTCCAGGGTGCGTTCGAAGCGAACTGGCATTGGGCCGCGTGGGCCGTAGCAGGAATCGTATTGGGTGCGGCCTACATGCTCTGGCTCTACCAGCGGACCATGTTCGGGGCCTGCGACAATCCCAAGAACCAGGTGCTCAAGGACTTGAATTTCCGGGAGATCATGACCTTGGTTCCACTGATTATCTGGGCTTTTTGGATCGGGCTTTACCCTAAGCCGTTTTTCAAGGTACTCGATAAACCCGTTGCGGCAATCGTGGAGCGGGTTAATCCGGACTTTTATCGACCTGCGGCAGCCAATATCACCATAACGCTTCCCATGCAGGCTTCTCCGCCGGCGCTGGTCGAGCCGGGGGCGGCTAAGGAGCCTGCTGCGTCTGCGGCGCCCCAAGCTGGAGGAGTCGCGCACTAATGGTCACGCCCTTCTTCCACAGTTCGGACTATCAGGCGATTAAGCCGGAAATCCTCCTGGCCATGTTCGGGCTGGCGATCCTGCTGTTCGATTTCCTGCTCGAGAAGCGTGACAAGTACATGAATGCCGTGACCGCGCTGGCGGGCTTGGCCCTGGCGGCTCTTAAGTTGGGGATGTATTGGTTCGTGCTGGGTGGGCAAGCGTACCACGGCTTCGGCGGCGCCTTCAGGCTCGACTCTTTCGCGATTTTTGCCAAGCTCATCATCGTTATCGCCACGGCGGTCGTGGTGTTGCTCTCCGTGAAGTATCTCGAGATTGAGAATGCGAACCTGGGCGAGTACTACGCCCTGCTCCTCTTCTCGGCCGTGGGGATGATGTTTTTGGCTTCGGGGACTGATCTCATCGTGCTGTTTATTTCCCTTGAGCTCATGGCGCTCTGCGAATACATCCTGGCAGGCTTTCTGCGTGGCAACCGGCGGTCAAACGAAGCGGCGGTGAAGTTCTTCCTGCTGGGGGCTTTTTCCTCCGGCTTGCTTCTTTACGGAATGTCTCTGCTGTACGGCATCGGGGGTTCGACGAACCTGATGGTGATTGCACAGCGGCTATCGGATCGCCCTGTGCACGACCCTCTGGCTTGGATCGCGATGATTACGCTTCTGGCGGGAATCTATTTCAAAGTGGCGGCGGTGCCTTTCCACCAGTGGGCACCGGACGTGTACGAAGGCGCCCCAACCTCCATCACGGCCTTTATTTCTGTGGCGCCGAAAGTGGCTTCATTCGCATTCTTCATTCGTATTTTGATCTCCGGGTTGTGGCCGTTGCGAAGCGAGTGGCAGGTGTTGACGATTGGAGTTGCCATCGCCACCATGACCCTTGGGAACCTGGCGGCTATAACCCAGACCAACATCAAACGGTTCTTCGGTTACTCCGCAATCGCTCACGTGGGCTACCTGCTGCTTGGTCTCGTTACCGCAGCCGACGGAAACCGGGACGGCTTGACGGCCATTGCCATCTATCTCCTGGTCTATGCTTTCATGAACCTCGGGGCTTTCGCGGTGATCATTGTGATGCGGCGGAAGGACCTGGTCGGCGACGAGATTGATGACATGTCCGGCCTGATGGCACGGGCGCCAGGGATGGCAATCCTCATGCTCATATTCCTGCTTTCGCTGGCGGGTATTCCCCCAACGGCAGGGTTCATCGGGAAGTACTTCATCTTCCTTTCCTTGGTTGAAACGGGGCATTATTACTTGGCCGTCCTGGCGGTGGCCTATTCGGTTGTGGCGTTGTACTATTATTTCCGAATTGTGGTTGCAATGTTTATGAGAAAGGCGGCGGAGGCGGTCCCTTTGGCGACCGGTGTGGGTGTGAAAGTGGCGCTCGCCATTACGCTGGTCATGACGTTGGTGATCGGGATCTACCCCCAGCCTTTCATCTCGATGGCGGTTGAAGCCATTCGGCCCTTCTTTATGTGAGAGGAGGGCATGTGCCCTGGAGTACCGGGAAGCAGGCTAACCTCTGGGCCCAGGTTGGGTTCTATTCGAGCCTGGGTATTATTTTGCCCGCGGGTGCGGTTGTAGGTGGTGCAAGCGGTTGGTGCCTGGATCGCTGGCTGCACACCTCGCCGATTCTGACCGTGGTGATGGGCTTTCTGGGGGCAGCGGCCGGGTTTCTTGAGGTTCTGCGGATACTGAAGCGAGCGGAGAAAGATGCAGACAGAGACAATTCAGATGCCGGAACTGGCAAGGGCTGAAGCGCGCATGCCGCGTTGGATGATGCTCTGTGGTTTCCTGGCACTCACTGTGATCCTGGTGTGCGGACAGTATAGAATCGCGGTCGGTTTTGCCTTAGGGGCTGCACTGGGAATCTTGAACTATTATTGGCTTCACGACGCAGTGGAGGCCCTCGTGAAGGCCGGCCAATCCCGAATTCCAAAGTCGGTGCTGGCAAAATTCCTCATAAGATATCCCCTCGCATTCGGTTTAGTGCTTGTCTTTTTCAAGACCGGATGGTTACCTCCTATGGCGATTCTGGCCGGGCTGTTTGTTCCCGTTGCCGGCGTTCTGATTGAAGCAATCATCCAGCTTGGGGAGGGATTACTTTCACCTCATCCGTCCTGAGGACGTTGCGACTCTTTAAGAAGAAGCATGGAACATCAACTTTGGTTTACGGCAATCTTGAATAGACTATTGGGGGGCGTGGTAACGCCTTTACTGGCGAAGGTTGGACAAGCGCCTTCCGATCCCGCCCATCCGATTCCGAATTACGTGGCGATGGAAGTCTTTGTCATCCTCCTGATGGTGGCGGGAGCCATTTTGCTGCGGAGGAGCTTGTCGGTTGAAAACCCTGGCAAGTTTCAACATCTGATGGAAGTCGCAGTGCAATTCATACAGGGTATGTGCGAAGAGATCATCGGCCACGGGAGCAGCCGTTACGTGGCGATGCTTGGGACTCTCGGAATTTTCATCGCTCTTTGTAATTTGCTGGGGCTCATTCCGACCTTGCAGACGCCAACCAGTTACATTCAGGTGACGCTGGGCTGTGCTGTGTCAGCGTTCCTTTATTACAATTTTCAAGGGGTCCGCCAGCATGGGGTGATTGGCTATCTCAAGCACCTTTGCGGGCCGATGCTGGCCATTGCAATCATCATGTTTCCGATTGAAGTCATTGGGAACCTGGGCCGACTGCTTTCACTCAGCGTGCGTCTTTACGCCAACATGATGGTGGGTGATCTGCTCGAAGCGGTTTTTGGCGCCCTGGTCCCTATTGTGGCGCCTGCGTTGTTTATGGCTCTGCACGTTTTTGTCTCGCTCTTGCAGGCGTACATTTTCATGCTTTTGCCTGCTGTTTATATCAGCATGGCGGTTTCAGAGGAGCACTAATTATGTTGCGGGCGGCCTGAGGCCGCCCCTAGCAAGACCGCGAGTGTGAGTCCTGCCTGGTTGAGGGTTGGCGGGAAACCACCCACTGGCGGAAATTCATAGAGGACTCGCCCCAAGGTGGGGGAGAGTTCAGAGGAGGAAGAAAGTGAAACGTTATGTTGCGATGTTTGTGACACTGTTGGGAACCCTTCTAGTTGCGGCGCCGGCATTCGCCCAGGGGACCACGAGCGGTGGCGGCAGCGCAGAGAATACCAAGTGGGTGATTATCACCGCCGGATTTGCTATGGCGATTGCTTCCGCAGTTTGTGGTTATGCCCAGTCGAAGGCCACCGCAGCAGCTTGCGAAGGCTTGGCGCGCAATCCCGGCGCCCGGCCCGGCATTCAGTTTGCCCTGGTTTTGGCACTGGTATTGATTGAGTCGATGGCGCTGTACACCTTTGCTGTGATTTTTGCCAAAGTGAAGATTGGATAACACGGGGATTCTGCGCCGGTTCGGTGAAAACAGGGGAGGCTTCGGCCTCCCCTGTTTGTTCTTTCCGGCAGCGTTTTGAAGCAACTGCGGTGAACTGAGACAGCGATTATCGCATTGAGCTGTTTTTGAGGTTTGCCGGATCAGGTTGCTGAAAGAATCTTCCCCGCCTGTCATTCTGAGCCCGCCGTGCTTTTGGGCGGGCGAACCCGCCGCGGCGGGCCCGCATTTCCGGAATGAGTAACTGCAGAGATCCTTCGTCGTCCGCCAATAAGAATGGCGGACTCCTCAGGATGACATTACAGTGACTTTTTTCGGCAATCCACTGTGACTTTGGCAGTTACGGAAGTGGAATCCCTGCGGCGTTTGAAAAGGTCAGAAACAGGTTGGGAAAGAGGCCCAGATAGAAGATACCGACTACGCTCACCGCCAAGGCAGTCCGGAGCGCCATGGGCAAAGAGGCTGTTGAGGCCTCGGTTTTGCCTTCCCGCATGTACATAGCGACAACGATCCGAAAGTAGTAGTACACGGAGACGACGCTGTTCAACAAGGCGATGATGGTGAGACCAATCAAGTGCGAGTGAATAGCGGCGCGAAAAAGGAAGAACTTTCCGAAGAACCCTGCCGTGGTTGGGAAACCGGCCAGAGAAATCAGGAACACGGTCAAGCAAGCGGCGGTGCCAGGCCGGACGTAAGCCAACCCGGTGTAATCATCAATTTGCGTCGAGCGCTCGCCATTTCCGGCCAAGTGGGCGATCAATACAAATGCCCCCACATTCATCAATGCATAAGCCGTGAGGTAAAAGAGCACGGCGGATGTGCCCTCGTGGCTTCCCGCAGCCACACCGACCAAAACGTACCCGGCGTGAGCAATCGCCGAGTATCCCAGCAGCCTCTTGATGTTCGTTTGCCAGAGGGCCGCAAGATTGCCCAGGCACATGGTCAGAATCGCTGAGACCCAGATTACCCAAAAGCTTGTGGAACCTGGGGAGGACAAGCTTCCCTGGAAGATCCGCAGAAGAACCGCAAAGGCCGCCGCCTTGGGGCCAACCGAAAGGAACGCTGTCACCGGCGCAGGCGCTCCCTGATAAACGTCCGGCGTCCAGATTTGAAACGGGGCAGTCGAGAGCTTGAACGCCAAGCCCACGAACATCAAGAGAAGGGCAACCCGCGCCAGCATTGTCCACTGCGCCGGGTGGGCAAGCCGCCCGCTCAACTCCAGCAGGTTGGTGGTTCCCGTCAATCCGTAAACAAAGGCAATCCCGTAAAGGAAGAAGGCTGTGGCAAACGAGCCAAGCAGGAAGTACTTGAGCGATGCCTCGTTGGAGAGAGCGTCTTTTCGCTTAAAGCCGGCGAGAATGTACGTGGAGATTGAAGAAATCTCGAGGCCGATAAACACCATGATGAGGTCGGTGGATGAGGCCATGAAGCACATCCCTGCCGTGCCCAACAGGATCAGTGCGTAGAACTCTCCGTGTTGAATATTGTCTCGCTCGAGGTAGTTGATGGAACCCAGCAACGCCAGTGCCGCGACCAGCAAGAAAAGGTAGAAGAAGTAGAAACTGAAATGGTCAGCAGCGATGGACCTGCCGAAAGCCAGCCCCGGATTATCGGAGGTCCGCAGAGTGCCGCCCGCCGCAGCCAGTACTCCCACCAAAGCAAGCCACCCGAGCAAGGATCTTCTCCCGGGAGCTACGAAAGGGTCGAGGACCATGATCAGGATTCCAAATCCACAGAGGATGATTTCCGGGAGAATCCTCAACAGGTCTGTGGGCTGGAAGCTGGTCATGGCGCGACCCCCGGACGTGTGCCGTGAACTCGGGCGGTCATCATCAAGCTATTTGAATCAATCCGTTGCATGACTGCGGCCACGCTACGGTCCATGCGTCGCAAGAAAGGCTGGGGATAAATCCCCATGGCAAGAATCACAATCACCACGGTGGCTAGGATGAGCTTCTCAAGCGCGTTGCAATCCGGAAGATTCCTATTCTTGTCATTCCTAATCTCGCCATAAAAAACGCGTTGGTACATCCAGAGCAAATAGACGGCGGCCAGCACCACACCCAGGGCGGCCAGGGCAGCGTATATCGCTCGGCTATGGTAGGAGCCGACGATAATCAGAAACTCGCCAACGAACCCATTCAGCATGGGGAGGCCAAGAGAAGAAAGGGTCACGATCAGGAAAAACGTGCTGTAGACCGGTAGAGAAGTGGCCAGGCCGCCAAACTCGCTGATGAGTCGTGTATGACGGCGCTCGTAGAGTAGGCCGACAAGAATGAAAAGAGCTCCGGTCGAAACGCCGTGGCTGAACATTTGGTAAATGGCGCCTTCCATTCCTTGGGTGTTGAGAACAAAGATCCCCAGCACGCAGAACCCAAGATGCGCCACCGAGGAATAGGCCACCAGCTTCTTCAAATCAGGCTGGACCATCGCCACCAACGCCCCATAGATGATTCCGATGATGGCAAGGACGATGACAATTGGGGCGAACTGGCGCGAGGCGTGAGGGAACAGTGGCAGGCAGAAGCGCAGCATGCCATAGGTCCCCATTTTCAGCAGCACACCGGCCAGAATCACGGAGCCCGCCGTGGGCGCCTCAACGTGCGCATCGGGCAGCCAGGTGTGAAACGGGAACAACGGGACCTTGATCGCAAAAGCCACAAAGAAGGCCAGGAAGAGCCATCGCTCAGCGGAGGGAGACAACAAAGGACTGCTCGTGAATGCCCCGACGATTCGCAGCAGGTCGAAAGTTCCCGTGACGCTGTAAAGGTAAAGAATGCCCACCAGCATCAGGGCGGAGCCCACCATGGTGTACAGAATGAACTTCACTGCCGCATAGACCCGCCGCTCGTGACCCCAGATGCCGATCAGGAAATACATCGGGATCAACATGACTTCCCAAAAAACAAAGAAAAGCACGAGGTCGAGCGACGCGAAGACGCCGATCATTCCGGTCTCGAGCGCCAGCAGGAAGATGAAGAATTCCTTCACCCGCTGGGTGATGCTGCTCCAGGACACAAGCACGCAAAGGGGCGTCAGGAATCCTGCCAGCAGAATGAGCAGCGCGCTCAGGCCATCCACACCCAGGTGATAGTTAATCTCCGGTACGGCGATCCAGGGGCGGATCTCGGTAAACTGCATGCCGGGGGTGTCACCCCGCAAGCCGGCGTAAAGCACGACGGTTACGATGAACGTCAGCAGCGAAGCCACCAGCGCTACCCAACGGATTTGTGGTGCGCGCGCGCGGCTCAGGAAGGCGATGAGGACTGCTCCCGCCAGCGGCAGAAAGACTGCGATCGTGAGAAGATGCTCAGCCAACCAGGGCATAGATTGAGCCAAATATGTACCGACTTGCGCTAGTCACTTGTCCGTAGTCCGTTGAACCTGTATTCGTAAGTTGAAATCGTCTGTCATCCTGAGCCCCGACTTGTCGGGGCGAAGGATCTCTGCAGTTATCTTTGCGCTCCGCAGGCTCCGGTGAACTGCATAGATGCTTCGCTTCGCTCAGCATGACAGCATTCATGCTCGCATGTATCGCTGCAACCCGCGCCTCCTCGGCCAACCACCAACTGCCTGTCTTCTGCCTTCTGATTTCTGACTTCTGCTTTCTTGCTCGTCACTCGTCACTTGTCACTCGTCACTGCCTAACGAGGCCAGAGGACATAAACCAGCCAAAGCGTTGCCCCTAGCAGGACCCATGAGGCGTAGCTTCGTATATTGCCGGATTGAACGCGGCGTAGAAGGCTTCCAACTCCGGCCACAGTCTCACCAGTTCCATTCACCATGACACCATCAATAGCTTCTTCGTCTACGCGCCGCCAGAGAATCTTCTCCGATCCTACTCGAAGTGGGCGGACGACCAACCAGTTATAAAACTCGTCCACATAGTATTTGTGAATCAGTAAGTCGTAGAGCCTGCTGAAGCGCTCCGCCATGCGGTTAGGCCATCGAGTGAATTTCAAATAGAACCAATAGGCGACGAGGATGCCAGCCGATGCGAAGAGCAATGCGAACACCATTAAAGAGCCACTGCTGAGTCCGTGACCAGCCTGATGCGCAGAAGCCTGAAGGAAATCCTGCGAGGGTTTGAACACAGGCTCGAGGTAACGGTCAAAGCCTTCGCTTCCCCCAAAAGCCTTCGGCCAGCTCACGTAGCCCGCGACAATAGAGAAAAACGCCAGCACGAGCAGCGGCGCCGTCATCTTGGAGCCACTTTCGTGCACGTGGTGTTCGACCGCAGGCTCCATCCGCGAAGCCCCGAAAAATGTCATGAAGAGCCCGCGGAACATATAAAAGGCCGTCAGTCCCGCTGTGAGGGTGGCAAGCCAGTACAGCCATGGCTGGCTGAGGGGTCCTTCGTATGCCCCGGCCAGGATTTCATCCTTGCTGAAGAATCCTGATAACCCTGGAACGCCACTAATGGCCAGCGTCGCAATGAAGAATGTCAGGAAGGTGGTCTTCATCTTGTGCCGCAGGCCGCCCATCTTGCGCATGTCCAGTTCGCCGTCCAGAGCGTGCATCACGCTTCCGGATGCGAGGAAGAGGAGAGACTTGAAAAAGGCGTGGGTCATGAGGTGAAAGATTCCGGCAGCGAACACCCCAACCCCGCAGCCGATGAACATGTATCCAAGCTGGCTGATGGTGGAGTAGGCCAGCATCCTCTTGAGATCGTTTTGGGTGAGGGCAATCGTCGCCGCAAAGAAGGCCGTCACACACCCAACCACGCCCACAACTTCCAGAGCAAGGGGTGCGTGTGAATAGATGAGGTTCGACCTCGCCACAAGGTAAACCCCGGCGGTAACCATGGTGGCGGCATGGATCAACGCGCTGACCGGCGTAGGACCTTCCATGGCGTCCGGAAGCCAAATGTAAAGTGGAATCTGGGCTGATTTCCCCGCCGCGCCGAGGAAGAACAGAATGCCGATGGCCGTCAATGTCCCCTGCATTTCGCCGGCATGGAGCGCACCGATGTTGGCGAAGGTTTGCTGGAAATTCAGCGAGCCAATCGTCCAGAAGAGCAGCGCCACGCCCACGGTGAAACCCGCGTCACCGAGGCGGGTGACGATGAACGCCTTCTTCCCAGCGTCGGAAGCTGACTGCTTGCGGAAATAAAAGCCAATGAGCAAATAGGAGCAGAGTCCTACGCCTTCCCAGCCTACGAACATGAGCGGGTAGTTGGCAGCGGTCACCAGCGTCAGCATCATGAAGAGAAAGAGGTTCAAGTAGGTGAAAAAGCGATAGTAGCCGCCCTCGCGCTCCATGTACCCCCTGGAGTAGAGGTGAATCAGAAAGGCGACCACCGTGACCGTCAGGGTCATGACCAGCGTGAGCCGGTCGTAGTAAAGGGCATAATCAGCGCGAAGATTCCCGGCCTCAATCCAAGTGAAGTAGCTGTGGATGAAAGGCGCAGGTTGGCTGGTGGAGCTTGAATACGTCCAAGCGCTGAGCAGCGCGAAGATCATGGAGAGTCCTGGAGCGCCGCATCCGACCAGGGAAACCACTGCCTGCGAAAAACGCCGGCCGAACAGGCCGTTCAAGGTTGTCCCCACCAAGGGTGGGAGCAGCATGAGTATGAGCAGGATTTCCATAATCAGTGGTCAGTGGTCAGTCGTCAGTTGTCAGTTGTCTACATCTTCATTGAATCGAGATCTTCAATGTTGAGTGTGCTTCGGTTCCGATAAAGTGCGATGATGATGGCCAGGCCCACGGTCGCTTCGGCCGCCGCCACCACGATCACGAAGAAAACAAACAACTGCCCGTCCAGGTTTCCCAAATAGCGCGAAAAACCGATGAAAGCCAAGTTGACCGCGTTGAGCATCAGCTCGATGCACATGAAAACCGTGATGATGTTTTTCCGAAAAACAAAGCCTGCGGCGCCAATCACGAAGAGGGTGACGCTGAGGGCCAACACGTGTGCAAGCGGGACCATTCTCGAAACCTCAGAGCTCCTTCTTGGCCAGGACCACGGCGCCTAGAATTGCCACCAGGATCAAGATGGAGGTGACCTCGAAGGGCAGCACGTAATTCCTGAACAACAGGTGACCAATGGCGGCAGGCCCGGCGTCCAGGGATGCGGCAGGGCGCGTGCTTCCCGCCGGAAATTGCTGCCAGACTGCAAACAGGATTTCTACCAGGAGAGCAGCAACCAGAGGGGCGCCCAGCCAGTGCGCAATTCGACTGCGGTGGCTAGGCACTTCCCGACCTGCGTTTAGGACCATGATGACAAAGACAAACAACACCATAATCGCACCAGCGTAAACAATCACCTGGATGACGGCGATGAATTCTGCGCCCAGCAACAGATAAACCACTGCCAGCGAACACAGCACCACGATGAGCGAGAGGGCGCTGTATACAGGCGTGCGGTGGGCAACGACGCTTATTGCCGCTATCACAGCCAGGGCAGCGAAAATGTAAAAGAGCACTACCATTTCGGCTTCAAGAGGAGCTGATCCAGGCAACCACGAAGCTGGTCGCCAAAATGTTAAGCACACCCACCGGCAACAGGAATTTCCAGCCGAAGGCCATCAACTGATCGTACCGGAAGCGGGGCAGAGTGCCACGCATCCAGATATAGAAAAACAGGAAGCAAAAGAGCTTTGCACAAAACCAAAAAACGGGGAGAATCACCCGAAGTGCATAGGGCCCAAAAAGGGGGCCATGCCATCCGCCGAAAAACAGTATGGTGGCCAGGCAAGAGACCGTAATCATGTTGGCATATTCGGACATGAAGAACATGGCGAATTTCATGCTGCTGTACTCGGTATGAAATCCACCCACTAACTCATTCTCTCCTTCCGGCAGGTCAAAGGGAACCCGGTTGGTTTCTGCGATGGCGGCCGTAAAGTACACGAGGAATCCCACCGGCTGCACGAAGATATTCCAGTGGGGAAGGAAGGTGCGGATTCCGCCGACATGCCAGAAGCCCGCTTGGCCATTCACGATCCCGCGAAGGCTCAACGTGCCCGCGATCATCAGTACGCCCACCACGGCCAGGCCCAGCGACAGCTCATAACTAATCATTTGGGCGGAAGAACGAAGGCCGCCCAGGAGAGGGTACTTGCTATTCGATGACCAGCCGGCTAGCGTGATGCTATAAACCCCCAGTGAAGTTACGGCGAAGACAAAGAGCAGGCCGACGTTTAAATCGGTAATCTGAAAACTGATCGTGTGGCCGTAAATCGTAAAACTCTCTCCGAAAGGAATCACGGCAATGGAGAGTAAGGCCAGGGTGAATCCCAAGAAGGGCGCCAGCCAGTAGATGACCTTGTCGGCCTCGAGGGGCACGATATCTTCTTTGAGAAAGAACTTGATTCCGTCAGCGACAGGTTGCAGAAGCCCGTGTGGCCCCACCCGGTAAGGCCCCCAGCGGGCCTGGATGTGCGCCACCACTTTTCGCTCGAGCCAGGTCAGGTAAGCGATAGTCGTGAACAAAACAACGATAACCACCGCAATTTTTGCCAGGGTGATAAGGAGCAGCAATCCTGTGTCAGAAAATATGGCCATAGGGTTTCTTGGCTTCGTGCACTGAATTCAGCGCCCAACTGTAACGACTCAATGTCCCCGAAGTAAAGAGCGAATCACGGGAGGAAAAAATCAGGTCCGCACCCTCCAGCTCAGGTGGCATGCCCTGGGGCCGCGTCGCGACCGCCCGGCCGACCAGCAGGCTGGGAAGAGGAACAGCGTACCCGGGCACCTTGGCAATAATCTCCCGCAGGACGTCATCCGCAGACTGGTAATTCCATTTCTGGTCAAACAGGCGGGCCAAAGCAAGCAGGATTTCGAGATCGCTCCGGGTTCCAGCTTTGCGCATGGTCTTCTTGAGCGCCTGCACCTGCCCACAGGTGTTGGTGACGGTGCCCGACTTCTCTGCGAAACTTGTGGCGGGCAGGATCACGTCCGCCGCCTGCGTGGTTTCCGTCGGGAATATTTCAGCGACCATGACGAAGGCCAGCTTGCTCAAGACCTCTTTCGAAATCTTGCACGTCTTAACAGGATTTGACCCGAAGACGAGTAAGGCGTTGATTTGTCCTGTTCCGATACCCTCAACGATTTCCAGAAGATTGAGCCCGGGATTTGCGGAGATTTTCGCCTGCCAGGCGGATTCAAAACTCCCGCGAGCAGCGTCATCGGTAAGGGGTAAGTACCCCGGAAGAGTCCCGGGAAGAACGCCCATGTCTGCCGCGCCACGGGAATTCGCGTAGTCGCCAAGGGCAATGAATCGCGTCCGGCCGGGAAGCGAGAGTCCCCAACGGACTAAGTCGCGAACCGCTGCGTCCTGAATCCCGTCGCCGAAAATAATGATGGTATCGCTTTCCTTCTGAAGCTTCTCCCGCAGTGAATTAAGAGTGTCAACCCCGTCCACGGCAAGATCCGCCGAAGGTGTTTCGGCTCCTGCCAGCGCCCGGATCGCTTCTGCTTCACCTCGGGGTTTCACCGTAAGATAGAGGCTCGACTGGCGACGGAGTTTGATCTCCTGATGGTTGATGATGTAGAGCCGCGCTCCTTGCCGTTGCACTGCCTGTCGAATCTGGAATGCCGTCAGCGGATGTTGGTGGCTTGGGTCGTTTCCAACCAGCAGGATGCTGGGGGCGTCCAGGATATCCTCCATCGCCGCGTGCCGGTCGGTGGCCTGCGATTCGGTCAAGGCGCGCACCAGGGAAGAGTAATCGGCCGTGCGGTGGTGGTCCAGGTTGTTCGTGCCCAGGATGGTTCGCGTGAACCGCCCGAGGAGATAGTTCTCCTCGTTGGTTGTGCGATTGGAGCCGATAACCGCGATTGATTCTGGTCCATATTCCGCCAAGATGCCCTTGAGCCGCTCGAGCGTCACGCTGAGAGCTTCATCCCAGGTACTGGCATCCTGCCGACCGTTGTGACGGACCAGAGGAGCCGTCAGCCGTTCATGGCTATTGACGAAGTCCCATCCGAAACGGCCCTTGACGCAAAGGAACTCGCCATTGAACCCGGAATGGTCGCGGTTGTTGGCTCGGATGATCTGATTGTTCCGAACGGAAAGGGTCGTCTTGCAGCCGTCGCCGCAGTGATTGCAGATCGTCCCCGTATAGGTCATCTCCCATGGCCGGGTGTGATAGCGATAGGTCCCGCTGGTGAGCGCACCCACCGGGCATATATCAATGCACATCCCGCACTCTTCGCATTCCAGTTGCTCTCCGCGATTGGGAATAATCTCGCTATGCGCGCCGCGGAAACCGATGCCGTAGGCGTTGACGTCCATTCCCTCATCGCATACCCGGACGCATCGGTAGCACAGGATGCAGCGCGGCCAATCATAATAGACAAGGCTGGAGAACTTCTTCTCCTCGTGATGGAGCTTGGACTCCATGAAGCGGGTCTCAGCAGCCCCGTATCGGAAGACCGCGTCCTGGAGCTCACATTCTCCGCCCTTGTCGCAAACCGGACAATCCAAGGGGTGGTTAGTCAGCAGGAACTCGAGCATGGCCTTCCGAGCGTTCTTCACTTCCTCAGTCTCGGTGTGGACCACCATGCCATTGGTCACCACCGTAGTGCAGGCGGTTTGCAGCTTGGGCATCCTCTCGATGGCGACCAGGCACATGCGGCAGGCGCCCTGTAAGGTCAGGTTTGGGTAATAGCAGTAAGAGGGTATCTCGATACCCACTTGCTTGGCGGCTTCAATCAGCAATGTGTCGGCGGGGACCGTCGCGGCCCTGCCATCGATCGTGAACTTGACCGGCTCGGGCGCAGTTCCCTTCTTGGTTACGGAACTGGGCATCAAAGCCGAACTACGAGTGTAAGGACCCGGAATCTGACGGTTCTCTTCCTTCAGTGGATGGTCCACGATCTCGAAACCCGGGTCTTGCGTCCGGTCTTTCATGCTACGGTCACCGCTTCTCTCCGGCCGATTGTAGGGGTAGGGCTTGCCCTACCCCGCCGCAGGGGACGGCAAGCCGTCCCCCTACAGGATTCTTCATGCCACGGCGATGTGTCATTCCGAGCCCTTCACTGTCATTCCGAGCGAAGCGAGGAATCTCGCTCTGCCCGTTCAGGGTAAACTGCGCGAGGAATCTGGCTCTGGAAGCAAAGGAAGTACGAGATTCCTCGCTTCGCTCGGAATGACACGTTGCTAAGTTCCTCATGCCACGCTCACCAGCCTCTTCTCGTACGGGCAGTAGCCCAGTTTCAGGTGCGCTTCGAATTCAGGCCGGAACTTCTTCAGGATGCTGATGGTGGGCATCGCCGCGGCATCTCCGAGGGGACAGAGCGTTTTGCCCAGCATGTTGTACGAAACGTCCAGAGCAGTGTCCGGATCTTCCGGGAGTCCGGCGCCAGCGTGGAATCGTTCGAGCAGCAACTTCAGCCATGCTGTTCCCTCACGGCAGGGGATGCACCAACCGCAAGATTCGTGGGCGTAGAACTTCATGATGCGGTGGGCGACTTTCACCATGCATGTTTCTTCGTCCAGAACTACGACTCCGCCGGAGCCCAGCATCGAGCCGATTTTGGCCACGGCGTCGAAGTCCATGGCAACGTCAATTTCCTCAGCCGTCAGCACGGGGCAAGAAGAACCGCCGGGAATCACAGCCTTCAACTTCTTTCCGCCCAGCACGCCGCCGCCCACCTCCTCGATCATGCGCCGGAGAGGAAAGCCCATCGGCAGCTCATAGACTCCCGGCCTTTCAATGTGGCCGCTCAGGCAAAAGAGGCGAGTGCCGCCGTTCTTGGGCGTTCCCAGCTTGGCGTACCATTCCGCGCCGTTCAGGATGATATGTGGGACGTTTGCCAGCGTCTCGACGTTATTGATAATTGTCGGGCCTTCGTAGAGTCCCACGATAGCAGGGAAGGGGGGCTTGATGCGTGGGTATCCTCGCAGTCCTTCGAGCGAATTTAAGAGCGCTGTTTCCTCGCCACACTCATAGGCGCCCGCACCCGTGTGGGTGTAAAGGTCAAAATCAAAACCCGTTCCCAGGATGTTCTTTCCCAGCCATCCGCGTGTATAGGCCTCTTCCAGGGCACGATCGACAATGCCCATCAAATAGCGGTATTCTCCCCGGATGTAGATATAGCCTTGGTGGGACCCGATGGCAAAGCCGGCGATGCTCACCCCCTCGATCAGTTGGTGGGGATCGTATTCCAACAAGGGCCGGTCCTTGCAGGTTCCCGGCTCGCTCTCATCCGCGTTGCAGATAACGTACTTGGGCTTGGCAGATTGTTTGGGTACGAAACTCCACTTCATGCCGGTGTTGAAGCCGGCCCCACCGCGACCTCGGAGGCCGGAGTTCTTCATCTCCTGGATGACCGCGTCCGGTCCCATTTCGAACGCCTTCTTCAAGGCTTTGTAGCCGTCGTGCTGGAGATAGACGTCAATCGAGGTCGAGTTCGGGATACCAAACCGCTGGGTGAGAACCTTCACCTCCAGCGGCGATCCTTTGGCGTAATTTTGATAATCCGACATGCGTTCCTTAGGGAACAGGGAATAGGGAACAGGGAACAGCGCGAAAACGACGCTTGCCCTCTTCTTGGGCCAGAGCGAGATTCCTCGCTTCGCTCGGAATGACAGACTCCCCCTTCTCGCTGACGGTCCCCATTGTCAATTTCCTATTCCCTGTTCCCTCCCCGCAGCTTCTCCAAAATGGCATCAACCTTCTCCGGCGTGAGGTCTTCGTAAAAGTCGTAATTCACTTGCATGGCCGGCGCGCCACAACAAGCGCCAAGGCATTCGACTTCCTCCAAGGAGAATAGTCCGTCAGGCGTCGTCTCCTTGTGGCCAATTCCCAGCCGTTTCTTGCAGTGTTCGAGGATTTCCTCTCCACCCCGAACCATGCACGAGACGTTGGTGCACACCTGGAGGTTGTATTTGCCGATCGGCTTGCGATGGAGCATCGAGTAGTAACCGATGTCCTCAATCACCTCGATCGGCCGGACATCAACCCGGCGGGCGACTTCCTCGATGACCTCGTCGCTGATAAAACCGATCTCATCCTGAGCGAAGAGGAGACACGGGACGATGGCCGATCGCTTCAGCGGGTAGTGGGAGATCACTTGATCGAACTTTTTAAGCAGCGCGTCGGAAAGCATGGTAGAAGAAAACTAGAAATTAGAAACTAGAAATTAGAAACTCGAAAATCCAAACTCGAAATTAGAAACTGGAAAATCGAAAATGGAAATTCGAAACCGTAATGGGGTTCGTAATCCAAAATCCATAATCCAAAATCCAAAATCTAAAATCCAAAATCGCCCTACCGGTCCACTTCACCCAAGATAATATCGATTGTGCCGATACAGGCGACCACGTCCGCGATCAAGCGGCCCTCGATCATCTTGGGCAAAGCCTGCAAATTGGCGAAGGAGGGCGCGCGAACGTGACAGCGGAAGGGTTTAGGTGACCCGTCGCTAACCATGTAAAACCCCA
>DLMI01000101.1:36097-49842 GCA_002478145.1 Acidobacteria bacterium UBA7540
GGATGGAATCCCTCGGTCACAATCTTGAAGTGATAGATGAGCGCCTCGATGGACGTCTTCATGCTCTCCCGGTCCGGCAACACGATGTGGGGCGCGTTTGCCTTAACGGGGCCCTCGGGGAGACCCTCCATTGCTTGTTGCACGATGCGCAGCGACTGTCGCATTTCTTCCAGCCGCACCAAGTACCGGGCGTACACATCACCCTCCGGCCGGGTGGGCACTTTAAAATCAAATTTATCGTAGCTCGAGTAGGGCTGGTTCTTTCGGATATCCCAGTCAACTCCTGAGCCGCGAAGTGACGGACCTGAAAGCCCCCAGGCAATGGCCTCGTCGGCGGTGAGCTTTCCGATTCCGACGGTCCGGCGGAGCCAGATGGGGTTCTTGGTCAGCAGATCTTCGTATTCTTTCAAGTGGCCGGGGAATGCCTTCACGAACTTCTCCACTCGCTTGAGCCAACCGAGGGGGGGCTCGAGAGCCAAGCCGCCAACCCGGAAATAACTGGTCATCATGCGCTGGCCGGACACCATTTCGAAGATGTGGAGGATATCTTCGCGCTCCCGGAAGCAATAGAGAAGGACGGACATGGCTCCCAGGTCTATGGCGTGGCTTCCCAACCAAACCAGGTGGCTCTGGATGCGCGTGAGCTCAGTCAGCAGAACCCGTATCCACTGGGCGCGGGCGGGGATTTCGATATCCAGCAGTTTTTCGACCGCGAGGCAAAAGCCCAGGTTGTTAGAGAGCGGGGCAAGGTAATCCATCCGGTCAGTGAGCGTGATGCCTTGCGTGTAAGTCTTATCCTCGAAGGACTTCTCGAAGCCAGTGTGGAGGTAGCCGATGTCATAGAGGGCGCGAACAACTGTCTCGCCATCGAGTTCGAGCACCAAGCGCAATACCCCGTGGGTAGAGGGGTGTTGCGGCCCCATGCTCAGGATAACCCGTTCCTCCTGACCCGGAATTCTTTCCAGCGTGATCGGCATCTAGCGATATCCCTCAGTGGGATAATCCTTGCGCAGCGGGTGACCTTCCCAATCTTCCGGCAGAAGGATTCTCCTCAAATAAGGATGTCCCGCGAACTGGATTCCAAAGAGATCGAAGACTTCGCGCTCGAATGCGTTGGCGGAGGGATACACGGGAACCAGGGAATCTACCCGGGGATTCTCACCGGAGGTCCGCACTTTGAGCCGAAGCCGCGCTGCAGTCTGGAGTGAAAGCAGATGGTAGACCACCTCAAACCGGGGTTCGTTGGGGTAAAGGTCCACCGCTGTTAAGTCGGAAAGGTATTTGAAAGTAAGGCCCGGGTCGTCACGCAGCAACTCGCAGACTGTTATCAGCCTATCGGGTCGGATGTGGATCGTGACCTCGCCACGAAACTCCCTCGCATCTTCAACGGACTCCGGAGCGAGCTCCCGAAGCTTCATCAAAGCAAGATTCGTCTCGAGGTCGGATGTCATGACGGACGATTATTGAGTTCAGGGGACCTAGTGCTTAGTTGCATTAATAACCGATAGTATTTATGACCCTCGGAAGGGCGGGGCTTTAGCCCCGCCGCCGCGGGGCGGAGAGCTGAATGGGCCTTTAGGCCCTGAAGCCACGTCGCTTCAGGGGCTAAAGCCCCCAAATCCCGCCTGAACTCTGCGGCGGGGCTAAAGCCCCGCCCTTCCATCCTCTGACAAATACGGCCGCTAACTTCTGCAACTAAGCACTAGTCTCGGCTCCCTGAGGCTGCGGCATCTGCCGCCAGATCAAAAGCTTTTCTGCTGGCGTGGTCCCGGTCCTGCGCGGCGGGACCGGCCAATGCCGCCGAGACGGCGGCGCTACCGTTTCCAGTCCAGGGCGCCTTTCTTCCAGAGGTAGACATACCCTGCCAGCAAGATGGCAATGTACAGAAGCATTTCAACGAAGCCAAACCACTTCAAGCTCTTAAAAATAACCGCCCACGGGTAAAGGAACACCACTTCCACGTCAAAGAGGATAAAGAGCATTGCCACGAGATAAAAGCTCACCGAAAAACGCTCGCGCGCATCACCCACCGGGGGAATCCCGCATTCATAAGGGCTTAACTTCACCCTCGATGGGCGTTTGACTCCCACCCAGGCGGACAAGCCAAGGATGGCCGCCGCCACCGCCACTACGACCAGGAAATGGATCAGAACAGGCAAATAAGGGCTTGTCATTGCAATCACTTACAGTGAATGTCGTGAACCCCACCCAAACATTGCACTATACGGAGGGCAATCCAATGTGTCAAGTTTTTTCTTGCCTGCGGCGGGTTCAGCCGTTACCATTGTGGCTGCGGTGGCGCGTTGGTCGCTCACCAATACTGGGGCTGCGCGTGGGGTGATGGGTTTCAAAACTGACATCAGAGACGGCGGTCTGGTCTACCATGTCCAATCGGTCATAATGTGGAGAAGCAGGTCGTGACCGTCCAATTAAACGGTGAACTTCGCGAGGTGCCCGAAGGCTTGACCTTGGCGGCATTGATTGAGTGGCTGAAACTCCCTGGCGATCGCGTGGCTGTGGAACGAAATCTCGAAATCGTGCCCCGAGGCCGCTGGAATGTGACACCCATCCAAGCTGGTGACCAACTGGAAGTGGTACACTTGGTAGGCGGTGGAACGTAGGGGCGGGCCTTCTGCCTGGCTTGTCTAAGTCAGCCTCGACCCGCTTGGCAACAACCTGCGGCTCCGCCGCCGGATGTGCGGAAAGGCTTCGCCTTTCCGCAGGGCGTGTGTCCTGAAGAACCTCCTCCGAGCCGACTGGAAGGCTGAGCCTTCCAGCCGGCTCGGAGGAGGACGGAGGCTGCGGTACTGGCCGGAAAGCCGGAGGCTTTCCGCAAATCAGGGCGGCAGAGCCGCGCTGAGTACTCGACTGGGTCTCCAATTTGGACAGCCGTGGGTCTTTTGCCTGCCCTCCGGCCTTGGACACCCACCACAGGCGCCCCTACAAAAGGCTTATGAATCCTTACCTGAACATTCCCGCAGCCACAATCCTGGTGGCCCTGCTCATCAAGCTGGCGGTGATCGCCCTCCTTGCAGGTTTCATCGCGCGATTCGGAAGGTTCCGGCAATTGATTTTTATCGAGCAGCGTTCTCCAAGCGAAAAGCTCGAATTCGCTGCATTTCTCGGGGCACCGTTCACGTTGGGTGTCCTGGCCCGCTTATTGGCCCACTATCCGTCCACCGATCTCAGCCTGGAGGTGACGGTACTGGCGGGGTTGCTGGGCGGGACCATCGCTGGCCTGGTAGTTGGCATGATGGTCAGCTTGCCGGCGGTTTTGATTGGACACGAGATATTGGCAGTGCCCATGGCGGTGCTCTACGCGGTGGTGGCGGGGACGGCCCGGTGGGTTTGCCCGGATAAGGAAGAAATCTGGAAGTTCTCCGGGTTCGTTGACCTCAGCCTTTACCGTTCGATCAAGCAACGTTTCAAGCACCCGGCGCTGGATTGGCAGGTGCTGTTTTCTCTTCTTTGCATCATGCTCGAAGTCGCGCGCATGACCTTCGGCAGGATGGGTCATGGCAAGCTGCTTTACTATACGGATTCGCCGCATTTCTGGACCAGGGTTTTTATTGTGCTCGCCACCCTCATTGCAGTCGGCCTTCCAGTGCGCATATGGAACAACACCCGGATTGAGCGCAAGCTCGTTGAACAGGAAAAGGCCCTCATGCAGGCTCGCATGGACGCACTGATCAGCCAGATAAATCCCCACTTCCTGTTCAATACGCTCAATACCGTTTCTTCCCTGATACGTTTTGACCCAGACACAGCGCGGACGGTACTATTGAAGTTGGCAAACATCCTGCGTCGCAGGCTAAAAAGCCAATTTCACTTTGTACCATTGAAACAGGAACTGGAATTCATCGACGACTATTTGGATATTGAGGTGGTGCGATTCGGTCAGGATAAGCTTCAAATCCGCAAAGAGATCGAAACCGATACGTTGGACGTCATGGTCCCCAGCATGATCCTCCAACCCCTGCTGGAGAACGCCATCCGGCATGGAATCGGGCCCAAGATTGAGGGAGGCACGATAACGCTTCGTGCTACTCATAGCAAAGGGCACTTGGTCATCGAAGTCATTGACGACGGAGTGGGGATTCCGGAGGAACGCCGACCCGGCATTCTCGAATTCGGCATTGGCATCAGCAACGTCCACGAAAGGTTGAAGGTCCTTTACGGCCAGGATTCTTCCATGACGATCAAGAGCCAGCCCGGGAAGGGGACCGTAATTCGCATTGAGATTCCAGAACTGGTTACTACCAGGCAGCCTGTTTCCGTCGAGACGGCGCAGGTCTCGCCCTAGTGCTTGGGCGCAGAAGTTAGCGACCTTATTTGTCGGGGGATGGAAGGGCGGGGCTTTAGCCCCGCCGCGGAGCTCAGGCGGGATTTGGGGGCTTTAGCCCCTGAAGCGACGCGGCTTCAGGGCCTAAAGGCCCATTCCACCCTCCGCCCCGAGGCGGCGGGGCTAAAGCCCCGCCCTTCCGAGGGCCATAAATAATATCGGTTATTAATGCAACTAAGCCCTAGGCAGAAATATCTGAAATTTTCAGTGTTGCGTGACGAGTCGAGAGTCGAACGTGAAAAGTGGACCGGATGAAAACGTGTGCGGCAAATCGCATAAACGGTAGGTGGTAGGTGGCATGTGGTAGGTAGGGACCGATGTTTTCCCCACCTGCCACCTACCCCATACCACCTACTGTTCTTAAACTTGAATAAGTGAGGATTGTGCAATGGCGAACGCTGAGCCTGAGGAGGGCAAGACACCCCCAAAATCGATGAGCATGATCGAGCCGCGCTTTCGCAACATCTATTTGGCGTTTTACAAAGAGAGCTACTTTACGCCCACCGCGCTTGACTTGAAGACTAAAGAACTGATAGCCATTGGTTGCTCCTTGGTGGCCAAGTGCGAGGGCTGTTTGGAAGGGCACATCAAAAAAGCGTTGGAAGTCGGGGCAACGAAACAAGAGATTAGCGACGCGATTGTGGTTGCGGTCGGCATAGCAGCGGCGGGCGTTGTGGATATGTCCGATAAAGCTGCTATCAAACTCGACCTCCACCATTTTGAATAGTGAATGGTGAATAGTGAATTATGAATTCTGAATTATGAATTGCCTTTGTTTTGACGCCTGACGGCACCGGCGTCAGAGCACCCGAGCGAGACGCGTAGCGCAAATCTGTCCTCTGTATCTGGGGCTCTTTTCGCTCGAACACATCGCGGATCTACAGAACAAGTTCGCAATACTCTTCTCCACATTACGGCAGCGTGGGTGGCACAATTCACAGCATTTATAATTCAGAATTCACAATTCAGCATTGCTTTCGGGGCGCGCTTGGACTCACTTGTAATCGCCGACTTATTCGTTTTGCTGTTCCTCGGGTTAGCTGACAATCAGATGATAGCCGCGCTGCTTCCCTCGCTGCTGGGTTCGCTGCACGTTAGCGTCGGAGTTGCCGGCCTGCTGGTTGCGGTTTACTCCCTCACGGCGGCCCTGGCTTCTTTTATCTCGGGGGTTCTTTCGGACCACTATGGACGCAGGCGATTCCTGCTCTTTGGCGTCCTCCTGTTCGCGTTGGCCTCTTGGACGGCTTCCCGCGCCGGAACGTTCAATGAGCTTGTACTGGCTCGAGCCCTGACGGGGTTCGCTGCCGGGACGCTTTCCACATGTTCCATCACTTACGCCGCAGATTGGTTTGAGTACCGCGTGCGGGGTAAAGCGCTGGGATTGATCTCGAGCGCCTATTTTGCTGCTCCCATCCTTGGGGTCCCGCTGGCAGCGCAAATAGCCGACCGCTACGGCTGGCGGCGAGCGTTCCTGTTGTTCGCAATTTTGGCTTTAGCCACAGCGGCGCTCTCCGTCAGTTTGCCGAAAGATCGGTTAAATCCCGAGCCCTCCTCAGACAAGTTGAGGGCGGCCGGCCGATCTTTTCGTTCATTCCTTGTTCGGCGTGACACGGCTGCTGCCTTGGGAATCGCTTTCCTGGTGTCCGGTGGGCTGGTCGGTTTCCTCACTTATGTCGGCCAATGGTTGCACAGCCAATTCGCCGTCTCCACCCGAACCATAGGATGGGTTTTTATGCTCGGCGGCCTGGTGGCTGTCGGCAGCGCTCCGTTAGGCGGCATCATTTCTGACCGCATCGGGAAACGCTCGGTGGCCATCGTCAGTAACATTATCCTTGCGCTTGCGGTGGCGTTAATCCCGTTCTTTTCCTGGGGGCCTTGGCTGCTGGCGGTTTTTTGCGTGGCCAGCTTGGGCGCCGCCTTTCGCCAGGGTCCTTTGACAGCGCTTATTAGCGAGCTCGTTCCTTCGACCCAGCGCGGCGCCTTCATTGCCCTCAGGAACATATTTTCCCAGACCGGCATCGGCATCGCCGCCTTCCTGGGTGGATTGCTGTACGAACGGCACGGCTACGGGGCGGTGACAACACTCTGCGCGGTCATGACGGGCGTGGTTGTTCTCCTCTTGATTACACATATTGTGGAACCGCAGCCGATCCAGGAACGTGTTTAGGGGAGGAGTCAGGAGACAGAAGTCAGGAGACAGAAGCAAGAAGCAGGAAGCAAGAAGGTCTGGTGCTTAGTTGCAGAAATTAGCGACCTTAACTGTCGGAGGATGGAAGGGCGGGGCTAAACAGGCTGCGGAAAAACTCGTTTGGCGTGTCATTCCGAGGAGTCCCGATCTGATCGGGACGACGAGGAATCTCGCATTGGCTTGAAAACACTCAGAGCGAGATTCCTCTCCCGCGTCTGCGGGATCGGAGTGACAGCTTGGAAGGGTCTTTCCCCAGCCTGCAAAGCCCCGCCGTTCCGCGGCTCATAAATAATATCGGCCATTAATGCAACTAAGCACTAGGCCATCACGGGCCGGTGGGTTGACAGAGGCGCAAGCCGCCAAGTCGGGATCGCTGCTGGCTGCTTTCTGTTTACGGCGTACTGCCCACTTGTTGGGAGCAGGTTCCGGTGACCCGGCAGAGAGGGAAGTGGCCAGGTCGGCTTGGCTGCCTGCTTCTTACTTCTTGCTTCTTACTTCTTACTGCGTACTCGCTCTTCCCGGGAGGGTCGATTGGTATCGAAGCGAAGAATCTGGCAAATCATCCGAAACGTGATATTGATACTGGCTGCGCTGGCCGCCGGTTTCTTCTTTCTCTTCGTTCCCTGGTTCATCGTAAACATTGGCACCACGGGGCGCTATCATTACCCCGACCCAAACGATGGGAAGACACCCATATCGTACCGAATGAATTTCAAATGGGTCGAGTTCCCCTCGAGTGATGGCGTGCTGCTCAAGGGCTGGTATGTCCCCGCCACAAGCGGGGCGCGCGGCACGATTGTCTATTGCCACGGGCTGAACCGCACGCGCATCGAGATGTTGCCGATGGCGGCCTTCGGCCACGCACTGGGTTACGATGGCTTGCTTTTTGACCTCAGGCACCAGGGAGCGAGTGGAGGCGAGCGGACGACACTGGGGTACAAAGAGCGTTTGGATGTGATAGCCGCCGTTCACTATGCCCTTTATCAACAAGGGGCGCCGCGCCCCGTGATCTTGTGGGGCGTTTCGATGGGTGCGGCGGCCGCTCTGATGGCAGCGGCGGAGTCGCCGGAAGTTGCCGCCGTAATCTCCGACAGTTCTTTCCTCTCCTTGCGGGCCACTGTCGAACACCACTGGAAGCTATTCTTTCATCTTCCGAGCTTTCCCTTCGCCAATGAAATTGTCCATGGGATCGCTTGGCGGGGAGGTTTTCGCCCTTCCGACTTTGACCTCGCGAGCGCGGTGATCCGCATCGGTAGTCGTCCCATTCTCTTCGTCGCTCTCCAGGATGATCGCAGGATGCCTCCTTCCATTGCTCGCGACCTTTATTCCCACGCAGCCAGCCCGAACAAAGCTTTGATCGTCCTGCCCGGCCACGGCCACGGCGAAGGTTTTAATCAGGCGACGGAACAATATGAGATTGCGGTCAGGCAATTCCTGTCGAGCCTAGCCGTGCCCCAACCCTAACCACCCCCTCGCCCCCTCCTTAACAAAGGAGGGGAATATGGAACTCCCCTCCTCAGTTGAGGAGGGGTCAGGGGGTGGTGCGGACTCAAGCCGCATTGACAGATTATTGAGGGTGTCATACTGCGATGGGCTATATGTGTAGCGTACTATTAAGCGGGCGAAGCGCGAAGTGTGTCAATATGCCGCACATATGCGCGTTTCAGCATATCTGCGGCATTCTTATAACCCGTTGAAAACACACGGTAACATGACATCGCCGGCGCAGAAAGCTTCAAAAAAGCGAGATAAGTGGAAAAGATGGAAGATCCCTCTACCCTAGTGTAAGCGCGCAAGGAGCTTTTCAAACTGCTCGAGCGCCAACTGTTCTGCCCGAATGCTTTGAGGTAGTTTAAGACCTGCCAGCTCTGTTTCCACGCGCTGGCGCGGGTAAACAGGTGCGAGGTTATTCAGCAGGTTCTTCCTCTTGTGCGCGAAGCACAACTTCACGAACTCCAGCAGCGCTTTCCGCTGCTCGGCCGGGAGCTGGGTTCCTTCAGGTTTCATCTGAAAGGTGACCAGGGCAGAATCGACTTTGGGCGGAGGCGAAAATGCCCCCGGGGGGATGCCGAACTCGATGCGCGGGTTCGTATGGAGCTGCGTCAGGACCGTCAAATATCCATAATGGCGCGAGGCGGGCAAGGCGCTGAGCCGGTCGGCGACCTCCCGCTGCACAACGAGTCCTATGCCGCTGATCGAGCCGGCAGAATCCAAGAGGTGATGAAGGATGGGCGAAGTGATGTAATAGGGCAGATTCCCGAAAACGAAACACCGCTCCCGTTGGTAGCGGCGGCAAAGGGTGGCGAGGTCGCTCTGGAGAATATCGGCTTCAAGGATTTCAATCCCCAGCTTGTTTGAGAACTTTTGTTGAAGCATCCGCGCCAGCTCACGGTCAACTTCAATGGCGACGACTTGCTGGGCTCGCGCCGCCAGAAGCTCGGTCATCGCCCCCCGCCCCGGACCGATCTCACAGACCAAATCATTGGACTGGATCGCCAGGCTCTCGACGATTCGGCGCTGAAACCGCCGGTCGCGGAGAAAATGCTGGCCAAGCTTGGGACGAGCAGGCTGGGGCACGGAAAGAGATTGTACCTTAAGAAGGGGTAGGTGGGGGAAGAGCAGGAGGCAATTCTTGGGGGAAAGAGAGCAGTCGGCAGCAGGCTGTGGTGAGAAGCAAGGTGCAATTCAATTCACAATTTGGAATTGCATCGGCCCCCTCTTCGCAGCTTTCCCGGGGTCAGAGCGAGAGCACTATGTCTGCTTATGATCACAAGAAGTCGGCTGCCCTTGACAAGGCTGGGGAGCATCCTCTAACGTAGCTTAGTGAGGCACTGGAATCTTTAAGCCACCAAACGAGGTAGTTCTGTGCGTATCGTCTTTGTAGCATCTGAAGGTGTGCCCTTCTCCAAGACCGGTGGACTGGCAGACGTGGTGGGGGCACTGCCGAAAGCTCTGGCAAAGCTGGGTCATGAGCTCGAGGTTGTGCTGCCACGCTACAGGATGACCAAGCCCGGCAAGCCTGAAGGCGAGATGCAAAGTCTGACCATCGCGCTGGGTTCCGGTTACAAGTTTGTCTCCATTCAGAACGCCGGTGTGGCGAATAAAGTCCGCACGTTTCTGGTCGAGTACCCCTTTTTCTTCGACCGCGCGGGACTGTACCAAGAGATGGGTGAGGATTATCCTGACAATGCCGAGCGTTTTGCAGCGTTCAGTCTCGCGGCGCTGGAACTGATAAAGCGGTCGGCGACCCCGCCGGATATCATCCACTGCCACGACTGGCAGACGGCACTGGTTCCCATCTATTTGCGCACTCTTTACCAGGACGATGAATTCTTCCGCAACACTTCCGTCGTCTTCACCATCCATAACGTGGGGTACCAGGGGCTTTTCCCCCCGCATATCCTGCCGCGGATTTCTCTGCACGCAGGTTTATTCACGATGGATTTCCTGGAGTTTTATGGAAAGGTCAACCTCCTGAAAGGAGGAATTGTCTTTTCTGATTTCATTACCACGGTCAGTCGGAAGTACGCGGAGGAAATCCAGACGCCCGAGTTCGGCTGTGGCCTCGAGGGAGTCTTTCGGTCGCGAAGGGACCGTCTCCGAGGTATTCTAAACGGCGTGGACTACTACGCCTGGAGTCCAGCCACGGACAAGCTGCTCCCCGCTGGCTACAGTGCGAAGGATATGAAGGGCAAGGCAGCGTGCAAGAAGGCTCTGCTGGAAAGAATGGGAGTGAATCGGCCGGTGCTTGATCGGCCGGTCATCGGCATCGTTTCGCGGTTTGCACCTCAGAAAGGCTTCGACCTCATCGCGGAAATCGCGGAGCAACTCGCGGCCTTGGACCTTTACATTGTCGCGCTGGGAACGGGCGACCCTGTTTACGAAGAACTTTTCCGGTTCATGGCGGCCCGATATCCGGACAAGTTTCTGGTGGCTGTCGCTTACGACAACACCCTGGCGCACCAGATTGAAGCAGGGTCAGACATGTTCTTGATGCCCTCGCGTTATGAGCCCTGTGGGCTGAACCAGATTTATAGCCTGAAATATGGGACCGTGCCCATTGTCAGGGCCACCGGTGGTTTGGATGATACGATTGAAGCTTTTGACGGCCAGTCGGGCACAGGCTTTAAATTCAGCGAGTACACCGGTGCGGCGTTGCTCAACGCGGTCGACCAAGCTATCGCAGCCTATCACCAGCCCCAGGTGTGGCAACAATTGGTTTGCAACGGAATGCGAGAAGATTTCTCGTGGGGAAAGTCGGCAAAGCAGTATTTGGAAATCTATGAAGCGTTGCAGAAGGGAAAGGCCACTCCTGAATCCGAGGCTGAGACCTCGAACGGATAGCGGGTCACTGTCATGCTGAGTCCGTCGGCCTAGGCCGAACGAAGCATCTCGCCCTGCTGTTTGTCGGCGGGAAAGTCCAGAGCGAGATTCTTCGTCCCGACAAGTCGGGACTCAGAATGACAGCAGGGCAGACGAGAGCACGGAACAGGCTTGCGCTGGAAGTTATGGGCAGGGGTCACTAATCTTTGGAGGTTTTGAGACGATGGCGGGCGGTCATACTCTGGAATTTTCTGAGCAGAACTTTGAGGAGGAAGTTTTGAAATCCGACCAGCCGGTTCTGGTCGATTTCTGGGCCACGTGGTGTGCACCCTGCCGGATGATGGCGCCTGCCGTCGATACAATTGCTGAGGTGTATGCCGGCCGTGCCAAGGTTGGAAAACTCAACGTGGACGAAAACCTCACGGTCACCAGCCGTTACAGAATCCGAGGTGTCCCCACCCTACTTCTTTTCAAAGACGGTCAAATCCAGGAGCAGATCGTGGGTGCCGCCTCCAAAGAGGCCATCAGCAAGCTGCTCGATAAGCACCTCTGATCTTCCAGGATGCTGGCGGTCCGAGTTATCGAGAGGGCTTTCATCTCCTGTAAACCTGGATTTCCAATTGGAGCTATAGCCACGGAACCGCTCACACCGTGAGAGAATGTGGGCGGTCGAGCTGCCATCTGCTGAGGTACTGTCTCCAGTTGACAGGCTTTTGAAAGGCAGGGGATTGCCTGACCCAAGCCGGGAGCAGGGGGGCAGGATGAGGCGGAGGAGCGAGTAAGATTATGAGCGAAAGAGTCTGTCCGTGGTGGCTAGGATACCTGTTGGTGAACCCCCTCAGGAAGCTCCTCCACAAACCGGAGAATATTCTGAAGCCGTACATCCATGAGGGGATGACTGTGCTGGAGGTTGGAAGTGGGATGGGGTTCTTTACTTTGCCGATGGCGCGCCTCGTGGGAGAATCGGGCCATGTGATGTGTGTTGATCTGCAAGAAAGGATGATCAGGGCAGTCAAGAAACGTGCCGTCAGGGCAGGACTGATCGATAGAATTGAATTGCGCGTCTGCACGCCCACATCCCTTTGCATTGATGATTTGGCGGAAAAGGTCGATTTTGCATTGGTATTTGCAGTTGTGCATGAGGTTCCGGATGCAAAACGGTTTCTCTCAGAAATTCAAAGGTCACTCAAGAAAGGTGGGTTACTCTTGTTTTCGGAGCCCGCAGGCCACGTCTCCAGAGAAGCGTTTGGAGGTACGTTGGCGACGGCGCAAATGTTGGGATTCCGTATCGCAGATTCTCCGAAGATAAGACGAAGCTACTCCAGCCTATGGGTAAAGGACTAGTTCCCCGGGGCACGGCTTTGGAGTGCGGCCCGCCGCGGCGGGCTGCCGCTTTCTTTGACGGGGGCTTGCTTCCGGCAGGACCTCGAGCAGGCTCGAGACACGAAAGCGGCAGCAAGCTGCCGCACTCCAAAAGTGGACAGGATAAACATGCCAGCAAACGTGGTTGTGGTGGGCGCCCAATGGGGCGACGAGGGCAAGGGTAAGGTCGTCGATACTTTGGCGGAGCACTTTGACATCGTGGCCCGTTACCAGGGAGGCGCCAACGCTGGCCACACCGTTTACGTCAACGGTAGGAAATTCATTCTCCAGCTCCTCCCGACAGGCATCGTGCGGCCGGACAAGACTGCAGCTATCGGAAACGGAGTTGTGGTTGACCCGGAAGCCTTGTTGCGCGAGATCAAGGCCGTGGAGGGAAACGGAGTGCGAGTCGATGGTCGCCTACTCATCAGCGATCGCGCGCACCTGATTCTGCCTTACCACCGAGCTCTCGAAGTGGCTGCGGAAGAGGCGCGAGGCGTAGGAAAAATCGGCACGACGGCTAAAGGGATCGGTCCCGCCTATGAGGACAAAGCCGGACGCCGCGGGCTCCGAGCAGGCGATCTCCGTGATCCGGAATCATTCCGCCGCCGGTGCAGCGAAATTGTTGCGGAGAAGAACCGTATTGCCTCGGCGTTGTTTGGGGGCGCCGCCCTCGACCCGGTGGCACTGGCTGACCGGTGCTTGGAAGTCGCCCAGCACATGGTGCCGTTTCTTGCGGACGTCTCTGCCTATTTGAATACCGAGATCGACCGTGGAAAGCGAGTGCTCTTCGAAGGTGCGCAAGGTACGCTCCTGGACCTGGACCACGGAACCTATCCTTTCGTGACCTCGTCCAGCGCTACGGCGGGTGGCGCTTGCACAGGCACCGGCGTGGGGCCAACGCGCATCCAGTCTGTAGTTGGCGTTTCAAAAGCCTATGCCACGCGCGTGGGGAGTGGCCCGTTCCCAACCGAGGCCAAGGGTCCCGAGGGTGAAAAGATTCGAGAACGCGGAGGAGAGTATGGCGCGGTCACCGGGCGGCCGCGCCGCTGCGGTTGGTTTGATGTGGCGGCGGCCCGCTATAGCGCCCGCGTAAACCATCTCGAGTCCCTCATCATCACCAAACTCGACATCCTCGATAGTCTTTCCGAGATTCCGGTGGGCTTGGAATACGAGTACAAGGGCAAGCGATTTACCGACTTTCCACCTGACGTTGAATGCCTTGATAAGGTGCAAGTTCACTATCGCATGTTGCCGGGTTGGCAGCAGCCTACGTTTGGTCTGCGGGACTTCTCCAAGCTCCCGCAGAAGGCCAAAGACTATTTGCGGTTCCTTTCCGACCAGGTGGGCGTCGAGGTCGCGATGGTTTCGACGGGGCCGGAGCGCGACCAGGTTCTCTGGCTTGACGAAAGCCGTTTTGCGGTCCTCGTCGCAAGCGCTTCCCACTGATGGGGGGTGGGAAGGGCGGGGTTCTAACCCCGCCGCGAAGCGACTCCCAACCTTCTGTTCGTCCCGCCCCCCGCGCAGTCC
>DLMI01000101.1:49926-52544 GCA_002478145.1 Acidobacteria bacterium UBA7540
GGACTGCGCGGGGGGCGGGACGAGGGACCAATGAGAAACGTCGGCAACGGCGGGGTTAAAACCCCGCCCTTCCCTAATCACGGTGAGAGATTCCGCTGAAGACCTCTATTTACGGAAGCATTGGCAATGGTAGTCACTTACACACAGGCCATATCAATTGTCCAGGAAAGAATCGGCCAGGCAAATCCCATGCCTCCAGCAGAAATAGTGTCGTTGGAGGAGGTCCGAGGACGAGTTTTGGCCGAAGATGTCGTGGCGGACCGCGATTTGCCCCCTTTTCACCGGGCCATTCGCGATGGTTATGCCTTGGGTGCTGCTGACCTGAGCGCACTGCCTGCTGTCCTCCGGTGCGTGGGAGAAGTTCCTGCCGGGCAACATTTTGAAGGGAAAGTGGACCCCGGCCAGTGCGTCTCGATCATGACGGGCGCTCCTTTGCCTGTCGGCGCGGACGCTGTCGTGATGGTCGAGCACACGCGGTCCTTGGGCGAGCATATCGAAATCCAGCGCAGCGTGCAGCGATGGGAGAACGTGGTGCTTCAGGGCAGTGAAGCCGCAGTGGGCGCGTGCGTTCTGGCGCGCGGAAGGCGGCTGCGGGCGGCTGAAATGGGGTTGCTGGCTGCCGTGGGGAAGGTGAGAGTTGCGGTTTACCGGCAGCCTATGGTGGCCATTCTGCCTACGGGCGACGAGCTGGTGGCTGTCGAGAAGCGTCCGCAATGGTTTCAGATTCGCAACAGCAATGCTGTAACCCTTTCTGCCCAGGTCACCGCAGCAGGTGGCGTGCCCGTAGGGCTTGGCATAGCTCCCGACCGTGAGGACGCCCTCCGAGAGATGATCGAGCGGGGGCTGGATTCAGACTTGCTCCTTTTAAGCGGCGGCGTGTCGATGGGTAAGTTTGATCTGGTGGAAAAAGTCCTGGCCGAGTTGGGAGCGGAGTTCTTCTTCCAGGGAGCAGCGATCCGTCCTGGAAAGCCATTGGTCTTTGGCCGGGTTCGCGACCGGTTTTTCTTTGGTCTTCCGGGTAATCCAGTCTCCACTTTCGTCACCTTTGAGTTATTTGTTCGTCCGGCCATCGCCATGTTGGGCGGAACGGGGTTCGAGCCTCCGGTCCTCCTTCGAGCCCGCTTGGCCAAGCCCTGCCGCCAAAGGACCGGCCTGACCATGTTTATGCCGGCCCGAGTTTGCGTTCAGAACCGCGATCCGGTTGTGGAACCCGTCAACTGGCAGGGCTCGGGGGACTTGGTTAGCACTGCCGCGGCCAATTGTTTTCTGGTGATTCATCCCGACCAGACGGAGTTGGCGGCGGGCGATTGGGTTGACGTCATGCCGAAAGAGCAGTGAAGCATGCGGAAGAATCTTACACATTACGATTCAGCAGGTCGTATCCGCATGGTGGATGTCTCTGCGAAACCTGCCACGGTACGCCAAGCTTCGGCGAGCGCGCTGGTGAAAATGAGTCCCCGTGCTCTTCGCGCTGCGAAACGAAATTCCAAAGGGAACCCGCTTGAAATCGCGCGTATTGCCGGCATCAGCGCCGCCAAGCAGACCGCAGAACTGATCCCCCTTTGCCACCCGCTTTTGTTGACTCATATTGATGTGAAGGCGGATTTTTGCAAGAATGGCGTAGAGCTTTCTTCGACGGTGAGCTCAACGGGAGCGACCGGGGTCGAGATGGAAGCGCTCACGGCGGTGACTGTTGCTGCACTCACCGTTTATGACATGTGCAAGGCCATCGACCGGGGAATCGAGATCACCAACATCAAGCTGCTGGAAAAGAGTGGCGGGAAGAGCGGCGCTTACCGCGCCAAGTAGCTATCAGCTCTCAGCCGTCAGCTATCAGCAGACAGCCTCCAGCAGATGGCCGACAGTTTCAGTCAGGAGGATGCCGTCAGATTGGCAGCGTCAGCACTCAGCAGAAAAGTGTGCTGTTCTTGCTGACGGCTGAAAGCTGACGGCTGAAAGCTTCACTTATGTCCTTTGCCCTTCGCGCAAGAATTCTCGTGCTGAGTGATGCTGCAGCGGTTGGCGGCCGGGAGGACCGGTCCGGCCCGGCGGTTCGCGAGTTGCTTGAAAAGCGACGCTGGCTGGTCCAAGCGCTCGAGGTCCTGCCTGACGATGCGGACCGCATTCGGGTCACGCTTCTGGCCTGGACGGAGGGTGATGATTGTGATGCCGTCTTCACCTCCGGCGGCACTGGGCTTGGAGCGCGCGACGTCACCCCGGAGGCTACGCGCGCGGTCGTCGATAAGGAAATCCCGGGTCTTGCGGAACTGATGCGGGCCGAAGGCGTGAAGAAAACTCCCAGGGCGGCGCTCTCCCGAGGGATTGTGGGAGCAAGGAACCACAAGCTTATCGTGAATCTGCCGGGCAGCCCACGCGGCGCCTGCCAGTCGCTCGCGAGCATTATTGAGCTTCTCCCCCACGCCATAGACCTCTTGCGAGGTCGCACTGAGCATCCGCAATGAAATGCGCGCCCGGCCCCAGGGTCGCGTCAAAGTCCCCGAAATGTAACATCCCAAAGCGGCTCTGCCGCCCGATGTGCGGAAAGGCTTCGCCTTTCCGAGGGCTTCCACCCTGACTAACCCCGTCGGCTCGGCTGGAAGGCTCAGCCTTCCAGCCGA
>DLMI01000133.1:0-22298 GCA_002478145.1 Acidobacteria bacterium UBA7540
GTTTGCCCACCGGAGGCGGCCACGGGTCCGACTCCGCTGAGCTCGACGCGCGGGGCGTCGGTCGAGGACCACGTGAGTTGAGTCGAGCCCCCACATTCAACTTGGGCTGAGGCGCTCGATAACTGCGCGGTGGGCTTGGCCACGGCCACGGTGATGCCGCCAGCTCCCGCCTGAAAGCGTGGCAGGGAACCCAGAGACTTGCCCTCTGACCAGTCAACGGTCTTTTTCTCTCCTGGGTTGACCAGGGGGATAATCGTTCCCTGGTTTCCGCCCACGGTAATCGGCCCGGAATAGACTGTCCCCCAGCAACAGCCCAGAACGGTGAGCTGATAATCTCCGGGGGTCACCAGCAGTCGTCGCTTCCCGCCGCTGGACTCACCCACGTTGCCGACAAAGAAGTCCGGCGTATCCCCGTTCAAGAGCACTGCGGCCCCCTGCGGGCCCTTAAGCTCTATCCGCCCCCAAGGGCCTGGTACGGTCCCGGGAATAGCCTCCAGCGCCACAGACAGGCTGCTGGTTTTTCCGTCCTCCGCCGTGAACTTCGACGTATACGGTTTGTAACCATAGTTGTAAACAGCTAGCGTATGCTCGCCTGGGTCGGCCCAGAAAAGGCCGCTTCCCCATCCAAGCGGCACGTCATCAATAAAAACGTACGCTTGCTTGGGAGTTACTTGTAACTTGAGATGTCCACATTTTGCCAGGAGAGGTGTGGCTCCCAGCAGTAGAACCGCAAGGCACAACACAAAGCCTAACAGCACTCGACGCAATGTTCTCATAGGGTTTCCTCTCTTGAGTCTAACATACCAGACCCGTACCGCCTAGTCAAAGGGGGATTTAAAGTTTTTATTATCTCACGTTTTCTTCATGCAAATCAAAATCTTCTTTGCTGCAAGGGCAAGCTTCTTCGCAGCACCGGCAACGCTGGCAGTCGCGCGTTCTTTGCGGCCCGAAGTCGAGAATCTTCCCTATCAAGGCGGATGTTGATTCCCGCAGAAGTCCGTCGCAGACGGCGGACACTTTGAGCGTCACTGGGCGCGCACACGAGAACTCAGTTTTCCCACCGCGGCGAGAGCGTCGCGGTTCTCCGGGTCGATCTTCAGGCCCGCTTGATACTCCCTCATCGCCTCCGCCCCTCGGCCCTGGGAGAGACAGAGGGCGCCTAGTTTGAAGTGGGCTTGGCTGTTCTCGGGATTTAAGGACGTAGCACTGTGGAAAGCGCGTTCCGCCGAACCGATATCACCCCGTCGCAGGTAGGTTTCACCAAGGCCGCTGTAGCCCGAGTCGTTCGGCTGCGTTTTAACCGAGAGGCGAAATTGCTCTTCCGCTTCGTCCAGCCGTCCCGCATTCAAGTAGATCATCCCCAGCCGATTTCGCGCCTCGAATTTCTGTGGTGAAAGGGACAGCGCAGTGCGAAATTCTGTCTCCGCAGATGCATTCTGGCCCGTCCTACCATAAGCGATTCCCAGGTTTAAGTGAGGGCTTGGGTCGTCGGGTTTCAGTTCAATGGCTTTATGGAAGAAGGAGACAGCCTCCGTGTAACGTCCCTGATTGGTGCACACCAGCCCCAGGTTGTTCGAAATGGATGAGTCGTTAGGGGCCAACCGCAGCGCCTCACGCCACTCCTGCTCGGCAAGCTTCACGTCTCCCTCGCGCCAATGGATCAGTCCGAGCCTGCCGTAACCCATCATATTCGGCTCGATCTCGACGGACTGGCGAAACTGTTCTTTGGCCTCAGCACTCCGCCCCTCATCCAGATAGAGTTTTCCCAACGCATTTCGAGCGTTGGAATTCAAAGGAAAAAGGGAGACGGCCGTGCGCAATTCAGTCTCCGCGAGTTCGAGCGAATGCGTTTCCATGTAGGCGATGCCAAGGTACAGGTGGGCCTCGGCATTATATCGATCGAACTCAATGGCCTTTTTATAATACTCGATGGCTTCTGAGTAATGCTGCTTTTTCAGATAAACTAGCGCCAGGCTGCTCCAGGCGTTCGAGAATTGCGGCGCCACTTTGAGCACTTCACGAAACTCTCGCTCGGCAGACTCCACGTCCCCCATCTGCCAATAGACTGCCCCCAGGTCCCTTCTGATATAGGAGGCGTCAGGACAGACGGCCAAGGTGTTCGCGTAGAGCACGAGGTTATTCTGCCAATTGCGATTCCGCGTGACGATGCGGATCGAACAAAGCGCCACCAGGAGGACGAACGCGGTGGCAAGTGCCCTGCTCCAGACAGCGCCGCGGGCTGAGGCTCGAGCCCACAATCCCAGGAATCCCCAACCCAGTAACCAACAAAAGCCTACAGACGGCAGGTAAAGATACCGCTCGGCGAAAACAACGCTCGGCATCCAACGAGCGTTCAGGACCGGAACCAGCGGTACCAGTATCCATAGGAGCCCGAACGATAGGGACCGGGCGCGGCGCCACAAAAAAAAGAAAAGGGCACAACTCACTGCCAAGGCAGCCACCCCCCCAACGACTGCCGGATCGAACAAGCCGCCAGACGGGTGGAAAGGGCAGAACACGCGCAGGTCCACGGGCCAAAGGACCTTCCAAAGATATTGACCTACGAGGGCGATAGCGGACACAAATGCTTGGTACCAAGTGAGACCGTAATTGCCCCAACCCGAGCTCAGCGCCCCCAGAACGCGAACGCGGAACAGAAGGTACAGAACGGTCAGGAGCCACAGCACCGCGTAGCGCAGAACCTTTTGAGCTGGTCGCGTTTCCGCACGGTCGGCGCGGTAGAAGTGCTCGTAGACGGTGGCCAGCAACGGGAGTGTCACCGCCTGCTCCTTGGAGAGTAAGGCCAGCACGAAGCTCCCCGCCATGGCAAGCTGCGCGAAGTACGAAAATCTCCCTCCGGGCCGCGCCACTGCCAAAAAAAGCCAGAAAGTGAGCAGGTAAAATAAGCTCAACTGCAAATCGGGGACGGCCGCGATCCAGGCGACTGCTTCGATGTGGATAGGATGGATTGCGAACAATACGGCTGCCATTAAGGCCAAATTGCGGTCCTGGAACATCCGCTTCGTAAGTAGAAAGACAGCACCCACGACCAGGACGTGCAGGACGATGTTGACTAGATGAAAGCCGAAAGCGTGAGGCCCGAAAACTTGATAGCAAAGCAGGTACCCCACATTCATTAAGGGCCGATAATATTTCGGGGTCTCCACACCGACGTAAGACGAGACCGGAGTCGTAAAGATTTTCGCCCAATGGTGGAAACTGCGGATGTAGGGGTTATCGAACACCTGCATGCCGTCGTCAGAAACGAAGCCGTTGCGCAGGGTGTTCAAATAGGGCAAAGCCGCGCCGACCACCAAAAAGGCAATCAGGGTGAGGTCCGAAAAGCGTGAGAAGCTCTGCCGCTCACTCACCTCGGACAGCAGATTGGGCGGCTGCGGATTCAGCCCAGCGCTCAGGGGCGCCCGGGAAGAACCTCCACTTCTTCTCCCGGACTCGCCGCGGCCGTGGCGTTGCTGACCGGCTTGGGCTGAACGTAGCGGGGCCATGTTATCGAGGTTGGACTTCCATTTTGATTTCACGTCCGGCTGCTAATGTACACCTGACCACCTCCGCGTACAATGCTCCAGCCCAGGAAACACCGCGACACTATTCATTGTTCTTCTTGGTTCTTTGCCGACGCGAAAGCCTGCGCAATAATCTTCTGCGCTTCCTGTTGAATTCTCCGCAGGTGATCTTCACCGAGAAAACTCTCCGCATAGAGTTTGTACACCTCCTCGGTGCCTGAGGGACGTGCCGCAAACCATCCATTGGCCGTCACGACCTTCAGACCGCCGATAGGACTACCATCGCCGGGAGCCGTGGTGAGCATCGCCGCGATTTTCTCTCCAGCCAGTTCAGTGGCGTTCACCTGCTCAGGCGCTAGACTTTCCAGAACAGTTTTCTGCTCAGCGGTGGCAGGGGCGTCGATGCGCTCGTACGCCGGGTCGCCAAACTGCCGCGTCAGCTCGCGATAAAGCTCTCCCGGGTCGTGGCCGGCGCGCGCCGTCATTTCCGCAGCAAGCAGCCCAAGGATGATCCCGTCCTTGTCCGTCGTCCACACGACGCCAGCGCGGCGGAGGAAGGAAGCGCCGGCGCTTTCCTCGCCCGCGAATCCGAGCGACCCTTCCAGCAATCCTTCCACAAACCACTTGAAACCGACGGGCACTTCGAACAGCCGTCGCCCCAGGCTTGCGGCGACGCGGTCAATCAAGCTGCTGCTGACGAGGGTCTTTCCCACGCCGGCATCGGGTCGCCAGCCGTCGCGATGACGAAACAGGTAAGAAATCGCCACCGCCAGATAGTGGTTGGGATTCAGCAGCCCGGCGCTACGCGTCACGATTCCGTGGCGGTCATGGTCGGTGTCGCAAGCGAGCGCCACGTCAAACCGGTCTTTCAGCGCAATCAATCCAGCCATGGCGTAGGGGGAGGAGCAGTCCATGCGGATCTTCCCGTCCCAATCCAGGGTCATGAAGCGGAAGGTCGGATCAACGCAAGTGTTCAACACCGAGAGTGCGAAGCCGTAACGCTCAGCAATGCGTCCCCAGTAGGCCACGCCTGCGCCGCCCAGGGGGTCCACGCCTATCGCCAAGTGCGCGGCTCGAATCGCGTCCATGTCCACCACGTTCCCAAGATCGTTCACATACACGGAGACGTAATCGTACTTGTGGGTAGTGGACGCCTTGAGCGCGCTCCCATAAGGAATTCGAGAAACCTCGCGCAAACCGTCGGCCAATAAAGCATTGGCGCGGTCTTCGACCCAGCGAGTGATGGTGGTATCCGCTGGACCACCGCTGGGAGGGTTGTATTTGAAGCCGCCGTCTTCAGGAGGGTTGTGCGAAGGTGTCATAACAACGCCGTCTGCAAGCCCCGTCCTTCGCACGCGGTTGTACGTGAGGATGGCGTGAGACAAAACGGGAGTGGGCGTGTACCCGCGGTCCTGGTCGATCATCACTTCGACGCCATTCGCCGCGAGCACCTCCAGCGCCGAGGCGAAAGCGGGCTCCGAAAGCGCGTGTGTGTCCATGGCCAGGAACAGTGGCCCGTTGATTCCCTGCTGCCGGCGACAACCGCAAATGGCCTGGGTGATCGCCAGGATGTGCCCCTCGTTGAACGAGTCCGAAAAGGCGCACCCGCGATGCCCCGACGTCCCAAACACCACGCGTTGCTCCGGCACGGCGGGATCCGGACGCCCGGTGTAATAGGCTGCAATCAATCGCGGTATGTTGACCAGGTCCGAAGGTTCAGCCGGCATTCCCGCACGCGGGTGTCGTCTCACACCGTCCATGCCCACCTCCAATCAAAGGCGCCTCGATGTAAAGCCTTAGCCCGAAACAGAACTCCTCTTTTGACAGAAACCCAGGCAAGAGAGAGCAATCAGCATGACATGGACCACCTACATTACAGTCCCCTGTCAGGCCGCGCGGGTTTGCACCTTCCAATAAACCGCGTACCTTTCGTCAAACAACTTGTAGAGCGGGATTAGAGCAATCTGCTGGCCCTGTCCCCAGGTGCGAAAGGTCAAGGGCTGACTGGAGATTGGCTTCACCCAACCCAGCGGGTCTTTGGAGTTGGATGCGATGACGGGGACAGGGACCGGCTTGCCGCCAGGGCTGGTGTCGTAACCGATATAAACCATAGCCTTGGTCAGGTTCTCGCTCCCCAATCGGCCGGCCAGCACCAGCGGGCCGTACATCACGGCCTGGAGCGTCGGATCGTCAGCAAGGGCGTCAATGTGCAAATCCATCGGCAGGCTGACTTCCACCCGGTCCCCGTCCTTCCAGGTTCGGTCCAGCGTCAGATAGCTGCTGGGACTCGAAAACACCGGCAGCGCTTCGCCGTTCAACATAATCCTTCCGCCACGGGTAGCCCAGTAAGGGATACGGATGTTCAAGTCCATCTTCACCGCTCTTTCCGTGCGAATGACGAGGCGGGTCTTTTCTTGCTCCGGAAAGTTCGTCTCCTGTTCCAGCCGCACCCCCTTTTCAGGCCAGCTCAACTCGGAAGCAATGAAGAGGTTGACAAACAACCCATGCTCATCGTGAAAGTAAATCGTATCGCCGAGCTTGGCAAATTCTTCCACGCCAGTCCCCGTGCAGCACCAGAAAGAATCAAAGGGCGAGTCAAAATACTTCCAGTAGCCGCCACCCAGCGGTAGGAAATAGCTCTTCAGCCCGTCCGCGTCTTGCGTCCCCAGACGGCTGTTGAAGAGGGTTCGTTCGTAGTAGTCCATGGCGCGGGGATCAGCGGTCCAGCCGAAGATGTGCCGGGTTAATTTCAACATGTTATAACTGCAACAACATTCCTCCGTATTCTGGCCGAGTTCGCTCGCCAGCTTGCCGGGCTCGGTGCGCCAGTGCTCTTCAAAGCTCGTGCCGCCCGTGCAATAGGCGCGCGCGCCGGCAACTTCCTGCCAGAAGAAAGAAGCGATTTCACGGAAGCGAGGTTCCTCTGTGAGTTCATAACGGCGGGCGGCCCCTGTCATCTTGGGGATGTTCGTGTTCGCATGCAGGCCTTTCAGCTCATCCCGGTGTCCCGCCAGGGGTTCAAACACTCTCTTGTGGTAGAAACGGTCACCCAGCTCGAGGTAGTGCGAGTTGCCCGTCAAGGCGTAGAGGTTATAGAGCACCTCGTTGGTGCCGCCGAATTCCGTTTCCATCACCCGCTGCATCTGCTCGTCGCTCAGCGGTTGGGCCCAGCGCCCGATCCAGTTGGCCATTCCTTCGGCGACTTCGAGGGCTTGTTCATTTCCACAATGGACGTGTACGTCCAGTAGGCCTGCCATGATTTTGTGCAGGGTGTAAAAGGGGGCCCACACCTTCTTGCCCTCGCGTAGCCGCGCGAAAAACTCTTCCGGAAACGCGCTCAGGTAACCATCTCCATGTGCCCGCTGGCACTTGGCGAGTTCTGCCACCATGCCGTTTGCTTTGGCTTTTAATTCATCGTCGCCGGCGCTGGCGTACATCAGCGCGCACGCTGAAAGGTAATGGCCACCCGCGAAGTGCCCCCGAAGCTCGCAATCGGGCTTTTCCCATCCGCCCAAAGGCTCTGCCGAAGAGGGCAGGCCGGCATTGAGGCGGAAGGTGTGAAGGAGCCTGTCAGGAGGCAGCGACAACAGGTAGCGACGATTGGCTTCCATGGCCTCTTTGAATACCCCATTTTTCAGCCGAACTTGCGTCATCGGGAAAGGCCGAACTTTCCATGCGCTCTTCTCTAAGCTCAGCAGGCGCTCTTCCCGGTGAGCTTTTTTCACCATGGTGGTGCGAGGAGCGCTGCTGAATACCGACTTCGGAAGGAGCACTCCACCCGCCACCGTCGCGGCCGTCGATACAAACTGCCTTCGTGTTATTCCTCCGTTAGGTCTCATAAGGAACACCTCCCATGACAAATCCTTTCCGGATCGATTGCGCTGCCCAGCGTGGCATAGGTGCGCTCGCTTGGCATGCTGTCATTCTGAGCGCAGCGGAGCGGAGCGAAGAATCTCGCTCTGGACTTTTCCGCCGAGAAAGAGCAGGGCCAGACGCTTCGTCCGCCTCGGCGGACTCAGCATGACAGGCAGTGGGCGCTCTTGCGAATGTCGTAGCGCAGGCCCCTCACTTTCGACGTTTCGGTTGGGCCAGCCTCGCGCCGACGTCATGACATCATGGATAGCCATTTTCGGCTATGCATGCTCAGAACTCACTCTGCCATCTCTAACTCGAACCGAAGAATCGAGGTCGAGAGTTCCACGCGGCAGCATCCGCTCTCTGCCCCCCTCAAACTGGTGTCAAACCATATCAAGCCCTTCCAACACTTGTCAACGACCTCCGAAGTTCTCGCGGCACCTGGCCTAGCCAACTCAGCTTTGCTTCCGAAGTCGTACGGGCTTATAATGGTAAGTTTGGGCTGAGGGTCAGAGGGCTGGCTGCAGGTTGGAGGATGAGTTGCCGTGCAAGTGACCCCTGACCCGGCCCGCTCCGGCTGGTGAAAACGCCGGTCGCGGGCCACCCTCTCCCCTCGGGAGAGGGGAAACACCCAATCCCGAAATCCATGGCACCAAGCCGCGATCAAACAAGCGATAATCTCTTGCCCTCCGTGACCGCTGCCGGCGGGGGAGGCGCATCTGGCGTCCAGCGCTCCGGCCCCGGGAGCTCTGCGGTTGCGGGGGAAGCAGCGGCTTCCGTTTTGCCGGTCACCAGAACCAACGGGGCGACAGATTCTTCCGGCAAGAACGGGGAAGCGGATTCCATTGTGGTGCGCGGGGCGCGCGTACACAATCTGAAGAATATTGATTGCTCCATACCTCACAACCGATTGACGGTGGTGACAGGCCTTTCGGGCTCGGGCAAGTCCAGCTTGGCTTTTGACACGCTCTATGCCGAGGGGCAGCGTCGTTACATCGAATCGCTCTCCGCTTACGCCCGGCAGTTTCTGGAACGCATGGAAAAGCCGGACGTTGACGAAGTGGTGGGGATTGCTCCTCCCGTGGCGATCCGCCAGAAGAACACCACTCGTAATCCCCGCTCGACCGTGGCCACGGCCACCGAAATCTACGATTATCTTAGACTTTTATTTGCGCGCGTCGGCGTCACCACCTGCTATCAATGCGGCCAGGTGGTGCGCAGAGATCATGTGGATGAAGTCGCTGACCAGGTGGTTGCCATGGAAGCTGGCCGGCGCTTTTACGTTCTCTTCCAGGTGAATTCGGGCGCATCGCCAGCCGTGGCAGAAGGCCACGGGGATGCGTCCGGGACAGACTCGCCACCTTCCCTCGAGGCAAGAGCGAGCGGGCGAGCGACGCGCGATAAAGGAGCGGCTCGCGCTCATGCGGGTTCTTTGGAGGAAAGGGGAGAGCCTTCTTCACTGCGCCCGCCTGCACCGCCGGACGAATCACTCAAACCACGGCTGTTCTCGCTTCGCCAGCATGGGTTCAACCGGCTGTACCAGGACGGGCGCGTCTTCGAATTCTCGACACCAGAGTCGCTACTCGAGGTCGATTTCGCAGAGCCCGTTTATATCCTTGTGGACCGTCTGGCGGTGGGGCGGGAGATCCGCCAGCGGCTGATTGATTCCCTTGAACTCTGCTTCCGAGAAGCCGGGGAGGCAGCCCTGGAGTTTGTTTCGCCGGAACCTGCTTCTCCGCCGGAACGCCTGGTCTTTAGCGAGCGGTTTGAGTGCAAGCGGTGCAAGATCGCATTTCAAGCGCCCGAGCCCGGCTTCTTTTCGTTCAATAATCCTTACGGCGCCTGCCCCCGCTGCCAGGGATTTGGCAACACCATTGATTTCGACCTGGACTTGGTTATTCCGGACAAGAATAAAAGTCTTGCTCAAGGGGCAGTGGAGCCTTGGACCAAGCCCCGTTACCGGACGCTTTACAACGAGATGAAGCGGGCGGCTCGGGCCAAGGGTATTCCTCTGGATGTTCCTTATTATCGGCTGGCTTCGGAGCAGCGGCGGTGGTTGATCGAGGGTGACGAAGATTTTTCGGGAATTCGTGGCTTCTTCAATTATCTGGAGAGGAAGAAGTATAAGCTGCACGTGCGCGTTTTCCTCAGCCGATACCGTGGATACACGCTTTGCCCGGAGTGCCAGGGCGGCCGGCTGCGTCGCGAAGCCCTGCACGTTCTCCTGGACGGAAAAAACATCACGGAAGTCTGCCGCATGTCGATCCAGGATGCCTACCCTTTCTTCAATGAGCTCCGGCTGTCGCCGGAACAGCAGGCGGTGGCGGACAAGGTGCTCGACGAAATCCGCTCGCGACTGAAATTCCTTTACAAGGTCGGCCTGGAATACCTGACGCTCGACCGGTTGGCGTCCACGCTCTCCGGAGGTGAGTCGCAGCGAATTCAGTTGGCGACGGCGCTCGGCTCGAGCCTGGTGGGTGCGCTCTATGTGCTGGACGAGCCCTCCATTGGGCTACATCCTCGCGACACTGGCAGGCTCATTGAAATCCTGAAGACCCTGCGCGACTTGGGCAACACGGTCCTGGTCGTCGAGCATGACCCGGAGATGATGCGAGAGTCGGACAAGATCCTGGACTTAGGTCCGGGAGCGGGGGAGCATGGTGGCCGCCTGGTGTACGAAGGCGATCTGGCAGGTCTCTGCGCCAATCCGCAGTCGCTCACCGGCCGTTACCTGTCCGGCGGGCTGGAGATTCCAGTGCCCTCGGAACGACGGAAGCCCGGGAAGTCCTGGCTGCGCATTCGTGGCGCGCGTCAACACAATCTGAAATCGATAGACGTGGACATTCCGCTGGGGCTCATGGTGTGCGTGAGCGGGGTTTCCGGTTCGGGAAAATCCACGCTGGTTCATGACGTTCTTTATAACGCCCTGATTTCCCGCCGCGGCCTGCGGGCTCCACGTGCCCAGTACGAGGCAATCGAAGGTGATCAGCAGCTTGCGGATGTGGTGCTCGTGGACCAGTCACCACTGGGGCGGACGCCTCGTTCCAATCCCATCACTTACATCAAGGCCTTCGACGCCATACGAGATGTTTTTGCTGCCACGCCTGAAGCGCGCAAGCGTGGGTATTCGCCCGGCTACTTTTCCTTCAATATCCCCGGTGGCCGTTGTGAGACCTGCCAGGGGGATGGCACGGTGACGCTGGAGATGCAGTTTCTGGCCGATGTCGAGCTGGTGTGCGAGGAATGCGGCGGCCGCCGTTTCAAACCCAGTGTCCTGGAAGTGCGTTACAAGGGCAAGAACATTTACGAAGTGCTGCAAATGACTGTGAAAGAGGCCCTGGGCTTCTTTTCAGGCTTTCCGAAGGTGACCCGTAAGATACGCGTCCTGGAGGAGGTTGGGCTCGGCTATTTGCGCCTGGGGCAATCCGCCACGACTCTCTCGGGTGGCGAGGCCCAGCGGGTGCGGTTGGCGGCGCATCTTGCTCATCAGGCGGGCGAAAACACGCTTTTTATCTTCGATGAACCCACCACGGGCTTGCATTTCGACGACATCAGCAAATTACTGGCAGCGTTTCGCAGGCTGATCGACGCCGGCGCGAGCGTTCTGATCATCGAGCACAACATGGACGTCCTGAAGACCGCTGACTGGATCATCGACCTGGGGCCGGAGGGCGGCGACTCAGGGGGTTACGTGGTGGTCGCCGGCCCTCCGGAAAACCTCGTCAAGAACCCTCTCTCCTTCACAGGAAAGTTCCTCGCCAAGTACCTGCGAAATTTCAAGGGGGTGGGTCGAGTTGCTCGCCATGAAGCGTAGCGCTGGCTTTGGAGTGCGGCAGCTTGCTGCCGCTTTTGCGTCTCGAGCTTGCTCGAGCCGCTGCCGGAAGCAAGCTTCCGGCGAGGGAAAGCGGCAGCAAGCTGCCGCACTCCAAAGCCCGCCCAAGCGGGCAGCGCCCCTCTTGCTCGGCAGCCTTATTCTTTGCCTCTTCTGGGTCGTTCCAGGGCGCGTGCTGGTTGCGATCGGACCGGGCCAAGAAAGCCCTTCCCGAACCCATCATGACGCGGACGTATCCACGCTCCTCCGCACTGCGCAAGACGCGCTAGGCCGGAACGACTTTGCCGCCGCCGCTGACGCCCTGAAACAGGTGGTGGAAGTGCAGCCGACCCTGACCGCGGCCTGGTTTAACCTGGCCTATGCATACACCGGATTGCATAAGCACGAGGAAGCCGTCGCCTCCTACCGAAAAGCCCTGGCCCTTGATCCAAACCTGTTTGAAGCCCGCCTGAACCTGGGGATTCTACTCATCCAACTGAACAATCCCCAGGCTGCTTTGGAACACTTGGAAAAAGCCGCGACGCTTAAGCCGGACCATCTCCGTGCCCAGTTGTACTATGGGCGGGCGCTCGCTCTCACGGGCCAAACGGAGCGCGCGGAAAAGCAGTACCAGACGGTGCTGCGACTTGATCCAAGGCTGGCCAGCGCGCATTACGACCTGGGTCAACTTTACTTGCAACAGAAGCGCTACCAGGAGGCGCTCGGCTCTTTTCAAAAAGCTTCCGAACGGGACCCTACGCTATCCCAGGCTCAACTGGGCATGGCCCTCGCCATGGAAGGATTGAAAGACGAGGTCAATGCCGCCGGTCATTTCGAGCAATACTTGGCCGCTCGTCCTGACGACCTGGAAACTCGTTTTCATTTGGCACGCTTGTACCTCGAGCAGGGAAAGAACCAGCAGGCTTACGAGGGTCTCCAGAGCGTCTACCGCGCCAAACCGGGGATCCCCGGCTTGGCTGCGGCGCTGGGGGATGTCTGCGCGCTCCTGAAGAAATTCTCTGAGTCTGAGAAGTTTTACCGTCAGGCTCTCCTCGCCATCCCGGCTGACCCGGACCTGCACCGGGCTTTGGGACAGACCTTGCTGGAGGAAGAGAAGTTATCGGAGGCTGAAGTCGAGTTTCGGACGGCTCTGAAGAGCGACCCCAGGAATCACGATGCTGGGCAGGGACTGGCCACCAGTCTCTATCTTCAAAAGCGCTACCCGGAGGCCATCCCATTGCTCGAAGCTCTGGTGCGCGCTCCCAATCCTCCTGCCATACTCTTCTTTGCCCTCGCCACCTGTTACGACAACCTCCATGTCCTTAAGAAGGCCCTCGACAACTACGAGCGTTTTCTGCAGCTCTCAAAAGGCCAGAGCCCGGACCACGAATGGCAGGCCACCCAGCGCGCCAAGCTACTCCGACACCAATTGGAGAAATAGCTATAATAGAATTATCGGTTATGATCTGGCGAGCGCTTCTCTCGATCGCATTCTTGCTCATCGGCGTGCCGGTGTTCCTTGCCGGCGCTTCCTCTGCACCGTCTTCCGAAACCGAAGCGCAACTGCTGGCGCGCATGCAGATGGAGCACGACCCCGTAAGAAAATCCAAGCAAGAAACTCGTCTGGCGCGGATCAAGCTGCGGCAAGCAATCCAAGCCTGCGGGCAAGGGAATATCGAGCAGGGTGCACAGCTTGTCAGCGCTTACCTGGGCAGGATCAAAGACTCGTGGCAAATACTCAGGAGTTCCGGGCGCAACGCCGCGCGCGCCTCCCAGGGTTTCAAGGAACTGGACATTGAGTTGCGCGAGGATGAGCGGTTGCTCGATGACCTGAAGCGGCGAGTCTCCTATTTTGAGCGTGACCCCATCGAGAAAGCCGCGAAGGAAGTCGAGCAGGTGAGGGCAGAAGTCCTTCAGGCACTGTTTCCTGCGGCTCGGGTGCCGGAGGCTGCAAAGCCTTTGCGCAAAACTGATTGAAAGGTTCACCGGAGGCCTTGACGGTGAAATCACAAGCCACTCTGGTTTTGGCGCTCCTTATGCCCTTGGCCGCGCCGGCGATGACGGCTCTGGCGCAAAAACCGGATTACATTTCAGATGAAGAAGAAGACAAGATTCGCGAGGCACAAGAGCCCTCCGAGCGCATCGAGGTTTACCTCACTCTGGCTCAAAGCCGCCTGGATCGAATCGAGGGGTTTCGCAGCAAGCCCATGGACCCCCAATACGATAACGGCGCGTATATCGACCACTTGCTGGACGAATACATCTCACTCACGGACGATCTGAAGAACTGGATCCAGGACCAGTATGATCGCCAGGGCGACATGCGCAAGGGACTCCGGAAAGTTCTTGAGATGGGCCCCAAACAACTTCATGACTTGGGGCGAATCCAAGAGTCGCCGGATGCCTATGCCGCCGATTACGCGAAGTCCCTCCGTGACGCCAAGGACGACCTCACGGATGCCCTGGACGGCGCCACCAAGGCCCTCGCTGATCAGGTGAAAAGATTTGGAGAACTGAAGTCCGAGAAGGTGGAGGCCCAATCCGAAAAGGAACGGTTGAAAGAAGAGAAGAAGCGTACAAGAGAAGAGGAGAAACTTCGCAAGAAGGAGCGCAAACAGGCCCCGCCTCCCGATCGCGACGAAGACTGAGAGAGTGCGCGACGTTTACTGTCCTACCCATGCGACTTGAACAGATGCCGCTGCCCCTAGCCTTTTCATCAGAGCCGGTGGAGATCTTCCTAAGGGTCTTTCGGTGGCTCCGCATCGCCGCGGCCCTGCCGAGCCTGCGGGTTGAATTCCGTCCCTTTGCAGGTTTGCGCAGCACCATTTGTCTGCGCAAAGACCATCCGGAAGTCTGCATTTCCGACGTATTACAGGACGCGCCACTCCTGGTTCTGGAAGCGCTGGCGGAGATCTTGCTGTGCAAAATTTATCGCCGACGCGCTTCGCGTGAGGCGCGCGAATGCTATCTGGCTTACGTTTTAAGCCCTGCCATTCGCCACCGCATTGACCAAGCGCGGCGCGAACGTGGCACAAAACGCTTACGTCCCGCCCGTGGCCGTTGGCATAATCTGGAGGAGATATTTCAGCGTCTGAACCAGAAGTTCTTCAACAGCGAGCTTTCCGTTACTTGCCTGGGCTGGAGCCTTAAGAATTCGCGGACCATCCTTGGCCATTACGACGCCGGCCATGGGATGATTGTCATCAACCGAGCGTTGGACTCTTCCACAGCTCCGGCCCACCTGGTTGAATACCTGGTGTTCCACGAGATGCTCCATATGCGATTCCCGGTGGAGCGCAACGGGCACCGCCGCGTGGTGCATTCCCGCGCGTTTCGTGAGGCAGAGAGAGAGTTTCCAAAATACGAAGAGGCTCGAAGGAACTTGAAGCACTTTCAGTACCTGAAGGAGGTCTGACTGATGCGAACAAGAATAGTGACTGCTCCCATGACTTTTCTGGTGTTAGGTCTGTCGATGATTGCTCCCAGTTTGAATTTCGGGTCGGAACCGCTCGCCGTGACGTCTCCGGATGGCAGCATCAAGGTTGAAGTTGAACTGAAGGCCAATCCGCAGCCCTATCTGCCCGGTGAGCGCGCCTATTATCGGGTTTCTTACAAGGGGACTCAGGTTCTTAAAGATTCTCCCCTGGGACTCGACTTTGTAGGATCGCGGCCCTTGGATCGCGATTTCGAGATTTCCGGGTCGAATCGACAGTCTCACAACGGCGCCTGGGAAAATGTCTTCGGAGTGAAACGCCGGATTCCCGACAATTACAACCAGCTCACGATTTCACTCGAGGAACGCCAGGCGCCGAATCGCCGAGTTGACCTGATCTTCAGGGTTTTCAACGAAGGCGTGGCTTTCCGTTACTTCCTTCCGCAGCAGGCGGCCCTCGGCAAGTTCGTGCTGGCGGCGGAGAACACGGGTTTCTATTTCGCCCAAGATTCCTCCGCCTTCGCGCTCAATATGGGGAAATTCAATACCTCCAATGAGGGTGAGTTCCGGCACATCAGCCTCAATGAGATCAGGCCTTCCTCCATCATCAACTTGCCTTTGTTGGTGGAGATTCCAGGTGGCCCCTGGGTTGGCCTGCTCGAAGCGGACTTGACGGACTATTCAGGAATGTATGTGGGCGGCGTGCCGGCTGTGGAGAACGCGCTGCTCAGCAAACTTTCGCCCACGCGCGATCGCATGGATCAGGTGGTGATTGGTTCCACACCCAAGACCACACCGTGGCGAGTCCTTTTGATCAATTCGCGGCCTGGGGGACTGATTGAGAGTAACTATATCGTTCTCGATTTGAGTGCACCTTGCGCACTCACAGACACTTCCTGGATCCAGCCCGGTAAGTCTGCGTGGGATTGGTGGTCAGGAAGCTTTGCCAAGAAGGTGGATTTCAAGCCCGGCATGAACACGGCCACCATGAAGCATTACATTGACTTTGCGGCAGAGCACCACCTGGAATATATGCTGGTTGATGCCGGATGGTACCCGGCGCACGATTACACGCACGCGCTGGACATCCTGCATCACGTCCCGGAAGTCGATGTCCCCGACATCATTGCTTACGGCAAGCAGAAGGGTGTGAAAGTTTTGCTCTGGCTATTCTGGAGCGCGCTGGACAAACAGATGGACGAGGCAATGTCGCTCTATGAGAAATGGGGCGCCGCTGGAATCAAAGTCGATTTCATGGACCACGACGATCAGGAGATGGTGAACTTCTATGAGCGGTGCGTCCGAAAGGCCGCCGAACATCACTTGGTGGTGGATCTCCACGGCGCCTACAAGCCCACCGGCTTGCGGCGAACTTATCCCAATCTTCTCACCCGCGAGGGGGTGATGGGCATGGAGTACAGCAAGTGGAGCGACCGCGTCACGCCCGAGCACGACGTAACCATTCCCTTCACGCGAATGCTTGCCGGGCCGATGGACTTTACTCCCGGCGCCTTCAACAACGCGGCGCGCGGCCATTTCGTGGCGCGCAACCTCGAGCCCATGTCGCAAGGAACGCGTACCCATCAGTTGGCCATGTACGTGGTTTATGAGAGCCCGCTGGTCATGCTCGCCGATTATCCCGAGGCCTATGACCACAACCCTGGCATGGAGTTCCTGGATAAGGTCCCGACCGTTTGGGATGATACCAAGGTCTTGAACGGCGAACCGGCCAAGTACATCACCGTGGCCCGCCAGCATGGCGACGCGTGGTTTCTGGGAAGCATGACCAACTGGGAGGCACGTGACTTGGAGTTGCCCCTGGATTTCCTTGGCAAAGGTGAATACGAGGCGCAGATTTTCTCCGATGGCCCGGATGCAGATACCGTGGGCACCAGCTTGGCCATCAGCACAAAGCGGGTGAAATCGAACGACAAGCTCAATGTCCACTTAGCGCCTGGCGGCGGATTGGCGGTGATTTTTTCCCCTCTGCCGTAGATCGCTTTGGAGTGCGGCAGCTTGCTGCCGCCTTCACTCAGGCCAGCTTGCTGGCCGTGCACTGTGGCGCAGGTGAGGCGCGAGCAAGCTCGCGGGAGAAAAGCGGCAGCAAGCTGCCGCACTCCAAAGCGGGGCTCCTCTCTTGCCTGCGGGTTCGCTGTTAGCTCGACGGGGCGTGAGGTTGACGGATTCTGAGGCTGCCAGGCTCGGCGGTGATGATTGCGCCGGCTGTTAACTCGTCGGCGTATTTTTCAGGGACGCGGGCGCACACAGCGCCTTGCTGGCCGGCTCGAAAGTTCACCCATGCAAATCCCCAGGTCAAATTGAAAGGAGGGTCTATACTAGCCTTGGAGGGATTCTTCCAGCCATGCCCTATTGCCCAAGGTGCTTGACGGAATACGTGGAAGGAACAACCACGTGCGAAGACTGTGGCGTGCAACTCGCGCCCGGCTCGCCCCCTGACACGCCGCCCCAAACACAAAGTGCCGGCTCTGGGGACTCCAAGCTCGTGACCGTCCGTGTCTTCACCGGCCCCACCGCCTTGCTGGACGCCGATGTGGCCAGGAACATCTTGCAATCCCAGGGCATTCCTTCCCTGGTGCCCGGTGAAACCTCCGCGGGAGTATTGCCGGTGCTGGATGTTTCGCTGCTGGTGCGGGAAGAGGATGCGGAACAGGCCGCCCGTATACTTCAGGAGTACCTGGACTCCGAGGCTGCAAGCCCTGCCGAGTGAGTTGCTACTGCCGAGTCGATTGGCTGCCCGACGATTTTCCTCTCGAGGGAAGTTGGTTCTCCAGGCGGGCGATAGCCTTGTGGATGCGTTTGTCTTCCCGAGCGTCTTGGGCGGAGGGAAGTTCGTCCAAGTATTTCCGATATGCGTCCACCGCTTTCTGCGGCTGTCCCATTCCTTCGTAGACCTTTCCCAGCTCCCGGTAGGCGGGCGCATAATGCGGGTCGGTCTTCAGCGCCTCCTGGAATCGGCTCAGCGCGGCGTTGAACTTCTTCCTCCTCAAGTAATAATCGCCAATCTCCACGGACTTCGATGCCGAGGGTGAAACATAGGGGCGTGGGGCTTCAGCATTATTAGCAGGAGGTCGCGCTGGCTGCTTTTGAGCGCAAACGACAGGTCCGCCCGTTTGGAATACAAGGATTAGCGCCAGTGCAACACCCACTATCCATCGCATAACAAGCATTCTCACGCTTCACACCGAGAAGTGTCAATACCCCAAACCGCCGGGTGGTGGGTCAATTTGATGCTGTAGCGGCGAGTTTACCTCGCCAAATGGCGGCGTAAAGCCGCCTCTACATCAAATTGACCCACTACCAACCGCCGCAGCGTGGCACGGGCATTTGAAGCTCGGAATTATCAGCACTCCAAACCGGAACTGGGTCTTTGACAAAGCTCGGCGCGGGCGGATAATAAACTCAGGAGGAGCTGGTGAATCCCGCGCTGGTGGAAAAAGCCGAAATGCTGCCTGCCCAGCCCGGGGTATATATCTTCAAGGATGAAACGAGCCGGCCCATTTATGTTGGCAAAGCGAAATCACTTCGCCACCGCCTGCGCTCCTATTTCCAGGAGTCGCGTCCGGGGGATGAAAAGCGGGATCGCATGCTCGAGGTGGCAGAGGACCTTGAGACCATCCTCGTGGACAATGAGCGGGAGGCGATGGCGCTCGAGAACAACCTCATCAAACAGTTCAAGCCACGCTATAACATTTTGCTCCGAGATGACAAGTCGTATCCCTTCATCAAGCTCACGCTACAGGACCGCTTCCCGCGTGTATATGTCACGCGGCGAGTAAAGAAAGATGGCTCAATCTACTACGGCCCGTATTTTCCGGCCAACCTCGCCTATCGCATTGTGGATTTCATTCATCGCCATTTTCTTGTCCCGTCGTGCAACGTCGACTTGACGCGGTACCATCCCCGGCCCTGCCTTCAGTATCACATCAAGCGCTGCCTTGGTCCGTGCGTGGAAGGCCTGACTACGACGGAACGTTACGCGGAAGCGGTGCGGGATGCGCGCCTGTTGCTCGAGGGGCGGGAGAGCGACTTGGTCCGCAGCCTGCACGACCGCATGACGGAGGCATCCCAAGAACTCTTTTTTGAAGACGCCGCGCGCTACCGCGACCAGATCATGACCGTGGAGCAGCTTCGTGAGCGACAGAAGATGGCCGCTTGGTCCGGCCAGGAAGCCGACATTCTTGGCTTCCATCAGGAGGGTCCACTGCTGGCCGTAAACCTTTTTCACTTGCGTGGCGGGCGCGTTTTGGACCGGCGCGAGTTCTTTTGGGAAGACCTTGAGCCCTTCCATGCCGGCGAGTTGTTCTCCTCGCTGCTCAAGCAGATTTATCTTGACCAGCAGTATCTACCCGGCGAGATCCATGTACCCGTGGACTTTGAAGACCGCGAACTGCTGCAAGAATCGCTGGCCGAGAGGCGAGGACATCCGGTGAAGATCCTGACCCCACAGGCGGGGCGAAAACGCGCCCTGCTTGAACTGGTCGCCCGCAACGCGCGCCACTCCTTCGAAAGACGATTTCGAGTTCTGAAGCCCAAGACCCGCCAGGTGCTGGAGAGCCTTGCCGAGGCGCTCGACCTGCCCCAGCCACCCAACCGTATCGAGGCTTTCGACGTTTCCCACATTCAAGGCGCGGATATTGTGGCCTCGCTGGTGGTCTGGGAAGGCGGAGGCATGAAGAAGTCCGATTACCGCAAGTTCATCGTCAAAACTGTTCCCCAAAACGATGACTTCGCCAGCATGACGGAAGTTGTCGGACGCCGATACAAAAGGCTGCTGGAGGAAAAGAAAACGCTGCCCGACTTGGTCCTGATCGACGGAGGAATCGGCCAGCTCCACGCGGCCGCAGAAGCTTTGGAGCGCCTGGGCATCATCAACCAGCCTTTGGCGAGTATTGCCAAGCGGGAGGAAATCCTCTACCTCCTGGGGCGTGAAGATGACCCCGCAGTTCTCGATCATCACTCTCCAGCCCTGCACTTGATCCAGCAAATCCGTGACGAGGCGCACCGCTTCGCCGTCACCTTCCACAGAACCAGGCGTGGAAATCGGGAGTTGGCCAGCGAGTTATTGAACATCTCTGGCATCGGAGAAAAGACGGCCAACAAGCTTCTTTCGCACTTCGGCAGCCTGAGCGCCTTGCAAAGCCTTTCACCCGAGGAACTTGGTCAAGTCGTAAATCCATCCCAAGCCAAGCGGATTTCCGAGTACTTTGCGACGACGAAGGGCTCTTCCTAAAATAATCCGGCCGGACCGTCTATTTATAACCCTAACCAATTGCGGAATTTTTACCTTGCTTGAGGTGAGTCTCTATGGTACATTCAATGTTGAAAGGTGGAGGTAGCTTATGGCCAAGTGTAGCGTAGCTACGAAGGTTGGTTGTTTTCTTGCTGGCGCCAGCATGGGCGCCGTGGCGGTCCTGCTTTTTGCGCCCAAGACGGGGGAGCAAACGCGGAAGCTCATTGCCAAGAAAGCCGGGGAAGGCAAGGATTACGTGGTTTCAAGGGGGAAAGAACTCAGGGGGCAGGCTGACGAGTTGGTGGAAAAGGGCAAGGAACTAGTAAGCAAGCAAAAGGAGCGGCTTGCCGAGGTACTTGAGACCGGCAAAGAAGCCGCGCGAAGCACGCTTTCGAGAGTGTGAGGCGGAGGTAGCTTATGAGCGAAGAGGGCAATGGCGGATCGAATCTTGGGTTCTTTCTTGCGGGTCTAGGCATGGGAGCGATTCTAGCCCTGCTGTTTGCTCCCCGGTCGGGGAAAGAGACTCGGGAGTACATTGCGGGGAAAGCTGAAGAGGGCCGAGATTACGTAAAGGCCAAGACGGAAGACTTGCGTCGCCAGGCAGAAGGGGCTGTCGATAAAGGCAAGGATCTTGTGACCAAGCAGAAGGAACTGCTGTCAGCAGCGCTGGAAGCGGGCAAGCAAGCATACCAGGAAGAAAAAGCCAAGGCGAAGTAAGAGGCTGGGTCGCAAAAGGACTGGTGAGCGAACCATGGAGCAAAACGCAGGGCTGACCATCGCGCTAATCCTTGTGGCCGTGGCGGTTCTGATGCAAGCCGGGGCGATGATAGGGATCTGGCTGGCAGTCCGGAAGATTCCCGGCCAAGTCGAGGCGGTTCGCACCGACGTCAAGCAACGGCTGGATCCGCTGGTCGAGTCGGTCACGGAAATTGTGAGCAACGCCCGCGAGCCTTTGCGGACAATTACCTCGAACCTTGCCGATATCAGCAAGATGCTCCGCGAACGGACTACCGATGTGGATACGCTGGTAGCCGAACTCGTGGATAAATCACGCTCGCAGATCATTCGCGTGGACCAGATGGTTTCCGACCTCGTTAAAAAGGTCGAGACCACCTCGGACGCCGTGCAGCGCGGCGTGCTGGCGCCCATGCAAGAGGTTTCGGCCGTCATTGCAGGGATGCGGGCTGGCTTGGAGTTCCTGTTCTCGCGCCGGCGGACGACCAGCGTCAGCGAGGCAGCGCAGGACGAGCAACTTTTCATTTGACCTAGCGGGCTCGCCTTCGCGTGCTCGTCGCGGCAAGTGCAGCTTGCTCATCGAGGCGACGGCGTGTCGTCTGCGGGTGATATGCGGTAAGCTTGCCGCTCAGTGAACTGCTGCAGGGACGCGCGATGTCGCATGTCCCCGCCGCTTCCCATCATAGTCCCTTGACCGCGCGCTCACCCGAATCCACATCACGATTGCGAAGGACGCCTCTTCCGGCAATGGCCGTTTTTGCGCGCGCCCCGGTTGCTGGGCAGGCCAAGACTCGCTTGATCCCCCGGCTCGGCGCGCAAGGCGCCGCTCGTTTTCAAGCCGCGTTGATTTCAGATACACTCCGCAAAGTTGCCGGGCTCAGACGATGGGTCCAGCCCTATTTGTTCTTGGCGGCAAGTCCAATCCCATTTAGGCGCAGCCACGCCGAGGCTATTCTGTACGAGCAGCCTTTGGCCTCGGCCGGCATCTGCGAATTCAGCGTTATTCGCCAACAAGGAAGAGACTTGGGTGAACGCCTGGAGAATGCCTTTCGCAGACTCCTTCGTTTCCATCCAAGCTGTGTGGTTATTGGCACTGACTCTCCTTTGTTTCCGGCGCGCATTCTGCGCCAAGCTCTTCGGGAGTTGCGTGCATGCGAGTCGGTGCTGGGCCCCTGCCCCGATGGCGGGTATTATCTGATTGCCCTTCGACGGCCCGCAGATCCCGGGAGATTACGGAGCATCTTCCGCAGGGTTCGTTGGAGCACAGCCTTTGCATTCAGCGATACACTTCGGAACCTGTTACGACAGGGCCTCTCATGTTCAGTCCTGGAGGCCTGTGCTGACGTCGACTCGCCCCGTGACCTCCAACGCTTGAAAGAGGACCTGTTCCTAAACTGGAAAGCGCGCCGCCTGGCGCCTGCTACGTGGAACTTCCTGAACTCGAATGCGCAAATTCAAAGCCACGGTTGCGTCCCAACTCGCTAGACTGGAGTCCCTTCGACCAAACCCGCGCAGCAACACAGCAGTGTGCCCCACAATGGCTCCGCTCTGGGCTTCGAGCTCCTCTCAAGCAACCCCTCACCCGGCCCGCTTCCCGATGAAGTGCATCGGGACAGCGGGCCACCCTCTCCCCAAGGGAGAGGGCGCTTTTCCTAACTTAAACTCGCACCAGAAATGGCAGCCCTCTCC
>DLMI01000133.1:22422-24116 GCA_002478145.1 Acidobacteria bacterium UBA7540
CTCCCTTGGGGAGAGGGTGCCCGACGGAGGAGGGCGGGTGAGGGGTTTTTCCATTCCGGGAAGCCAAAAATCTCGTTCAACTTGCGAATTCCGGTTGAAGCGTGTTGGAGCACCCGCGCAACAGCCTGTTAACCGACGACGCGGGCAATCCAGCCGCCGCCCACGACCTCGTCGCCATCGTAGAAAACTGCCGCCTGCCCGGGAGTGATGGCACGTTGAGGATGGTGGAAGGTGACGAAGGCTTCGCTCGCCCCATGCGATTCGACTTGGGCAGGCGCGCCCGGGTGATTATGGCGAATCTTGGCGTGGGCTTCGACCCCTTCGCCATCCCGCATCGGGCGAATCCAATTGAGGTCCCGAACCACGAACTTCCGGTGGAATAACTCCTGCTCAGGCCCCACAATGACGCGGTTCTTCTCAGGCTCGAGCTTGATGACATAGAGTGGCGAGCCCACGGCAACTCCCAGGCCTTTCCTTTGTCCCACGGTGAAGTTATGAATGCCCTGGTGGTCCGCGAGCACCCGCCCTTCAGTTGAGACGACCTCACCCGGCTGTGCGTCCGGCTTCTTGCCCTGCTCCTCCAAATAGGCTTCGATAAAGTCGCGGTAACTGCCCGTGGGGACGAAGCAGATCTCCTGGCTTTCAGGTTTCTCGGCCACGGGGAGCTGCTTAGCGCGGGCAATGGAGCGTACCTGCTCCTTGCTTAGTTCTCCCAGCGGGAAAATGGCGCGCGCGAGTTGCTCTTGCGTGAGGCCAAAGAGGAAGTAGGCCTGGTCCTTGCTTCGGTCCACCCCGCGAAGAAGTTGAGAACGCCCCGTCCTTTCATCGCGCCGGATGCGAGCGTAATGCCCCGTGGCGACGCGCTCGGCCCCGATCTGGCGAGCGAGGGCGATAAAGCGCTCGAATTTGATTTCCGTGTTGCAGAGGCTACACGGAATGGGTGTTTGCCCTGCCAGGTAGCGCGCGACAAATGGCCGGACCACCGTCGCCTCGAACTCCTGTTCGAGGTTAATCACGTAGTAGGGGATACCCAGGAAACTCGCCACGGCTCGGGCATCATAAACATCATCAAGTGAACAGCAGCGGCCGCTGGCGTGGCCCGGCGCGTTGATGCTGTCCCCTGGGCCCTGCAAGCGTGGCAAACGGCGCTGGTTCCACAACTGCATCGTCAGCCCAATCACCGAGGCGTGGCGGTCGGACCCTGTGCTGGGCTTGGAATCCGAATTGTTTTCGACGAGCAAGGCGGCCGCAGTGGAACTGTCCACGCCTCCGCTCATCGCTACAGCAATGGTCATCACGGGAAAACCGAAACTCGAAAATAGAAACTGGAAAATGGAAACTGGAAACTCGAAGTTCGAAACTCGAAAATGGAAAGTCGAAACCCCAATCCAAAATCCAAAATCTAAAATCCAAAATCGCGCTAGCCCCTAGCCCCGAGTCCCTAGCCCCCAGCGTGGTGACACGGAACGGAGTCGTTCGACCACGGCGGGGAGGGTTTCGAGCGTGGCATCGATATCTTCGGCGGTGTTGTAACGGCCCAGGCTCAAGCGGATGCTCGATCTCGCCTGCTCCGGCGTAAGGCCGATGGCGGAGAGGACGTGCGAAGGCTCGACCGAACCGGACGAACACGCCGCCCCCGTCGAGCAGGCGATGCCCCTCAGGTCCATGGCGATGACGAAGCCTTCGCCCTCGAC
>DLMI01000133.1:24249-38115 GCA_002478145.1 Acidobacteria bacterium UBA7540
CTGACTTGAGGAACCCGCTCCAGGATTCCGCGCTCCAATCGATCACGCAGGCCCGCCACCCGCTGCGCGGCCTCCTCGAGCCGAGCCAGGGCGAGTTCCGCCGCCATTCCCAGCCCGACAATCCCCGGCACGTTTTCGGTGCCTGGACGGCGGTCGCGTTCGTGATGGCCTCCGTAGAGCAGCGGCTTCAGGATTGTGCCTTTGCGGATATACGTTGCGCCCGCGCCTTTCGGCCCGTTGAACTTGTGCGCGGAAAGTGAAAGCAGGTCCACGCCGAGCTTATTGACGTCCACGGGGATCTTGCCCACCGACTGAACAGCATCGGTATGGAAGTAGACATCGTGCTCGCGGGCGATGCCCCCGATTTCCTCGAGGGGTTGGATGGTTCCGATTTCGTTGTTGGCATGCATGACGGAAATCAGCACGGTCTCAGGACGAATGGCGCGCTTCACGTCCTCCGGATCAACCACCCCGCTTGCGCCCACGCCCACATAGGTCACACTGACGCCACGTTTTTCAAGGGCCTGCGCCGTGTTGAGAACGGCGTGGTGTTCGATGCCCGTGGTGATGATGTGCGGGGCCGCCGCGCGGGCTGCCTGGACAATCCCAAAGATCGAAGCGTTATCCGATTCTGTGCCGCCGCTCGTGAAGATCACCTCGCTGGGCCGGGCATTGAGCAGCTTGGCAACCTGCTGGCGAGCCTTCTCTACCGCGTTCTTGGCCCGCTGGCCGTACCAATGGATGGAAGAGGCGTTGCCGAAGTCCTCGAGCAGGTAAGGCTTCATCGCCTCAAACACTTCCGGCGCCAGCGGCGTCGTCGCGTTGTTGTCCAGATATACCCTTCTCACAATGGATATTTCCCCTGGAGGCGCCTGTCATTCCGAGCGAAGCGAGGAATCTGCTTGTATCCCCGACACCCATCCCACGCTGGATGGATTAACCCCAACATTTCAGGTTAGCCGAGCGCCCCACTGAAGTCAAATGAGAGCTTTCACCACCAAGACACCAAGGCACCAAGCAATCAAAGGGCAATTCGCTGTATCCCTTGCTTTATGAGTGCGCTATTAAAGTTCACTAGTAAACCGAGCCGATAACCGGAAAGTTTGAGGTAGGTCAGCAGTTGCGCTTTGTGAACGGGCAGCAGCACTTCGACAGCCTTGAGTTCTACAACCACCCTCTTTTCCACCACAAGGTCCAGCCGAAGTCCGGCGTCCAGGCGGAGGTTATCGTACACCACGGGCAGTAGCACTTGCCGCTCCACATTCAGCCCTCGCCTGTTGAGTTCGTGCAATAGGCAGACCTCATAGACACTCTCCAGCAGGCCCGGGCCGAGGGCCTTATGCACGGCAAATGCAGCATCAACGATCTTTGAAGCAACTTCGTCGGTTTCCTTGGGGATGGGCTCTCTTGGTGTCTTCGTGTCTTGGTGGTTCATAGTGTTCTTCGGAACTGGGTCACAGTATAGCGTGAGGGAGGCTTTTCCTTCAAATTCGCGGCCGCTGGCCGAGCAACCGACGATTCCCTTTGCGGCAATACTTCTGTTAGAATCCGCGCTATGGGAGGGTTTCACTAGCTCTCATGAAGACCTGTCCCACTTGCCGGCAGACCTACTCCGATGATGTTGAGTTCTGTGTGCGCGACGGCGCTCACCTCACCGCTCAAGCCACGGAAACCGAAACGCAGCTTGCCGGTCAACTGTCCCGCCGTTTTCGCATTGTCCGCCGCCTGGGCGCGGGCGCCATGGGCACGGTCTTCCTCGCCGAGCAAATCGCGGTTGGCAACCGTGCGGTAGCACTCAAAGTCCTGAATCGCAAGCTGCTGGATGACCCCGACTTCCTGCTGCGCTTTCAGAATGAAGCGGCTTCCACGGGGCGCATTCATCACCCGAACGTCGTCACCATTTACGAATCCGGCCAGGCCGATGACGGCACACCCTACATCGCCATGGAGTTTCTGGAAGGCGAATCTCTCCGCCAGGCCCTCACGCGGCGGGGTGCGCTTCCCGTGCCTGAGGTTGCGCAAATTCTCCAGCAAGCGGCGCGAGGACTGAACGCCGCGCACAAGCTGGGCATCATTCATCGCGACCTCAAACCCGATAACATCTTCCTGACGCGCGGCGACGAAGGCGAAACGATCGTCAAGGTCGTCGATTTCGGCATTGCCAAGCTGCGCGAGTCCGCCACCCACACGCAGACCGGCATGGTGCTCGGCACGCCCGCGTATATGTCATTCGAGCAGGCTTCCGGCACGAGGAGCGATGAGCTTGACGCGCGCTCCGATATTTACTCGCTGGGCGTGGTGAGCTACGAAATGCTCACCGGGCGCACGCCCTTCCATTCCGACACGCCGGTGGGTTACCTGCGCATGCACGTGCAGGAAGACCCCCCGCCATTGGGCGCCGTCAAGCCAGACCTCCCCGCGCTACCTCAACTCGAAAGCGTCGTGATGAAGGCCCTCACTAAAGACCGCAAACAGCGTTACGGCTCTGTGATGGAATTTGCACGCGCCTTCGCCGAAGCCACAGAACCCGCCACAGGAACGCTAGGGGCGGTCGGCGAACCGCCCCTACGTGATCGCGACACGATGTTGCAGCCCCCGGCCCCGCCGACTCCCCGCCACCCCATTTCAGGCACAACTGGCACGGGCGCGACGAAATCACGACTACCCCTCTGGGTCGGCGTTCCCGCCGCTGTTTTGCTGCTGGTACTGGCTGGCTGGTATCTCTCCTCGGCCATTCATCCGCGTGGCGGCTCGCCAACCCAACCCGCGACGCCAAAGACGCCCCCGGCGGCCGTCTCTATGGCTGTTGGAACAGTGGAGGTGAACCCGAAGGATGGACTCAAATATGTCTGGATACCACCAGGGACTTTCATGATGGGTTGCTCGCCGGGGGATACCAAATGTCCCGATGCCGAGAAACCGCCGCATCAGGTGACCATCACGAAAGGTTTTTGGCTGGGGCAGACGGAAGTAACGGTGGGCGCCTACAAACTCTTCGCAGCGGCCATAGGGAGGCAAATGCCCATTGAACCGAATTGGGGCAGACCGCTTAATCATAGGTGGGGTGACGACATGATGCCCATTGTCGATGTGACATGGGACGACGCCCAAGCATATTGCAGTTGGGCGCGGGGGCGACTGCCGACGGAAGCCGAGTGGGAGTATGCGGCGCGCGCTGGGAGCACGGCACCGCGTTATGGCGACCTCGATGAAATTGCGTGGTACGCGAACAACAGTGGGCGTCAACGCTTGGACATCGATAGGATTTTGAAAGAAGACCCAAGCAATAACGGGAAGCGCTTGGGTGAAAACGGTAACGGAATGCACGAAGTCGGTCAGAAGCAAGCCAACGGATTCGGGTTATACGACGTGCTGGGGAACGTGTCGGAGTGGGTGAACGACTGGTACGACGAGAAGTACTATCAGATTAGCCCCACCCACGACCCTGCGGGGCCTGCGGGCGGTCAGTACCGGGTTACGCGTGGAGGGGACTGGGGCTCCAGTCCCGGGGACGTGGATGTGTCGGGCCGCGGGGAGGGCGGCACGGCGTACAGTGGCGCCATGGTCGGCGTTCGTTGTGTCGTGGAAGTCGCTGCGCAGAAAGTCGCAGCCAGCCAGTCGCCGACAGCGGCAAGCCGGCAACCGCCTGAACCCCCTCCGCAGCGGCCAGATGCGAAGGCACAACTTGCCGAAAAACACTATCTCAGGGGATATACGCTATTTTCTAATAATGACTTCGATGGCGCAATCGCCGAGTCTCGTGAGGCAATGCGGCTGAAACCCGATTTCGCTGACGCACACGGCTTACTTGGATTGGCCCTGGAGCAAAAAGGGGACTTGGACGGTGCAATTGCCGAGTATCGCGAGGGCATCCGGCTAAAGCCGAACGATGCGCATGGTCATGTCGTCCTCGGCGCAGCTCTCGGCTTTAAAGCGGACTTGGATGGTGAGATCACGGAAGAGAGGGAGGCCATCCGACTGAAGCCCGATAATGCGGATGCGCACTTCAACCTGTGCCTTGCGCTGGGCGACAAAGGGGACTGGGACGGCGCGATTTCCGAGTGTCGCATGGCAATCCGACTGAAGGCTGATTACGCGATGGCACACGACGTCCTCGGCGCGGCCCTTGAGCAAAAAGGCGAGCTTCAGCCCGCCTTGGAGGAGTACCGGAAAGCTTATGAACTTGCCCCCCAGGTTCCGGCCATAAGGGGCGATTACGAAAAGTTGGTGAAGCGACTGAACCCACAACCGTGAGGCTGATGCCTGGCATGCCTGCCTCGTCGATCGGCAAGAATTACTTGACTCATCCATTAAGACGCAGAATGATGGGGGTGGGCGATGGAGGCTCATCCCTACGGAGAGAGACCACTCATGTATCTCGCATATCTCGACGATTCCGCCATAGAGCATAAGAAAACCAAGCTTCAAGTCCTATCGGCGGTTATTGTCAATGATAAGCATTTCCAAGAAATTGAAGTGATCGCTGGCATTCACATCGTCGATTTGGTTCCGGAAGAAAATATGGAAAATTTTAAGGAGTTCCATGCTAGCGAGCTTTTCAATGGCTGTCGTGTATTTGAGGGAATAGATCAGAGTATCCGCTTTCGCGCCATGCATTCACTACTCATGCAGGTGCGCGACAAGAAGTTACCCATTGTTTATGGTGCTGTTGATGTACCAAAGCTACGGGGAAAACTGTACGGCTCCGCCAGTCCGATTGACATTGCCTTCCGCATCTGCGCTGAGGGCATTGATGGATGGCTTGATGCCAACGATCCTCAACAGTTTGCCGTATTGATCGCCGATGACTTTGCTGACGGAAAGATTAAGGCAGAACTGAGACAATCATTTCGCCAGCTTAGAAACCAGGTTCGGCCTCCCGATTTTTCCTGTGGTAAATTGCAGCACGTTCACGATGGTATGTATTTTGGTGATTCCAAGGATTCCATCGGAATTCAGATGGCCGATCTTTGCTCGTACTTCATCGCAAAACATCTTGAAGGGGACACAACCGCCGAAGGATTTTATAACACTATTAAGGATCAAATTGTTTATTGCAAGGTGGAACCTGAATGACAGGCCCCGCCGACTTGACCTTGCGATTTTTGGGTGGATGCGCCAAGTAAATTATTGCCCAATGTAGGTCTGAATCAGGATTGGATGTCGTTGGGAGCGCAATCACCGTTTGCACTTGTACCGTCATATGAATAAGTTAGCAGGTGCATTGTCCCTCACCCGTTGCGGCGGGGGCATCATTCTTCCTGGGGAAACAGGGGCGTGAGCGTGTTGGCCCAGGTGACAAATTCGTCCAGCTCCCGTGCAGCGTCCTCAATTCCCGCTATAACCGCTTCGAGTTCCACCACGGTCCAGGTTGTCGTCTTTCTGATATACCCCTCATGAACCTTCTTTTTGTGCGTGGTGTGTTCCGCAATGCCCGCAACCTGAACAAAGTCACCGGAAGCAGCCTCGAGCCTGTAGCTCGGGCTCCAATTGGCATGGATGACTCGGTTTCTCTGCTCGCGGACGTCGTTAAGCTTCTTGATGAGGGGTTTCAGCCGGTCGTGAATCTCCTTGGCCTTTGCATAGGGGAGGCCTCCAACAACAATGGTGTAACGCCAGGAAGTCCGCTCAAGTACGAGCGTCTCGAAAATCAGCGTGATCTTAAGAAAATCCAAGCTCGCCAAGGTGGCGAGCCCCACACCGTGGTCATGTTGGTCAATCAGCTTGGCGGTGTGCACCATCAGCAACTCTTCCAGCTCTGAAAAGCGGAGGGTGACAGTGCCAAGGGCGCGCAGAAAATCGTCGATTTTTGCGGCCATAACGGCTAACCCCATATTTCGGTTTTGAATTCTCGACCGACCACTAATATACACCTAAGCGCCTTAGCGGGTCGCCATGGCCAGCGCAGTTCTGACCCTGGACTTTTCTCATGCCTGATACCCTTCGCATCTCACGACTTGCTCATGAGGGCTTTCTCCACTGCTTCCGGGTTTCTATCGATCACCGTCAAGTAGGCGCGCACGGCGCTTTCCGGACGCCTTCGCCCTTCAAGTTGTGGATTGCGGGTTACTCCGGTACAATCAGGTGGAGGTGAAAGGCATGGCGACGGAAACGATCACCATTCAGGTAGACCGCGAAGCGGCAAGAGCCTACAAGGCCGCGCCGGCTGCCGATCAGAGGAAGATGGGGGCGCTCCTCAGCCTTTGGTTGAAGGACGTGGCCATGGCGGAACCCGCAGCTTTAAAACAAATGATGACCGATCTCAGCAAAAAGGCCCGCGACCGTGGCCTCACGCCGGAGATACTGGAAAACCTCTTGAAAGAAGCGTAGCTTGCGCTTCGTCTTTGACACCAACGTCCTCATCAGCGCCGCCCTTTCCGACGAATCGACGTCGCGGCGCGCCTTCGACCATGCCTTGGACCGCGGCACAATCCTACTCTCTTTACCTGTCGTGGCAGAACTTAGTCAGGTGCTCACCCGGGACAAATTCCGTCCCTACGTCACCGAAGATGAAGCGAGGCAATTTCTCGCCGTGCTTGCCGGGGCATCCCAATGGGTCGAGATTGATGTTCGAATCAGCGACTGTCGCGACCCCAGCGATAACAAGTTCCTTGAGCTCGCGGTGAGTGGCCGGGCGACCCACATTATCACCGGAGACGGCGATCTCCTGGCGCTCAACCCTTTTAAGGGAAAGCCGGTGTTAACTCCTGGTGAATTTCTTCGGGAAGTTCGATGAGACATGCGACGGCTTGTTCATGAGCGCTTTTTCCACCGCTTCCGGGTATCTATCCATCACCGTCAAGTAGGCGCGCACCGCGCTTTCTGGACGCCTGCGCCCTTGCTCCCATTCCTGCAGCGAGCGCCGGCTGACGGCATAGCGCCGTGAGGATTCCGCTTGTGACAGGCAAGCGTAGCGCAGGCCGCCGTCGTTGCGGTCTGCGGTTCTTCCTTAGGCGCACGCTTCCGAATCCGAGGGCGTACCCCTGTTTTTGAGATTTCGGGTTTTCCCTACAGAAGAACCGCGGACCCCAAGAGCGGGGGTCCGCGCTACGCGCCCAGATACGCGCTTTCGAATCCAAGAGCAAACTGGCAATCGTTAACCCGCGGCTGCGCATGGGTTCCGCCGCAGGCGCTTTGGGGGTAGCTTCAATCCTCCCACGGGTTCACGAGTAAAACCCCGGTAGGTTCGAAATCAGCCGTGTTCCGGGTCATAACGTGCAGACCATGGCGTAGCGCTGTGGCGGCGATAAGTCCGTCAGTGGCAAGCACCACCCACCCTGCCTTTTGTGCGGCGGCTGTGAGTTCTCCCCAGAGGCGACTCGTTTCGAGGTCGATCGAGAGGAGGCGATCGCCATAGTCGCGTTCGAGAATCTTCAGCCAGGTTTCAAGCGCACGCCTCTTCGAGCTTTCCCTCAGCAGGGAGATCCCCTTGAGGATTTCACCGATAGATATAACGCTGATGAAAAGGTCCTCTTCGTTGCATGCATCCACGGCTTGGCGAACACGGGGATGCACCTTTGGGTTACGCAGTTCTGACAGCACGCAGGTGTCCAGCAAGACTCTCACAGCTTCACGTTCCGCATGGGGGATTTGTCGCGACGAAGGTCGACTCCCCGCAAGCTTGGACCTTCGCCGAGCAGAAACTGCTTGAAGCTCATACGTTTGCCCGTCAGTTCCTGGTAATCGCGCCGGGCCACCACCACCACGGCGTCGCGGCGGCGCACGACCACCTGGGGCTCCCCCCTAAGGGCGCGGTTTACCAGTTCGCTAAAGCGATTCTTAGCATCTGCCAGACGCCATGACATCGAGGCTCTCCTTAATCTAGCCAATCTAGCTACATGGTCCCATAGCCAACGTAAAATTGCAAGCAGGGCGCTAAAGTCAATTCGGGTTTCATCCGAGTGGTCATGGGCCTGCGGCCCACCCATGGACGTGAAAGTCCTGGCCCTCGTCACCCCCGCGCAAGCGGGGGTCCAGGTCAGTGGATTCCCGCTTTCGCGGGAATGACGTAGCCTGACTTTCGACGGAGCGCGGGCAACAAGGCGCCCGCAGAGACGGTGTACAGCAGCAGAAAGTAATAACAACCGGCAGCCCACCTTTGCGGCGGTGACGGTTTTAGCGGTAGTATTGCGGTGGCAAAAGTGATGAGCCAGCAAACGACATTCGATGCCGGCCAGCGCGGAGCGATCAAGGTCTCCCCGGGGCTTCAGTGCATTTTGTCCCTTATCGGCTTTACCTCCGTAATAGCCCAGATTGTCCTGATGCGCGAACTGATCGTGGTCTTTTACGGCAACGAGATTTCGCTCGGCATCATGTTGGCGGGCTGGCTGCTTTGGACTGCCATTGGCTCCAGCGTGTCAGGTCAGGTTTCCGCGCGTTTGCGCGATTCCCGGAAACTGATGGCCTGTCTGGAAACCCTAATTGCTGCGGTTTTTCCGCTGACCATTCTAGCCGTGCGCGCCAGCAGACCGGTTCTTCAGTCAGTCCCAGGAGAAATCCTTGGCCCCGCTCCGATGTTTCTCACCTCCTTCGTCACACTCAGCGCCTTCTGCCTGCTCTCGGGCGGTCTATTCGCGGCGGGCAGCAAGCTGTGTGCCGACGAAGCGCGAACCTCGACTGCGTCTGCGGCAAGCTCTGTTTACCTGCTGGAAGCTGCGGGTTCAGGCTTGGGAGGCGTACTGGCAAGCCTCGTCTTGATCCGCTATTGCACCTCCTTCGAAATTGCCCTCTTTGTGGCGCTGCTTAACTTGCTGGCGGCGGCATGGGTGGGGGTCCGCACGCCTTCCTACCGCCGTGTCCTGCTGGCGCTGATTTTAATTGCTGCGCTTCCGATTCCGCGCGCTGCCCGCTTGCTCGAGGCGAAGTCGCTCGCGTTGCTGTGGCATGGTTTTAGCCTCGTGGAGTCACGGAATTCCGTTTATGGCAATCTGGCGTTGGTGGCGACGAGCGAAAGCCGCAGCCTTTTCGAAAACGGGCTGAGGGTTTTGACCGTGCCTGACCCTTCGGCCGCAGAGGAATCCGTACACTTCGCGCTTCTCGAACACACCGCGCCTCGATCGGTGCTGCTCATCGGCGGGGGCATCAACGGGAGCTTGGCCCAAGCCCTCCAATACTCCAGCCTCGAGCGCCTCGATTACGTCGAACTGGACCCGGCCATACTCGGTGTCGCAGAGCGCCACTTTGCGCATGCTTGGAATCGCGTGCGGAGCGACCCACGTGTACGCATCCACCCCATGGATGGCCGGTTGTTCCTCAAAACCAGCAACGCGAAGTTCGATGTCATCATCATTAACCTGCCCGACCCCTTTACCGCGCAGTTGAACCGCTTTTATACCCAGGAGTTTTTCATCGAGGCGGCGGAGAAGCTCAACCCCGGCGGAGTCCTGTCTTTCCAGGTGACAGCGTCGGAGAACTACATCAGCCAGGAACTGGCCGACCTCTTAAGATGTCTCCAAAAGACGCTGCGCGCAGTGTTCCCCCAAGTGGTCGCCATCCCGGGCGAGACGGTGCACTTTCTTGCTGCGAATCAGCCCGGCTCGCTCACTCTCGATCCCTCCGAACTCATGACCCGGCTTCGCGAACGCCACATCCGCACCCAGTATGTGCGCGAGTATTACATCCCCTTCCGCATGTCGCCGGACCGCATGCTCGATCTCCAACTGCAAATTGAGCCGCAGCCCGCGACGCCAATCAACCGGGATTTCACCCCCATCGCTTACTATTTTGACGTTGTCCTCTGGAGCTCGCGATTTCACTCCCACTGGCGCGAGTTACTGGAATCCCTGGCGCGGCTGAGATTCGGTGCGGTAGCGGGCGCCGTGACCCTCGGCGTGCTTGGTCTGGCGCTGCTTTCGGCGCTGTATGAGCGCATTAGAGTTGCGCGGCCTGCGGAGGAGATGTCCCGCCACAAGGCCACGCTGGGCCTTTGTGTTGCCGCCATGGGATTCACGCTGCTGGGTCTTGAAGTGCTGCTTCTGCTCGGGTTCCAGGCCCTTTACGGATACGTTTACCAACAACTGTCTATCCTGGTAGCCGTTTTCATGGTGGGAATGGCGGCAGGGGCGTGGCTGGCCTTGAACAAAGTACGGGCGCTTCCGGCTCAGTGTAACCCTGTGCCTGCATCGCTCGACCCAAAGATGTCTGCGGGAACGAGGAGAGCGTGGCAGTTTGAATTCCTCAGACTCGCGCTCCTGCAACTGCTGGCGGCTCTGGCGCCTCTTCTCCTCTACGCATTATTTGTCTCGCTCGAGGGCGTCAGAAGTCTGGCCGCGCTTCTCACCATCAGCCAGATGGTCTTCCCGGTGCTGGCTCTGATAGTGGGGTTGATGGGCGGATATCAGTTCCCGCTGGCCAGCCGCATTTACTTCGCGCGTTCGGACAATTCAAATCGCAACCCTGGGATGCTTTATGCCCTTGACCTGCTCGGGGCGTGCCTGGGAGCAGTGGCGCTGAGCGCCTACCTGCTCCCGGTCTATGGCTTCCTGCGAACCGCCATGCTCATGGCCGTGGTGAACCTGGCGCCGGCGGGACTGGCAGCCCTGGCGGCTTTTGAGGTGCGGTTTCGTCGAACGTAGAGGTCTTTGGATTGGTCGGCTCTGCGAAGACCAGGGCGGAAAACATGAACAGGTCGGCATCCGCGTCCTTCCAAGCTTGCTCAGGAAGGCCCGCTTTCACGCACACCTGTTCAAGGAAAGTGTTCCTGTTCCAACCTTCTTCCGTAGGCACCTGAGGCAGCAGCACGCCTTCATACTCCCCCTTGCGGATGAGCAGTCCGTGCTGGCCCACATGGATCTGGTTGATGTCCTCAACTTTGCGCAGTGGTGAAAGCACCGAGATCTCGTATTCCAGAATCCCCAACTCGCTCTCGCTGACTGGCCGGAAGCGCCGGTCTTCGAGCGCGGCGTAGGCGGCCACATCCCGGACCGTTTCGGCGAGCGGTTTGATAGGCGACATATAGCCAATGCAGCCGCGCAAATCTCCATGCTCCTTCAAGGTCACGAAAGCGCCGCGGGCGTTCCGGAGGGCTTCAGGTTCATCCGCGGGCGGCGAGTAGAGCTTCTTTTCTCGAACCGCAGTTTCAACCGAGGTTCGCGCGATCTTCAGAAGCTCCTGCTTCTCGGCGGGAGTGAGCGAGAACTCAGCGCTCTTGCGCCCGTGCTTCTTGTTCTCTTTTTCAGCCACCAGCGCCACCGCTCCATAGCCGACCACGCGGCTCTTATCTCCTGTGACGTCTCCTGAATTTGCGTACTTGAGGATCTGCGCGCGATGTGCGCCCAGGCGCTCCGCTGCGATCATGGCGGCAACGATGGGCCCGCCTCCGCAGGGGCCTCTCCAGATGTCACGCTCGGTGTTTTGTGAGAGGGTCAGGTAATCCCAATCTTCGATCGTCTTCAGAATCTGGTGGTCCATCCGCTCTGCCTCATCGTAGGGGTGATAATGGGAAAGGTCGGAGCTGACCAGAATGAGCGTGTTTGTGCCTTGCACTGCCTTTGCGAGAGCGATTCCCAGCGCGCGGCAAGCGTCGTAACTCGGGTCGCCCATGACGATAGGCACCATCTTGAACTGCCCCAGCACGCGCTGTAGGAATGGCAGTTGATCTTCCAGCGCGTGCTCACCATGCCCTTCGACTTCGCCGTGTCCACGTCCCGAGATTTTGATTGACGAGCTCAGTTTGGCGAGCTGGGCTGAAAAGTCACGGTCCACGGGAACGGCGCCGAAGGGCGTCTGATAAGCCTCTCCGTCATAAATGGAGGAGAAGGGAAACGACTCGTAATGCGAGGGAGCAATCACCACGACGCGGTCGTAGTGCCTGCCTTTGAGCTGGATATAACAGTAAGCTGCCACGCCGCCGGAGAATTCGTAGCCCGCGTGAGGACAAATCAGCGCGACTAAGCTACCTTCCAGCTTCTCAGCCGACGCATGCGCCAGAAATCCGTCGATCATCTTTCCCAGTTCGTTGGCGTCTGCGGGGTAGAAAGCTCCTGCCACATAGGCAGGCCGGATCTTATGCTCTTCGCTCAAGCCAAGATTCTTAAGGCCGAACACAAACAATGCAATGGGGACAAGCAGGACAAATAGGAATGGAGTCAGTTGTACCTTCATGTCTGGACCTCTGGCGAGGACTCACGGGCAGGCAACTTCCTAGTTTACACCCGAACTGTCCTCCGGGATTGCCTTTTGTTAGACCCTTACTGCCAAACTTTGTAGCACTAGGTGCCAGGACGTTGTCGCGGCGCGCAGATTTCTCCTCGTGTCAGTAGTGCCTCCGCCCTGCACCATCTGGTGCGGGCTCTGTGTCCTCCGTGCCCAGAAAAGACTTAACACGGAGGTCACGGAGATCCTCCGTGCTCCCTGTGTTAAGGCTCTGGAGGCACGGAGCACGCAGAGGGTCTCATTTTGGTTGCGGCCGACAGCCGCGCTGTAGCACTAGGCGCCAACTTCATCGCGCTGCGCAGCGTAGCGAAGAATCTGCTTTTGGCTGGCTGAGGAGTGCAGCAATTCATAATTCACCATTCACCATTCACAATTCCTTTATTTTCAGCAACATTCCCGCTTTCAACGGCTAAGTACCTGTTTCTTCATACACATTCCCGCTTCGGCCTCACTTTTTTCACAGCGGTCCTTTGTTTTCAGTAACATTCCCGCGTCGTTCCGTCATTTCTTAAAGTCACTATGGTTTCTTGCTTCGTTGAGCGAAAAGACATATTGTCTCTAGTTGCAATGCGTGCAAAGAGTCCTACCATGTTTGGCCCCTCTTAAGGGACTAACCGTAAAGCAGGGGGTGGCAAGCACCGCCAAGAAGGACCGCAGCAATTCATAATTCACCATTCACCATTCACAATTGCCCCCTGCAACCGCTCTTCCGTCACCTTGCTCCCGAGTCGCGAATCCTGAATCCCGTCCGACTCCACATAGCATACTAGCCTATGCTCTTGCGAATGTCAAGGGACACGTTGTCGCACTCGTGAACAGGGTGAAAAGGGTGTTGGCATTTCATTTCGGGCTGTCAGGGACTCAGTGCGTTGAAATTCAGGCGGAGTTCGCAAGATCGTGAGTGAAGTTAAATCGGACGCTCGTTGACGATAGCTCTACGCTCCGTTTCCGCATCTAGTCGCCGAATGCCGAATGGCTCGCCGGGAACGCAGGGGCGGGCTATCGATATCACGGCGTTCCGGCTGGCGATTTGGTTGTCAGCCTCTTCAAATCGAGGGTGAGCGTCGCGAGCGCTTCATCGAAATTGTGATCGTGGGTTTTCTGCAGAGTCGCGGGGGCGATCGACTCAGTTAACGCCCACAGTATGTAGTGCGTCTTGCGATCGAGGATGCTCAGCCGGAACATCGGCAGTGGGTCAGACGCGCCCTCCTGCTTATTTGCGTTTGTGGGACCATTTGGCGCGATGAGTTGTATTTCGAAAACAAGTTCGGCTTCCTGTGGCTCGGCAACAAGTTCATATCGACCCCACCCCTGTACCGCTGCATAAAACTGGTTGTAGGGGCGATCTGGACTGCCGCTAAAGGGATGCGGAAAGAGCCCGCTGTCTGCTCCAGCATTAGAGACAAAGACTTTCTTTGCAGTGAAGAGCGCTGGCGGCACGGGCGCCCCGGCAGCCTCAGGAACCTGTTGGGCGCTCGCCGCAACCGTCGACAGAATCGCAATACAGGCGAGCCAAAGTGGTCCCAATCGGAAAGTCCTCAACATATTACCCTCCTTGCGTAGGCACCGATTCAGCCAACCGCTGTCTGGACTCAGAGACGCGTCGTGAGCGGGAATGGTTTCACCGCCAACAGCAGTCCCTGAATTAGCCGTTCGCTTTACTGAAGAACTTCAGCAGCATGGAAAAGCTTGCACATGTCCGGTTAGCCGACA
>DLMI01000166.1 GCA_002478145.1 Acidobacteria bacterium UBA7540
CGCCCCAGCGGCTCCAGCAGGTCGGCCAAGAATTGTTCCAAGCGCTTTCGACATTTCTCGATTTCGCTCTCGGTCATGGACCGAAGCTTAGCACCTCTCGCAGGGGAGGTCAATAACCTAACGTAGTAGTAGTAGGCAGTAGGCAGTAAGCAGTCGGCAGTGAAAACAGTGGGATTCAAAACCTATGAAGCCGGCCGCTGACGGTTCAAAGCCGAACGCTGAAAGCTGCCAGACGACCTTCCGTGCGGCGACCTTTGGAGTGCGGGAGCTCGTCATTCACGGGAGAGCTAATTCGGTTTCTACCGCCCTCGGTCCCGCAGAGCGGGACAGAGGGTGTCCCGATCTATCGGGACGGGTGAGGGGGTTGTTCAGCGACCCATGCCATGGTTATTCCGTGAGGACTCCTGAGGGGCGCAGACCTCAACAACAGGCCTGCGCTACAAGTGCGGATGGTGCGATGCAATCATCGCCCCCATAAAAAAACGGGGAGGAATATTCATGGTGGATGGCTTAACTGAAAAGATCAGTCGGAGAAGGTTTCTCGGCGCTGCGGCCGCGACCGCGGCGGGCGTGATGATCGTGAAACCTGGGGCGGTGCGAGGTTCGGTGGCGAACTCGGCCGTGCGCCTGGGGATTTTGGGCTGTGGAGGACGCGGCTCGGCGGTAGGAACAGGGTTCGTGGACAACACCAATACACGCGTGGTGGCCCTTGCAGATCTCTTCGCCGATCAGCTCGAGGCAGGCCGCAAATACTTCGATGAACACCAGCGCGCGAAGGGCTATGCGGCCATCGATTCATCGCAGCTCTTCCAAGGCCCCAAAGCCTACCAGCAGATCGCGGCATCGAAAGAAGTGGACTTCATCCTCATCACGACTCCTCCTTACTTCCATCCTCTCCACCTGGAAACCGTGGCGGCGGCAGGAAAGCACGTGTATTGCGAGAAACCCGTCGCGGTGGACGTGCCGGGCGCCAAGCGCGTCATCCGCATTGGCAAGAAGGCCGAGGGGAAGCTGAGCCTGGAAGTGGGGTTTCAGATCCGCAAAGCGCCGCCCTACGTCGAGTTGGTGAAGCGCATCCACGGAGGCGCTTTGGGCAAGATCGGTTGCGGCTTGGGCTACTACTACTGCGGCCACATCGACCGTCCCGAGTGGCCCCACGCCTCGCCGGAAGAGAAAAAGCTTCGAAACTGGGTGTGGGACCGCAAACTTTCCGGAGACATCATCGTCGAGCAGAACATTCATATTATTGATGTGTGCAACTGGATTCTGCAGGGGCATCCTGATTATGCCGTGGGCGGGGGCGGACGCAAGCTGCGCACGGACTCGGGGAACTGCTGGGACAATTTCAATGTGGTCTTCACTTATCCGGATCATGTGCAGGTCAGTTTTGGATCCACGCAGTTTGACAACCCGGCCTTTGACGCTGCAACGCGGTTTTTCGGCGCCAAGGGCAGCTCCGAGGCGCACTACGACTATCGGGTCAGCATCGCCGGAGCCGAGCCGTGGGACGCGGGTCTTGGCCCTAGCGAGGGAAGCAGCCAGTTCTCGGCTGCGGGGACGTTCAAAGGCGCTCTGGACCAAGCGGATGTGGAAAAGCAAAAGTGGTTTGTGGAAAGCATCACCGGCGGGGAATTCCACAACCAGGCAGCACAGGGCGCAGAGTCCGCGCTAAGCGCCATGCTGGGGCGCTCGGCCGCATACATGGGCAGACTAGTCACGTGGGATGAATTGATGAAGTCCGAAGAGGTATACGATCCGAATATCGATATCTCCAAGTTTGCCTAAACGCGGGGGTACGTACGTCATTCCGAGCGCAGCGACGAATCTCGCTCTGCGCTGAGGCGGACCAGAGCTCAAGCCCGATTAGGGGAGGAAAGGCGGAAGAAGGAATCAGAGCGAGATTCCTCTCCCGCGACTGCGGGATCGGAATGACATCTGGGGAGCCGACTTAGGAATTCGGGGTAAGATCGAGCCACATTTGTGGGAAGCGGAGGTTGAAATGAAAAGTGGAAGATCTCGACGGGATTTCTTAAAGGCTTCGGTTGCCGCTGGCGCGGCGCCGTGGGCTGCGCTGAGTTACGGGCCGGGGGCTCCTTCGGCGTCTCCGTCCCCGGCGTCCAATCACATCCGAAAGGCCCTCCAGATCAGCATGCTGCCGAAACAGTTGAGCTACGCGGAGCGATTCAAGCTGGTGCGGGAAGTGGGGTTCGAGGCTGTCGAGGGCCAGACGGTAAGCGACGAGCGCGAAGCCCAGGAAATCAAGAAGGCCGCGGATGACGCCAAGGTCAGAATCCATTCCGTGATGAACATGGCCCATTGGGACTACCCGCTCTCCTCGAGCGATCCCGCGGTGGTGGAGAAGAGCCTTGACGGGATGCGGACCTCGCTCAGGAACGCCAAGCTTTGGGGAGCAGAGACGGTATTATTGGTGCCGGCCGTCGTCAACCCGCAGACAAGCTACCGCGAGGCGTGGGTGCGCTCCCAGAAACAGATCCGAAAGTTAATCCCCCTGGCCGAGGAGCTGAAGGTCATCATCGCCCTCGAGGAGGTCTGGAACAAATTCCTCCTCAGCCCGCTCGAGTTTCCAAACTACGTGGATGAATTTCAGAGCCCCTGGGTCAAGGCGTATTTCGACGTGGGCAACGTGGTGCTTTACGGTTATCCGCAGGATTGGATTCGCAACCTGGGGAAGCGAATCGCCAAAGTCCATCTCAAAGACTTCAAGCGGCTCGAGGATGGCTACCGCTGGGTCAACCTGGGAGAGGGCGATATCGACTGGCCTGCGGTCCGCAAAGCTTTCGCGGATATTAGCTACACAGGCTATGCCACAACCGAGCTCGAGGGTGGCGGTGAAGCCTATTTGCGAGATGTAGGCCAGCGAGTTGACCGGCTAGTCCTGGGGATGTAGTGTCCTGAGTCTGGACCTCTTCGCGCTTGACTCGAAGGTTCGTCCGAAACCTATCCGTCTATCTCGTTAAGCAACGCTTGCAACTGCTCAAAAGCATCTCGCTGAACAACAGCCCAAGCCTTTGGGTCGGATGGCTGGAAGAATTCAGCAACCGAGACGGGGCCTAATGAATCGAAACGCTCGAAGTAACGGCGGATATTGGCGATGGCCTCACCTACCAGCTTGTTTCCCAAGAAGGGTCTTAAACTCGTCGCAATGCTGCGAGGCCCGTTCTTGAAGTACTTCACGAGCATGTAAAGGTCGTAGAGGTCTTTGGGCTTGGTCCGCTGCCCCATGGTGATGCCTTTCATCACCAACACCGCGACTTCGTTGGCAATCTTCAGTCGAACCGTTACCCTCGCCCCATTAGGTAGTTGTCCAGAAATCTCGCGGGTGTAGTTCTGCTCGCGGGCGATGTCGGAGCCACGAGCCTTGTGGGCGAGCAGGTCCTGGACTTTTTGATGACGATGGGACTGAGCCGTTCCGCCATACTCGCCCGCCAGGAAATCGACACGCATCGGGAAGCTGCCTCCACCCACTAACGGCACAACCCTTTCGAAGCTTGCTGGGATGACTTTTCCTTGCCGATCTCTGCGCTGAGAGTATCCCTCCCGCCCAAGAATCTCGAAAATAGTTTCGTAGGCAGTCTCAGGTATCGAGCGGAAGTCCAGAAACAAATCGGCGTCCAGACTCCCGATGTGTGGTTCAAACTTCCCCGCAGAGTCCTCAATCAAGAAGTAAGGCGCCCAGCCTCCAACCAGGACGATGTGGTCCTTGTAGGCCTTGAAATGTTCCACCAACTCCAGGAGGAGTTGTAGAGCCCTGGCGGTATCCTGTTTGGAATAATCATGAAGGCCTGGCATGTCAGTACTTGAGTTCCTGGTCGCGAACGGCTTGAGCTGCTTCCTCGCCGCGGCCTTTGTCGGTGAATAGGTCGAGGTAGAGCTGGACAGCGTTGACTACGTAATCCTGTCGGATTTGGCGCAAGCAAAAGTAGACTCCATCATCGTGCGGGACCAGGATATTGAGATTTGCGCCGGTCGGGACTTCCTTGGCGCTGAATTCCCTCTTGATCTCTTCAATCGGTCCGGAAAAGAAGGCGGTCACGGAAACAAAGCGAACGAAAGGCGCCACATAGCTGGCGCCGGAGAACGACGTCAGGACGCAGGGAAAATCGCGCCCAGTTTTGAGGTCAAACCCCACTGTGCTTAGGGTCGGCTCGTTCATAATACCCTTAGCGAACTCTTCCTTTGCTTGTTCCCTCGCCACTTCGCCTTCAACCACAGAGAGAAGGTCGTTCGGTACGTACAAACCTATTCTGTGGTGTAGACCCGGATCGTAATTCCTGGCCCACTCGTCAAGCAGCTCTCCCGGCTTGGTCAGAATTATGCGCCGGTCCTCTTCTCTTACGTACTCAAAATCAAGAAGCCTACGCTTGACCGCGGACACCCACCCAAGACTCACCTCCGACAGCCCGGCAAGTTCCTCTACTGTCCACCTGCGGCCCTCCGGCGGGCGACGCAATGTCTCCGGCCATGTTCTCACTCCGGGCTTGAGGAGGCTAGCGTTTACAAGCCCAGGCGTTAGCAAGAACCGCAGCACCCTCGAGGCGCGCGGCTGGAAGAGAGATTTCAATTCTCGGGTGGCGGGATTGGGATTGGGATTGCCCTGCGAACGGATGAACACGCCATCGAAGTCAAGCAAACAGTTTCCAGCCAAATCGAAGAAGCCTACACCCTCGGACTGCATTATTCTGGCTGACTGGTCGAGAATATACGGAGCAACAATTACTGCGTAGCTGTTCGGAATGGCGCTGGCGAAGGCCTTGACCTCTGCAACAGCTTCCCGGGTGTACCTGGGTTGCCCGATTGACCGGAACTCAAAGACGAGGTTCTTCCGCTTGCCCCTGATCTCGGTCTCCATCACAAGGTCGGGGCGCATTTTTGCCGTCGGATTATTTATTCTCCGGCGGATTGAGCCCTGCACTTCAGTTAGGAACCGTGAAAAGGCCGGCTCGAATCGATTTCTAAGCTCACGCTCGGTCACGAGTTTCACTTAAACCTATAGTTTCAGCGTACGCTGAAACTATACATGTGAGTGAAACTGATGTCAAGACCAAGGCTAGCGTTCCGGCTTGAAAATGGCGACGCCGAGAGGCGGCAAGGTCGTCTCGATATGGCAAGGTTGACTGTGCCAGGGCGCCGGCACCGCCTGCTGGCCGGGGCCGTTGGTAACGCCGCTGCCGCCATATTTCGTATCGTCGGTATTGAGGACCTCGCGATAGAAACACGGTTCCGGCACGCCGATGCGGTAGCCGATGTGGGGGAGGGGCGTGAAGTTGCAAACCACGACCAGGTGATTGTTTGGGTCACGAGCGCGGCGCAGGAAAGCGACCACCGAGTTGTCGGCATCGTGGAAATCGATCCATTTAAAACCCTGCCATTCAAAATCGACTTCGTGCAGTGACGGCTCAGTCTGGTAAAGGCGGTTCAGGTCCGCAACCAGTTGCTTTACCTGGCGATGGGGTTCGTAATCAAGCAGGTTCCAGTCAAGGGCCCGGCTTGGATTCCACTCGATCCACTGGCCGAACTCCCCGCCCATGAAGAGCATCTTCTTGCCCGGGTGAGCGAATTGGAAGGCATAAAGCAAGCGCAAGTTCGCAAACTGCTGCCACGTGTCGCCGGGCATTTTCGAAAGCAGTGAGCGTTTGCCGTGGGCCACTTCATCATGGGAAAGCACCAGCACAAAATTCTCAGTGAAGGCGTAAAGGAGCGAAAAGGTGAGGTTGTGGTGGTGGTACTTGCGGTAGATGGGGTCCTTGGAAAAGTAAACGAGGATATCGTGCATCCAGCCCATGTTCCACTTCAGGCTGAATCCCAGGCCACCCAGGTGCGTGGGGCGTGAAACCGCCGGCCAGGCGGTGGACTCTTCGGCGATGGTCAGCACGCCGGGACGGTCCTGGTGAGCGAGTTCGTTGAACCGCTTGATGAAATCGATGGCCTCCAGGTTCTCGTTGCCACCGTAACGGTTGGGGATCCATTCTCCGGACTTGCGCGAATAATCCAGGTAGAGCATTGACGCCACGGCGTCCACGCGCAACCCGTCGGCGTGGTATTTTTCCAGCCAGAAGAGCGCGCCGGTCAAGAGAAAGTTCCGGACTTCCGAGCGGCCGTAATTGAAAATTCGCGTGCCCCAGTCAGGATGCTCGCGCAAGCGCGGGTCTGCATGCTCGTAAAGGTACGTGCCGTCGAAATACGCCAGGCCATGGGCATCGGCGGGAAAGTGCGCCGGCACCCAATCCAGGATCACGCCGATCCCGTGCTGGTGGCAGTAATCGACGAAATACATGAAGTCTTCAGGCGCGCCGTGGCGGCTGGTGGGCGCGAAGTAGCCGACCGTCTGATAGCCCCAGGATTCATCCAGCGGATGCTCCATCACGGGCAGCAGCTCGACGTGCGTGAAGCCCATTTCGCAGACGTAGTCGACCAGTTGTTCGGCGAGTTCGCGGTAGCCGAGCAGGCGGTTGCCTTCGCCGCGTCGCCAGGACCCGAGGTGAACTTCGTAGATGGCCAGAGGCGCCTTGAGGAACTGCTGTTGCGCGCGGGCTTCCATCCATGCCTGGTCGTGCCAGGTATAGTCATTGATGTCATGTACGACGGAAGCGGTGTTGGGCCGGAGTTCTGCATAGAAGGCGAACGGGTCCGCCTTCAAACCCAGATAATCATTGTGGCCCTTGATCTCGTACTTGTAGATCTCGCCTTCCGCCAGGCCTGGGACGAACAGTTCCCAAATGCCGTTCCCCCCGCGCACCCGCATGGGATGACGGTGGCCGTCCCAGTTATTGAAATTCCCCACCACGCTCACCCGTCGCGCGTTTGGAGCCCAGACGGCAAAGGCCACGCCGCGAACTCCCTCAACGTCCATCACGTGAGCGCCGAGTTTCTCGTAAGACTTGTAGTGTTTGCCCTCGCCCAGAAGGTAGAGATCGAAGTCGGAGAGGGTCGGGGGAAAGCGGTAAGGGTCCTCAAACTCCGGCTCGTTACCCTCCCCGTAACGGGCGCGAAGCCGATATCGGAAAACCTGCCTCTCGTTCGGGAAGACAGCCTCAAAGAATCCGTCCGCATGGATGCGTTGCGAAGGAAAGACGCCCGAGTCCCGGCACACCCAAACCTGCTCGGCGCCCGGCAGGTAGCAGCGGATGGCGACAGCCGGCTTGCCTTCCCACTCCACCACATGCGCGCCGAGAATGTGGAACGGGTCCGAGTGTTCGGCCTTCAGAATTGATTCAATCTCTTCGAGTGGCGCAGTTGTGGCGTCTAGCAAATTGTTTTGTCGCAGCATATCTTGACTATTCTATACGAAGACGACTTCGGAAAACGACTGAATCAAGGGATAGGTTTCAGGGGTCGGGTTCCAGGGGTCAGGTTCCAGGTGCCAGGTTTCAGGTGTCAGGGAAACGGTGACGACCAGAAGCCAGAAGTCAGAAATCAGAAGTCAGGAGACAGTGAGGAAAGGCTTCAGGTGTCGGGTGACAGGTAATAGGGCCAGCGGATGGGGAGATGCGCAACCCGCGGCGCTGGGGCCACGGACGGCAGACGGTTGTTTTTGAAGAGCCGTCCCGACGGGGGAGCTATGTTTGCCCGGTTGTACCTTTCTTCTGGCTCCTGACTCCTGATTTCTGACTTCTTCACTGAGGACGACACGAAGATGCTTTTTTTCAGCCCGCGGTCAACGCCTGCCGTGCGAACCTCCGCCGCCACCTCCCCCACTGTGGGAAGGAGCGGGTGCGCTATGGCCACCGCCGCCGGACGGAGCGGCATTTCCATGCCCGCCACCGGACGGAGCGGAATACCCGCGGCCACCGCCGCCTCCATAGGAGCGCGGGGCCGTGGACCGTTCAACTACAATAGGCTTACGCATGTTCAACGAGGGACGACTACCATACCCGCCATAGGATTGCCCCCCTGGGCTGGACGAGAATCGGCCCCAACTCGGGGCTGAGGACTGCGAGCGCGGGGCGGGAGCATTCCACCCCCCGCTCCTGCTCGAGGGTGCCGGCTGGCTTTGCCTTGAGAATCTCTGCCAGCCGCCCTGGTTGCTCCCCTGCTGTGGAGTTGCATAACGCGGCTGGGAGTACCCGCCAGCAGGGCCCGATTGAGGCCGCGTCGCGTTGTAGGGTGCACTGTTCGTGAAGCTGCGAGGCGCCATCGGCCTCGTGTTGGTGTATCCGGGACGGTTCGCGTTTCCAAAGCCTCCGCTGGCCGCGCCTCCCGCGTTCCCGAACCTTCCAGTGGAATTCGTGCCCTGCCGGCCGCCTAGGTTCGAGGCTGCAGCGGGGTTGTGCTGCTGGACCATCTGCTGAATCTGTGCGGCCCGCTGATTGAAGGACTCCGTACGGGCAGGAACAGGACTCTTACTGTAGAAACGCGTGTTATTGACGGCCCGCGACGGAATTGCGGACGGGCTGGCCAAACGATTACCCGGCATCAAGCTCGCGCGCGTGGGAACGACGGGCAGAGTTCCCCGCACCATCTGGCCCTGCCGCAGCGTGGCCGCATCCACACTGCGCCCGACTCCTCTAACCATGCCCTTCCCAAACTGGTTCGCAGGCATGGTGGTGATGGCGCGCCGGATGTTGGGGTTGTTAAGCGCCGCCTGGAGATTGGAAGAGTAACGCAGAGGCGTATTCCCCATCGGGCGGAGCCCACGATTGAAATTGCTGAAGTTTGTAATACCCACAGCATTGTAACCGTTGCGATGTCCCCACCACGGAAAGGCTCTATCAAAGGGCCCGAGCGGGCACCAGCCAATCGAACCGAAACCAAAGCCCAATCCGAAGCCAGCGCGTAAGCCGAATCCGAGGAAGGAGACGTAAGCCGGCGCCCAAGCGGGCCGCGAACCCCAATAACCGCGCCCCGGCCACCAGCACCATCGGCTGCCCCACCAGCACCAACGGCCGTAGTGATAAGGCGCCCAGCCCCAGGGTTCATAGGAAACCCAGGTCCATCCCCAATAAGGCTCCCACGCCCAACTGCCATCATAATAGGGTACCCAGTCCGGCCCAACATTCGGAGCCCAGACATAACCGTAGTCGGGCGTATTTTCCCACTGACCGTACGCATCAAGGTCCTGGGCGCCAGTGTAATAGCGGTTCGCGTACTGCCAGCTTTGGGCTTTCTCGATGGCGCGGTCGCGATCGTTGTTCCATCTATCCCATTCGTCATTGGCCGCGGCATCGGCAATCTGGTATTCGGGATTGTCCGTGCCTCTAACGTAAATAACCTGGCCTTTTTCCACGGTCATGCTGCCCTGCGGAGTTGAAACCTGCGCCCGGCCCTTGCGGACGGTGAGTTCCGTTTGCGAATCCGCGTCGATCTGGATGCGGTACACGCCCTCGCCCAGTGGAATTACGGCCATGTTGGGTGCGTCGATTTCCGCATCCGCTTCCGTGCCCTTGAACACCGTGTAGTCGATGATGCCGCTTGCCACCTGAAGTTGAATGTGCTTTTGCGTGAGGTCGGCGATTTTCACGTCGGCATTCTGGTCCATGCGCAGAACGTTCGCGAAGTCGAGTTGGACTTCAGCGCGAGCGCGAGCGGCTGTCGCCACCGTATCGCCGCCCACCACCGGCGCGTTCACTACGGCCGCCACCCATTCCCCGCTGTCCCCGCGCATGCTGGATACTTCGCCGTTGATCATGCTGATGCGGGCGGCGCCCGGCGTGGGTCCTTGCTCCTGGGCCGCAGCGCCCGGCGGGGGTCCCTGCTCCTGGGTCGCCTCGCCCGGCGGGGGCTCTTGCTCCTGGGCCACGGCAATCCTTGTTGCCACAAGACACAGCGTGCTGAGCGCAATCACATACCAAAGTTTTCGGCTTTTCATGGCCCACCTCCCACCTGTTTGGCTGCTAGACCCCATTTCAACCTCCGCCTTGCTTAAGGCATGTGGCTCGCCAAAGCTACGGGCTAAGATGGGGTGAGGCATCTTATTGAAACACAAACAGTTAAAGGCACACGGCAAAAGAGCTGCTACTCGAAGCACGAACTTGGCTTGGCCGAATTCAACCGAGGGTGGCCGATTTCAGCCAAGCCAAGGGCTTGCAGGATCGAATGCGACATGGAAGAAGCTGGGATTGCGATCCCTTTTAATCGTCGGTGGAGGCGTCGGGTATTGGCGGACACCGCCGCGAGACAATGCCACAAAATTCCCTATAAGTCCCTTCATTTTCTGAAAGATTCCGGCTTTTGGAACCTATCTCCTTTGCCATCAATAACATTCCTGCTTCGTTCCACGGTCTTCGAGGCTTGCCCTTTGTTTTCAACAACATTCCCGAGAGATTTCAGCCGCCGACGCATGTCCCGCCAAAATGGGGATATGCTTCACCCCGCGAACTGGTGATACTTGCCGCATACAGGAACGAAAAACTTGCTTTGAATGGCGACCTCGGTAAAATGTTAGGTAGAGTGGAGAAGAGGTAATCGTGCCGGGTTTTGACCTGAGGAGTTATCTCGACCGCTTCCCCGAAGTTTGTAAGAAGAAGTTCGGGCGCACCTACTCCTTTCAATCCCTGGAAAAGAAGTTTGAGCAGTTGCGCTCGGGGAAGCGGTGGCTGGTGGCGAAGGATGTCCTGAACATCTTCGACCCGGCTCAGACGGCCTTCGCGCGCTATTGGCCGAAGCCGATTGAGAAGGAGCTGGATCAGGCACTGAAAAACGCCCATCTGATGGTCGGCCCGCTTCCTACCGATGCGCGTGATCTGGTGCAGCGGTCGCTACGGGTTTTTCAGAATATCGGCCTCGTCTCCCTGGTGCTGCGCTTCGTCCACCCCGACCGTTTCGGCGTTTTCAGCACGCCCATCATGAACGTTCTTCAAGTTTATCGTCCCCGAACCATCGATGTCTACCTCGCCTATTGCGATGAGCTTCGTGTGTGGAAAGAGCACTTCCAGCTACCTTCCGTGGCTTCCGCCGAGACCGCTCTGTGGACTTATCACGAACTGACGATTGAAGAGCTCGAGGCGGCGGACGGGGGTAGCGCGCGCACGGCATTTGACGCGGATATCTGGATTCAGCGCCGCCGCGTGGCACAGGTCCTTCGACCGTTTCTCGAAAAATACGGCCCTCTGGAACTTGCCCGCATCCTGGTTTACGAAGACCCGAACTTGGCGGGCATGATCGCCGGGGTAGAATACGAGCGGCTCTTGCGGTTTGCCGCTCGCCGACTTTGCGGTGGCTTGCAGCTTTACGTAAAGGGCTCCGTCGAAATCCTCTTTGACAGGCTGCTCGAGGGTGGGCACATTTCGCTTGGGGATAGGACGCTCCTCAGAAGGGCGTGGAGCACCCGTTGCGCTGCCGTGCACCCTGAAAGTACCCCGACTTCGGAAGAAGTCGAGAACATGATCGATATCATCGAGCGCATCTGCCGCCCCTGGGAATCCGCCGCGTAGGGGCGATCCCATGTCATGGTGATCGTGAAGCAGTCGGCGTCATGGCAAGCATGAACGCTGTCATGCTGATCCCGCTTTGCTGGAGAAGCATCTCGGCAGTTTGTAGGTCGCCCGCGGGGCAGAAAGGGCAACTGCTGAGATTCTTCTTTCGTTTTAGGAAAGGGTTACGGCAACGAGTTCTGTAGCGGGTTCAACATCCTTGGGAATGGCTTCACCGGCCTTGAGGGCGCTCTCAAGGAAGCAGCGGACCGCATCTTTGGCCATGCGCCGCGCCTCGGGGAGGGTTTCACCGAAGGTGCAGATTTCGGGGATGGCCGGGACCACAACGCTGTAGCCGCCCTCGGGCATGCGTTGATAGACAACGGTGTAGCCGTATTCGCTGGCGGGATGCTTTTTCCGGTTGGAAGCTGAGCCTGCGGAGCGCATACCACGAGTATATCACTCCTCGACTCGATCTGAGAGCGCGGAGGTCGATTTCTGATCTTCAGCCCAAAGCCAGGGAGTGATGGCTTCTTCGATGTCTTCGAGCGCCTCCTTCTCGTTCTTTCCCTGAGACACACAGCCAGGCAGCGCCGGGCACAGGGGTAGTGGAGGCCTTTGGCCTGCCGCGGGCGGCCAGAGGCCGCCCCTACCCTTCGGGTTCGTCGGGCACGCCCAGCTTCGACAAACGATACCGGAATGCGTTACGGGAAAGGCCAAGCAAGCGCGCGGCCTGGCTCTTGTTGCCGTCGGCGCGGCGCAGGGCTTCTTTGATGATCTCGTCTTCGTACTGTTCGAGTGTCATGCCAGGGGGCAGGAAAGGTCCGGAAGCGTCGGCGGCAGACATCCCCGGGCCAACGACGCCCGCCCCGCCCGGGCCGACATCCAGCCGTATGTCGCCGACGTCTAGCATGGTTCCAGTCGAGAGCGCCACGGCGCGCTCAATGATGTTTTCGAGCTCCCGGACGTTGCCCGGCCAATGGAAATCCATCAGCAATCTCATAGCGGCAGGCGTAAGGCCGGTAATCGGCTTTGCGGATTCGCGGGCGAGGCGCGCCAGGAAGTGGTCCACAAGGTACGGGATATCTTCCTTGTGCTCGCGCAAGGGAGGAATGCTGATGGGCACGACGTTCAGGCGGTAGTAGAGATCCTCGCGGAAGGTGCCCTGCTCGAGTGCGGCGCGCAGGTCCTGGTTCGTTGCCGCGACCACGCGCACGTCCACTCTCAGTGTCTTCGTACCTCCCAGGTGCTCGAATTCGCGCTCCTGGAGCACGCGCAGGAGTTTCGCCTGAATGGCCGCGGGCACGTCGCCAATTTCGTCCAGGAAGATGGTGCCCTTGTCCGCGAGTTCGAATTTTCCAGGCTTCGCGGTCATTGCCCCGGTAAAAGCGCCCTTCTCGAATCCGAACAATTCGCTCTCCAGCAAGTTTTCCGGGATGGCAGTGCTATTGATCTTGATGAAAGGGCCTGAGGCGCGGCGCGAGTGCTGGTGGATGGCCCGCGCGATCATGTCTTTGCCCACGCCGCTCTCCCCCCCCAGCAGTACGGTGGAATTCGTGGGCGCCACTCGCTCGACGACGGCAAGCACTTCCTGCATCTTGGAGCTCCGGGCTACGATGTTCTCAAATCGGTAGCGCTCGCCCAGCGCCTCGCGCAGGTCGCGGTTCTCCTCGCGCAGGCGGCGGACGTCAAGCTCCTTGTGGATGATGAGCTTGATCTCCTCCATCGAGAAAGGCTTCAGCACGTAGTCACTTGCTCCAGCCTTCATCGCCTCGATAGCCGTTTCCACTGTGCCGTAGGCCGTCATCAGAATGACGGGGATCTGTGCGTTGGAGCGCTTCACGGCTTGCAGGAACTCGAGTCCATCCATGCGGGGGAGTTTGAGGTCGGTCAAGACAAGATCGATCTTTTCCTGGCGCAAAAGTCTGAGTCCGGTCTCGGCATCCTGGGCCGCGAGCGTCGAATAGCCCTCCTCGGCCAGATTCAATTCCAGCAGCCGCGCCATCTTTAGTTCGTCTTCGACGATTAGAATTGTGGACATAAGAAGCCCTCAGCCGTCAGCTCTCAGCTTTCAGCAAAAAGCGAGGAGCGGGCTTAGCTGGGTTCCGCTTTCAGGCCCGAAGGGCCGATAGAGATTAGCCCACGGCGTGAGAAGCTGTGAAAAGATCAAAAGTCTCTCGCAAAGACGCCAAGGGGCAAAGATCCGCAAAGAACAACTGCTTTGTTTTCTTTGCGCCTTCTGCGACTTTGTCCCGCCTCGCGGGATGAAATGCTTTTGGTCATCCAGGGATTATTTCACAGCTTCTGAGCCGTGGGCTAATGTCTCTCGCCGCTCCGCGGCTCTCACGGTCTTTCGACTGGTTCGGCTGAAAGCTGAGAGCTGACAGCTTTCCGCCCCGCACGCCCGAAAGCTCTTCTGGCTCTACTCCGCTGGCAGGAACAACCGGAAGCACGCCCCCTTGCCCGGCTCGCTCGAAATCCGGATCCAGCCGCGATGGTCATCCACAATCTTGGAGACGAGCGAGAGCCCCAATCCCACCCCTTCTTTCTTGGTGGTGAAAAAGGGATTGAAAACCTGCTCATGCAGCTCAGGGGGGATGCCGGGCCCGGTATCCTCGATGCCAACCTCCACCCCGCGCCTGCCGTCAGAGTTCGCAGCCCCAACTCTGACGGTTAGCCTTCCGCCGGTATCCGTCATTGCCTCATACGCATTGAGCACAAGGTTGACGAACGCCTGTTCGCAAAGGTCGGGATCAACGCTCATTTCCGGCAAGTTCTCAGAGTACTGCTGAGCGACCTCCACCTTTGCCTCCGGCCAGCGTTCGTACGCCACTTTCAGAGCCCGGTCAAGGAGGGGCGGAATCTGCGTCGGCCTTCTTTCAAGTTTGAGAGGACGCGCAAAGTTGAGGAAGCGGGTGACGATGGTGTTGAGTCGGTTCACCTCGCTGGAAATATATCCTGCCACTTCCGTAGTGACAGGGTCCGCCGACTGGAGCCGGCGTGTGAGCGTCTCCGCCGACCCTTTGATGACCGCCAAGGGATTGCGAATTTCATGGGCCAAACCTGCGGTGAGCTGGCCCAGAGCCGCCAGGCGCTCCGAGCGGCGAGCTTCTTCCTGCGCCTGCTCCAGACGGCGGTTGGTCTCCGCCAGTTCCTCAGCCAGCAGCCGATAGCGCTGCGCCTGCCGGCGGCTCTCGCTCACGAAACGGTTCACCACCATGGCCGCGAGGAAAAAGAAAATGTTCCGAAGGGCGAGTTCTGTAGCGCCCCCCGGCGACAATTCGTAATCTCTTAGGGCGGGGATCAAGAGAGAACAGTAAACCGCCGAAGTAACGGCTGTCCAGATCAGCGTGCCGGTGCCGTCGAAGAGCATGGCTGCCGTCACGACGGGCAAAAAATAAATAAGGTAGTAGCTGCTGGTGATGCCGCCGGTGTGCTCCACGAGCAGAGTGGCCAACAGAATTTTGATGATCACGCTATAGTACTTGCTGCGAGAGGGATTCCAGGCAAGAAAGCGATGCTCAAAGATTTGAAACAGACCGATGGCAAGCAGGGTCTCCTGCTTATGGACTTCGAAAATGGGGTCGAGGAGCGCAAGGCCACCCAGAAAGGCCAGCCAGAGAAGATCGGTCCAAGCGAAAGTGTGGCGTTCTTGGTCTGCCATAGAGCGTGTTGATTAACCTTACAATGTAACACGACAACGGTTCAGCGAGTAGATGCAAGCGAAGAGAGCGCCAGGGAACATGGCCCACGGAATGAAAACCAGAGGCGGTGAAAACAATAAATCCGGCTAATTAAAATGGCCCCGAACGCGGAGGGCCGGAGGCAAGCCTTATCACATGGTGGCAATAAACTTAATTGATTTGACAAAGTATTCGCTATTTCCTAGACTGACGGGCTTCGGCTTGGACCTCAGGAAAGGCTGTCCATAATCCCCAGTTCTACCCCGCGTGGAACGGCTATCCCGAAGCCAACTCAAACCCAATAAGGAATCAGACTCATGCCAGGCATAATCAAAGAAAGACTCTTCACCCCCGGACCAACTCCCCTGCTGATGGAGGCACAGGCGCGCGCGATGGTCGCCAACGTCCACCACCGCACCGAAGCGTTTCGCCAGATCATGCGCGAAACCCTGGACCTCCTGAAGTATTATTTCAATACTCAAAACGACGTCCTGATACTGGCCAGCTCCGGCTCAGGGGCGATGGAAGGCGCCGTCTCGAACTTGCTTTCCCCGGGCGAGCGCGTTTTGGTAGGAACTGCCGGCAAATTCGGCGAGCGCTGGCTGGGCTTGGCTGAAGCTTACGGCATTGAGGCCGTCAAAGTCGAAGCTCCCTACGGCCACCCCTTGAATGTCAGCGAGATCAAGGAACGGCTGGAGGAGGATGGTGCCTTCCGCGCGGTTTACGTTCAGGCCACCGAAACTTCGACCGCCGTGAGCCATGACGTGAAGGCGATCGGTGAGCTGGTCAGGAACTATCCCGGGACCTGCCTGGTTGTGGACGCCATCACCGGCCTCGGCACCACGGACCTGAGTCCGGATGAGTGGGGCCTGGACATCGTGATCGGGGGATCGCAAAAGGCCGTCATGATCGCTCCCGGCCTGGCCTTCGCCAGCGTGAGCGAAAAAGCCTGGAAGATGATCGCGAACTCCAAACTTCCCCGCTACTATTTTGATTTCGCCAAGGAGCGGAAGAACCAGGCAAAAGGTGAGACGAGTTACACTCCGGCGACGACGCTCATCATCACCCTGCATGCAGCGCTTCAGTACATTAAGCGCATCGGCAGGGAGAACCTGATCGCCAACGCCGCCCTGCTGGCGGAGGCCACGCGTGAAGCCGCCAAGGCGCTGGGGCTCAAGTTGTTCGCGGCCTCCTCCCCCGCCAACGCCGCCACCGCCGTCTGCGCGCCGGAGGGGATGGATTCGGGCGCCATCGTCAAGGAGATGCGCAACCGTTTCGGCGCCATCATTGCCAACGGCCAGGGCAGCATGAAAGGCAAGATCTTCCGCCTTGCGCACCTCGGCTATTACGACGTTCCTGAGCTGTTCGCTGCGGTGGCCGCTCTCGAGCTCGCACTGCTGAAGCTGGGACAGAAGATCGAGCTGGGCAGCGGCGTCCGCGCCGCCCAGGAGGTGTACCTCCGACGATGTGGCTAGTATTATGAAAATCCTTATTGCAGATAATGTATCGGAACGGGCCATTGAAGTCCTAAAGGCAGAGAAATCGTGGAATGTGGTTTTCCTCCCCAAGCAACCGAATGCCTCGCTAACGGAGGAAATCAAAGACGCCGACGCCCTGGTGGTGCGCAGCGCCACGAAAGCGACGGCGGCGTTGCTGGAGCGGGCCACGCGTTTGCGCGCCATCGGGCGTGCGGGCAGCGGCGTGGACAACGTGGATCTCGACGCCGCGACCAGGAAGGGCATCGTGGTGATGAACACGCCGGGCGGCAATGCCGTCAGCGTGGCCGAGCACACCCTGGGATTGCTCCTGGCCTTGGCGAGGCGCATCCCGGAGGCTGACCGCCTGCTCAAAGAGGGCAAGTGGGAGAAGAAAAAGCTCACCGGCATCGAGCTGCGCTCGAAGACCCTCGGCTTGGCGGGCTTCGGCAACATCGGGCGTGAAGTAGCGCGCCTGGCGCAAGCTTTCGGTATGACGGTTCTCGCCACAGACCCTTTTGTTTCTTCCCGGCTGGCGCAGGATCAGGGCGTCAAGCTGGTGTCGCTTGAGGAACTGTTGAAGGAGAGCGACTTCCTGAGCCTGCACGCGGCGGTGACGGCGGAGAGCCGTCACCTGCTCAACGCCAAAACGCTGGCTCTTGCCAAACCCGGCCTGCGCATCGTGAACTGCGCCCGGGGAGAGTTAATCAACGAGGCGGATCTGTTCGCGGCCCTTGAAAGCGGTCAGGTGGGGGCCGCCGGGCTGGACGTGTTTGAGACCGAGCCGCCCAAGGACCCGCGCTTGGTGAACCACCCGCACGTCATCGCCACGCCACACATCGCAGGCTCTACGGAAGAGGCGCAGGAAATTGTGGGCATCCGAATCGCGGAACAGATCCGCGACTACCTCCTGCTGGGCGTGCCGCGCAACGCCGTCAACATGCCGACCATCTCGCCTGAGGAGTATCAGAAGCTTAAACCTTACCTTCAGCTCGGCGAGAACCTGGGCACCTTCTTGGCGCAGGTTGCCGGCGAGCGGATCAGCGAGGTCAGCATCAGCTACGATGGCGGGCTGGCGGAACTCAATACGCACCTGGTAAAGAACGCCGTACTGAAAGGCATCCTGAAAAAGGCCCTCTCGGATCGAGTGAACATCGTCAATGCCGGAACACTGGCGCAGGCGCGGGGCCTCGAGGTGTTGGAGCTCCGCAGCGCCCGCCGTGCGGCCTTCTCCCATTCGCTCGGACTGGACCTGCGTACGGAAACCGGGTCGGCCAGTGCGCTTGCCATGGTGGGCCTGCGTGGGAACTTGCGGATTCTGGGCATCAACGAGCTCGATATCGAGGCCCCACTCGAGGGCATTCACATCTACATTCGTAATCAGGACGTGCCGGGCGTCATCGGGCGCATCGGCACCATCCTGGGCGACCACAAAATCAACATCGCCAATTTCGCTCTCGGGCGGGAACTTCAGGGCGGCGAAGCGGTGGGGTTAGTTCAGGTTGATGATCACGTCCCCGATGAAGTGCTCGCCGAGATCCGCTCCATCCCGGCCATTCGGGTTGCACGCGTGGTCGAAATCTGACGGGCAGTGGCTAGTGGTTAGTGGGTAGTGGTAGTGGCTAGAGTTTAGTGCCTGGTGGTCAGTGGTTTTACTAGCCACTAACCACTAGCCACTTCTTCTATGAATGTCTGGGTCTTCAAAATCAATACAAAACGCGGCTGGGAATTTGACCAGTATTTCCGCTCCCGCGCTCGCGGCGTGTATGAACTGGGCGACGAAGGCTGGATACGCAGCGCCTCGAGTTTGCGCTATATCCGCGAGGAAGTGAACCGTGGAGACCTCTTCTTTTGCTACGAGGTGGACCGCAAGTGGATTGTGGGAGTGGCGCGGGCGGCTTCGGACGGGCGCGACACCGGCATGGGCTCGCTACTCGATTTCTGCCCGCCCCGCGAAGCCGTGCGCCTCAAGAATCCCCTGGTGCGGCATCCCGACCTCGATCACATTCTGGCTTTCAGCCCGCAGCGCGGGCGCGGCACCGTCCAGAAGATCGACCGGGATGAATTCGTCCGCCTCCGTCGCCTCATGCTGCGCAAGAACCCCGAACAGGCGGAAGCCCTGCGACGGCTCCTCGGCGCGAGCGGTTCTCACATCCCGCGGTAAGCCTCGCGCCGGTGGCGGACGTAATGAACAGTCATAATTCCCGCGCTTGAATCGACCTCGTAGACAATTCGGTAATCACCAGCGCGCACTCGATACATCCTTCCGGTGGAGACGAGTTTGGCAAAACCGGGTGGGAAGGGATTCGCTGCGAGGGAGTCGATGCGCAACATCACCCGGGAAACAGTCCCCTTGGGGAGGTTGCGAAGGTCCTTTTCAACGGATGGCTTAAAGCGGACGCTATAGGATGCCATGTGCCTTGAGCCGTCGTTTCATTTCCTGGAGACCAACGGGTTCTTCTTGCCGGCGCTCAGCGACGACGGCGAGGTCATGCAAGTCTTCAAGGAGCTTCTTGTACTTGGCAACGGGAAGGACGACCGCCGTCTTTTTCCCCCCTTCGTCCACCAAGAATTGTTGCTTGAGTGCCCCCATTGTCAGCCTCCTTTAACCCCCAAACCTGGTTTACAAGCGATTGATTACACTGGCAAGATACCCCGCCCCAAAGCCGTTATCAATATTCACCACGCAGACGTTGGGAGAGCAGCTATTGAGCATGCCGAGCAGCGCCGCGAGGCCTCGGAAGCTGGCCCCATATCCCACGCTCGAGGGGACGGCGATGACGGGCGCGCTCACCATGCCGCCCACCACGCTGGGCAGCGCGCCTTCCATACCCGCCACGCAAACGATCACGCGCGCTTCGCGCAGGTGCCGGCTCTCCCCCAACAGCCGATGGATGCCCGCCACGCCAACGTCGTAGAGCGGCTCGACGCGATTCCCCATGATATCGGCGGTGACGAGCGCTTCTTCCGCAACCGGGATGTCGGAGGTGCCCGCGCAAACCACCACGATTTTCCCTTTGCCTCGAACCTTGCGCTCGCGGCGGAACGTGATGGCCCCGCAGAGTTCGTGGAACTTCGCCGTCTTATCCAGTTTGCTCACACGCTCAAACAGCCCCGCGTCGCCACGTGTCATCAGGATGTTGTGCCGGTTCAGCAGCATACGACGAACAATTCCTTCCACGTGGGCAGGGTCTTTACCACGGGCGAAAATCACTTCCGGGAATCCCTGGCGAAGGGATCGGTGATGGTCAATCTTGGCATAACCCAGGTCTTCGTAGGGCAATTTGCGCAGGCGCTCGAGCGCCCCTTCCACGCTCAGCTTCCCTCGCCGGACCTGCTGGAGCATTTGCGTGATCTCTTCAGGAGTCAATCTCTCCTCCCATGCCTTCGTTTTGCAGTAGGTGGGAATCGGTAGGGGGCAGGTGGTAGATGGTAGGTGGGGAAAAACTCCCCAAACTACCGCCTACGATCTACCACATCCTGACCGCCGATCGCTGAAGGTCCGTCGCGGTGCAAAAAGACACCGCTGGAATCCACCCTGAAGAAGTATATCAGGTAGAAGGCAGGTGCACACTTCCTGTGCCAAATTCCGGTGTCCAAATTCCGGTGTCCAAATTCCGGTTGCGAACGAGTCGGTGGGGTGTATACTGCCTTAGATTGGGGTGCCCAAAAAGGAATTACGGCTGAGGAGCCATTATGAGCCGGTCGCCGAAGGAGCCCGTGAGTGTTTCTGTTATTGCCGCCATCATGTATGTTCTCCTCTCATTGATGGAGAAAAAAGCGGCCACATCGCCTGCCATCATGCAATTACTCCATGACTCAGCTCAGGTGGCCTTCTATGTCGCTGTAGGTGCGGTCTTGGTCGGACTCATGGTTGGGGCCATCGGCAAGCGCTTGGCGCCGGTGATCCGGGATAGCTTGAGCGAGCTCAGCCGGGACCTGGCACGGCAGGTAGGAATAGGAATTCGCGAGGGTTTTGGCATCCTCCGAACTGCGGTCTCAAATCTGACCCCGGTTTACTCGCAGACTTTTGAGCAGATCAAGAAAACCGCCGAGAACTCCCTGGAACCACGGGAGGAAAATGAGATCGCCAAGTTGCTGCTTTCCAATGACAAAGGGGACTTAGAGCGAGCGGCGGTTATTCTGGCGCGACGGCAGATTGCTGATTCTAATTATGTCCGGACAATCAAGAATTACACAACTCTGGCCTACAAATTCTGGTCGATTGGTTTGCCCACCCCTGCCATTGACTCCGCCCAAAAAGGTTTGGACCTCGCGGCCACTGCCGCCAAGGCGCAGGGGGTTGTAGCGAACAGCCAGAAACTACCGGAGCTCGAAAGCGCACTCAAGAATGGCCTGGCCTACTATTACGCAGAAACCGGCAAGGCAGAATTCGAGGACTTGGCCCGGCAATACGCCGCTGAGTCGCTCGCCTCCCAGCCCCAAAAATGGGAAATGATGGATACGCAAGGATTTGTCTGGATTGTTTACGGAAAAACCAAAGAAGAAGTCAAGAAGGGATTGAAAATGTGCGGCGATGCCTGGGCCCTTGGACTACCCGATGAGGCGTATCATCGCGACTCCGAGAGAGCATTCGCGCGGCTCAAAGCATTCGATTAGAGTGCGCGCCTTCGATTTGGATCCATCGGTTCCGGCGTAGGGACGTAATTCATCTTAAAACCTCACTTGCTAGCATAGCGGAACTGCAAGACGATGTCAACCGCTAAATCGAGACTGTCACACTTTCTTGACTTCGCGGAAAACACTCACTAACATCCCTTTGATGCTCCCCTCGGAATCACCCCTCGGCAAAAGCGTGATCCTCGGAGTGACAGGCGCCAGCGGGGCCATTTTCGCCCGCCGGATGTTCCAACTGCTCGAGGCGGATAATCGGGTGGCGAGAATACACTTGGTTATCTCCGGCAGTGGGCTCAAGGTCATGCGTGAGGAACTGGACCTGGATGTTACGCGATCCTCGGAAATCCCCTCTGCCCTGGCCGGTCAGCCCGTGACGAAGACCGTTTACTTGCTGGACTCTGACATCGGCGCCAGCATCGCCAGTGGGTCGTATCCCGTGGATGGCATGGTGGTGATCCCCTGCACCACCGGCTGCCTGGCGCAAATCGCCAATGGCATTTCTGAGACGCTCATCGAGCGTGCCGCAGACGTTTGCCTGAAGGAAGGTCACAAGGTTGTGCTGGCTGTACGCGACGCCCCCTTCAGTCGGATTCACCTGAAGAACATGTTGCGTGCCCAGGCCGCAGGCGCAGCGATTTTCCCCATCATTCCTTCTTTCTATCACCGGCCAAAGACTATCGACGATCTCGTCACCCAATTCTGCTGCCGGGTACTTGCGCTCCTGGGGCTCGAACAGGCGGACCAGTTCCGATGGATGGGAGAGAAGCTCGGGGCTGGGGGCTAGGGGCTCGTGACGTGATGCTTCGGCTGTTCATTTTGCTGCTTTCTCTGGGCGGGCTTGCGGACGCCCTCTATTTCACCTTGGCGTATTACGGGCGCATCCGGAAAGCGCGCTGGGTGCCTGAAATCTTCTGCGCGCGGGAGGATTCGAGCTGCGTCACCGTCGTGCGCACGCCTTACGCGCGTGTCTTCGGCGTGCCCAATTCGCTTCTTGGCATCGTCTATTACGTACTCCTGCTCGTCTGGACCATGTTCGTTCCTCGCCATGTGAGCATTTCAGGCTACGTCTTGAGACCGTTCGAAAACCTGGGGCTTTTGTTACTGGGCGCGAGCCTCTCCTCTGTCGTACTCGGCTTTTATCTGATTCATGCGCTTCGTCGGGTCTTGCACACTCACTGCCCGCTCTGCTACGCCGCGCATGCCATCAACCTCATTCTTTTCGTGCTGTTGATTTTCGTTTCCTAGTCCGTCGTTCAAACGGCGCTACGGGTGTACAATGTCTCCCCGTCATGAACTCGACGCCTTCGCACAGATTTCGAATGCAAGGGAAAGGACTCTTATGCCAAAGCACGTGTTGCGTCGATTTGGTTTGGTAATGCTTACGCTCATCGCCTGCGCAACTCTAGCCGTGGCGCAGGAACTGAACCCAGTCCCCCTTCCGCCGCCGCAAACTTCCGGGGGCAGACCGTTGATGCAAGTCCTGAAGGATCGACACACTACGCGGGAATTCAGCAGTCAAAAACTTCCCCCGCAGGTGCTTTCCAATCTGCTCTGGGCAGCCTTCGGAGTGAATCGGCCAGACTCCGGCAAGCGCACCGCGCCCTCGGCCATGAATTGGCAGGAAATTGATATCTACGTGGCGACACAGGACGGCCTTTACCTTTACGATGCCAAGGGCAACGCTCTAGATCCGGTTTTGGCGCAGGATGTTCGCGGGGCAACCGGCCAGCAACCCTTCGTTAAAGAAGCGCCCGTTAATCTCCTCTATGTGGCCGATCTGGCAAAGACCGGAAGAGCGGGCGGCGAGGACCAGACCCTGTACACGGCTGCCGACACGGGCTTCATCGCCCAGAACGTGTACCTTTTTTGCGCTTCCGAAGGACTGGCTGCGGTCGTCCGGGGCAGCGTCGATCGGGCGGCCTTGGCAAAACTGATAAAGCTCCGCCCCGACCAAAAAATCATCCTGGCCCAGACCGTCGGATATCCGAAAAAGTGAGTACGGATGTAGGGCCGGTCCCGTCCCGCCATGGCGGGAGGCGGCCCTACGGTACGATCGTGTTACTTGCCCCATGGGCCAAACTGTTCCAAGTCAAGCCATCCCACCGCCCGTCCCCGGCGGAGCACCCGCCGCCAGGGGCCTTATCGCGAAGCTCCGCACCACGCTCGAAATGATAAAGTTCGAGCACTCGATCTTCGCCCTGCCGTTTGCGCTCACGGGGGCCATGCTGGCGGTGCGCGGCTGGCCCACCTGGCGACAGGTGCTCTGGCTGATTGTAGCCATGGTAGGCGCGCGCAGCGCCGCAATGACCTTTAATCGCATCGCCGACCTGAAATTGGACGCGCTCAACCCGCGCACCCGGATGCGCCCCTTGCCCAGCGGGCAAATCAGCTTGCGGTTTGCCCTGAGCTTCACGTTGCTTTCCGGCGCGCTGCTGGTGTTGGCCGCCCACGAACTGAATCCCCTGGCGTTCAAGCTTTCACCCCTGGCGCTCGCCGTCCTGGTCGCTTATTCTTATACCAAGCGCTTTACCGTACTCTCCCATGTGGTTTTGGGATCTTGTCTGGGGATGTCGCCGATCGCCGCCTGGATTGCCTTGCGGGGCGAGGTGAGCCTAAGCGTTTTGCTGTTGGGCGGGGCGGTCACCTTGTGGACGGCTGGCTTCGACATCATCTACGCGTGCCAGGACGTGGATTTCGACCACGCCCTCGGACTCCACTCCGTCCCAAGGCGCTACGGGATCACGGCGGCTCTCTATGCATCCGCAGTCCTTCACGTGCTGATGCTTGTCCTGCTGGTGACGGTAGCCCGGATGGAGAATCTGGGATGGATCGCGCTGGTGGGCTTGCTGTTCGTGGCTGCTTTGCTGACTTACGAACACGCCCTCGTCAAACCCTCTGACCTATCCCGCGTGAATGCTGCCTTCTTCAATGTGAACGGATACATCAGCGTTCTATTCTTTGTCACCTGGGCCGCGGACATATTGATTCATTGATTCATTGGGTCATTGCTTCATTGAACGCGCATGGAGAGCAGGCCGGAGAAAGCAACTGACGACCGACCACGGACAACGGACCGCTCTTCAATGAATCAACGAATCAATGATTCAATGAGTCAATCTACTGGAGTCTGTGTGGGAACCCGATTTCCTTGAAGATCAGGGAATCGAAGATGGCAAGAACGTGCTTGCGATAGGCCAAAATGCGAGCCACCGTCCCTTGGTACACAGGGTCGTGATCGGCGAGGCGCTGCCACTGGGCCAGAACGTGGGCTGGCACATCGATGTCTTCCCGCAGTTTTTGGATGGGATGGCCGCGCAGAAAGAGGCCATAGAAGAATGCCGCCTCGTCCTGCGGTTCGGCGAAACTGTAATTGGTCCACTCCATAGGCTCTCGAGCTTCAAAAGTCAAATTCTAAGCTGAATAATCGCGGCGCGCCACAGATTTTGTGTCGCGGTCCCGCCTTCGCGAATCACAACCATAAAGCCTTTGTCAAGTCCTATTGAGTATCCATGCGGGTTTGAAGCAGGTGTTCAGAGCAAGATTAATGCCAGATTCGGAATGGCCTCCGAATTGCTCGGCCACCGGCCGGTTGCAATCCAGGTGTTTGGCCGATACAATGCATTTTGGCCATATGCTCCCAGGCGCACTCCGCATAGAAGACTCGAAGCTTCACCCTATCGCCGAAAAGGTTTGGGCGGGCGAGCGTCTCAGTTTCAACGAGGGTGTTACGCTCTACGAATCGGGCGACCTGCTCGCCCTCGGTTACCTTGCCAACCACGTGCGCGAGAAACTGCACGGGAAGCGGACCTATTTCAACGTCAATCGGCACCTCAACCCAACGAATGTGTGCGTGGCCAGTTGCCGGCTCTGCGCCTTCGGCCGCAAGCCCGACGCGCCCGCCGCTTACACGATGGCCCTCGAGGAAGCCTTTCGCATCGCTGGCGAGGGCTGGTCCGAGGCGGTAACAGAATTCCACATCGTCGGCGGCCTCCATCCCGACCTGCCGTTCCAGTACTACGTGGACCTGATTCGGGGGCTAAAGGAAAGGTTTCCGACCGTACACTTAAAAGCTTTCACGGCGGTCGAGATCGGCTACTTCGCGCATATTACGCAAATGCCGATTCGAGATATCCTGGAGAAGTTCAAGGAAGCGGGGCTGAGCTCGCTGCCGGGCGGCGGCGCGGAGATTTTTGCTCCGGAAGTGCGCCGGGTAATCTGCGACCACAAGATCGGCGCCTACACGTGGCTGAAGGTGCATCGCCTCGCGCACGAGCTGGGTCTCGAATCGAACGCCACAATGCTCTACGGCCACATCGAATCCTCGCAGGACCGCGTTGACCATCTGCTGCAATTGCGCAACCTCCAGGACGAGACTCACGGCTTCCAAACCTTCATCCCGCTGGCCTTTCACCCCGCCAACACCGAACTCGGCAAACGCGTCCCCCACACCGAGACTTCCGGCTTCATGGATCTGAAGAACGTCGCCGTCGCCCGCCTCCTGCTCGATAACTTTCCCCACATCAAGGCCTACTGGATCATGATGACGCCGCGCGTGGCGCAGGTGGCCCTGCGCTTCGGCGCCGATGACCTGGATGGGACGGTGGTGGAAGAGAAGATTTATCACGACGCCGGCGCCAAGACCCCCCAGGCCATGACCCGCCAGCAGATCATCCGGTTGATCTGCGAAGCCGGCCAGGAACCCTTCGAGAGAGACACTCTCTACCGCCCCGTCGCCCGCACGGAGACTACCGTCGCTGTGCAGGTGTGAGGTTTGTCAGCCTTCGACAAACGCCTTTAGCCTGGCAAGCGCTTGATCCCACTGCTCGGACACGAGGTCGAGGTATTCCTTAACTCCTTCAATCGGCTGCGGATCAAATTCGAATAAGCTCTCGCGACCCGCACGAACGCTGTGCACAATTCCTACACTCTCCAAGGCTCGAAGATGCTTGGTGATCGCCTGCCGGGTCAGCTTGGACCCCTTGGTTAGCTGAGAGATCGAATAGGGCTGGCCCCTACAGAGCTTCGCAACCAGCGATAGCCTTGTCTCATCGCCTAGCGCAGCAAAGAGGGCTGCAGGGGCCCGCGGTTTGGCACCCATGCCGCTACGGTTTTTGTGTGACATGGCTCTCGATGTTCTTCATCTGCTCTGTCCAACCGCCGTCATTCATGCGGAATGCTTCGAGTCGGCGGTCGCTCGGGATTTTGTCGAAGCCGGACTCTGTGAGCAGCAGCAGTGTGCCGCTCGTGGTCTTCTCCAGCCTGAACTCGACGAGCGTGGGCGTCTCCTTCGAATAATCGATTTTGGAATCTACGCCATAGGGATGCCAGGTGAAGGAAAAGAGTCGCTCGGGTTCCATTTTCTGCACGACGGCCTCCCATTTGAGATGCTCGTAGCCAGGGTAGGTAATATGGCCACGCGAGATCTGACCAGGTACGAAGGGGCCATCTAATTTCACGCGAAACCACTCGCCGAATTCGCGGTGATCCGTCAGGGCGCGCCAGACCCGCGAAACTGACGCCTTAAGCTCAATGCGCTTCTCGATACGGTCATTCATAATAAGCAACCTCCGGGTTGCATATTAGCGTAGTTCTGTTGAAGAAGCAACCGTGAGTTGCACCACCAAGAAAGGGAGGGGATTGGGTCTTCCCTCTCCCAAGGGGAGAGGGTGGACCGCGACGGCGCTTTCACGAGCCGTCGCGGGCCGGGTGAGGGGTCACTTGCACGGGGCGGAGGGGTCGAAGTTTAACTTAGAACTGCTCCCCCTCGTGCGCGATGAAGTAGAGAAGGAGTTCGACTATAATGCCAACGGAGCAGCACAGATTCGCGCGAGCGTGCTTAGATGAAAACCAAGATCCTGTTCCTGGCCGTCGCCACCTTCACGTTGGCGGCCACCCTCAGCGTCGTAAGCCATTACTTCACCCCGCTGCCTGCCATCCTCCTGCTCACGGTTCGATGGATCGGCATGGTGACTCTCGTCATCTACGCCCTCTACAAGCGCTCGCTCACTACGTGGATCCTGGTGGCGATGGTCATCGGTGCGGCGGTCGGTCACGATTGGCCGCGCGTTGCCCTCCACCTGCGCGTGCTCAGCATGATTTTTCTGCGGCTCATTCGAGCCATCATCGCGCCGCTGCTCTTCGGCACGCTCGTCAGCGGCATCGCTGCACACTCCGACCTGAAGAAGGTGGGGCGCATGGGCGTCAAGGCAATCGTCTATTTCGAGGTGGTCACCACCTTTGCGCTGTTCATCGGACTTGCCGCCATCAACCTCAGCAAGGCGGGCGCAGGGGTGCAGTTGCCGCCGCCCAGCGGCGAAACGCTTCAGGTCCAGCGGCTGTCTGCCACGGAAACCATCCTGCATATCTTCCCCGAGAACCTGGCGAAGTCCGTTTCGGAAGGCCAGATACTCCAGGTGGTGGTGTTCAGCATCCTGTTGGGCATCGCCCTGGCCATGGTGGGCGAGGAGCGTCGTCGGCCGCTGCTGAACCTTGCCGAAAGCCTCTCCGAGACGATGTTCAAGTTCACTAATCTGGTCATGTACCTCGCTCCGCTCGCCGTGGGCGCGGCCATCGCCTATACGGTGGGCAGCACCGGCATGGGCGTCCTGTTCAACCTCGCCAAGCTGCTGCTCACCCTCTACGTCGCGCTGCTGGTTTTCATTCTTGGAGTGCTGTTGCCGGTCGCGCTGCTGGTGCGGGTGCCGCTGAAGAAGTTCATTGCGGCTGTGGCGGAGCCGGTTTCCATTGCCTTTGGAACCTCGAGTTCCGAGGCCGCCCTGCCGCGCGCCATGGAAGCGATGGAAGCGATCGGCGTGCCGCGGCCGGTAGTGGCCTTCGTCATGCCGACCGGCTACAGCTTTAACCTCGACGGCAGTACGCTCTATCTCTCGCTGGCGTCGATCTTCGTGGCGCAAGCCGCTGGCATGCATCTCACCCTGGGCCGGCAACTGCTCCTCATGCTCACGCTCATGCTGACCAGCAAGGGGGTTGCGGGCGTCTCCCGGGCAGCCATCGTCATCCTTCTCGGAACTGCGGGGTCGTTCGGCCTGCCAACGGAGCCGATCTTCATTCTGCTCGGTATCGACCAATTGATGGATATGGCGCGCACCTCGGTCAATGTGCTGGGCAACTGCCTGGCCACCGTCGTGGTCGCGCGCTGGGAGGGCGATTTCGGAAAAGAGCAGCCCTCGCCAGTCGTGTTGAACGTGGTTGCCGGCTAAGGCACCGTCGGCACAGACATCACAAGGAAGCTGTGAAAGAATTGGCGGA
>DLMI01000168.1 GCA_002478145.1 Acidobacteria bacterium UBA7540
ATGGGGATTCCGAAGCTGCTGCCCCGATCGCGTGAAACTTTTATTGACAATTGCAGAGTGGTATACTTGCTTCCAACTGGGTGTGCTCACCCCATGAAACCAAATTCATCCTCTCCCGCCCAAGCCCGCATCGGATCCTTTGCGCTGGATATTCAAGCCGGTGAACTCCACAAGAGCGGATTCAAGGTCAGGCTTCAGGAACAGCCCCGTCAGGTACTGGCGATGCTAATCGACCGTCCAGGTGAGGTGGTCACGCGTGAGGAACTCAGGCGCAGGCTCTGGCCTGCTGATACCTTTGTGGATTTTGACCACGGGCTTAATAAAGCCATCAACAAGCTGCGCGAAGCCTTGGGAGATGACCCCGACAAGCCCCGCTACATCGAGACCCTTCCGCGTCGCGGCTACCGGTTGATTGCGCCCGTCGAACCTGTTCAGGCGCTCCCTTCATCCCCAAATGGGGAGTTATCCATCAAGCCTGTGACGGTAGGGACGCCGCCTCCTCTGCAGGAAGCGGGGACACATCAGATGGGCTGGCGGGTCGCAGTTGTGGCAATGTTGGGCATCATTCTGGCTGCCATCCTTGTACTTTGGTTCGCCACGCACCGCGCTCAACCTAAGCCTGAACTGAAGCAACGGCGACTCACAGCCAATCCCCTGGAGCACCCCGTTTCGGGTGCCGCCATCTCGCCCGATGGCAAGTATCTAGCCTACTCAGATCCGGCGGGCATCCATGTGAAGCTGATCGAAACGGGAGAGACGCACACGGTCACGCCACAGGTTGGTTTTCGATCTGGTGGCGAACAAGCGGGAAGACTTGCTCCCAGCAAACCGGCCTGGGTGCTTGCAGGCTGGTTTCCCGACGGCATGAGACTCCTCGCTAATCTGGGGGAGGACAAGGGATATAGCATCTGGACGCTCTCCATCCTGGGAGGCTCGCCGCGGAAACTGCGCGAGGCCGCTTGTGCCAACTCCGTCTCGCCGGACGGCTCCCTGATCGCCTTCACCACTGGAGGAACTCCCAGCATGCCCTTCCATGAGCTGTGGGTGATGGGGCCACAGGGAGAGCAGGCACGCACGATCGCCATAGCCGATCAGAATAGGCAGTTCGTTGAAGCCGTGTGGGCTCCAGATGGTCGCCGGATTGCGACGTTGGCGTGGGGTGACCGGAGGGCCATTGAGACTCACGATCTCACGGGCGGCCGTCGGATCCTCGTAGCATCTAACCCGGACTTAGGCAAAAACTTTGAAGGTCTCGTGTGGTTGTCGGATGGGCGGCTGATCTACCCCCAGGCGGAACCGCCCCCGAATCAGAGTTACGACAATCTTTGGGAAATCAAAGCGGACCCGCGAACGGGTGAACCTGTCGGCAAGCCGAGACGAGTCACGAACTGGGTAGACACCCACTTTTGGGGTCTTTCCGCCTCGGCAGATGGAAAGCGGCTCGCGTTCATCAAGGGAAACCCTCAGGCAGATGTCTATGTAGGCGAGCTCGAGGCGAACGGCAGGCGTTTGAAAGCACCCAAGCGCCTTACGCTAGATGAGCACTATGATATCCCTTTTGGATGGACGCCGGATGGCAAGGCTGTGCTCTTCGTTTCCGACCGAAATGGCAGTCTCAACATTTTCAAGCAGGCGTTAGACCAGGACTCCGCAGAAGCGCTGACCGCGGGTTCGGAACCCCATTTGGAAATGGACGATTGCCTCAGTGGAGGAGCGCCTCGGTTGAGCCCAGACGGTTTGTGGATTCTGTATTCGGAGGCAACGAGAAAGGATGACTCTGAGTCGTCCGCGGCGCCGCATCGTCTCATGCGGTTTCCGGTGGCGGGCGGACCGAGCGAGTTCGTGCTCGAGGCGGGAGTTCTTCCGCAGATTCGCTGCGCGCTTCCTCCTGCCACCCTGTGCGTTCTCGGCGAGTGGAATCGGGCTCAGAAACAGCTCGTTCTCACGGCCCTCGATCCGTTGAAAGGCCGCGGACGGGAACTTGCCAGAATTAAGGCACAGCGGCCCTCAGGCATCGTTGGCTGGGCCCTTTCGCAGGACGCGTCGCGCATTGCTTACTCGCAATATGACGAACAAGAGGGGCGTATCCGCATCCTGTCGTTGACCGACAAGACTAGTGCGGACGTGGTCGTTCGGAACTGGCACAGTTTCCTTGCGCTGGCTTGGGCTCCCGACGGCAAAGGCTTGTTTGTTTCATGCGTTCGGCCAAACGCGTTCGCGATTCTCTATACCGACCTTCAAGGCCGCGCCTACCCCTTGTGGGAGCGCGAAGGTTCCCTCAAATCTTGGGCGTTGCCTTCTCCTGACGGTCGCCACTTGGCGATTCTGGGACCTACCTGGGATAGCAACGCCTGGCTGCTGGAGAATTTCTAGAGCCGTGGTAATCCACGCCCTCGACTGGGAAGCGCCGTGAGGGGTGGCCTGCGCTTCAACCCCGCTTCCTCCGATCCTTTCTGCGCCGCTTAAACTTTACGCTATTACGCTGCGTGCGCCTGGAACGGGTGGCGAGTTAACTACTTCTGGCTGGCTGTCCAAGTGGTTCAAGCCTTGGCAGAGGCAGTCCACCACCGTGCGCCAAGCCCCCCGGCCTACGAATCAGGTCTGCGCCATCCCGGCTTGCCTCTTTCACTCAAATCGCGGAGTAGCCTCCGCGACCCTGGGCTTACCACTCAGGAGTTTTGCGTAGTACCACCTGCCACCTACCACCTACCACTGACCATCCCCTGCATGCTAACTACCTGTCTTTTCAGCAACATTCCCGGTTTATAAGCGTAACTCATTTGTTATCAACAACATTCCCGCTACGCCCCCGGGTTTTCCACAGCGGCCCTTTGTTTTCAATAACATTCCCGCGTAGGTCCTTCAATTTTGAAGTTACTGCGTTTTTCCTTTTCCGTTTCTAAGCGACATCTTGTCCAGAGGGAGTAAAGCAGTTTGTCGCCATACTCGCCCTGGCTGACGCGTTATCGAGGTCTTTTCCTGACTCCTGAATCCTGAATCCTGAATCCTGCCCGATCCGCTTAGCACACTAGCCTATCTCCCCCGCTTTGTCAAGAGACATCGAGTCCGCTTCGGTCCGCCAAAGGAAGTCTTTCCTTGCGGCCTGGGCAGCATGCCGTCACGGGCAGGAGGCCCGTGCTAGTCCCTCGGAAAGCGTGCTTGGTCGGAAAGGTGAAAGTCCTCTCCAAGTCGACGCAACCTGTAACCCAACCTAACTGCGATCTCGCTGCAAGGCGAGGTCACGCCGCGAGGCATGGTGGGAAGCAACGGGGAAGCCACCGACATAACGAGGGTAGTGGGTAGATACAAGCGGGTAGATACAGGCGCAGAGTCTCGTTTTTCAGCGACTCTGCGGCTGGTGTTGCCAAACCGGATCGGCAACTGGTCGTTGACCAGCTTGCGGCAGCGACTGGTGAAAACCGGCGCTCGATTGGTCAAGCACGCACGGTACTACTGGCTGATGGTGGCCGAGAGCCATCTGACCAGGCGGCTCTTGGGGGCGACGGTAGGAAGGATCGCCGCCTTGCCGGTGCCGACGGGGTAGACGCAGGCGATGGGCGCAGCGAAATCAGGCGGCCAGGAGGTGAGGGTCGGCGACGTATTTGTGGAATGTGCTGGAAAGACAGGATTTCCCGGTTCTGGATTCTTCCGCCAGGGCGACAACCGCGCCTGGCGGGGGCGAAGACGGCTCCCGGGGGACAATGGAACTCGCACCATCGGAGGCTAGCGGCTGGGTGTATACTAAGCCGGGTCCCGGAGTCCAAAATGGAGATTCGTGCGCCGGGATAAACCGG
>DLMI01000248.1 GCA_002478145.1 Acidobacteria bacterium UBA7540
ATCTGCCGTTTCCGAAGCTGCTGAGCAGTACAGATTCAATGGCGTATCATCAATATGTATTGTGAATAAAGACTCGATACACCTTTCCTGGCACGTCCAGATTCATCACCCAGGAGGGTTCTTTCTGAATCGTTCCATCTTTCTTGCGGACAGGAAGCTCTCCCGACCACGTTTTCCCCGCGCCCAACCGATCGAGAATCTCATTCAAGGTCCGCGCGGCACCTTGCCCTTCGAGGTCGTGCAGAAGAGTTACATTGTTGCCGAGCAGTTCTCCCCGCTCGTAGCCCAGGAGGGCTTCCTCGGCAGCATTGGCATAGAGGATGGTCCCGGAATCGGTAGCTAGGGAGACTCCCAGGGGGAGGGTCTGGAGGATCTTTGTATGGACTCGTCGCTCCAGCCCCGCCCAAGCTCGTGCCTTCTCGTCATGGAATAACAGGAAGGCTGCCACCCCGACGAGCCAGATGACTAACCCCCCGCCATAGGTTGTGAACATTCTTGCCAGGCCTACGCTGCGGGTCGCCGCCTCGCCTTGTTGTTGAAGGCGGGTCTGCTGTGCGGATTTGATCTCCGCCATGCACTTGCCGATGTCATCTCTCAACTTTTGGTCTTCCAGATTCGTCGCTGTCTTATCCCGGGCGGATGGGTTCTTCTTGGCGACAGCCATCGACTGTTCGAACAGGATAATCTGCTTGGTAACCAGAGACGCAAGGCTCGCGGACTTTGCCTGAACCGATTTATCTATCTTTGTCTCATCATCAATCCCTTGAAGAGCCTTGTGAAGCTGCGAGACGGAATCCTGGTAGGCGCTGTTCCAGGTCTGATCGCCGCCCGAGGTGACATATTTCTGCGCGTTGGTGGCGGCCTCGGTCAGCAGCGAGAGCGCGGCGTCTGTCTCCTGCATCACCTTCGCCGCCTGCGCCATCCCACTTGCAGAGCTTGAGACTCCAAGCAGTGCGGCATGTAGAAAGAGTACCACTACCAGAACAACAGGCACGGCAAACGCATAGGCAATCGCAATCTTTCGCCTCTGGCTCATTTGGTTACTTCCTCCTACGATGGATTACACACTGGAGAAGGACCGCCTGGTGCTGTATCGTACACTATACCCTACTGGCCGCAACCCGGCAAGAGGCCGGTCCCCTGTGGATGACGATTGACGTTACACTGAGGAGTCCCTACAATGTGTAGTCGCTTACCTTTGCCGGAGCTTGGGCTCACGGAGCTCGAGGATTGCAAAGGGTGGCTCAGAAGAAATCCTGAAATCGCTGGTGAAAGTCTCAGGATCATTCCCAGGGGGTTCGAACGATTTGACAAGTCAGGCAAAAGGTTTGACCTGCTTGCACTCGACAAACAACAAGCGACCGTCATCACTGAACAAAAAGGAGGCCCACGGTGTACTCCTGCGGATCTCCAGACCGCTCGTCACGCGGCCTTCTCTTTCAATTTGACTTTTGACAGGAAATCGCCATGCCACTTGAAATTTCAACTTCAAAGGTTGGATCGATCACTCTCGTGAACCTCAGCGGAACGATTGTCGCGGGAAATGACAGGGGAATGCTCCATGACAGGATGCAGGAATTACTGGAGGCAGGCGGAACGAACTTCATCCTGGATCTCGGGCAGGTTACTTACGTTGATAACACGGGTGTCGGGGCGCTGATTGAAGCTTTGAATTTGGCCGAGAGGAAGGGTGGAGGCGTGAAACTTCTCCACCTCACGAAGCAAATCTACGACGTGCTTCAGATCGCTGAACTTAGTGCCGTGTTTGGAATTTACGACGATCTTCAGAAAGCTCTGGAGTCGTTTGAAGCCTAGGACAAGGCTTGGCAGGGCCCAGTGTCGCCTGGAAGCAAGATGGTTTGCGGGGCTTCAGATCCATTCGCGTTCCCCGAGGGAACAGTCCTTGCATTCTCGCCGGGTATGTCTGCTCCTTTGACCCAGAATCGCGTTGTCCCAGACACAGTTTTGAATATCTTAAGGAAACGTGCAGAGGCGCACTATGTGGATTGAACTAGAGGATGGAAATCGAAAGCCAGACGAACGCAAGGAACTCCGCTGGAACATCCCCATTCCTGTTTCCGTTAAAGGCGTTCGGACGGACGGCACGGAGTTCAACGAGCAAACCATCACCACCGACGCCAGCCCCTCAGGAATGTGCGTTCTCCTGACCGTGGCGTTACGCAAGGGTGATCAGGTTACAGTCACGGCCCCGGAGGAGAAATTCGAGTCATCGGCGACCGTCCGTTACGTGAGCGCCTTGGGCCCCGGCATGAACCGCATTCGCATAAACTTCCCGAAAAGCGCAAAATTCACCCGGGAATCCGCCGCGAAAAAGTATGTTTATGACTATTATAATGGACAGTGGGTTGGGTATATTGTCGACGACATCTACTACAACACGAAGCACGAGGCCTTTGGAAAGATCGAGAATAACAAGATTGTGTCGCTGGACTCCGGAGCGCTCCTCTTCGATCTAAGCGCGGGCCGTGCTTACGATACACACGGGAATTGTATCGGACATATCATCTAAGTCTGCACGAGAAGGCGTGCGCCACATGCATGTACACACGATAAGGCACTAATATTGTCTTCTCAAGGGACAAATGCAGATGCTTTCAAATTATCCATGTGTACACTTTTGAGGGCAAAATCGCGCTCAAACACATGAGATGTCAGCAGGAGATCAGTGGCGAGCTTCCGTCCCAAAGCGAAGGACGATGCCTGCGGAAAGCCGGACGCTGTCCTGCCGGGCGGAGCTGAAACGGGACAAAAGGTAATCCGCCTGGAACAGGCGCAAAGACACGCGCCGCGAGACCTTCAGATCCGCACCGCCACCCACGATCAGGCCAATCCGGAATTCCGGCTTCGAGATATTCAGGAATTCGGGCCCGCCTCGCACGGCTCCGACCATGCCATGGACGAAGGGGACAAAAGTCGGATACTTGCGATAGGCGAACACCGGGCCGTACATAATACTCTGCGTATTGGTCTTGAACCCGGCCTCGGTGCCGTAGTGGCTGCTGAAGTCCAAAACGCCGCCGAACCACGAGTTGAGGTTCTCCGTCACCGAAACGTTAAAGCCGTTGAGATTGAAGTTGCTACTGATGTTGGTGAGGTCCACATTTGGGGTCAGATTCGAGTAACCGCCAAACACTTCCAATTTGGGTGTCTGTTGCGCCAGGGCCGACACAGGCGGAATCAACAGCGCCAAGAAGATCAAAGCCTTTCGCATGAAGTCTCTCCCTCACTGGCGTAATTAACCAAGGCGACAGTCTCTCGTAAAGACACTGAAAACCGTGGTCTGAAATCTCGGGGCGAACCCCGCCTTGCCGCAGGGCGAGGATGGATTTTCAGCGTCTCACCACCAGCCGTCAATTTCCGGCTCGCCCTTGGGACCGCACTGCCAATTTCATTGGACCGTCAGGGTCACGGTTGCCGAATGCGTGACAGCTCCAGACGACCCATTTACGGTGACTCTGTAAGTACCTACGGGCGTGCCCGTCGGATCCACGTAACCTGTGCCTCCACCCCCACAAGCCGCCAAGCCCATCAGCAGCAGCATCGTGAGGGCCAGAGCTACCGTGGCCCACCGCAAGCGATTCTTCCGCGCCACCAAGCTCCAAAGCCCGAACAGGGCTAGCGCCGACATCAACCAGACCTCCGGGCGCAGGGGCAACCCGGGCCCTCGTGGCCGGGGTTGGCCCCCGGGCGGGACAGAGGTCCGTCGCGTGGTGCTGATCGTCAAAGTTGAAGTCAACGAACTGACCCCATTTGGCGTGAGTGTGGACGGCGAGGCCGTGCAAGCCGCCGCCGTGGGTAGACCGCTGCAGGAGAGCGTCACCTGGGCGTTGTACCCGAACAGCGGGTTCACCGTCACGGTGAGATTGGCGGAATTCCCGGCCACCACCGTGGCCGTTAACGGAGCCACCGCCAAGCCGAAATCAGAACCAGAACCACCTAAAGAAACCACCTGTGGGCTGGTGGGTCCATTGTCGGTGATGGTTAACGTGCCCGTCCGTGTACCGGCCACCGTGGGGGCGAACGAAACGCTAATCGTGCAAGCGGCTCCGGCCGCGAGGCTGTGCGGGCAGGTGTTCGTCTGGGAAAAGTCGCCCGTAATTACAATACTGGTGATGGTCAAAGCGGCCGTACCGCTGCTCGTTAGGGTCAGCGTCTGAGCAGCGCTCGTGGTGCCCGCGGCCTGGGCGCCAAATGTCAGGCTGGAGGCCGAGAGCGTGACGGCCGGCGCAGCCAAACCCGTACCTGCCAGAGGGACTGTCTGAGTGCTGGCCGGCGCCCCGTTGTTGTTGTCCGTCACGGTCAGCGTGCCGTAAAGGTCGCCGACGGCTGTGGGCGTAAAAGTCACGCTAATGCTGCAATTCCCTCCCACGGGAATACTCGCGCCGCAGTTGTTAGTCGCCCCAAAGTTGGCCGAGGCGGTGATCCCAACGATGAGCAACGTGGCGCTGCCGGTGTTCGTAAGAGTCACTGTCTGCGGCGCGCTGGTGGTCCCCACCGCCTGGGGAGTGGCAAACGTCACACTGGCAGGGGAAAGATTTGCGATGGGCGCAGTGACTCCCATGCCGGTTAGCGAAATCGTTTGCGGACTGTTGGCGGCATTGTCCACCAAGCTGACCGAACCCACCGCGCTGCCTGCCGTCGTGGGAGTGAACGTCACGCTGATGGTGCAAATCCCTCCCGCGGCCACGGGCGAACCGCAGGTATTGGTTTGGGCAAAGGGAGCGGTGGCGGTAATCGAGCCTAGAGTTAGAGTCGCGGTGCCGCTGTTCGTGACCGTCACGGTTTGTGCCGCGCTGGTCGAGCTCACAATCTGAGAGCCAAAACTGAGAGTGCTGGCCGAAAGCGATACCGCGGGCACGCCAAGCCCCGTGCCCGCCAGAGGAATAACCTGGGTGCTGGCCGGCGCAGCGTTGTTGTTGTCCGTCACGGTCAGCGTGCCGTAAAGGTTGCCGACGGCGGTCGGCGTGAAAGTGACGTAAATGCTGCAATTCCCTCCCGCGGGAATACTCGCGCCGCAGGTGTTAGTCTCCCCAAAGTTGGCCGAGGCGGTGATCCCAACGATGAACAACGTGGCGCTGCCGGGGTTCGTAAGAGTCACTGTCTGCGGCGCGCTGGTGGTCCCCACCGCCTGGGGAGTGGCAAACGTGACACTGGAAGGGGAAAGACTTGCGATGGGCGGGAGCACCCCGGTGCCCGTGAGCAGGATAATCTGGGGGCTGTCGGGTGCGTTGTCCGTGAGGGTGAGCGAATCGACGCTTGCACCTGACAAGGTGGGCGTAAAGGTAACGCCGATCTCGCAATTCGACGCCGGAGTCGTGGCCTGGAGAGGCACCGCACAGCCGTTGGTTTGGACCGCAAAAGCCCCGCTCGTAATCGCGCTGGTCATATTCAACGCCGCCGTGCCGGTGTTCGTCACCGTCAGGAACAGGGGGGAACTCGTCGTGTTGACGGCCTGATTACCGAAAGCCAGGCTTGTAGGCGACAGGACGACCGTGGGCAAATTCCCGCCGGTGCCCGTCAAGTCCACCACCTGCGTGCTGTTGGGAGCGGGCGAGTTATCCGTAATCGTGATATGGGCAGTGCGGGCTCCCACCGCTTTAGGAGTGAAGGTCACAGTAATAGTGCACTGGCCTAGGGCAGCCACGGAACCATCGCAAGTGTTGGTTTGCGAAAAATCGGCGGGGTCGTCGCCCGCGAGCGCGATGCTGGCGATGGTCAGTGCCGTGTTCCCGCCATTAGTGAGGGTTACAGTCTGCGGCGGGCTCGTCGAATTGAGGGATTGGATCGGGAAGATCAAGCCCGCAGGGCTGAGCGCCACCCCGCCCGAAGGGACGATTTTTGACACAAAGGCATCACAGTTGCCCCCGGGGGTTGGCTGCAAGGGGTTCGAAAGGGGGAAGTCCAAGGAACACGTCTGGCCGGTAACGTAGGCGCCGCCGTTGGTATCGACCGCGATGCCATTGCCGGTGTCCGTATTGCTGCCGCCGAGGTAAGTCGAGTACACCAGGGCGGTTGACGGCGGGTTCGACAAGTTCAACTCGGCTACAAAAGCATCGGCGTTCCCGCCGCCATAGGTAGTTTGGAAGACGGCGCCGAAGATGGGGAAGTCAGTGGAAACTGTGGATCCCGTCACGTAGGCATCTTCACTCGAGTCCAGGGCAATGCCGTTGGCGGAGTCCGCCAGACTGCCCCCCAGGTAAGTAAAGTAGGTTAGCGAGGGCGCGCCGCTGAGGGCGAATTTCGCGATGAAAGCATCACCCTCACACACGCCGAGCGAATCCAACGCGCAGTTCGGCTGATAAGCGCCGGACGGGGGAGTGAACCCGAGGGTGCTCGCGGTGGAGGTCGTAAGCCCGGCGACGTAAGCGTTGCCGCTCGCGTCCACGGCCACGCCGTTGCCTTGGTCAAGCCCGCTGCCACCCAAATAGGTTGAGAAAAGGAGGGAGGGAGCTCCCACCGCAGTGGTATTAACCTTGGTCAAGAATGCATCCCCGGCCCCTGCATAGGTGGATTGCAGTGCGCCTCCAGTCACCGGAAAGTCCGAGGAGTACGTCACGCCGGTGACGTAAGCATTGGCGCTGCCATCCACCGCAATACCATATCCGACGTCTTCGTTGCTGCCTCCGAGGTAGCTCTGAAAGAGGATTTCCGAACCCGAGGCATCAATCTTATCAATGAAAGCGTCCGTGCCGCTGCCAGTCAGCGTTAACTGGAAACCACAGGTGGCGCAGGGCGTGCTGGGAACAAACGGCGGGGGAGGAGGTTCGGTTGGCGGAAGTAGGGCCGTAGGCGTCAAGTTCGGGCCAACCTCGCCAGTCACATAGGCGTTCTCAGCGCTGTCCACGGCGATGGCGAGGCACTCCACGTTTTCGTAGTATCCGAGAAACCCGGAGTAAATCAGTGCGGATCCCGCGACATTGAACTTGGTGACGAAACCGTTGGAGACAGTGTACGCTTGCGTATTCAAAGAGGCGCCGCATTTCCCGTCGTAGCCGCACAGGGTATTAAAAGCGTTCGGCGTCACCGGGAAGGTTGGACAGTTCACCGTGCCGGCCACGTAGGCCTCACCTAAGGAATCAACGGCAATGCCATAACCTATAACATTGCCGCCAACGGTGCTCGCACCAACGACGCACCCTAAGTACGTCGAGTAAAGCAGCGCAGAACCGTCGGGGCTGATCTTCGATACAAACGCAACCTGTGCCTCGGTGGCCGATTTGGGGTAAAGAGCATTAACTGTGGGAAAGTCATTGGAGAAAGTCTCCCCAGTAATAAACGCTGAGTCGTCCGGCGCCACGGCAATCGCGTTGGCACCGTCAATGTTGCTTCCCCCAAGGTACGTCGAATACGCCAGGACGGGGTCGATGAGCAGCGGCTGGCGCGTGTCATACCGAGCCAGACGAAACGCGACTTGGTTCTTGCCTTTCAAAACGTAGCGAACCGGAACGGGGCGCTCGACGCCGCCTTTCTTTTGATAGGCCACCGGCTGGCAAAATCGCAGTTCTCCGCCTACGACCTTCACCAGCAGGTCACCCCGAGAATCAGTACGCACGCCCTGGATGCCCCCGAGTACGAATCGGATCTTGCGCGGATCGGCATGGGGCGCAACCTCAAAGTCATACTCAAGCTGGCCCTGGTTCCCGTGGTAAACGAGGTCGATGCCGGGATAGACTTCTGCCGCCATTACCCGACCGTAATTAGGAATGCCGGTGTGCCACTGGGAGGGGTCATTTCCCAGGAAGTAATTGCTCTTACCTGGCAATTCATCGCGTCCCGCCAGGTGCGGTGCTGGGTTAGCGCCAGAAAGGCGCATCCTGGCCACCACCGGCGCGGCCTTCCCGGCGTCTTTTCCATGGCCGGCGCCTTGCCGCAGCACCAGAACCGCTTCCGTCGAGGTCAAGAAAAGGGTATAGGCGTTGCCCCGCGACACGAACCTCACTTGGCGGGCATCCGCACCATGAACCTGCCCAACGTTCTCTTCGAACCTGAGCGGCCAACTGACAGAGGCTGCCGTGACCTGGGCCTGGGCAGATGCACCAGAGCGAGAAATACCCGGACTGGTTGCATCCTTCGCCTGACCCGCGGCGCTTCCGGCCATCACCAGAAGGAGAGTAACACCCACAAGAAGCGGAAGAATTCGTGACTTAAACGTCTTTCCAGGCGTGTCCATGCGATCCACCGTTGCAGACTTTTTTGTCGGCATCACATCCCTGCCGTTTTTGCCCGACGCCGTGCTTGAACGTAGGCCAGAATCGAGAACCTATCCGAACCGTTATCTAGGCTTTGCAAACCTGCCATTACCCAAATCGAGTACTCAGGGATAACGACAACTGGGGAATATAGCGCACTCATCCTCAGAGTTTGTCAGCACACAGGATGCCAAATCGAACTCGCCACCCGACGGGAAGCGGTCCGACAGGCCATCTGGCTCGGAGAAATGCAAAATGCTGTACCTAAAAGGCTTCCGGAAGTAACTCGGGTCCCGGGGATACCTCAAAACCCGCAGTGTCTGCCAGATTTGTCCCATTTCGGCTACACTGCCTAAACTCGATGTGTATACCGGAATTTCCATTATCGACCTCCGGCCCGACCGATAAGATAGACATGACCGCCGCTGAACGCAGTTTTCAGTCGAGTTTACTTGGCCCACAGTTTCTTCCGAGTTGGCCAAGTGGGATATCCGGTTGACTCAGGTAACCATGGTAGGTTGTGGCAGACATCATGTCCATTCAGCTATTCGATGGGAAAAGGCTTGTAGTCTGTTACCATGGGTGGGCGCGGCGAACCGGCAAAGGAAACGCCACGCCGAAAACCTTGATGGAGGTCTCTCATGGTAAACGCGATCCAACAAGCTCAAATCAATGCGGACAAACAGATGGCTAAAGAGATCGTAATCGCGTATATCTCACATGCCAACCTGGAGCATCTTTTTGAAGTGAGCATGACCGAGAAGGGCGGACCAGTGTTTGAGACGCTCTGGAGGCGCGTTTTCAAAATGGTTTCAGCGAATAACTAGGACTTTCGCGCTGTATTAAAGCGATATTTAGCGACAGGCAAGCCCGAAGAATGCAATCGCGTTCAAACGGGTTTACGTCTGTGAGCGGAGCCATAATTTTCGTCACGCACTGGGCATGTCGTCGTGTTTCCCCTGGATGAGCCTGCAATTGAAGAGAAGGAAAAAGTCTGGGTTCCTGAGACCTTCCAGGTGTCACCCCACCAGATCGCCGCGGTGGAGTGCGAGCAAATGATCGTTCGCGATGATTCCATCGCGTTCATGGCCATCCTGAAACATGCCAGGTTTCACGTCCAGACGGTAGAGATATCACTCACCATGCTCGAAGCAGCAGCTACCAGCGCTTCGACCACCCCCGTCTGACCCACTAAAAATCACCCGTCTGTTGTTACCGCACCGAGCCCGCAAGAACTGCCTTTAAGGGTTCAGAAACGAAGGCGTCCTCGCAGTTCCTTTCCATCTTGCTAAAACGAGATAGTGACTGCGATCCCGATGCCCGGATAGTTGCGGTCGTATATGTAATACCCATCGCCAGTGTAATCAAGATATACGTCGTCGGTTTCGTACCAGTTCGGAGGCCACGTTTCCGGCCACGGATCAACGAACGTAACCCAATAGCCGTCGTACTGGAAGCGCGGATATCCGCCTACGAAGAGCATCGGAAGGGCGTTGATGCGGAAAAAGTGCCCACTCCCGAAGTAGAGCCTGAAGCGGTCTTCGGGAACTCGGTAGCCGTTGTAGCCGCCGCGTTGCTGCCAGGTGCGGTGTTCGTTATTCCACGAACTGGCGCGAGACTGGACGAAACCGCTGCGCACCTGCCCTTGGTGTTGTGGAACGCCGCTATGGTGAACGCCGCCATAGGTGGCGCCCGTGGGCTGGACGCCGCCATGATAGGCGCCGCCGGAGCTTTGTTGCGGTCGTTGCGCAGGTCTATTAGCCGGCTGCTGATGCTGTTGCTGTGCGGGTTTCGCCTGCTGATGCTGTTGCTGTGCGGGTTGCTTCTGCTGATGTTGCTGCCCCTGTTGCGGTTTGGCGCGCTCCTCTTCCTGTTGCTCATGCTGTGCGTAGGCAGGAGCAATGGTTCCGAGAAGAAGGAGCAGAACTCCCGTGTTGATAAGACCAACTGGTTTCATGAGTGTTGCCTCCATTACGGTGATTTCATGCGCCCCTCGCTCGTCACGCGGGGCCGCGGTTGTTGTTTCCGGTGGTTGTCTCCGGTAGACCGACACACGAATCGGTAACATACACCTGACCGCCGCTGAATGCAATTGATGAATGCGACAATCCGAGGTCAGCATCAGACGCTGTGGGGCAGCGGTTGCAGGCGGCATAGCAGGAACTGGAGAGGCAGAAGGCGGGGCCTCAGACCCCGCCCTCTCGCTTAACTGTGACGCTATCTGTGACGCCGAATCAAGGACTGCATGTAAGTTATTGAAAGAATGGTAGGCCTGGAGGGATTCGAACCCCCGACCCACGGTTTAGGAAACCGTTGCTCTATCCTTCTGAGCTACAGGCCCATCGAGGAATTACCCATTTATGGTTGCACACTGGTTGCATATTCGCAACCGAGAATCGGTTGGAGCACTTGCAGCCCAGCGTTCAACGGTGTAGTCTCTTGATACTGGAGGATAATATGTCCCTTCGACCTATTAAGCGGCTCATCAGGGCGAAGCCGACCCTGGAAGGTGCGGGCGTTCACCTGCGCCGCGCGTTCGGCTTCGGCAACACGTCCGAGTTCGACCCGTTTCTCCTCCTCGACGACTTCCGGAACGACCGTCCGGAGGATTACCTGGCTGGCTTCCCATGGCATCCCCACCGCGGGATCGAGACCATCACGTACGTCCTCGCGGGAACCGTCGAGCACGGCGACAGCCTTGGGCACAGCGGTGCCATCGCCGCCGGCGATGTTCAGTGGATGACGGCGGGGAGCGGCATCATCCACCAGGAGATGCCGAAGGGTGATCAAGACGGCCGAATGCATGGTTTCCAGTTGTGGGCCAACCTTCCGGCGTCTCTCAAGATGACGGCGCCGCGTTACCAGGAGGTGAAGGCGGTCGACATCCCCCTAATCGCGGATGACGACGGCACCCAGGTTCGCGTCGTCTGCGGGAGCTTTTGGGGGAAGACTGGCCCCGTGGACGGGATCGCCGCCGACCCGATCTACCTCGATGTGTCGGTTCAGCCGGGCAAGAGGAAGACCTTGCCGGTCGAGACGACTCGCCATGCCTTCGCGTACGTTTTCGCCGGAGCGGGAAAGTTCTGCAACGCGTCGGGTCCCCTGGCGGTGCCCACGGAACCGGCCGGATGGGCGGACACGTCGCCTCCCACGGAGGCGGACAACCGCTCGCTCGTGCTCTTCGATCGCGGCGACGAACTCTCGGTTCAGGCCGGGGACGACGGAATCCGGTTCCTGCTGGTCTCGGGAAAGCCGCTTGAGGAGCCCGTGGCGTGGTACGGCCCGATTGTGATGAACACGCAAGAACAGCTTCGGCAAGCATTCAAGGAACTTGAGCAGGGGACGTTCCTGAAGCATCAGATGCCGAGGTAGGAGGTCCGCTCGTCGCGGCAGCGCGATCTACGGAGCGATCACGTCTAGCATGGCTCCCCTCAACCACCAACCATCTATGATAAAGGCTAAGGCGTAGAGCGAGGTCTTCAACTGTTGGACGCCGCGCACGCTTCCTGTCCCTTATTCTGGCAGAGTGCGCCGTTATCCGAGAGGAACCACTAGGCGAACGTGGGCACCACATCTACGGTTTGCCGACATAACCGGC
>DLMI01000104.1 GCA_002478145.1 Acidobacteria bacterium UBA7540
CCACCTTCATCGGAATCAGCACCGGGGATGAGTGCCCTTGCGAAACGGGAAATACGGAATGGACCCCAATTCGAAAGTTGGAGTTGCAGCCGTGTTGTGTCCTTCCATCCGCCTCCTGAAACCTGGCACCTGGCACCTGTCGTTCAAAGCCCGCGCAATTCGTCTTCACTGAGCCCAAAATAGTGCCCCACTTCGTGGAGCAGCGTCGCGCGGATCTGCCGGCGCACCTCCGCCTCGTTGCTGCAAACCGCCTCGATGTTTCGCTGATAAAGAAAAATCCGGTCCGGCGGGCTGGAGAAGAAGACGCTCTTCTCCGTGCGCGGGATGCCGTGAAACAGCCCCAGCAGCAATCCTCCCCTCTCCGCTTGCTCCGGCGGCAGGTCTTCCACGATAATCGCTACATTCGTGAGCTTCTCACGAAACGCCTTAGGCAGGCCATGCAGGGCTTGCGCCACGAGTGCCTCGAACTTCGTTCGCTCCATCTCATTTCAGATTGTAGCCTCATCAAATCTCCTCTGACAAATTCGCGGAGCATGAGAAGTAGAAATGGGACGCTCCGAGCGCAAAAACCTCACAGACCTTTTCCCGGACGGCAGCAGGGTACCCCCCTTCCCGGCAACCTCTTGCAAACGGACTGAAACCAGCAGAGAATAGCCTTGCGCCAGGCTTTTATGTTAATCTTACGCAGACGCTTAGTTCTAGCGAAGCGCTTTCACTTTTCGCCTATGACAATCCCTTGTTGCGAGGTCCGAATCCCACATGAAACTGGAAGATGTCGCCAAGCGAGCCAAGGTTTCCATTGCCACGGTTTCTCGCGTCCTTAACGAAGTCGGTCCGGTTAGGAACACTACTAAAGCGCGTGTCCTGAAAGTGGTTCAAGATCTCAAGTATCATCCCAATATCCACGCTCGAACCTTAGCAGGTGGCAGAAGCCGCACCTTGGGTATGATCGTCTCCAATCTGGAGAACCCGTTTTTCCTGGACATTTTCCGGAGTCTGGAATCGGAAGCGCGCCGCCATGCTTACGAGGTGGTGGTGGCCAACACCGACTACAACCCACGTCGGCTGGTAAACAGTGTGCACTTGATGATGGGCCGTCGTGTGGCGGGGCTGGCGGTCATTGTCTCCGAAATGGAGCCAACCCTCATGCAGGAGCTCATCGAGTCAAATCTCCCCATTGTCTTTTACGACGTGGGGACGCCGGCGAAGAACATTTCGAACATCCGGGTGAATTATCAAAAGGGAATTCAAAAGACCGTGGAATACCTCTACTCGCTCGGGCACCGGCACATGGCCTTTGTGGGCCACCACACCAGCCTGGAGCCGCTCCTTGACCGCAAAGTTTCCTTCGTGGAATCGATGAAGCGTCATGCCGGAGCCGTGGAGTTCACCACCGTCGCAGACCGGGACGAACCCGCAGGAGGAGAGCAGGCGACGCGGACCCTGCTGGCCACTGGCTTCAGGCCCACGGCGATCATCTGCGTGAACGATTACATGGCCCTGGGAGTGCTGAAGGCACTTCGGGAAAGTGGCTTGCGGGTTCCCGAGGACGTGTCCGTGACCGGCTACGATAACATCAGTCTCTCCGGGTACGCCTGTCCGGCTCTCACCACGGTCAATATCCCTCGGGAGAAGATTGGACGCCTGTCGTTCGAAGCTCTCGTTCCACCCGAAGGTGGGCAGGTGCAGGGCCGCGGCTTCTCGATCGACCCCGAAGTGGTTATCCGCGAGTCCACCGGGCCACCGCCGCTTAACTAACCCCGCTGCGCACCGCAAGGATCCTTCGAATATAAGGCCCGCAGACATCGTTTTGAAGCTGTGAAAATATTGATTTTGGCCGTTTTCGCCCTCGTGTTTTCAGTTATTTGCAGGAGAAAAATCCGGTTTTGTCAATATTTTCACAGCTTCTTTTTGATGTCTGCGATTTGTGCTGAGTTCTGAGCGTGGCCATATTGCCATCTATTCTGCTCCTTCAGTCTCTCTGGTTCATCGCAGACATGCAAACTACGGCATGTCTGCGCCACCCGCCGATAAACTGCACTACACTGGATAGAGTCCCATGCGCACCCACCTGGGTGGCGCAGACCCGCCGCGGCGGGTCTGCGATTCGCGCTGAGTTCTGAGCATGGCCATATTGCCATCTATTCTGCTCCTTCAGTCTCTCTGGTTCATCGCAGACATGCAAACTACGGCATGTCTGCGCCACCCGCCACGCCGTGGCGCGACTGTTGGTAGTCGTTGTGAACGCTAACGAAAGGAGCACCTCAATGCTTAGAGGATTACAATGGCTTAGTTTAATTGCGTGCTGCCTGCTGGGTACGGTTATCGCTTGCGTACTCATGGTCCAAATCTGGGACAAGGTAAGCGTCGTTCCGGTCGTCCAGGCCCAGGACGCTTTGATGGGTGGATCGAAATTCGTGGAGATTGAACGAGACTGTCCCCGCGACTCGGCAAGGGTCGTCAAAGTTACTGTTGGCAAGCAAGTCATTACGCCGGGGTTCTTCAACCGTCTTAAGGGGCCTTCCGGGGTGCCGTTCCAGGCTGGGGACGACTGGCTGAAAAAACTGACCTTTACGATCAGGAACCGGAGTTCAGAGAATTTTGTGGAACTTGATATGCATATCTGTTTTCCCGACACCGAGACGACAGGACACGAGATCTGTCAGCCCATTGACCTGGGGCGAATGCCTGACAATGCCGCGTATACGGTCGAAGGGAACAAGTTTGACCAGGGAAGCGCGCGGCCCCTCGATTTTCGGCCCGGTCAAGAGATGAAGATATCCTTCGCGCCTTACGCCGATGAGATTCGGAGGAGGATTGAAGAGCGCCAGCCATTTTCCACGATCAGCAGGTGCTTCATCAATCTGGACGGGGGGTTCTTTGAGGATGGGATGCGCTGGGAGCTAGCCGACTATCTGGTCCCGGACCCGAGCCGCCACGGCTCCTTCAAGCCTGTGGACGACTCGGAGATCCCCGTTAAGGACAAACGAGGAGCATACGCGCCGAACGAAGCTCACGACTAGTTTGCGGCGGGTCACCGCCGCTCGGCTACCAGAATGGTGGCGGACAGTTGTAGTGTCCTACTTCGACCGTAGGGCCGCCTCTCCCGCAAGGCGGGACGGGACGGCCTGGCCGGGGCAAGCCCCGGCCCTACATCCCATATTGGGACACCACCGCGGACACCGTGTCTCTTGACAAACGGAATAGGATAGGCTAGGTTAGTAAGTGGGGTTGCGGAAGAAAAATGCTGAATTGTGAATAATATTATGGATTGTGGGTTGCCTCCTTACTTCTTGCCACCGCCGACTGCCGCCCCCCGCTGCCCATTGCCCGCTGGTTTTGGGGGAGTTCGGGCTGGCGGGACGCGCCGCCCGCACGGCGGCGTGGGACAGAATGCCTTCTCCACAGGGGAAGAGAAAGAAGTAGTAACTTCAAAAAATGAACGACCGACGCGGGAATGTCTATGAAAACAAAGGGCTGGCTTTCAACAAGCCAAGGCAAAGCGGGAATGTCTATGAAAAGAAAGATGCTTAGCCCTCAAAAGCGGGAATGTTGTTGAAAAGAAAGGACCTAGGTGGTAGGTCGCAGGTCGTAGGTGGGGAAGAACAGGATTCAGGAGCCACTAGAGTGATATTAGGCAGTAGGCAGGCGTAGCGCAGGTCCCGCTCTCCGGACCTGCGGCACTTCAAAGGCATTAGACAGAAAGCAGTGGAGAGGAAGGGGGAATTCATACTTCACACTTCATACTTGATACTTCATGCTTCATACTTCAGAATTGCCCGCGGCTCTCGCACCGCTTTTCAATGACTCAATGATTCGACGAACCAATCACTCAATGTTCACGTGGAAGTCGTTGTTTGCGCCATTGGGTCTTGTCCGGTAGAATATCAAACGGGGCTGGGAAAACATGGCCGGCCCTCCTGAGGAGTTCCAGGGCTGCACCGGGGTGGAAAAAATGAAGATCGCACTGGCGGCAGACCATGTTGGTTTTGCCTTGAAGGAGAAAATCCGCGAGTACCTCAAGAACAAAGGCCTGGAGGTTGAAGACCACGGCCCATCGAATTCAGAGCCCGTGGACTATCCCGACTTCGCGGAGAAGGTAGCGGCGCAGGTGGCGGCAAAGCAGGCCGACTACGGCGTGTTGGTGTGCGGAACGGGCATCGGGATGATGATTGCCGCCAACAAAGTCCCTGGCATCCGCGCCGCGGCTGCCAACGATACGATTTCCGCGCGCCTGGCGCGCGAGCATAACAACGCCAACGTTCTCACCCTGGGCGGCCGGATGATTGACGAAGCAAGCATGCATCAAATTGTGGACACGTGGCTCTCGACCCCCTTCGCTGGAGGACACCACGAGCGGCGGGTGGAGAAAATCGACGCCATTGACCAACGCTATCACTTGGAGAAAAAAGTATGAGCACTTCCCTCCCTTTACGTTCACGCTCCTTGCGCGAAGTTGACCCTGAAATCGCCCAGGCCCTCGACCAGGAAGTTGACCGCCAAGCGCGGACGCTGGAGCTGATCGCCTCGGAGAATTTCGTCAGCGAGGCGGTACTCGAGGCCCTTGGGTCCGTGATGACCAACAAGTACGCCGAGGGATTGCCGGGCAAGCGCTACTACGGCGGCTGCGAGTTTGTGGACGTGGCTGAGACTCTGGCCATCGAGCGCGCCAAGAAGCTCTTCGGCGCGGAGCACGCCAACGTGCAGGCGCACTCCGGCAGCCAAGCCAACCAAGCCGTTTATATGACCGTGCTCAAGCCGGGCGACACCCTACTGGGCATGAGCCTTGCCCACGGCGGCCACCTGACGCACGGGCACCCGCTGAACTTCTCCGGGAAGATGTACAAGATCGTTTCTTACGGTGTACGGAAGGACACGGAGGCAATTGACTACGACGAGCTCGAGCGGCTGGCCCAGGAGCACAAACCAAGGCTCATCGTGGCCGGCGCCAGCGCTTACCCGCGCCTCCTGGATTTCGAGCGCTTCGCCGCCATCGCCAAACAGAGCGGCGCGCTGCTGATGGTGGATATGGCGCACATCGCGGGGCTTATTGCGGCAGGCCTCCATCCCAGCCCTATTCCCCACGCGGATTTCGTCACCACCACCACCCACAAGACGTTGCGCGGACCACGCGGCGGCGCGGTCTTCTCCAAGGCGCAGTATGCGAAGGAGCTCGACAAGATCGTTTTCCCCGGTATCCAGGGCGGGCCGCTGATGCACGTCATCGCCGCCAAGGCCGTCTGCTTCCAGGAAGCCCTTCAGCCGGAGTTCCGCGAGTATCAGAAGCAGATCGTCCTGAACGCCCGCACGCTGGCCGATGCCCTGGCCGGCAACGGCTTCCGCATCGTCTCCGGCGGCACCGACACTCACCTGATGCTGGTGGATGTGTTTTCAAACAAGGTAACAGGCAAGCAGGCCGAAAAGGCCCTCGGAAACGCCGGCATCACCGTCAACAAGAACGTCATTCCTTTCGATACCAACCCTCCCATGGTCGCCAGCGGCATCCGCATCGGCACGCCCGCCGTCACCACGCGCGGGCTCCGGGAGCCGCAGATGGAGCTCATCGCGCAGTGGATCACCGAGGTGCTGCACAACGTTGAAGATGAGTCCGTGCAGAAACGAATCCACGGCCAGGTCGAAGCCCTGACCGAGAAATTCCCGCTTTACGAAACCCGGCGTGCCATGGCGGCGCGTCCTACAATGCGATAATATACGACGAGTTATTATCTATCAATACGAGGATGGCTATTGGGTAGTAGGTCCGTGCTTGAATTTCTTAAGCAGCTTCTCTAGAGGATAGGTAGGCTCATCGCTTCGGGCATCACAAATCAGGTTGAGAGCTTCGTCTTCGGCGAGAGGATTTTTCCTATAGGGGATTCTGGCGCGCTCGAGAACCGCGGCAACGCCGGGCCCACTCGCAACAGGACAGAGTTGGGGAAAAGGGTGGAGGTGCTCGTCGACCGCGGCGACTGGGTTCTTTAGCCGCCTGACCTTCTTCGTTATACGTACATCTCGCCGCTTTCTCATGTATTCATTCTACTCCTCTCGGGTGCAAGCGGCACGGGAAATCGAAGAATGCATGGTCAGAATTCTAGTGAGAAGCGTTTACGGTTGTCTTTGGCCGACTTTGAACAGCGTCCAAGGACCGGCCTTCATATCGCGCAGCAGGGGCGCTTCCCAGGCGAATTCGGGATGCGCTTTAAGAAAGGGTGCGGCAAGAAAATCCCTTCCGCAAGGGTGGCCCATATGCGCGTAAAAGCTCATCGCTTTAGCCATCGCGGCATCCATGACCTTTCCCTGCACCGCGCCACCAGGATAGTAAGGCCCCCATTCCCAAACCGGTTCGCCGCGAGGGGAAAGATCCCCGTGTCCGCAGAGAGAATGCTCGTCAGGGTCCACCTTCTTCTGGTAAGAATCGTAATGATCGGCCATGAATTTCTCGGCCATTTTCACGTCGATCTTGCCCTTCGATTCCTTCATCAACTCTTCCCACCTGACCCTGCGGGCGTTAGGAGAATTCTCGAGATTGTTAATATCAAACGTAGTGTCTTCAGCCAGCACTTTCGGATCGCGGGCAAAGTTTGAACCCACGAAATAGCCATCCCTGGCGCGCCAGAACTGATGCGCCTTCAGACCCAGCTCGAACTGAGCGATTTCGCCGGTCTTGAGATCGCCCAGCAGCCAATCATTGGCGTAGCCGCCGTTATTGCCGTCCAGCATGATGCGCACATAGTCGTCAAACGAACTCGCATATTGGAGCGCCTTGCGGGAGCGCATGAACTCCGGCTTGCCATTCGGATCCCACCCGTCGAATTGCGTAATAGTCGTCTCGGTCACCATGATGCCGCTGGAGTTCACGCCGAAATCGTCGTCGCTGGTGATGACGCCGGGGAAGCCGTCCATCAGGATGCGATTTCCGTGCCGTGGCGCGATGTCGAAGATGATTCGCCAGCGTTCACCATCCAGATAGCCCGACCAGTTGTTGTGCGCGATCACGATCTTGTGGTCGCGGGTATAGCTGCCGGTGGCGACGAAGGCGCTACAGTTGCCGGGGCTGACCAGGTGTGGCGCGCTGGCCACTTTGTGCTGCGAGTTATACCAGGGAACGTAGTAGTCCGGCAGTTCCTCGAAGGCATTCAGCGCCACCACGTCGTCGATATCCATCAAGACGCCGTGTGCCTTCAGGCCCTCGCTGATTCCCTCGAGTTCCTCTTGGCATTCCTGATCGATCTTCGGCCAAAGCATCTCGTGCGCGGCCTTGCGGAAGAAATCCCAATCCTTCTTGGTGCTGTGGGTGTCTTGCAGCTTCACGGCTTCGAAGGCGTCCGCTATCTCAGGGGCCAACAAGTAACCGTGCTGGAAACCGATCTGGCCGGGCGTTCCCTCCAAGTGAACATAAACCCAACCGCCTTTTTCAAAGCGGTAGGCAGGGTTCAGTCGAGGGTCAGCAAGCTTACCGCGTGCTTGTCCGCCCTTGGCCGCAGCAGAGCTTGGCCCGCTGGCAAGCAGGTCTCCGTTCTTTGGCGGCAGCATGGACCAACACAAAACCAGAGTCAGGATGGCTAGAAGGAATGCCATTCGAAATGCATTTGCGCCTGTTTGCATCTCCACCTCAGTCAATGAATTCAGCCATCGTCCAGAATAGCCCTCGCAGCAGTGTAACCACTCTGCACCGCACTTTCAATGGTGGCCGGCAAGCCTGTAGCAGTCCAATCGCCCGCCAGGTATAGGCCGCGCACTGGCGTCCGGGCCGTCGGGCGTAACTGCTCAGCTTCCCAGGTGGGCGAGAAGGTGGCGAAGCGCTCCTTGATAACGAGGGCATGATGCAATTTGGCCTTCTGCGCTTCCGGGAAAAGGTCGCCTAGCTCACGCAAAGCCATGGCCAACAATTCTTCTTTGCCGCGTCCGATATACCGATGTGCGCCGCTCAAAACGAGCGAAACATAATTCTCACCCGAGCCAAGAATCTTGCCTTTGTTGAAGAGCCACTGGACCGTGGTGCCGCGCAATCCAACAAAATCAAGCTCGGTGATCGGGCGGTCAAACCAGAGGTTGATGGAAATGATCGGCGCAGGCCGAAGGGAAACGACTGGGGCGAAGAAAGGCTCGAAGCGGAGCAGTTCGCCAGGCAACAAGCTCGCAAGCTGAAACGAGGGCACGGCGCTCAACACGCTCTCCGCCTCAATTTCCTCGCCACTGGAAAGGCGCACGCCCCGGCACTGCCCCTCGGAAACCAGTAGACTGGCCACGCTGCGGCTGCACTCAACTCGCCCGCCCCTCGCCCGAATGTAGGCTGTGGCAGCATCCACATACACGTCACTCAAACCAACGCGGGCAATCCCGATCCGTGAATCCGCCGGCGAGGAGAAAAGCGCCAACTGCAACACCCGCTCAAACAGCCCCGCGTTGGCCTGGCTGGGGTCCTCATTGAGTGCCGCAATACAGAGCAGGTCCCAGAAATTGCGCTGCAAGCTCTCGGATTGGCCAAGCCTGGTGAGCCATTCGCGCACGCTCAGCTTTTCCAAGCCACGGTCCATCGCCCTCGCCCACTGGAGCGATCGTCCGAGACGCAAGACTTCCAGTTTGTCCTTGAAAGAGAAACTTCCGGAGCGTAGCACGCCGAGCAGTACATGCCAGGGCGAAGGCAGGCCGGGACATTGAAGCGCTGTCAGCCGCCCATTTCGGTCAAGGAAACGGAGGGTCAAGTGCTGTTGAAACCGAATGCGGTCCAGAGTTCCGATAGTCGAAAGGAAGTGAATGGTCGAATGGCAGCAGCCCATGATGATGTGCTGGCCGTTATCTACCACGGAGCCCGTTGCGGGATCAAGAAAGGAGCGCGCCCGCCCGCCCAGGTGGGGCTTCTGTTCGAGCAAGCGCACACCGTGCCCCTCTTCCGCCAGTGCGACACCCGCCGCCAGACCCGAGAAACCGCCGCCGATGATCAAGACTTCGTCCGGCATGAGAGCAGGAATCAGGAATTCAGGATCCAGGAATCAGGAGTCAGAAGCCAGGAGTCCAAAAGAAGTCGGCAGTACGCAGTCGCCCATGGGCAGAAGAAAGAAATCGCGATGGAGAAAGAACAAGTCTTTTGCGCATGGTTGGCGGCCCGCTAACTCGAAGACAGGCGCATTAGAGCCGAATGTCCAACTACAGTTGCGATGCCCTCGCCAATTAGGTGGGGTCGGTCGATGGGACCGGCTCAGCCGTGCAGCTTACGAAACGCCGCGAGACAGCGCTGAACGGTTTCCATCTCGGAGTAATCGCTGCCTTCCTGTTCGATCAGGTAGTACTCGATTCCCCCCGTGCTTTCGGCGGCGGCGAAAATGTTCTTCCAGGGCGCCGTCCCCTCGCCTGTCAGGACCCGATAGCCTCTTTCTGGAGACCAATCCTTGACGTGCATCGAGCGGATTCGTCCAGGATTCTGATTGATCCAGGCCACGGCGTCATTGCCGGTTTCCAAGCATGTCCCGACGTCCAGTTGCAGGATGATGCTCTTGTCGAGCGTTGCGGCCAGCAGTTCCATCGGCTTTTGGCCGGCGACCGGCTTCCACTCCAGCTCGTGGTTGTGATAGCCCGCGAGCAAGCCCTGCCCTTTCAAGGTGTCGTTTGCTGTGTTGAGTGTTTCCGCTATGCGCTTCCAGTCATCCAGGCCGCTGACCTCGCCCGGGTGGGCCAGCACGATGTACCGGGCCCCCAGGATTTTATTCAACTCAATCGCCTTGGCGATTCCGCCCGGAGTGAACGACTGCAATCCGTTGTGGGTTGAGTAGCAACGGATGCCGAGAGCGTCCAGCTCGGTGCGAACCTGCTTTGCATAGTCGGGCGTCCAGGCGTAGTAAGGAGCGAAGAATTCGACACACTGGTAACCCATCTTCGCCACGCCCCGGACAGTCCCCATCAGATCTTTCTGCAAGTCCTTGCGCACCGAGTAGAGTTCAAGTCCTACAGGAATTTCCTTCGACTCCGGCATCGCAGCCGCAAGCGGCACCGCAGCCATAAGGCCCAGGAACGAACGACGTGAGAAGGAGTCTGGTCTGTTCATAGTAGGCTCACCATACCACAGCCAAGCGCAAATGAATATCCTTCATCAAAAGCGGAGAGGGACTACAGGTACAACATCACCGCCCCACGAGCGGTGAGGATATTGAAGCCCGCCGGTCCTGTCCCCTTTGCGGCGGCGCTGCTGCTACATCTGGGTCACGTGCCCAACGTTGAACCCCTCCACTACGACTCGCGGCGTCTCGCCACGCGTGTCGGCGTGCTCCAACTCCGTCTGAATGGTTCGCCGCTCGCCGGGCATTAATGCGATGTAGTTGTCACTGTAAATTGCCGGCAGGATCCGGTCTCCACTCTTCTCCCTCACAGCTTTCAGGCGGATCATCAGCGCCGGCTGGCTCGACGGATTATGCAGCTCGGTCGTTAACTGCCAGCGATTTCCCTGGCGGTCGACGCGCGTTGCCGCTTCCAGGTTGACCCTGGGCAACTGGCGAATGGCCCGATAATTGCCCTCCTCCCGGCCCCGCAGGTAAAAGTTCGTGGAGACCGTCTCAGCCCCGTGCGTCAAGGCGAGCCGCAGGAAGTGCAATGACGTCAGCTCGGGCGGATACTCCATCTTGATGCACGGGGCGACGCTGTCTTCCGTGCTATCCAGGGTTGCGGACTTCTCCCATTGCTTCGTCCCGTCCATGTTCAGGACTTCCACCGTGGCGGTCAAGCCTCGCATGTTCCCGGCGCTGTAGTTGACCACTTCGATGCTCTCGGTGGCTGGGTTCCACTGAATGTGGAGCGGTTCACACCCTTTCTTGCACCCAAAGTACGCCGCCGTGGGTTCAAAATAGTAATCGTAGGTCTGCCAGACGAACGAGGGCCAGCAAGGATGGCTCATCCAGAGGAGGAGCCCCATGCGGTACTTACTCTGCGCCTCGAACATGGCGCGATAACCTTCGTAATTGATGAATTGAGCGAGTGAAACCCATTCGTCCACATTGCCGGCGCCGCCGTAGTCGTACTCGATCATGGTCCGGAAGCTCTCACCGCCTTGCGCGCCACCCAGGCAGAAATCGTGCAGGCCCCAGACGAGCCCCTGCGGCCACAAGGCCGATTCGGGCATCATCGCGCGCACGCTTTCCATGGGGGGTATATTCGGCATGCCCATTTCACTGTGCAGCTTCGGGTCGGCGCCCAGGGTGAAGTAGAAGTTGAGGGGCATTGCCCTATAAGGCCCGCCGCCGCTGACAACCCCAAAGGCGGAGTTGGAGATGTAATGAATGCCGGGATGTTTTTCCGCCAGCACTTTCCTGATGCCCCCGTCAAGAGGCGGAGGTGGGTTGCCTTCATTACGGCCGCAGTAAAGGCCAATCGAGGGATGGTTTCGAAACCGCAGGACCGAGTCATTTACGTTGCGCATGAACAGGTCATCATCCTCCGGGTCCGGCCCATCCGCCGGGTTCGCCAGCCAGAACTCTTGCCAGACCATGATGCCGTGCCGATCACAGGCCGCAAAGAACTCCTCGTCACCGACCTGCCCTACCCAGTTGCGAATCATCGTGAAGTTCATTTCGCGGTGATAACGTACCGCCGCATCGTATTCGCGCGCGCGATAACGCAGCATGGACTCGCCGAAACCCCAATTCCCGCCGCGCGCCACAAACCGCCTGCCATTGATCCAAATCCGCAAGGCGCCGCCCTCTTCGCTGTAGGACATTTGCCGAACGCCTACCTCGAACGCCTTGGTGTCTGATACCTGGCGCTCCGGCGCCTCGAAGCTCAGCTCCAGAGCGTACAAGTGCGGCTCGCCGTATCCCGCAGGCCACCAGAGCTTGGGATTCTGCAGCCGCAGGGCCGGAGTGTTCGAGGGGTCAAACTTCACTTTCTGCGTCGCAGAGCCATCGACGGAAACGCGCTGCTCGAACTGCAACTCCGCCAGGCGTCCGCGCAGAGTTCCGGTGACAGGCTTGGAGGCGTGGTTCACTAACTCGACCTCGATACTCACGTCGGCACGCGAGGTATCGGGCAGCGGGAGGGTGGTCGTAACGAACGGATTCTCGATGGTAACGGCCCCGCTGAGGGTAAGGTAGACATCGCCCCAGATGCCCGTGTCGCGGCCGCGAATGGTGGGAATCCAGTCCCAACCAATGGAGGCGTGGTAGGTGGGATTATCGATTCCGAGCGCGCCCCCATTCTTGCCCGGACTCTCGAAGGTCTTCTGCTTCATGCTTCCGGGGGTGTCATCCTTCTCGATGCGGACGGCCAGCGCGTTTTTGCGGCCAGCGAGCAGGCGTCCCGTGACGTCGAACCGGCCGCGCATGAAGCCACCTTCTACCCGCCCGAGTCTTTCGCCGTTCAGGAAGACGTCCGCCTTCCAGTTAACCCCGTCGAAGTTCAGCCAAGCGCGCTGACCCTCGGTCAATGCCGGCGCCGTGAACTCGTTCCGGTACCAGAAATCTGCGTAGAAAAACGAATCGGAAATAAGCAACTGATTCTCGCCGTAATTCGGATCAGGAATTGCACCGATATTCAGATAAGAGGAGAGCACTGTGCCCGGCACGGTGGCAATAACCCAATCCTGGTCCTGGAATCCCACCTTGGAGAGTGTTGCTCCGTCCGCGTTCACAAGGGAATCTCGTTGCAGGCGCCAAGCGCCTCCCGCGAGGTCCAATCGCCCGTCAGGTCGAGCTGCGGGCGCGGGCTTCGGTTGCACGACAAATCCGCCCCGCCCATAAACCTCCATTTCGCTCAGAATGTACGCATGCGGCGAGGTGGGCCGCTGCATCAGTACGCGCACGTACCTTCCCTGGACGGGCTCCGCCAGTCTGAGGTCGTCAGTGTTCCCTGTTCCCTCAGGCAGGGGTTGAATGTCCCGCCAATTCTGCGCATCGTCGGAAACCTGGAGGGAACCCTCCGCAGCGCGCGCGATCCAATACAACACCACACGGTCGAATTCACAGCGAGCGCCCAAGTCGACATAAACCCACTCCTCACCCAAACCCGCGCTCATCCACGCACTCGTGAAGCTATAAGGCCCGCCAATTTCCACTCTCTGGTTCTGATGGAAGAATCCCACCTCACAGACTTGCCATTCCATGAAGAACGCGAACGGCGGGGCGTTGGCAGCTTCGAGTTCGATTCGATAGAAGCGGCTTTGAGAAGCTGAACGAAGAGGAATGGAAGGCTGGAACCGTTGCCCAGGTTGCGGAAAGCCTCTCGGGAAGCCAGTAACGGGTACGGGCTTCGGATTAGTTACCTTACCCAATTCCTTCCACTCCCGTCCGTCGTCGGAGACCAAGACGGCAACACCCAGGTCCTCCGGTTTCAAGTTGCGGGGCGCGATGAGGAGGACGTCAACAAGGTCGATCTCCGGAACCCTCGCCCCGCCTCCCAATTGAACCTGCACCCACGGGCGCGGACCCCGCAAGTCGACGTCGGTCATTGGGTTGTGGTCCAGGAAGAACTCCCGCTCGTGCTTAGGGAGCTCGCCGCGAAGGCCTACCCAGGTTGCGACCCAGTCGGGGAGATGCGAATCCTTGATCCCATCTGTAACCAGTTGGGCCGTCAGGTTGTAATCGTAGCAACTGGAGTGATACGCGGGCCGCCGTAGCGCCAGATTCCGGTAGGTCGAGGCATCTCCCACCAGCACCGGACCAAAATCCTCACGCGGGTCTCCCGGGTAAACACCCACCCCTCGCGTGTACTCCCCAGCCGCCGCGGAATCCGCAGCTAGGCGCGGTGAATTCCGGGCGCCAGGCAGCGGCTCAGGAGCAGCTCCCAGGGCCAAGGCCCGCAGATCTCCCAGTGCCAAACCCGCACCCGCAACCGTGCTCTTCAGAAAAGTCCTTCGGGAAGTAGACATCTGAGTCCTCCATGGTTTCGTCGCGCTCTATAGTCAGACACCCGCGGCGGGGTGGCGCCATGGCTGCGCCCCCGTTCAACCGAGCCGACCCTTGCCAGACTGCTGGTGCCACCCCCTCGCGAGGCGGATTATAGCCTGGGCACAACCCTCGGCACAAGTCGCCGACAACAGGCTCAAGCACCGCACCCTTCCAACTTGTGCTAAAATTCTATGTCTCAGAAAGGGCAGGCTAGTGCATCTCGCGCTGAGCCAGCACATATATGACTAAAGTTGGAATGGTTAGCCTCGGGTGTCCCAAGAATCTTGTGGACAGTGAGGTGATGTTGGGAATGCTGGCTCGCCAGGGATACGAGTTGACTCCCCAAGCTGAGCAGGCCGAGGTCATCATTGTCAACACCTGCGCGTTCATCGAGCCTGCCAAGCGCGAGTCTATCGACACCATCCTGGAAATGGCGGAATACAAGAAGTCCGGCGCTGCCAGAAAGCTGGTAGTGGCCGGCTGTTTGGTGGAGCGATACCGGCAGGAAATCCTGAAAGAGATCCCCGAAGTGGATTTTGTTATCGGGACCAACGAACTCGAGCGGGTCCTGGAAGCTTGCGGGGAGGATCGCCAAGATCGCAGCCTGGAGGGCTCCGCCGAGCCCTACCTTTACCACGAACTCACGCCCCGAGTCCTCGCCACTCCGTCTTATTCCGCCTATCTGAAGATCGCTGAAGGTTGTGATCATCCTTGTTCTTTCTGTGTGATTCCGCAGATGCGAGGCAGGTTCCGTTCCCGGAGGTTCGCCTCGGTGGTGCGCGAAGCGGAAAACCTGGCCCGAACAGGCGTCGGGGAGTTGACCATCGTCGGCCAGGACACCACGAGTTACGGTGAGGACCTGGGGCTGCGCGACGGTCTGGCGTCCCTTCTGCGCGAACTCGGCAAGATCCCTGAGCTCGTTTGGGTGCGGTTTCTTTATTGCTACCCCAATCGTTTGACCGACGCGCTGATTGCGGCCGTGGCGGAAACGGCGAAGGTGGCGAAGTATATCGACCTGCCGCTTCAGCACGCGAGTGCGCAGGTGCTGAAGTTGATGCGGCGGGGTTCCAGCGGCGAACATTTCCTGCGCTTGATTGAGAGAATTCGCGCCGCCATACCGGGCGTTACATTGCGGACATCTCTGATCGTGGGCTTCCCGGGTGAAACGGAAGAGGATTTCAAGGTTTTGCTGAGCTTTGTCGAGGCAGCACAATTTGACCACCTGGGTGTGTTCCTTTATTCGAACGAAGAAACAGGCTCGAGCTATGCGCTGCCCGGCCAGGTTCCATCGGCTGTTGCGGGCCATCGCCAGCGAAGACTCATGGCCTTGCAACGCAGGATTTCACGACGCAAGCTGCGGCAAAGAGTCGGCCGCTCCTTTCCGGTTCTCGTAGAGGGCCGCTCGGAGGAAACGGAATTGCTCTTCCGGGGCAGGCTGGAATCGCAGGCCCCTGGAATTGATGGTCAGGTATTGATCAACGATTTTGAGGGGGCAGAACCCAGACCCGGGGAATTCCGCTGGGCCACCATCACGGCAGCAGGGGACTACGATCTCGTATCGCGCCTGGAGGCACGAAACTTTGCTGAGCGGTTAGTTCCGAACTCGCCGCCTCCTGTGGGGTCACGGCTGGTCCAGATTCAACCGGCGGCGATGTCGGCTTCCGCCTAATCTCTCGCCATGCGATGTCCCATTTGCCACAAAGACGGTCCCTGGGCGGGTAACTCTTTTCGGCCCTTTTGCAGTGAGCGTTGCCAACTGATCGATCTGGACCACTGGCTGTCTGAACGCTATCGGATTTCGACCCCTGTGGAAAGGCAGGACAAGAACCGCCCTACCGAAGAGGAGGAGCAGGACGATAAGAGGGGGAGTGGTTAAAGAACGCCGCAGTCTCTCCATCTGGATCGCAACCGGTTTGGGGTCTGGCTACTTTCCCGTAGCGCCGGGGACCGCCGGATCAGCACTGGGCTTGGCTCTGGTAATCGCTTTTCGCCAGACTTCACTCGAGCCTCTGTGGTTGGCCTTATCCTTGGCGGCTTTCACGGGCCTGCTCTTCCTTGTCGGAGTCTGGTCGGCAGGGAAAGCCGAGAAGGTATTTGGACGTGTTGACCCCGGCCAAGTGGTAATTGATGAGGTGGCCGGCCAGATCCTTACTTTCGTCGCCACACCGAGGGTCGCGTGGATGGGGTTGATTTTCGGTTTCATCCTATTCCGCGCCTTGGACATCGTAAAACCTTTTCCGGCACGGCGGGCCGAGCGACTTCCCGGCGGTTGGGGTATTATGATGGATGACGTGGTCGCGGGTCTTTATAGCCTGATTGTGCTTGTAATTTTGGGACACTTTATCAAATGAGCTTGTGGAAGAAATCCGACAAACCCGATCCCCCTGCTGCAAAGAAAGGATCTGCCACGAATAAACCGTTGATTGAACGTGTTACTCCGCGTGCGGCGATTCCCGGCGGTGAAATCTCCATCTCGGGCCGGGGACTCACTCGAAACGGTCGCGGCAGGCCCCAAGTGCGGTTTGGCGATCAGCCCGGAAGCCTGCTCCTCACCTCTCCCAACCGGCTTGTGGTGCGCGTCCCCGAAGGCGTATCCAGCGGTGACTTAACGGTGGACACGGGAGTTGCGGTCAGCGCGCCTGCCTCTGTAGCGGTGGGCGTCACCATCGCCGATAACCTGCACCCCGTCGCCAATCCTGCCCTCGATTCAGCCGGGAATACTTTCACCACTTTCAGCGGCAGCCGTGGGCAGAAGGTTCCCGTTTCCGTGTTTAAGATCGACCGGCAACAGGTCGTTCGCCCCTTCCTCAATGATCTGGTGAACCCCACGGGGCTGGCCTTCGATCGCGCCGGTTATCTTTATGTTTCCAGCCGCATGGAAGGCACAATTTACAAAGTCAGTCCGGACGGCCACCGCGAGATTTACGCGGAAGGCATGGGAGTCGCCACCGGGATTGCCTTCGACGGCGAGGAGAACTTGTACGTGGGCGACCGGACGGGCACGGTATTCAAGATCAGTCGTGACCGGCAGATTTTTGTCTTTGCGACCATCGAGCCCAGCATGGCGGCGTATCATCTGGCTTTTGGCCCCGACGGCAACCTTTACCTTACTGGCCCGACTATTTCCAGCTTCGACCACGTATTTCGCATCACCCCAGCCGGCGAAGTAACTTCGTTCTACCGCGGGCTGGGACGCCCACAGGGATTGGCCTTCGATGTTGAGGGTAACCTTTACGTTGCAGCCTCGCTGGCCGGTCAGCGGGGAATTGTGCGCATCACACCCGGCGCTAAAGTGGAACGGGTTGTGTCGGGTTACGGCATGGTTGGGCTAGCCTTCACACGCCAGCAGTCAATGATGGTCGCCACCAACAGTTCCTTGATCCAACTACCCGTCGGCATCGAGGGCAAGCCCCTGATTCAGTGACGAGTGAGAAGTGACAACAAATCAGAAGTCAGAAATTAGAAATCAGAAGACAGAGGGAAAGGCTGGCGGAATTGCTTATAGGGGAGTCGGGCGCCACAAGTTGGTGACGGCGGATTTTGAAGGGCTCTAATGCGCCCCGGCTTCTGCCCACCCTGCATTTGATGCTTCCCTCTGACTCCTGGCTTCTTTTTTCTACCTTCTGATTTCTGACTTCTGATTTCTGATTTTCCTTCTACCATGGATGCTGAAATCATTGCCGTCGGCTCAGAGCTATTGACCCCCCTTTATCAGGACACGAATTCTCTCTTTCTCACTGAGCGGCTAAACTCCCTGGGGATTGAGGTACGCTTCAAGACGGTTGTGGGAGATCGTGCAGATGATCTGGCGACTGCCCTCAGGGAGGCGCTCTCCCGCTCTCCATTGATCATCCTGACGGGTGGCCTCGGCCCCACCGAAGACGATCTCACGCGAGGGGTGGTGTCAGGAGTTCTCCGCCGACCCTTACGCGAGGTCCCCGAAATCCGCCGGCAAATTCAGGAACGCCTTGCCCGCTTCGGACGGCCGATGGCGGAAAACAACCTGCGGCAGGCGATGGTCCCCGAAGGGGCCGTATGGCTCGAAAACAATAATGGAACTGCGCCCGGCATCTGGATTGAACACGATCACAAGATCGTCGTGCTACTGCCGGGCCCACCGGGCGAGTTGGAGGCGATGTTCGATGCCGCTTGCGTGCCTCGGCTGGCGCAGGCCTCAATGGAGCAGAGGATCAAGACTCGCGTTTACAAGGTTGTGGGCCTTCCCGAATCCGAAGTCGACAAACGGGCAGCAGCGATTTACCAGTCCTATGCGAACCCTACCACTACGATTCTGGCCAAGCCGGGCGGCATCGAAATCCATCTGCGCGCCCGCGCCGCGACCGACCAGGAAGCTGAGGCGAGGTTGGCAGAATTGGGCGACCAGATCGAACTTGCGCTGGGGGAATACATCTTCTCCACGCACGGGGAATCGCTGGAGGAAGTTGTGGGGATGTACCTCGTGATGCGGCAGAAAACTGTGGCCGTGGCGGAGAGTTGCAGTGGCGGCCTGCTGGCGGAGCGACTCACGCGGAACTCCGGCAGTTCCAACTTCTTCCTTGGCGGCGCGATCTGTTATAGCAATGCCTTGAAGACCAGTTTAGCGGGTGTGCCAACAACCCTGATTGAGGAGCACGGAGCCGTTTCTCAGCCTGTCGCCCAGGCTATGGCAGAAGGCATCCGCGCGCGAACGGGCGCATCTCTCGGAGTGGGCATCACGGGAATCGCGGGCCCGGCTGGCGGCTCCCCTGAAAAACCTGTGGGCTTGGTCTTTATCGGTCTTGCCGATGAGCGGGGGACGCAAGTTCGTGAATTCCGCTTCCCCGGCAATCGCGAAAGGGTCCGCCTGTGGGCTACCCAAATGGCTCTGGAAATGATCCGCAGAAGGATCAGGGGCTAGGGGCTACTCGGGTGCTGAACAACGTTTGCGTACGTTGTCATTCCGATCCCGCAGTCGCGGGAGAGGAATCTCGCTCTGCCAGCAAACGACTTGCGAGATTCCTCGTCGTCCCGATCAGATCGGGACTCCTCGCAATGACAGGCTAAACTGGTTTTTCAGCGTCTTAGGGGTCGGAAGGTGGGAATCTTTCCCCTCCTGCCACCTGCTACCTGCCACCTACTGGCTAAAGATGCGTGCTTTTATCGCCATCGACCTACCTGAAAGCGTCCGTGCCGCATTGCGCCGTAAGCAGGCTTCGTTCCGTTCCGTCTCTCCCGACGCGCGGTGGACCCAACCGGAGGGGATCCATCTGACTCTTAAGTTCCTGGGTGAGATTTCCGAGGCGAAGGTTAAGGAAGTATCTGAAAGCCTGAAGAATCTGGGCCGATTCGAAGGCTTCGCAATTGGATTGAAGGGTTTCGGCTTCTTTCCCGATGCCCGGCGCCCGACCGTGTTCTGGGCAGGGGTCGAGGCGCCCGCCAGTCTCGGCCAGCTCGCCGAACAAGTCGAAGAAGCTATGCGAAAGATCGGCTTCGCCCGCGAGCCGCGCGCCTTCCGACCGCACTTGACGCTGGCACGGTTCAGAGTGCCGCAACCACAGCCGGCCCTGCAGGCGCTCCTCACCCAACAAGGTGAACAGGAGCTGGGGAACTTCGCGGTCTCGGAGTTTTTCCTGTTTGAAAGTAAACTCTCGCCGCAAGGCGCAGAATATCGCAAGGTGGAACGATTCCCGTAATGAAATGATCGGCCCGCTCACAACTCTAATCGCGTACATACTGGGGTCGATTCCGTTCGGCTACCTCATCGTTCACTGGCAGCGTGGAATCGACGTTCGCGCGACGGGTAGCGGCTCCATCGGCGCCACCAACGTCATGCGGAACCTCGGAATCATGGGGTTCGTCGCCACCTTCATCCTTGACGCCGGAAAAGGACTGCTTGCTGTCCTGCTTGCTTCGAAGATGACCTCAGAAAATCCCACCTGGGTGGCGGCAGCAGCATTCGCTGCGGTGTTCGGCCACTGCTTCCCGGTTTGGTTGAAATTTCGCGGTGGCAAAGGCGTGGCAACCGGAGTCGGCGTATTCATTGCCCTCGCCCCTTGGCAGGTTGTCCTCGTGCTCGTGATCTTCGCGATCATGGTTGCGATCTGGCGCTACATTTCGCTCGGCTCGATTGTCGCCACCGCGGCTTTCCCCGTCCTGGTCTATCTCATGAAGCATCCACCGTTTCAAGTGGTGCTTGGCGCCACGGGGGCAGCTGTCATCATCATTGCGCGCCACCATGCGAATATCGCCCGGCTGCTCAAGGGGACGGAGAACAAGCTGGGGCGGAAGAAAGCAGAAGGCAGAAAGCAACGGGATCTAAATAGTAGGAAGGCTGAGAGCTGACGGCTGAAAGCTGGTAGCTTTACTATGAAGAGAATTGCTGTCATCGGCGCTGGGAATTGGGGCACGGCACTGGCGGCCACGCTCGCCAAGGCCGGCCATGCGGTCGCGTTGTGGGCCTATGAGCCAGAGGTCGTCGAGAGCATTCGCGCCCAGCATGAGAATGCGCTCTTCATGCCCGGGGTGAAGCTTCCGCAGAGTATTGCGGTTACGAACGATTTGGGCGAGGCACTTGAGCAGGCGGAGGTCGTTTTGACGGCCGTGCCCTCGCATGTGTGCTACCCCCTGTACGAACGGATGCTCAATCATCTCCGGCCGGAGATGCTCTTTGTGAGCGCCACCAAGGGCATCGACGCGGACCGCCTGATGCGCATGAGCGAGCTTATACAAAGTGTAGTGGGGCGGCGGTTTGCCCCGCGACTCTGCGCACTCTCCGGCCCCAGCTTCGCCAAAGAGGTTGTAAGAGGTGATCCCACGGCGCTGGTCGCGGCTTCCCAGGACCGCGAAGTGGCTCAGTGGGTACAGAAAGAGTTCTCGTCACGGACGCTAAGGATCTATACCTCGACCGATGTGGTTGGGGTGGAAATCGGCGGGGCGGTCAAGAACATCATCGCCATCGCTGCCGGTGTCATCGCCGGACTAGGGCTTGGACACAACCCTACGGCGGCGCTCATTACGCGCGGGCTCGCGGAGATATCGCGTCTCGCCTGCGCCTGCGGCGCCAAGCGCGAGACGCTTGCAGGACTCGCTGGTATGGGAGACCTCGTCCTTACCTGCACGGGTGACCTCAGCCGAAACCGCGCGGTAGGAGTTGAGTTGGGCAGAGGGCGCAAGCTTCCGGAGATTATCGGCTCCATGCGCATGGTGGCGGAAGGCGTCAAGACTACTTATGCCACGGTGGCATTGGCAGAACGGTACGGGGTCGAAATGCCGATCACAACGCAGGTCCACCGAATCCTCGCAGGCCAAGTCACTCCCCGTGAAGCCATCCGCAAGCTTATGGAGCGGACACTGAAGGACGAATAGCGGGTCGCCGATCCCCTATGCCTATCGGTCATATTAACTTCGTTCAGAATGACAGAGTGCGCCTAGGATGACGTTGGCGATCACTCACGATAACATCCGGAGAAGCTTTTCCGGCACCGGTTGGTTGATGTTATGACTGCGGGGATTCTTCGTCCGCCAATAAGAATGGCGGACTCAGAATGACAGGATTCCGAGACGCCACCAATTTCACAAGTCCACCGACAACTGACAACTGACCCGCCGCGGCGGGACGACTTACTACCTTCCCATCTGCCCGGCTTTTTCGAGGATTGCCGGCCGCGCGCTCTCCATGATCTCGCGCCAGTCCTGGTAGCGCAGGGTGCGTTGTTCAAAGGTGCGCTTCTCGAGTGCAGTCAGGAAACGGGATTCAAACTCCTGGAAATAGGAGCCGTAAAGGTGATAGCTGTCCGCCAAGTGGCAGTAACGCCCCACTTTGACAGTTCTTCCCGAAAGCTCTGAAACCCGGTTTGCCATCTTCAGTTGAAGTTGTACGAGGGCGAAGATGTTCATGAACGCCGCCTTGTAAGCGTCGTTGGAGCGGAAGCGCACATTCATGCTGAGGAACGGCTGGCCATCTTCTTCGGTAATCCGACACCAGATGCTTTGCATACATGCGGGGTCGTAGCACTCATTGTCCTCCCAGACCATCCAGGTCACTGCCTGCGCGCGCCGTGTGTGGGGGGTTTTCGCAAGCTTTACGCACAGCGTCTCAACCTGGTCGTAGGGTTGGAGGGTTGGGACCTGATAAGCAAAGAGCCGCTGGTGGTAGGTGTACTCCCAGCGAGTATCACCCGGGTCACGGGTGTCGCGCACCAGATGATCCTTGATGCCCTCGCAGACTTCCATCACGTATTCCTGCAGGTCTTCGGGCCCGCCGGGGAAGTCCTTGTGGATCATCGGCTCCTTGAGAGGATCGTGGATGGTGATGAGCATGGTGGCGTCTTTGCTGGGCGGGTCGCCAGGCTTGTCATACTGGGTTTTGACGTCGCCTCCGCACTTGTAGAGCAACCGCAGCGATTCTTCCCAGGCGCGCGCGATGCAGTCCGCTTCGACGTTTAGAACCGGTATGCCGTTCATGTGCTTCCCTCCGGCGGAGCGAAGAAGTCAGGAGACAAGTTTCACCACAGAGCACACAGAGACTACCGAGAACGAAAAACGAAGATAGAAGACAAGCCTCCTGGTTCTTAGTTCTTGCTTTCCGATTTCTCTGTGGCCTCCGTGTTCTCTGTGGTGAATAAGCAATTTGTGGAAACCCAGCAAAAGCTGCAGCCTTGCAGAACTGGTCTGCTCTGCGCGCTTTGGTGAGCGATGAACAAGATGAAGACTTTTCGCGCGCGAAGACCGGCTATCGCGACGTTGCTTCCGCGAGACTCGTATCGAGCGTAACGAGAGCCTGATCGACATCGGCCTTGGAAATATTGAGTGGTGGCGACATGCGAATCACGTTTCCGTAGAGCCCGCCCTTGCCCACTAGCAAGCCATTGACACGCGCGCGTTCCATGACCAGGTTCGTGGCTTCTGGCGCCGGCGCCTTGGTCTGGCGATCTTTCACCAATTCGATCCCTTGCATCAACCCCATGCCGCGCACATCGCCGATAAGGGCGTGCTTCTCTTTCAGAGCTTCGAGGCCCTGGCGGAAGTGATTGCCCACTTCCTGGGCATTATCCATCAGCCGCTCTTCCTCGATCAGGTCGATGGTGGCCTTGGCCGCAACGCAGGTGACGGGGTTGCCGCCGAAAGTTGAAATTGTGAGGCCCTTATAGGCGTCGGCGATTTCCGGGCGTGTGAGCGTCAAGCCGATGGGCACGCCGTTAGCCATGCCCTTTGCGGAGGTGATGATGTCCGGCTCGACTTCCCAGTGCTCGATGCCCCACCATTTCTTTCCGGTGCGGCCCCACGCCGCCTGAACTTCGTCGGCAATGAAAAGCCCTCCGTAATTGCGCACGATGTTGGCGACAATCTTGAAATAGCCTGGCGGCGGAACGATGAATCCGCCCAAACCTTGGATCGTTTCCGCGAGCATCCCGGCGATCGCGCCGCTGGTCGAAGTCTTGATGACTTCTTCGATATCCTTGGCGCAGTGCAGCTCGCAGCTCGGATAGGTCAGGCCATACGGGCAGCGGTAGCAATACGGGCCGGGAGCGTGCACGATCCCATAAGGAATCACGCCCGCGTTGCGCCAGGTGTGCAGCCCGGTGAGCGACTTGGCCAGTTGCGAGTGGCCGCTGTAGCCGTGCCGAAGGGCGAGCAGCTCGTAGTTCCCCGTGTACATGCGCGCCGTGAGCACCGCAACTTCGTTCGCCTCGGTCCCGCTATTCGTGAAATAGCTCTTTTTGAGCTTCCCCGGCGCGATCTGCGCGATCTTTTCGGCCAGCGCCACGATCGCCTCCGTGGGGAACAGCGTGGAGGTGTGTTGCACGCGATCAATCTGCTCTTTGATCTTCGCCGTCACCTTTTCGTTCGAATGGCCCACGCTAATCGTCACAATCCCGCCCAGGAAGTCGAGGTATTGTTTCCCGTCCAGGTCCCACACGTACTGCCCCTTGGCATGATCGATCACTAGCGGGTCTTTGAAGTACGTGGTGATGCAATTGAAAAGGTATTCCTGTTTTTTGCGGATGATTTCGTCTTTGGTCATGTGCTCCTCGGAAGTTCACAGTCTACAGTCGACAGTAGCGTCGGCGTCCCCACCGGCGGGTTTCGTTCCTCCGAACGAAGCCAGGAAAGTCACCTGCTGCTCTTCTTCGCTCCATTGGACGTGTGCAACCCGCTCGTCGGCGTTGGTGGCCGCGCGGTGTCTGCCCGACACTCGGTGTGATGGCTCAGTCCGTCGCTTGCTCACGAGACCGCCATGAGAGCCTTTTCGACGGGCTTGGGCAAGACGATGGAGAGGAAGAAATCCTGCGGATAGAGGTAATCCTCCCCCGATTCGTCAATGATCCTCAGCAGGTGGTGGCGCGCGGCACCAGTGTCCGGAATGGCTTGGTAAATCTTCCGCAGTTCTAGTGAGGCCTCGTAGCCTCGGTTCCAAATGCAGATGACGAAGCCCGTTGTCTTGTGTTTGTTCCTCAAAGCCCGTTCGTTATTTGTGCCCACACTTTTCTACCGCTGGATGGCCCTTCACGTTTTCACCGTTCGAGGCAACGGTGCGGGGGCGCCGCGCAGCAATCCCTCTGTGCTCAAGTCCTCATCGATGTCAGGCCAGTGAATGCCATAACCGGCCCCACACGTTCGCCAGTTCTTTCTCTGCTTCGCCGTGGCGTGCAGAAGCCTGGGATACCATGCGAGGGGCGCGCTGATGGTGCGCCCGTCCATTAGGGTCACTCGCAGTTCGTCTTCGGTGAACCGCACGTCAGCTACGCGCTCGTCGGCGTTAATCGCCAAGATACCCATACCACGCCTCCAACAATCCCGTCTGATGGTCCTCGACGAGTCCTTGCAGTTTCCTCAACTCCCTCGCACTAAAGCCAAGATTACGCGCCAAGCTCACCGGCTGCAACCAGAACTTTGCCGAAAAGTTCTCCCGATCCACATGGACATGAGGCGGCTCCGCCATATCGTGACTAACAAAGTATATCCGGTAAGGACCGGTCCTGAGAACCGTCGGCATATCCCGAAACCTGGTTGCCCAGAGGGGCACTTTAGGTCTGCGCCCTTTCTTCAGTATATCCCGTTACTATCAAGGGCAACCGACAACTGACAACGGACAACTGACGACTGTCGACTGTCAACTGTCGACTTGCATTCACTTCACATACTTATCCAGCCACTCGAGCACCGTCTTATACCAGAGCTGGCTATTCTGCGGCTTCAGCACCCAGTGGCCTTCGTCGGGGAAGTAGAGCAGCCGCGAGGGCACGCCGCGCCGCTGCAATGATGTGAAAAGTTGAATGGCCTGGCCCTCCGGCACGCGAAAGTCGAGAGCGCCCTGGACAAGCAGCATGGGCGTCTGAATGTTCTGCACGTGGTTCGAAGCCGAGGATTTTTCGTAGGCTTCCCGCTTCGTCCAGGGCGGCCCCTGGTGTTCCCACTCATCGAACCAGATTTCCTCGGTTTCGCCGTACACACTGCGTGAGTCGTAGACGCCGTCGTGAGAGACCAGCGCCTTGAAGCGGTTTGTATGTCCGGCGATCCAGTTGATCATGTACCCGCCGAAGGAGGCGCCCGCCGCGCCGATGCGAGTCTTATCGACGTAGGGCAGTGATTCGAGGTAATCCGTTGCCTTCATCACGTCTTGGTAGCAGGCGCCGCCCCAGTCACCTGAAATCTCCTCTACGAATTTCTGGCCGTATCCGGTGGAGCCGTGGAAATTGGTCATTATCACCACGTAGCCGCGCGAGGCGAACATCTGGGCATTCCAGCGGTAGCTCCAGGCGTCGTCCCAGGCGCTTTGCGGTCCGCCATGAACCAGGACGATGGCGGGGTATTTCTTATTGGCGTCGAATGCCGGCGGCTTGACAAGCAGACTTTGAATTTCTGCCCCCAGCGCTCCCTGGGTGGCTACGGATTCGGCGGGGCTCAGATCGAGTTCGGCGAGGAGTGCCGCATTCGCACTGGTCAGTGGCACGGGCGTTCCGCCGGATGCAGGGACGCGAAAGATCTCGGCAGGTTGCGTCAGGCTGCTGCGCGTCAGAAGCAGTGATTTGCCGTCTGGGGCGACCTGTACATCATCGTTCATTCCACCCAGAACTTTCTCGACCTTGGGCTTGCTGACGGAAGTCTTGAAGACGGGCTGCTGAGCATGTTCGGGAGCCGTGAAATATATGTTGTTCCTGTCCGGGGCCCACGCGAAACTCGATACCCACTGATCAAAGCCTGTGGTCAGGTCCTTGATGCTTGCGGTTTGCCGGTCGTAAACGCGCAGGCGAAGCAGGTCGGATTCATAGCCATCGCGGGCCTGCGACGTGTAAGCAATGTAACGCCCGTCAGGTGAGTACTGCGGTGAAGCATCGGAGCCGGGATTATCTTTGGTGATGTTCTTCGCTTCACCCCCTTGGGTGCTGACGAGGAAGAGATCGTTGTTGGTGGTCCAGGCGATGCGTGAGCCGCCCGAGTGGTTGGAGGTGAAGCAGACCTCCGTCCCATCCGGCGAGATATCGTAACCATCGGGCGCGTCGAGGAACCAGGTGGGAGAGTCCACCGCGCCCGGCGTCAAGTCGCGCGGCGTGCCGCCCTGGGCGGAGACGGTGAACAAGTGAGTGTACTTGCCGTCCCGCCAGGCATCCCAATGCCGGAAGAGAAGCTCATCAATGATCCGCGCTTTCACTTTGCTCTTTTCAGCATCTTCCAGGCGCTTCTTGTTGCACGCATCGTCGCCGCAGTCGGGATAGACCTGGGACGTGAACAGCAGCGCATCGCCCTTTCTTGCCCAGGTCACGCCGTCCGCTTCGGTCGAGATGCTTGTGAGCTGGCGCGCCTCACCGCCGTTGACGGGAATGATCCACACCTGCGACTTGCCGCCGCGTGCCGATATGAACGCAATGGATTCGCCGTCCGGCGACCAGCGCGGCCGCGAATCGGAGCCGTCGCCCGTGGTCAGTTGCTTCGGCTCACCGCCTTCGGCGCGAACGAGCCAGATGTGTTTGACGACTTTATTGGCCCCGAAATCGACCGCACCCTGCACGTAGGCGATCCAGCGGCCGTCAGGAGAAACTTGTGGATCGGAAATTCTTTGCACCTTCATCAAATCGTCGAAAGTCATTGGACGTTTCGCTTCTGCCACATTGCCCCCTAATACCAGAAACAAAGTTACACCCATCATCAGGAATGTTTTCATAATCATCACCGTCTAATCCTCGCTGAGCCCCCCTTCATCACGTGCTTCACTTCATCCCACGTCACCATGCTGGTGTCGCCGCGCGTACTTTGCAGCAGGGCTCCATGGGCGGCGCCGAGATTGACGGCGTCCTGCGGTGGCATGCCCGCCAGGAAGCCATAAATGACGCCGCTGCAAAAGCCGTCGCCGCCACCCACCCGGTCCTCGATCTCCAGTCCTTCATAGCGCGTGGACTGATAAAAGCTTCCATCATAGTAAAGAATTGCCGACCAGTTGTTGACCAGCCCGCTGACCACCTCGCGCAATGTTGTCCCGACGGCCTGAATGTGCGGATGCTTCTCGACCACCCGTGAGACCATGCTTTTATAGCCTTCCACGGGAAGCTTCTTGAGCGATTCGTCCACGCCTTCCACCCGGAATCCCAGTACCTTTTGGAAGTCTTCCTCGTTCCCGATCAAGACGTCGACGAAGGGGACCAACTCGCTGGTAACGGCAATCGCTTTCTCACTGGACCAGAGTTTGCTGCGAAAGTTCAAGTCGTAGCTGACCACCGTGCCGGCTTCGTGGGCGGCCCGCATCGCTTCCTTTACGACCGCTGCGGAAGAATCGCTGAGGGCGGTGCAGATCCCGCCGGTATGAAACCACCGAACACCGCGTCCGTTGAAGATTTGCTCCCAATCAATATCGCCGGGCTTGATGTGAGCCGCAGCGGAGTGGCCGCGATCGTACAAGGTTACGCTGCCCCGAACCCCGATGCCCACTTCCGTGAAGTTCAACCCGATGCGGTCCGCCTTGCCGACGCCGTCATAGGGCGCCCAGACCACGTGGCTGAGGTCCATGCCGGAAGTCCGCGCGTGGTTGCGAATGAACCAACCCAAGGGGTTATCGACAAGGCGCGAGACCCACGCAGTTCGCAAACCCAACCGGCTCAGGGCATAGCTGACGTTGTACTCTCCACCGCCCGCCCAAGCCTCGAAAACGAGCGTGAGTTCGATTCGCTGGTGCCCTGGAGGGCTAAGGCGAATCATGCATTCGCCAAAGCTCAGCACGTCCAGTTGACAACCCGTTGTGGAACGAAGTTTCAAGGGCATGGGCAAACCTCTGGAAAATGGATGGACATACGGTGGCTCACCGCTGCAAGGTAGTCCGCATAATGATGCAATATCTTAACGCAAATGCTTTGGTGTGAGTAGTGGCGTGGCCGGAACTCGACAGCAAGAGTCGCCCCGCCGCGCTCGGGGAGAATATCAATTTCAGATTTCCATTCCGTTTCTCAGCCGCTGCTGAATCCCTGGACCTGAAGTTCGCACAGATACCGCGCTTGTTCGGTATCTGTCCACCTGACTTATGAAGTTGCCTTCGCAGGCTGAGCTCGCCTCGGTCTTAGGATGATTCTGCAAAGTACACATCCAAGAATCACCGCCGCGGAAAGAAAGCCTATGAGCGGCCACTTCAACTGTGCCACGAATTGGCGAGCAAGTCGCAGTTGATCGAATGAGGTCCACTCCTCACGAATTTTTCCACCGACAATACGCCAAACTGTGATGCCACGTAGTTCAACCTTGGCTCCCGTTGGAGGTAATCCATGATATCCGGCGCCGGTATGCGTTCCCCGAAAGGTCCACACCACCGTGACTAGGTCACCCTCGGCTACCATCAGGTCCACGGTCATCTTGAGATCCGGAAACGCCTTCTTCTCCGCACGCGCTGCCGCCTGATCCTCCTGGAGGTCGGCATTCCTGTGGAGCCCGTGGTTCACAAAATCTTTTGCGTAGATTTCCTCTGCAACCTGGAATTTCCCCTGGTTGAAAATCTCTTCGAACACTCGCCCAGCTATCGCTTTATTTCTGGCCTCCTGAGAAGCTCCGTCTGGCGAAAATGGGACCCTGTCGGCTGCGCATGCCGCGCATGCCGGTGCGAGTATCATGAACAGTAACGGCAATGTCTTCCCCATGATCCTTCTCCCCCAACAGTTAATGTAACCACTGACTACTGACCACTGACCACTGACAACTGACGACTGACACCTTCACTTGTCCCACTCCGTATGGAACTTCCCTTCCTTGTCGATGCGGCGGTAGGTATGTGCGCCGAAGTAGTCGCGTTGAGCCTGAAGGAGGTTGGCAGGCAGGCGCTTGGAGCGATAGCCGTCGATATAAGCCAGCGTGTTGCTCAATGCCGGAATCGGCGTGCCCAAGTCGGTTGCCGTCCGCACAACCCTGCGCAGACTGCCGCCTGTTTTGTTCAGCAATTTGCGGAAATACGGCACCAGCATCAAGTTTTTCAAGTCAGGCTGGGACTGGAAAGCGGCGCGGATGGGATCGAGCAGCTTGGAGCGAATGATGCAGCCACCCTTCCAGATGCGCGCGATTTCCTCGAACTTCAAGCTGTACTTGTACTCTTGCGAGGCGATCCGCAGTTGCTCAAAACCTTGCGCGTAGCAGCCGATGACCGTGATCTTATAGGCCGCGCGCACGCGGGTGATGAGCTGCTTCTTATCGCCGGAGAATTTCTTGCTCGGGCCGCGCAGAATCTCGGATGCCGCAATGCGCTCCTCTTTAGCTCCCGAGATGATTCGCGCGATCACGGCAGCCGTCAGAGTTGGGACGGGTGCGCCCAAATCCAGGGCATCCTGCGCGGTCCATTTGCCAGTACCCTTCTGCTCGGCGGTATCCAGAACGAGGTCCACGAGCGGTTGGTTGGTTTCGGGGTCGATCTTCCCGAGGACGACGATACTGATCTCCAGAAGGAAGGAGCCCAGGTCGCCACTGTTCCACTCCGCGAAGATGTCGCGAATCTCCGGCCCGGAAAGCCCGAGAACATTCTTGAAGACGTCATAAGCTTCGCAGATGGCCTGCATGATGCCATACTCAATGCCGTTGTGGACCATCTTCACGTAGTGGCCCGCGCCGCCGGGTCCTAGATAGGTGCAGCAAGCGCCGTCGCTGGTCTGGGCGGCCATCCTTGTCAGAAGAGGTTCAAGGTGGCGATAAGACTCTTCGAATCCACCAGGCATCAGGGACGGGCCGTGCAAGGCGCCTTCTTCCCCGCCACTAACGCCCATGCCAAAGAAGCGCAGGCCGGAGGCTTCCAGTTCCCGCGCGCGCCGCTCCGTATCCTTGAAGTAAGAGTTGCCACCGTCGATCAGGATGTCCTCAGGGGTCAAGTAAGGCTTCAAAGTCTCAATGACGGAATCAACCGGCTTGCCGGCCGGTACCATCATCCAGATGCGGCGGGGCGTTTCCAGCGCGTCGACGAATTCCTGCCATGAACCGGTGGTCTGAATCTTGCCCCCGGTTTCCTCCCTGACCTTGTGCGATTTCTCCATGTCCAGGTCGAAACCCGCCACCGAAAAGCCTTTGCTATGGGCATTGAGACCCAGGTTTTTTCCCATCACGCCAAGCCCGATAATTCCAAGATGTCGTTTGCCCACGGTCGCCTCCTGAAATGCAAGCTGCAAGAATAAAGGATATCAGAACCTGTGCCTTCGAGCGCGGCATGGTTAAGACAAGTCAAAAGTCGAAGGTCGAATGTCAATATCTCATTCAGGGTGTCCAGCCCTATCGCAAAGTTATATAATGGCCGTTTGTTCTGAGTCCAACCGAATGATCCTGGCATCTAAATATATTGCAGGGCAGCGAACAGGCCTTGGGGTTTAGATTGTTCTTGGGCGGGGTTGGACTCAGCTTTATTCATTAATCAGGAGGACTAATCCCTTGAAGGGTAATGCCGCGGTGAGCCCAGAAAGCAAGTCATTCGACCAAACGCAACTCGATCAACTATGTATCAATACCATTCGGTTTCTTGCCGTAGATGGAGTCCAGAAGGCAGACTCCGGCCATCCAGGAATGCCGATGGGCGCCGCGCCCATGGCCTACGTACTCTGGACGCGTTTCATGCAATACGATCCCCTCAAACCTGGTTGGCCCAATCGGGACCGGTTCGTCCTTTCCGCCGGGCACGGCTCGATGCTTTTGTACAGTCTTCTTCACTTGACCGGATACGACCTCCCGCTCTCCGAGCTTCAGCAGTTCCGCCAATGGGGAAGCAAGACACCTGGCCATCCTGAATACCGACTGGCTGACGGCATTGAGACCACTACCGGGCCTTTGGGCCAGGGATTCGGGACCGCTGTAGGCATGGCCATCGCGCAAAAGTACCTCGCGGCGCATTTCAACCGCACTAAGCACGAAATCGTAAATTACAAGATCTATGCCATCGTCAGCGATGGCGATTTGATGGAAGGGGTTGCCTCGGAGGCGGCTTCGCTGGCCGGCCACCTGGGGCTCAACAACCTCATCTACTTCTATGATGACAACCACATCTCGATTGAAGGCTCGACGCACCTGGCGTTCACTGAGGATCGCGCCGAGCGTTTCGAGGCCTACGACTGGTTCGTGCAGAAGCTAGCGGACGGCAACGATTTGGAGGCGATTGATGGCGCCATTCGCGCGGCGCAGGCAGAAAAGGAGCGGCCCTCCATTATCATGATCCGAACCCACATTGGCTACGGCAGCCCGAACAAACAAGACACTGCCGAGGCACATGGCAGTCCGTTGGGTGAAGAAGAGGTGAAGTTGACCAAGCAGAATTTGGGCTGGCCGCTGGAGCCGAAGTTCTACATCCCCGAGGAAGCGCTTGCCCACTTCCGCAAAGCCATAGAGCGTGGTGAGAAGGCTGAAGCCGCATGGCAAACGCGACTCGCCGACTACCGAAAGGCTCATCCCGCTCTCGCGGCGGAATGGGATCGCTTCGTCAAGGGTGAGCTCCCCGAGGGTTGGACCGCCAAGCTTCCCACATTCAGTTCTGCTGAAAAACCCATGGCTACCCGCCAGGCTTCCGGGAAAGTGTTGAATGCCATCTCGCCCAGCCTGCCCACGCTCTTGGGCGGGTCGGCGGACCTTGCTCCCTCGACGAATACGCTGATCAAGGGAGAGGGAGACTTTAGCAGGGGTAACTATGGCGCGCGTAATTTCCACTTTGGGGTGCGCGAACATGGCATGGGCGCAATCCTCAATGGCATGGCGCTTAGCGGGCTTATCCCTTATGGCGCGACATTCTTTATCTTCTCAGATTATCTACGGCCCGCCTTGCGTCTGGCGGCGCTGATGGAAGTTCATTCCATCTTCGTCTTCACCCACGACAGTATCTTCCTCGGCGAAGACGGGCCCACTCACCAGCCCATTGAGCACTTGCCGGCGTTACGTGCCATCCCTAACCTGAGCCTGATTCGGCCTGCCGACGCGAATGAGACGGCGGTGGCATGGCGGGTGGCGATTGAGCGTCGCGGCGGACCGGTGGCGCTGTGCCTGACCCGACAAGGCTTGCCCATCATCGATCGGAGCAAATTTGGAGCGGCGGAAGGCTTGGCCAAAGGTGCTTATGTGCTGGCGGGTGCTCAAGGGAAGACTCCACAGATCATTCTGATTGCTTCAGGCTCTGAAGTGGCCCCGGCCCTCGAGGCTCTCGAGAAACTCACGGCAGAAGGAGTCGCGGCGCGACTGGTGAGTATGCCCTCGTGGGACCTTTTCGAGAAACAGCCGCAATCGTATCGCGACGAAGTTCTGCCGCCGGACGTGACGGCGCGGCTGGCCATTGAGGCTGCCTCGCCGTTCGGTTGGGAGCGCTATATCGGAACAAAGGGCGATGTAATCGGCATGAAGCGGTTTGGGGCGTCTGCTCCGGCTAAGGTGCTGGCGGAGAGATTCGGATTTACCGCGGCAAATATTGTGCGGCGCGCCCATGAGTTGCTGGGCCGCGGGGCAGTGACGAGTGACAAGTGACGAGCAGAAAAAAAGGAGACAGAAGGCAGAAGAACGAGGGCAAGGTGCTGGCTGCTGGCGCGATTCAGAATTCACCATTCATAATAAGAGTTAACTTGGCCCCCAGCCCCTTTTCTGAAGATGCTCTTCCCCCAACGACGTAGAGAGGAAATTCTATGGCTGAGAATCCATTGAGGCAGCTTAACCGAGCTGGCCAGAGCGTTTGGTTCGACTACATCCGCCGGTGGGAAATGGTCTCCGGCCATTTGAAGCATTTGATCAATGAGAACGGGGTCTCCGGAGTCACATCCAATCCGAGCATTTTTGAAAAGGCTATCGCTGGCAGCAAGGATTACGACGATGTCATACAGAAGCTGGCGTCTGAGGGCACGGAAGCGGCGCAGATTTTCGAGACTCTGGCGGTGGAAGATATCCAGATGGCCGCCGACTTATTCCTGCCCACTTACCATGCGACGGATGCCAGGGATGGCTACGTGAGCATCGAGGTTTCCCCGACTCTGGCGCATGACACCGCCGGCACGATCGGGGAAGCGCGCCGGTTGTATGGCGCGGTGAACCGTCCCAATGTGCTGGTGAAAGTGCCTGGAACGGTGGAGGGGCTACCCGCCATTCAGCAACTGTTGGGCGAGGGGATCAACATCAACATCACGCTGCTCTTTGCCATCGCGAGGTACGAGCAGGTGGCGGACGCGTATATTGCGGCGCTCGAGAAGCTGGCTCGTGAAGGCAAGCCGCTGAAGCGGGTGGCCTCCGTGGCGAGCTTCTTCGTGAGCCGCATTGATGCGCTTGTTGACCAGCAACTGGATGCCCGGCTGCGCGAGGCCAAGACGGACGCGGAGCGCGAGAGGATATCGGCGCTCTTCGGGAAGGCAGCCATTGCGAATGCCAAGCTTGCTTATCAGCGGTTCAAGGAGATTTTTGCCGGGCCGCGCTTTCAGGGGCTGGCGCAGAAGGGGGCGCGAGTGCAGCGGATGCTTTGGGCCTCGACGAGCACCAAGAATCCAAAGTATCGCGACATCCTCTATGCTGAGGAATTGATTGGTCCCGACACCATCGATACGATGCCTGCTTCCACCCTGGATGCCTTCCGCGATCACGGCAAGGTGCGTGCCACGATCGAGGAGGGCCTGGCGGAGTCCCGCCAGGTCATGGCCCAACTCGCGGAGGTGGGCATCGATTTTGCTGCCGTTACCCGAAAGCTCGAGGAGCAAGGGGTCGAGGCTTTTGCAATAGACTATCAAAAGCTCCTCAACAGCATTGCCGAGAAGCGCGCGCAAGTCCTGGAAGTAGGGGCGGTCCGCGAACCGCCCCTACAACCCAAAGCGGGCAGCCTTCGCTCCGCCGTGGACGCCACCCTTGACAGGCTCGAGGAGCAGAAGTTTCCGCAACGGCTCTGGGACCGCGACCCATCGTTGTGGAAGAATGATCCCGCGCATCAAGCGGTGATCCACAACGCGCTCGGTTGGTTGCGGGTTTCTCATGCCATGCTGGGGCACCTCGAGGGACTCTTGAGTTTTGTTCAGGAAGTCAGATCTGCTGGTTTTACTCAGGCTGTCGTACTGGGCATGGGAGGCAGCAGCCTTTGCCCGGACGTCTGCCGCGCCACGTTTGGGACGGCGCCGGGGTTTCTCCAGCTCCACGTGCTCGATTCCACAGTTCCCGCCAGCGTCGCGCAGATCGAGAAATCCGTCGATCTTGCGCATACACTCTTCCTCGTCTCCAGCAAATCCGGGGGGACGGTCGAGCCGAACAGCTTCTTCAAGTATTTCTACGAGCGTGTTCGAGCCTTGAAGGGCGAGCGGGCGGGCGAAAACTTCGTTGCCATTACCGATCCGGGGACTTCTCTCGAAAAGCTGGCGAGCGAGAAGAAGTTCCGGCGCGTTTTTCCTGGTGTTCCTGATATAGGTGGGCGTTATTCAGCTCTATCGAATTTCGGCATAGTACCGGCGGCTCTGGCCGGTGCGGATGTGCAGACCCTGCTCGAGCGCGCGGAACGCATGGTTCACGCCAGCGCGGCGTGCGTGCCGGCACAGGAGAATCCAGGCATAGTCCTGGGCGCGACGCTCGCGGAGGCGGCGCGGCGCGGGCGCGACAAGATTACGTTCCTGATTTCCCGCGAGATCGAGACTTTCGCGGACTGGGTGGAGCAGCTCATCGCTGAAAGCACCGGTAAAGAGGACAAAGGTTTGTTGCCGGTGGTGGGAGAAGCCCTAGGCGAGCCAGGGGTTTATGGCAAAGACCGGGTCTTCGTTCACCTCAAGTTGGAATGCGAAGCGGCTGGCCGCCTCGAGCAGGCGCTCAATGCCCTCGCGGCGGCGGGTCATCCCGTAATCAGAATCAGCCTGCGCGACACGCTGGATTTGGGCCAAGAGTTCTTCCGCTGGGAGGTGGCGACGGCGACCGCCGGCGCGCTGCTAGACATTGACCCATTTGATCAGCCCAACGTCCAGGAGAGTAAGGACAACACAAACCGCCTGCTGCAACAATTCCGGTCACAGGGGAAGTTCATCGAGGAGGCGCCTGCGCTCGAATCCGATAGCATCCAGCTTTACTGTAATCCGCAGACACGTGCTAGCCTGGAAGAGGCACAGGGCCGAGAATCGGATTCACCGGAGGGTTTCTTGGCGGCCTTCCTCAACCACCACCGAGAGGGAGATTACGTGGCGTTGTTGGCCTATCTTGAGCCGACGGCTGAGAGCGGCGCTCCTCTCGATTCCATTCGCACCCGTTTGCGCGACGCAACTCATCTGGCGACGACCCTCGGATATGGTCCCAGATACCTTCACTCCACAGGTCAGCTCCACAAGGGCGGCGCGAACAACGGCTTGTTCATTCAGATTACCGCCGACGATGCCCAGGATTTGCCGATTCCCGGGGAGCCCTACAGTTTCTCCATCTTGAAGCAGGCTCAAGCCCTCGGCGACCTGCGTTCACTTGAGAGCAAGCAGCGGCGCGTCATTCGGCTGCATCTTGGGAAGGACGTGCCGGCCCAATGGGTGCGACTGGAAAAACTGGTGGAGAGCGCGGTCAAGCTGATTGACAGGGCGAGAATCCAGTAGGCAGTCCGGAGAATCTTCGCATGGCTGACACCACCACGTTGAGCAATCCTCTGCGGGAGGGGATTCGGATTCACCGGACTCCCGAACCGTGCGCCATGGTGATCTTTGGGGCTTCCGGCGACCTGACGGAAAGAAAGCTTATCCCCGCGCTGTTCTACCTATCGCGCGAGCGCATGTTGCCTGCTGGGTTTTCCGTCATTGGGTGTGCTCGGACGCCCGCCACGGACGAGAGCTTTCGGGAGAAAATGGGCCAGGCGGTTAAGAAGTATTTGAAGCTCTCCGCCGAGAGCGAAGCATTTGTGGAGAGCTTTGGCAAGGGCATCTATTACATCGCCGATAACTTCAGCGACCCAGCGGCTTACGACCAACTGAAGACCCTTTTGGATCGGCTTGACCGGGAACGGGGCACCGCCGGCAACCGCCTCTTCTACCTTGCCACGCCGCCCAGTTTTTTCCCCGTTATCGTGAAGCACCTTGGGGCGGTGGGGCTGGCCAATCCGAGGTTTCCCCAAGAATCCTGGACGCGAATCATCATCGAGAAGCCTTTCGGGCGGGACCTATCCAGCGCCAGGGAATTGAACCAAGTGGTGACGGAGGTTTTCAAGGAAGAGCAGGTATACCGCATCGACCACTATCTGGGGAAGGAAACTGTCCAGAATCTGTTAGTGTTTCGCTATGCCAACGGGATTTTCGAGCCGTTTTGGAACCGGCGCTACATTGACCACGTCCAGCTTTCGGTGGCCGAAGACCTGGGAGTGGAGAACCGTGGTTCTTATTACGAAGAGGCGGGCCTGGTGCGCGACATGATCCAAAACCATGTCCTGCAACTCCTCAGCCTGGTGGCCATGGAACCTCCGTCTACCTTTGATGCCACCTCCGTGCGCGATGAGAAAGCTAAGCTGCTGCGCGCCATACGGCCTCTGGCGATCGACCGGATGGACGAGTCCGCTGTGCGGGGCCAATATGCGGAGGGCTGGGTGGGTGGAACGAAGGTCCCGGCTTACCGCGCGGAGCCGAAGGTTTCTCCCACCTCGAGCACGGAGACTTATGCCGCCCTCAAGTTCTACATTGACAACTGGCGTTGGGCAGATGTTCCCTTTTACCTGAGGTCCGGCAAGCGGCTGGCGAAGCGCGTTTCAGAGATTTCTATCCAGTTCCGCCGCGTGCCTCACCTGCTTTTCAGAGGCGCGGGAGCGGACGGCATTGAGCCCAACGTGCTCTCGGTTCGCCTTCAGCCGAACGAGGGGATTTCGCTGAAATTCTGCGCGAAACTTCCCGGTACCACGATGCAGATCCGTCCCGTCCAGATGGAGTTTCGATACGGTGAATCATTCGGCGCGCCGCCACCCACCGCCTACGAGACCCTGCTGCTGGACTGCATGTTGGGTGACGCTACGCTGTTCAACCGCAGCGATGCGGTGGAGCTTTCCTGGGAATTGGTGGACCCAATCCTCGGCCATTGGCGAGAGCAAGGACCAAAGGGACTCGCTCCCTACCAGGCCGGGTCATGGGGACCGGCCGAAGCTGATGCCTTGATCGAGCGCGACGGCCGCAATTGGCACAGGCTGTGAAGAAGGCAGAAATCAGAAAGTAGAAAGCAGAAGGCAGAAAGTAGAAAGCAGAAGGCGGAAAGCGGAAACCAGATGGCAGCCGGCAGGGAGGTAGGGGGATTGGACTGGCCTTTTAGCTATTCGGCTCTGAGTTACGGTGTTGATGGTGAGCCGCCAGTTTCCAATTTCCAGTTTCTAGTTTCTAATTTCTAATTTCTGATTTCTGATTTTTAGGAGTGTCGCTTGGCAGGAACAATCGAACCGATTGGGTTGGGCGAGCCTCGGCCGGCAGACGTAGCTGACCTGGAAGCCGAGCTCTCGGCTCTGTGGCGGTCGGCTGCTGAAGATCCCGCTGCCAAGAATGCGGTGACTCGTGCCTGCACGTTGACTCTGCTCATTTACGTGGAGAGCAATGAGGCGGCGGACGAGGTGAACAACCTGGTTGCCGAGGTGACGCGCCAGAACCCTTGCCGGGCGATTATCATGATGCTGGAACCGGAGGCCTCTCCCTCGGGGCTTGAGGCCTGGGTTTCCGCGCATTGCCACCTGCCGGTGGCGGGCGAAAAACAGGTGTGCAGCGAGCAGATTACCATTCGCGCTCGGGGTGAGGCGGGGCAGGGGTTGGCCAGTGTGGTTCTGCCTTTGACGGTCTCCGGATTGCCGATTTTCCTTTGGTGGCGGGCCGGCGATTTTTCGCCGCCTCCCTATTTCGACCCGATCCTCCGCCTTACGCAGCACGTCATCGTGGACACGGCGCGGTTTTCGCCCGGCGGGACGCATTTGCAGGACCTGGCCGCGTCGCTTCATAAGTCCGCGGGGAAAATTCAGTTGACTGACCTGAACTGGAGCCGCATCACTCCCTGGCGCGAGCTCATTGCCCAATGTTTCGATTCGCCCGACAGACGGCCCTACCTGGACCGCCTCTCGGAGGTAAGGATTGAATACGAGCAGGATTCCGCGCGCCTGGTGACGCAGCGCGCGCAGGCCCTGTTGCTGACGGGCTGGCTGGCCAGCCGCTTGGGATGGGAATTTCTGATGTCCGAAAGGCGGGAAGAGGCCCAGCCTCGCACTTTTTATTTCAAGTCCGCGGGCGGTATGGTGAAAGTGGAGCGAAACCTGAAAAGAGTTGACAGCGCCTGTGGTGTTTGTTTCACCATGGAGTTGAAATCTGAAGGGCCTTCTGCCGCCAGATTCTCCTTCTTGCGCGGGCCGGATGGGAAAGTGGTGAAGACGTCGGCCGAAGTGCCAGGCGCGCTGCCCATTGGGCGCTCGGTGCGTTTGGAAGTTCTGGATGAAGTCGAGATTTTGAATGAAGAATTAAAGTTGGGAGTTCGGGACCGGGGTTACGAAGAGGCCCTGAGTGTAGTGGCGCGCATAATCGCCTCGTGATGCCGGCCCGACGTTGCAAGAGGATGGACAATTGGGGGAGAAGGGGTATCCCGGCCATGGCCAAACACGAAGTGAAGGTTTTTTCCAGCCTTGAGGAGATGAGCTGGGCGGCGGTGTGTGCTTTTGAAGACCTGTCGCGCCTCAAGGCCGTCGAGAACAAAACGTTCTCCGCCGCGCTTTCCGGCGGATTGACGCCTCGGATGCTCTATCAAATTCTCGGAAGCCCGGCCCTCGCCGGACGCATTCGATGGAAGAATATTCATCTGTTCCAGGTGGATGAACGCTGCGTTCCACCCGACCACCCTGACAGCAACTATCGGATGATCCGTGAAGCCCTGCTTGATAACGCTGATATTCCGGCCGAGAACTTTCATCGCATGCAGGCCGAGCAGGCGGACCTCGACCAGGCCGCGCGAGACTATGCCCATGAACTGGCCCGCGTCCTCCAACCCCAAGACGGCGACTGGCCGCGTTTGGATATGGTATTTCTTGGCATGGGCCCGGATGGGCACACCGCTTCGCTTTTCCCTGGAACTGCGGCCTTGGAGGAGCAAACCCTGTGGGTTCGGCCCAATCATGTTGAGAGACTGGGATTGCGCCGTCTGACCATGACTTTTCCCGCGCTGAATGCCGCAGCACAGGTGATTTTCATGGTGGCGGGCGCGGACAAAGCAGAAGCCCTGCGCAAGGTGCTGGAAGGACCTCCGGGGCAGTTCCCGGCCCAAAGAGTCCAGCCGTTAAGCGGGAGCTTGAGCTGGTTCCTGGACGAAGCGGCGGCGAGGAAGCTCAGTCCTGCCACAAGGGGTGAATAGTGACCAAGATAGTGCCTTCCATACTTTCTGCGGATTTCACGCGACTGGGCGAGCAGGTCCAGGCGATGGAGGCCGCAGGAGTAGACCGATTTCAGGTGGACGTGATGGACGGCCGCTTTGTGCCCAATATCACCTTCGGCGCGCTGGCCATTGAAAGCCTGCGCCCCCTGACGCGCCTGACGATCGAGGCCCACCTGATGGTCGAGCCGCCGGAAGATTTTATCGAGCGGTTCGCCAAAGCCGGGGCGGATACCATCATCGTCCACCAGGAGGCGACGCCGCACCTGCACCGCGCCATCCAGCAAATCCACCACTTGGGGAAGAAAGCCGGCGTGGCCATCAACCCATCAACTCCGGCGAGCACGCTCTCTGAAATCCTGGGGAGCGTGCAACTGGTTTTGGTCATGACGGTCAATCCGGGCTTCGGCGGCCAGGATTTCATCCCCGAAACGCTCAACAAAATCCGTCAAATCCGCAACGCCATCCAGGAACGTGGTCTTGATTGCGAGATCGAAGCGGATGGCGGCATCAACCACCAGACCGCGCGCTTGGTGGTGGAGGCTGGCGCCAACGTGTTGGTGTCCGGCACGGCGGTTTTTGATTCGAAGGAAGGCGTTTCCGCCGCTATCCAGGGCCTGCTCGAAAGCTGCGCGTAGGGCAGTGACAAGTGACAAGTGATGAGTGACGAGTGACGTGTGATGTGTGACGAGCAAAAAGGCCGCGTCGTTTGTTCTTGCTCGTCACTCGTCACTCTTCGCTCGTCACTGAACTGGTCTTTGCCCTCTCCCCTGGGGAGAGGGTGGCCCGCGATCCCGATGCACTTCATCGGGACGCGGGCCGGGCCTTCGCCCGCCGAAGGGTTATTGGCGCTCAAGGCGCGCAGCCCGCTACGGCCCGCAGGCGGGTGAGGGGTCGGTTGCACGCTGAATAGGGATCAGACGGGTGACGGGACGCATGCGTCACCGGCCGCTGGCTGTTACATGGCGGCGCTTCTACCTGAGCATTTATTCCACAACAGAAAATGTGTAAATTTTACGGTTTAGCCGTGTGTTGGCTGGTGGCAAGAACCCAAACTCTCCCGCCTCAAGGTTTGTCAGATGCACCACGTATGTTTGCTCTGATACTTTCTTGAAATCGAAAGGCACAAGGTCCCGCCGCGGTCCGGCGGACTTGTGGAAGACCCCGCCCGTCATGGTCCGGAATTCGCGACCGTCCTCTTTCTCGTGCAAGCGTACTAGCTGGTACTCGGTTATGTATGTTTGCTCGGGCAGACGAATAAGGAATTCTATGTTAGTCCCTACGCGGGTGTGACTGTGCCGTCCATAAATGTACCCGTTGACGTCTGGTTTGACCACACCCTGGCTCGCCACGTGTTTGAGCACTCCCCCCGTCTTCCAGTAGGCAATCTCCGGCAGAACCTGAATCCACTTATCGCCCTTCTTCCAGAAAACGCCCAACCCTATGGGCGAGTCAGGTGCCGGCGTTTCCTTCTCCAGCATTGCAGCTATGATTCTATCTGAAACTCCCGCTTTCCTCAGGTTGCTAATCTCTTCCGTACCCAATGAATACTTGCCCGGTTGAGTCTGAACGATATTGGCGACCGCATCTTCACTCAATCCCGACTTCACTAACTTGATGACGGAATCATTATTGAGGGTTTCTTGGGCGAACAATGTGGCGAGAATTAGCACGGAGAACAGAAACAGGAAAGAAATCTGACGCACGCTCCCTCCCCCGAACTTAATCTGGCTGGCGACCGGTCGACAATCCCTCCCACTTGCCAGTTTCCCGACAATTCTGTTGGCCTACGTCTCCCACTAGTCTGCCACCTGAAGCTAGCGGCGTCAATCTCCGTTCAAGCAGATTGAATGAAGTCCTATTGCTTTTCCTTACCCATTGGCCTATAACACCCCCTCTCAAAAGCTCGTGCGAAGAATGCAACCTGAATCAGTGTGGAGGAGGCGATGGTGGCCACGAAAAAGAAGAACGGGAAGCTGCAAAGGCGCGAATTCCTGAAGAAGGTCAGTGTGGGCGGAGCGTTGGCCGGGAGCGTTCGAGGGCTGGCAGGGGAAGAGCCACATCCTTCCGCGCGCCGGGCAGCGGCCGCTGAGAAGCCAGCTTCGGGGCCGCCCAGTGCGGGCAATCGCATCACCTTTCCACGCACTTTCAGCGGCCGTAATCTGAAGATGATCGCCTTCCCACTGGGTGGAATCGGCACAGGCACGATCTCGCTCGGTGGCCGGGGGCAGTTGCGCGATTGGGAGATCTTCAACCGGCCGGACAAGGGAAATACGCCTGACTACTGTTTCCCTGCCATCTGGGCACAGGCGGAAGGAAAGAAGCCGGTGGCTCGGGTCCTGGAAGCGCGGATCGAGCCGCCCTACGAAGGGCCGAGTGGGCTGGGGTCGAACAACGTGCCCGGCCTGCCGCGCCTTGCTTCCGCGAAGTTCACCGGCGCCTACCCATTTGCGCGCCTCGAATTCGAGGACAAGAAGCTGCCTATCCTCGTCAACCTGGAAGCGTTCAATCCTCTTGTGCCTTTGGATGTTGAGGCGTCCGGTTTGCCCATCGCCGTGCTTCGTTACCACCTCAAGAATCCGGCCACTACACCTGTGAAAGTGGGTATCGCGTTCAGCCTTCAAAACCCTGTGGGAAATGAAGGGAAACAGGCCAGCTTTCGCCAGGACGAAGGCGTCGCGGGCTTGTTCATGGATAACCCCTTCTTGCCCGCGACTAATCCGTTGAAAGGCTCGATGTTCCTGGGCGTGCTGGGCGCGCCGGAAGCAAGCGTTTCGTACCTTCGGGGGTGGAAACGGACGCAGTGGTGGGATGGGCCGTTGACCTTCTGGGACGACTTCACGGATGACGGCGCTCTGACCAGCGACTCGCCCGCTGTGAGCCCGGTGGGTTCGCTTGCCGTCACGCAATCGCTGCCTGCGGGCAGCGAGACCTCCGTGACCTTTCTCCTTGCCTGGCATTTCCCCAACCGCACGCCCGATCGTTGCGGATGGGAGGCCCCGGCGGCAGAGGACAAGACCACGGTGGTAGGCAACTATTATTGCCAGCGATTCACGGACGCCTGGGAAGTGGCTCGGCACGTGGCGCGCGAGCTCCCTTCGCTCGAGGAGCGCAGCCGCCGCTTCGCTACTACGGTGGAATTTTCCACCTTGCCTCCGGCGGCGCTGGACGCGGCGCTGAGCAACCTCTCGACCTTGCGGACCAACACGGCTTTCCGCACCGCTGACGGCGAATTCCACGGGTTCGAGGGGTGCAACAATCAATCGGGATGCTGCCACGGGACGTGTACCCACGTGTGGAACTACGAGCAAGCGACGGCCTTCGTCTTCCCTTCGCTGGCGCATTCCATCCGGGAATCCGAATTCCTGCGTAACACCCGCGAAGACGGCCTGATGGGTTTCCGCTCCTACCTGCCGGATGGAAAAAAGATCTGGAATAAGGCGGCAGCGGACGGCCAAATGGGTTGCCTGATGAAGCTCTACCGCGACTGGCAGCTTTCCGGTGACAAGGAATGGTTGCGGGGCCTGTGGCCAAATGCCAAACGCGCACTCGAATTCGCCTGGATCAAAGGCGGCTGGGACGCCAACCGCGACGGCGTGGCGGAGGGCGTTCAGCACAACACCTACGACGTCGAGTTCTACGGCCCGAATCCTCTCTGCGGTGTCTGGTACCTGGGGGCGTTGCGGGCCGGAGAAGAGATGGCGCGCGCCCTCGGCGACCAGGCTGCGGCGGCGGAATACCGGCGGCTCTTCGAGAACGGCAGCAAGTGGATCGACGCCAACCTGTTTAGCGGCGAGTATTACATCCAGAAGGTCGAGGGCCGGCCGAAGGAAGAAGTGTTTGAGGGAGTGATGGTCGGTATGGGCGCAGCCAACCCCCAGAAACCTGACTACCAAATGGGCGAGGCGTGCTTGGTGGACCAATTGCTCGGCCAATACATGGCACATGTGGCGGGACTGGGGTATCTGCTTGATGAGGAACACGTCCACAAGACTTTGAAATCCGTTTTCCACTACAACTATATCCCCGACTTGAGCGAGCACGAGGCCGTCCAGCGCACCTACGCACTGAATGATGAGGGAGGTGTGTTGGTGGCGAGCTATGCCTCCGGCAAACGGCCGGAAATCCCATTTCCCTATTTCGCTGAGGTTTGGACCGGGGAGGAGTACCAGTTCGCCGCCCACTTGGTGTTTGAGGGCATGACCACGGAGGCGCAAGCTGTAGTGGAAAGCGCGCGCCTTCGTCACGACGGGGAGCGCCGCAATCCCTGGAACGAGCCGGAATGCGGTCATCACTACGCGCGCGCCATGTCCGCGTGGACGCTGATTGTTGCTCTGAGCGGGTTTCACTACTCCGGCGTTGACCGCAAGCTGACGCTCACGCCACGGGTGCGCGCTCAGAACTTCCGCTGCTTCTGGTCGGTCCCCAGCGGGTGGGGGAGATTCTCTCAAACCGTGACAGCGGCCAGCCATACCGTCGAAGTCGAGACGCTCGAAGGCTCAATGGCCGTGGCGAGCCTTGCGCTGGAAGGGAATGGCAAGGCGGCGCGCAAGAAAGTCTCCGCCCGGCTCGGTAAAGAACCCCTGGCCGCGACTTTGCGTGAAGAGGGAAAACTGCGCCTGGTCGCGTTTGATCGGGAAGTCCGCATCGTGCCCGGACTATCGCTCGCCGTCAGCCTGCGGGCGTAAAGCTCCAGTTCGAGCTTTGGCAAGGTTGTGGGAGGGCCGATGCGACGCAGCAGGTTCTGGTGCCGTGGAGTGTTCTCCAGAGGGCATCGGTATCGCAGTTATTTGAGCTTTGCATACTCAGCCTTGGCCTGTTTGAGGATGGGGATGTCAGGGTCCGCGTCCTTCCAAAGGGCGAAGAAGTCCTGGTAGGCGGTGCGGGCTTTGGCGGGGGCGTCCTGTTGTAAGGGTGCCGCTTGCGGGCGCTCTGTTTGGGCGGGCGCAACGCCAGCCCCTACACTCGCGTGGAGGGCGTAGGCCCGGCCCAAGCCGAGGCGAGCCAGCGCGCCAAGCGGAGACTTCCCCACGATGTCGGGATTGTCGATGATCTTCTGGAACTCTGCCGCAGCTTGGCTGCCTTGGCGCGCACGGAGATAAGCCTCGCCGCGCACACAGACGGGATAGAGCACCACAGTCAGCGAGGCTATTGGCGTCCCTAGTTCATACGGTGCTGCCGGTTGCAGGAGCCCGATGGCCTTGGAAGGGTCGTTGCGCCCGATTTCCACCGCAGCGCGAATCGTCGGCAACCAATAGCCGTTCAATAGCGTGTCCAAGGGGTGCTCTTTGTTCAGGTCATCGGCCATGGCAAGCGCCCGCGCCGAGTCACCCGCCCGTGCCAATTCCTCAAACCTCCGCTTCACCTCCTCTAACACTGTTCCTCGCGACTCCTCCCAAGCTTGCGCGATCAAGCTGGAGAGTGGTACCTTCTCGATACTCATCGGGGTATCTCCTTTCTGCTGCCTCAACAGCAGGTTTTTTCGACCTGGAGATACCCTTTTCTCTTTTCAACCCATTTTCAACACGAAATGTTACAGCCTAGGGGTTGAGTCTGTGGTCGGTGGACTGTAGTCCGTTGTCCGTTGTCCGTGGTCGGTTGAAGAAACGGGCCTGGAGACTGGAGTTCTTATCCAATCTACCACCTGCTGCCCGCCGCCTTCTGCTTTCTGCCTTCTGCCTATTGCCGGCCAACGATTCGCTTCCACAGCAATACCGCTCTCTCGGAAGACGCCGCGAAATACTCACCGTCGGGAGAAAAACTTACCGTAAGCAAGGGGTCCTTACTATCCTCCATGGTCTGCTGCAATGTGCCATCTTCTACTGACCACATCCGAGCTGTCTTGTCCTCACCAGCAGAAACCAGCCATTTGCCGTCGGGGGAGAACTCCGCCCAATGGACCGGCCCATGGTGTCCCGTGAGTGTCTTCAGCAGCTTCCATTCGGGCGCCGAGAAAATTCGAATTTTGCCATCTTCGCAGGCGGTTGCCACCTTACTGCTGTCAGGCGAAAAGGAGATGTTGAGCACGGTCCCCTCGTGTCCACGCAAGCTGTCAACAAATCGGTGCTGCTTGGCTTGGACCACTACGGGATCCGGGGTAGAACTCATGGCGATTTGTGCCAGGAGAACCCAATGACCATCCGGAGAAAACGCAAACACATTGGGCGATTGAGTCAAGTCCGGGATAGTGAGTCTGGTCATACGGCCGGAGCGAGGATCCCAAAGATCGAAACTGCTGGCCTTGTAAAGAATCAGGTATCCCAGACGAGGGACATAGAGAATGGGCCCAAATCCCCCGCCTCCCCCCACTACGTCTACCTTGCCGGAAAGCCGGTCTTCAACCGCGTCCCATTGAAACGCGAGGAGGGGTGTTGATCCGCCGGGTCCCTTGCCTTTGGCGGAGATCACTCCGTTCCCTAACAACAACAGTTGGTTCATGGCCAGAAAATTTGCGGATTGAATGTTCAGGTCGGCGATATCCGGTATGCGGGGCTTGAGAACTTTTTGAATGCTCCCCTCACGCACCCCCATCAAAACGATCTTGTCTTCGCTTGCGACCGCCAGAATTGAACCATCCGGCGAAAAAGCTCCGGCAGGGGAGTAGCTCAAAGCAAGGTGTCCTTCAATGCGCCCGTGGCTGAGCCATAGGTAATGCGTTGGCTCGGTGCTTTCAACGCTTTCAACTTGGGCTCGTGCAGGCAGAAGGCAGAAGGCAGAAAGCAGAAACCAGAAGGCAGAAAGCAGAAGGCGGAAAGCAGAAGACCGTGACCATGACCCATCTGCCCACGATGCCACAGTGGGGGCTGACATATTCCTAGCCCTCTCCCCCTCGGGGGAGAGGGTGGCCCGCGCCGGTGCTTTCTTCAGCCGGAGCGGGACGGGTGAGGGGGTGCCCCCGGTCGTTTGCAGATCACAAATCGATTTCAGCATTTGAGATTCGATGCACCAATTCGCGGTCCGCCTCAAGGAAGTTAAATTCAGTGAGTTGGGCTCGCCGCACCCACTCGACGGCCTCGAACACCTGATTGCGAATCGTCCCACGAAAGCTTCGGACCGCGAAGAAAACTACTTCGACATACCGATCCGGGTACCGGTGACGTATGCGAAAGACTTCCTCCCCTATTTCGGCCTCGATCATCAGTTCCTCAGCCAGCTCGCGGCGCAGCGAGGCTTTCAAGTCTTCACCGTCTTTCACCTTGCCTCCGGGAAATTCCCATTGCATTCCATAAGCGTCAGTGTGATGACGCTGGCAGATCAGGATAAGGTCGCCATCTACTACGATGCCGGCGCTGACGAGGATGGATTTCTGTTCAGTCATAAGGGAACGGTATTCTAACAGAGGATGAGGTGGGTTCGTTGCCAGGCTCATGCTCAGTGTTCAATGAACCCGAATTCGGAACTTGGAGTTGTGGGCACACGGCCCACAACCTTGTCACTCTGAGCCCGGCAGCCTTCCCGGTTGTTCCCGCGCTTTGATGGGAAAAATCGTAGAGCATGTTTCCGGTTAGCTGCAACTCGCGCTCGGTAGCGGTTCGCTCCATCAAATCGCTGTCTAACTCGCCCTGTTCGCAGAAGTGGACGCCCTAGGTCTCTCGAAGTCCCGATCTGAGAAATGTGCGCTGGCGTACGCTGGCCGCCGCCACATGTCGCCGGACGCCGTTTCCGGACAGCGTCCCAGTTTCTAGAGCAGTACCCCGCCTCAGAAGGGTCCGGACGAGGCATGACCCGCTTCGTGCCTCAAGGAGATGCCCAAGCACCTACTCAGCCACCGCGAGGATGAGCTTCTTGGCGCGGATGTCGATCGTGACTATGAAGCGGGATAGAACGTCGCTGCCGAGCGCCAGTGCGACGGGCAAGTCAAAGCCGGTTCCGCGACGGACCTGGGATTCGCGGAGGTCATCAAGAATGAATGTGTGCCCGCCCAGTTCCATCGGAACTCGCTCACGGAAAGCCTTGAATTTTCCAGGCCGCTCGACACGAGCGAGGCCTTCGGCAAAGGCGGGGTCGATGAAGGACACGTTGTAGCCTGTATCGAAATAGACGATCGCCTCACGCCCGTTCACCCTGGCTCGTGCATACAGAATGTGACCCTGCGATTTCGGAGGCTCGACCAGATCGACGCAAAGATAACGCTTGCGGTCGAGTTCCTCCGGGAGAGGTGAGGCGGTCACGCCGACTCTGCGTGATCGGTAATCCAAAGTCAGGCGCCGATCCAGGAAGAAGTCAAGCCCCACGGTTCCATTGAAGGGTTCGGAGGAGAACATTTGCCAATCGGACAGGCTTGCCGCGACATTCTTGAAAACTTCCCCGAGGACGGAGACCGTTTCGACGCGAATGCCAGACGATTCGCCACGGTGGCTGCCGTCGGCGTTGAGTTCCTCGATGCGTTCCTCAACGCGATGCGGAATCGAAGGGGCCTGGTTGGTAATCACAAAGCCACTGGCGGTTCCTGAATCGAGCATCAGGGGCAGTTTGATGCCGGAAACATCCACTTCTACGAAGGGACAGCCTGAGGCGCCAAGAGTCAGCGGATAGAGTTGGGCTTCCCGGTAGCCAAGGTCCTGCGACCACCGCCGCAATGAGGCAGACTCAAGCGTGGTCGAGACCACTGCCGCTTTGATCATTTGACCCGCCGCAAAAGACGCGCAACTCAAGACAGCCGCGACGGAGAATAAGACGGAGAATAATATGAAAGCGGTTGACGTCCACGCTGCGGCGGAACCTGATCGGACCGAGAGAAACCGCCGTGCCGTTTTCCTGAACATTGTGGCTCGCTCCATCTGCTTGAACGAGCCTATCTTACAACAGTTGCAGCGGGGCTAACAGTGCCGAGCAGAAAGCCAGCAGAAGGCGTCATCGCCGTAATCATCGCCTTGCTCGCACGCGACGTGGTAGCGCTGCCCAGCTACGCATCTTCCGAGGGTTTCAGCAATGGCGTCCGGCGTTTCACCAAGCGTTGCGAGCAGGAAGGGCGGGGCGGCGCGACGCTTGCTCGTAACCGATCGACCTTGAATCGCGTCCATCTCATTAGCGCCTCGCACGCTCCAAACCAGCCACGTGCTCCGGCGGAGACCCGTGCGCCTGCGCTTGGACGGAGGGAACACATGTTCATCAACGCGCGTATCGGCCTTTTTCTTCTCGTGCCTCTGCTATTCACCGCTGCGGCTTCAGCCCAACAAAACAGTCCGCTAACCCAACCTGGCAACGGTAGGATCTACCTTGACGTCGTCGTCACTCCGAAGTCCGGGGCGCCAGTTACCGGTCTTCAGCAGCAAGACTTCACCCTGCTAGATAACAAAACCCCGCAGACCGTCACCTCCTTCCAGGCCCTCGGCGGCAGTCAGGCTCCCATTGAGGTCATCCTGCTTGTTGATGCGGTCAACACGGGTATCCTGAACGTCGCCCGCGAACGTGAACAGATCGACAAATTCCTCCGTGCCAATGGAGGTCACCTTGCACACCCCACCGCCATTGCCGTCTTTACAGATACAGGCCTCCAGTTTGACGAGGGCTTCTCGAGCGACGGCAACGCGCTCAGTGCCTCATTGGATCAGACCACCGTCGGCCTCCGTAGCATCCGCAGGTCAGCCGGCTTCTACAGCGCGACCGCACGCTTGCAGCTCTCCATCGAGGCCCTGCGTCTGCTGGTGGCGCGCGAGGCCCCCCGCCCGGGGCGCAAGCTTATCCTCTGGGTCTCTCCCGGTTGGCCTCTCCTCCCCGGCTCCAACGAGCTCGGCTCGCAGCAACAGCAGATCTTCGCGACTATCGTCAGTCTCTCGACTCAGCTCATACAGGCCCGCATCACCCTCTACAGCATCGATCCTCTAAACTTCGCCCAAACCGGCGGCTCACGCGCCTTCTACTATAAGGAGTTCCTCAAAGGTATTAGCAAACCCAGCCAAGTCAGCATCGCGGACCTTGGGCTCCAGGTACTCGCCACCCAGAGTGGCGGTCTTGTTCTCAACTTCGGCCACGACGTCGCCTACCTCCTGCAAGAATGCCTCGCCGATACGGAGGCCTACTACGAGCTCTCCTTCGATCCACCCCCAGCCGACCAGCGAGACCAATACCACCACCTAGAAATCAAACTCGCAAAGCCCGGCCTAACCGCGCGCACTCGTCAGGGCTATTACGCGCAACCTTTGCGCCGCACCTGACGCCATATCGGTCGACACTCGCCAAATTATACAGAGCGACCTCACTTGTAGCGGCGCTCGGCGCCTGCCCCGGCTTGGCGGGGAGCGCCGACCGGCGGTCATAGACCGCCGCTACAGCGGATGTTCACCCCTGAGCAGGCGTAGCGAACACCTGTCTAATAGGCCCCCGGCTTTTCCACCCGCCCGCGCTCGCAGGTTGGCGACGGCGGCAAGGCGGGGCAGACCGATTAGGACGATCTCAATGATTCAATGACTCATTGTGCAATCTTCTATAAAGCCCTTGTTTTGTGTGCAGGGATAGCCTTTCGTGATAGACTGCGGCTGTTCAGGTGGACCTCGGGTAGCCTCGCCTTACCCCGGGAAATCTTTGAGGAGGAAAACGCATGAAGAGACTCGGTGCAGGTGGATTGATTCTGGTCGCCATGGCCATACTCATGGGCATGCCTGGGAGCGCGTGTGCCCAGGGCGCCTTCGAACAGATCTCTGGCAAGGCCTTTGAATCTGCGATACCCAATGATTTTTACCTGGAGGGGAATAGGATCCCCGTGGAAAAGCGCAACGCCGCACTGCTAAAGACCCCGGCGGGTGCGCGATTAGTGTTGGCCTTGATCGACACCGCTGGGTACAGCTCTCAGATTCAACAGAAGTACATGGGGATGGTCATTACCGAAGGGAAGGTGTCGGTCTGCGATGTTCCGTTGAGTGTGGGGAGCTATGGCTTCGGCTTGGAAAAGCCCGCCGGCAAGTTCTTTCTTTACAACCAGGCTGGCGAAAAGGTCGGTGATTGTGGCGCCAAGAAAGACAGTGCGGTGAAACAGCCCAAACCGCTCAATATCGTCTTGAGTAAAGAAACTGGCGCGCGGCTCTACTTGGGTCGATACTTTGTCGAGCTGAAGTAACGACCCGGACACAGGTGTTAGGTCCCAGGTGTCAGGTGTCGGGTGCCGGGTGTCAGGCGCCGAGTGTTAGGCGCCAGGGAGCCACAAGTTTGCAGCAACCAGCCACGGACCCGCCGCGGCGGGACGACTTCGCGCAGAATGACATGCCAGTAGCCTCTTCCACCAACCACTAAGACTTCGAGGCGCAAGGGCTCTGGGCCTGCGGGGCGCGGTGGCTGAACATTTCTTCGATCTGTGCCCGGTATTTTTCTTCCACGACGCGGCGCTTGACTTTGAGGGTGAGCGAAAGCTCTCCTGAGGCGATGGTGAATTCCTGGGGGAGCAAAATAAAGCGGCGAATCTTCTCATGGCGCGGGAGCCAGCAGGTGGCTTCGTCCACTTGCTGCCGTATAAGCGCTTGAATATCAGGGTGGGCAACGAGTTCCTGGCGATTCTGGAAAGCGATCCCCTGGCTGCGAGCGTAGGCCATCAAACGGGTGAACTCAGGCACAATCAACGCCCCGACGAATTTCCGCCCGTCCCCCAGCACCGCAATCTGATAAACGTAGGGATGGCCTTGGAAGAGGTTCTCGAGCTTTTCCGGCGCCACGTATTTGCCCCCGGAAGTCTTGAACAGGTTCTTCTTGCGCCCCGTAATCTTCAAGTAGCCATCGGAGTCGAAGGCCCCGAGGTCGCCGGTGCGGAACCAGCCATCCACGAAGGCGGCGCGATTCACCTCCTCGAGATGGTAGTAGCCGGCTGTGACGTTGGGCCCACGCACCAGGATTTCCCTTCCTACGGCGCCTTCCGGGTCGATCTCTTCCTCACTCAGCTTGACCTCCACGCGAGGTATGACGGGACCTACGGTGCCGAGCTTGGTGCGCCCCGGGCAGTTAACAGAAACGACCGGCGAAGTCTCCGTAAGCCCGTAACCCTCGTAGACCGGAAGCCCCAGAGCGAAGAAAAACTCCCCCAAGTCCTTGGAGAGCGGGGCTGCACCCGAAATGAGGATGTAGACCCTGCCGCCCAGTTGTTCGCGGACCCTAGAACAGATCAGCCGGTCGGCGAGTGCGTGCTTCAACCGCAGGCCCAGCGGCTGAGCTCGCCCTTCGAGGAGGAAAGGAGCGTACTGCTTGCCAACTTTCACAGCCCAGTGGAAGAGCCGCCGTTTCGAGGCAGGCGCCTGGCGGACGGCATCCATCACCCTGCCTTGGATCTTTTCGAGCAGGCGCGGAACCACAGCCATGACGGTGGGGCGGACCTCTAGGAGATTCTGTGGCAATGCGTCCAGGCTTTCCACATAAGCGATGGAAACGCCCTTCCAGAAGCAGAAGAACTCCACCATGCGCTCAAACACATGGGACAGCGGCAGGAATGAGATTAGGACGTCGGATTGACTGAGGGGAAAGACCTCGGCGGTTGATAGGATGTTGGAAACGAGATTGGCGTGAGTGAGGATTACGCCCTGCGGCTGGCCCATGGTGCCGGAGGTGTACAGGAGGCTGGCCGTATTCCCCGGCCGCGCATCTAACGCCTTGGCTTTGAACGCCTCGACGAGGGTGGGGCCGCTCCACCCCAGTTCGCTCTCGATGCTCCCCTCCCAGCAATTCGCCCCTGTCCCCGCAACGTTGGAGCAGTCCATGGCCAGCACAAACTTCAAAGCCGGCAGCCTGCCCCAGATGTTGAGGACCTTTCGGAGTTGGACGTCCGTGGCCAGGACGATGCCTTTGGCTTCTGAGTCACGGAGGATGTACTCGAGGTCCGGCTCGAGCAGCGTGGGATAAAGCGGGACCGTGATAGCGCGCATGCCAAGAATGGCGTAATCCGTCAGCGTCCACTCGGGCCGATTCTCCGAGAGCAACGCGATGCGCTCGCCCGGCCTGGCCCCGAGCCGCTCCAGTGCTGAAGCCAAGGCCGCAGCCTTCCGCAGCGCCTCGCGGGAGGATATGCCGCGATACCGGCCATCCGATTTGTATAGGAGACAGTCCGGCTTGTTATACTTCTCAATTGCCTTGAGAAACAGTTCGTTGAGAGTGGTGAAATCGCTGCAGTCCATATGCCCTGACGCGTTGTGCCCGCCCCATGCGAGCACATCTTAGCACATCTTCCACTCCCTGAGTCCAACTAACCCTAATTGGCTGTCAGGCCGCACTTTCTCTTTCCTCGGCATTGGGCTAAGATTTGCTCAGGGGGATAGGCATGACGGAAAGCCGTGTTTTGAATCGAAGCGATTCCTCGGCCACCACATATCAGCCCATTCGCGCGCCTCGGGGGAGCCAGATTTCCTGCAAAGGCTGGCAACAAGAGGCCGCCATGCGGATGTTGATGAATAACCTGGACGAGGAGGTGGCCGAGCGGCCGCAGGAACTCATCATTTACGGTGGCACGGGCAAAGCTGCGCGGAATTGGAATTGTTATCACGCTATCGTGGAAGCCCTCAAGAAGCTGGAGAACGACGAAACCCTCCTGGTGCAGTCTGGTAAGCCGGTAGGCGTTTTCCGAACTCACGAATGGGCGCCGCGGGTGCTGATCGCCAACGCCAATTTAGTGGGGCATTGGGCGACGTGGGAGAAGTTCCGCGAACTCGAGCGCCTGGGCCTCATGATGTATGGCCAGATGACAGCCGGAAGCTGGATCTATATTGGCACGCAAGGGATTCTGCAGGGGACTTTCGAGACTTTCGCCGCCGCCTCCCGCAAGCACTTTGGGGGTGACCTTGCGGGCAAGTTGGTGGTCACGGGGGGAATGGGCGGCATGGGAGGAGCCCAGCCACTGGCTGCCACCATGAATGGCGCCGCCTTTCTGGGCGTCGAAGTGGACGCCGAAAAAATCAAGCGACGCATCCGCGGCGGCTATTGCGACATCTGCGTGAACGACCTGGACGAGGCGCTCCGCATCCTGAAAAACGCCGTCCGCCAGAAACAGGCCGTGTCCGTGGGCTTGGTTGGGAACTGCGCGGAAGTGATCCCCGAACTGGCCCGCCGCGGTGTGGTGCCCGACCTGCTTACAGACCAGACCAGCGCGCACGACCCGTTGAACGGCTACATCCCCTCGGGCCTGACGCTCGAAGAAGCCGGCGAGCTCAGGCGGAAGAATTCAGATGACTATCTGAAGCGTTCTTACGAGTCCATAGCGCACCACGTCACAGGCATGCTAGAGCTCCAGAAGCTGGGCGCGGCTACATTCGATTACGGCAACAACATCCGCACCATGGCTTTCGAGCATGGGGGCGTGAAGGACGCTTACAGCTTCCCGGGATTTGTTCCTGCCTACATCCGGCCTCTCTTCTGCGAGGGACGCGGGCCGTTCCGCTGGGCCGCGCTCTCCGGCGAAGCTTCGGATATTTACCGGACCGACGACTTGGTGCTGGAACTCTTCCCTGACAATCCCATCCTCGACCGCTGGATCCGGCTGGCGCACAAACACGTAAAGTTTCAGGGGCTGCCGGCACGAATCTGTTGGCTGGGGTATGGTGAACGGGCGCTGTTCGGGGAGCGGATTAATGATTTGGTGGCGAAGGGCGAGCTGAAGGCCCCCATCGTTATCGGTCGCGACCATCTCGATTGCGGGTCCGTGGCGTCGCCTTTCCGTGAAACCGAGAGCATGAAGGATGGCAGCGACGCCATCGCCGACTGGCCGGTGTTAAACGCGCTCCTGAACACCGCCTCAGGAGCAAGCTGGGTCTCGTTCCATCACGGCGGGGGAGTCGGAATCGGCTACTCCCTCCACGCCGGGCAGGTCACCGTGGCCGATGGCACTCCGGAAATGGCCAGGCGGCTAAACCGCGTGCTGACCAACGATCCAGGCATCGGCGTAGCCCGCCACGTGGATGCAGGCTACGAAGAAGCCGTCACCTTCGCGCGAAAGGCGGGAATAAAAACCCCAGTGACAAGCGAATAGTACAGTGACAAGTGATCCCGCAAGGCGGGAACGAGTGGCGAGCAGAAGGACAAAAATCCTTGCCGCCTCGGACTTGTCACTCGTCACTTGTCACTGCTCTTCTCAGCTTTTCTTGGAAGTGACCGCGAAAAAGGTCGCGACTTTCTGCTCAACCTTTTTGCTCTTGCATTTTGGGCAGGCCACTTTCCCTTTGTCGTATTCGGCCAGCGTCATGATCAAGCTGAATGTCTTCGTGCATCCCTTGCAGACATATTCGTATTGGGGCATAGCACCTACCCTCCGATTTCGTTGGTCATGATTCTAGCAGAGAATCAAGAGCCGTCCAATGCCACTTTGCGCAGCGAGTTCACTCTTCTTCCGCCATGCTGAGCAACTGCTCACCCTCGCGGGCTTGCCTTGTCCCCGGCGTGGAAAAGCCCTTTCGCAACTTGGAATCATCGCCGATGGCGCGATACTGACCCAGGGGACCAGCATCCTGCGAGTTGGTCAGACACGCAGTCTGGACGCAGAGGCGCGGCGGTTGAAGGCCGAGGCCGTCGATTGCCGGGGTTCGGTGGTGATGCCCGGCTTCGTGGATTCGCATACCCACCTGGTATTTGCCGGAAGCCGTGTGGGAGATTACGAAAAGCGATTGCAGGGAAAGACCTACGAGGAAATTGCTCGTGCCGGCGGAGGGATAAGGTTGTCGGCACGGAGAGTGCGGCAGGCTTCCGTAAACTCGCTGGTCCGACAGGGCGAAGGCTTTCTGAGGCAGTTTGCGGCCCACGGCACAACAACCCTGGAAGTGAAGACGGGCTACGGCCTGGAAGTAACGCAGGAGCTGAAACTCCTGGAGGCGATTCGCCGGCTTCGCCAAACCTCAGACCTTGAACTCGTGCCCACTCTCCTTGCCGCGCATGCCTTGCCTCCTGAATACGCCGGACGCCCGGACGCCTATATCGAGACGGTCGTGCGGGAACTTATTCCTAGGGTGGCGCGCAAGAAGCTGGCGGAATTCATCGACTGCTTTTGCGACCGAGGCGCCTTTAGTGTAGAGCAATGCCGGAGAGTGCTGGCGGCCGGAAAGCGACAAGGCCTGATTCCGCGCCTGCATGCTGAGCAGCTTACTCGAACAGGAGCAAGCTACCTGGCGGTGGAAGCCGAGGCAGCTTCCGCGGATCACCTCGACAAGCTCTCCGCCGCAGACATCCACGCCCTCGCCCGCTCCCAGGTTGTAGCGACGCTGCTTCCGGGCGCGAACTTCCATCTTGGCCTCAAGGCATATCCTCCTGCCCGTAAGCTGATCGACGCAGGCGCCATCGTCGCGCTTGCCACCGACTTCAACCCCGGAACCAGCCCCACTCTCAATATGCAATTCATCCTTTCGGTGGCCTGCTCTGCCCTGCGCATGACGCCTGCCGAGGCAATTTCTGCGGCTACTATTAACGCGGCCTGTGCGCTGCGCCGCGCGGACCGCCTCGGCTCGCTTGAACCTGGCAAACAGGCCGACGTGATTGTGATGGACTTGGGTGACTTCCGCGAGATTCCCTACTATTTTGGCGTGAATCATTGCCGGATGACTGTAAAAGCGGGCCGCATTGTGTGGGAAGCAGCTGGCGGCCGCTAAAGGTTTGTCCGTGGTCCGTTGTCAGTTGTCCGTGGTCCGTTGTCCGTGGGTAAGATGTCGTCGGGTAAATAACCGTGCACCGAAGTCGGAGACACAGCCCTCTCTCTGGGGAGAGGGGAAAGACCATATGCCCTGCCGTTCTCCTCGACCACGGACGATGGACTGCTTCCAAATAGACCCAACACCGGCAAGAGCACACACGGCCTCCGGTTCGTGCTAAATTCTCTGCATGCAAACCATCATCGAATGTGTTCCGAACTTCAGTGAAGGACGCGATCCCCAAAAGGTCGAGACCATCATCCGGGCGCTGTTGGACGGACGGGACGTTTACCTGCTCGATAAGGAAATGGACACGGACCATAACCGCTGCGTCATCACCCTGGTGGGCACGCGCGAGAGCGTAGGGGAAGCGGCTCTGCGGGGCATCGGTAAGGCGGCGGAATTGATCGACCTGAACCAGCAGCAGGGCGCGCACCCTCGGCTCGGCGCCACAGACGTTGTGCCGTTCATACCGATCTCAGGCGTTACGCTGGAAGAATGCGTGCGCATCGCCGAATGGGTGGCCGAAGAAGCCTGGCGCCGGTTCAAAATCCCCACCTATCTGTACGAGGCGGCGGCCCGCAAGCCGGAACGCAAGAACCTGGAGAACATCCGGCGTGGCCAATTCGAGGGCGTGCGCGAGGAGGTGCGCACCAACCCTGAGCGGCATCCCGATTTCGGCGAGGCGGCGCTGCATCCGACAGCCGGAGCAACCGTGGTGGGCGCGAGGAAATTCCTGATTGCCTATAACATCAACTTGAACACGCCTGGTGTGGCGCTGGCGAAGGCGATTGCCAAGAAGATCCGCGCTTCGAGCGGCGGCTTTCCCTGTGTGAAGGCAATTGGTGTGGAGCTGAAATCCCGCAACCTGGGGCAGGTCTCAATGAACCTGACGGATTTTGAGACGACCTCCATCACGACAGCGTTCGATGCCGTGACGCGAGAAGCGGCGGCGCATGGCGTTGACGTCGTAGGCAGCGAGATCGTTGGGTTGGTTCCCCTCCGGGCGTTGGAGGACGCCGCAGTGCAGCACCTCAAGGTGGAGAACTATCATCCCCAACTTGTTTTTGAAAACCGCCTCGACCAAATCATCCGGGAGCAGACCCAATCGGCGGCGCAAGAAAAGACTCGGACGTTGCGCGCGATGGCAGAAGCATTCGTAACCGCAGTGGCGGCGCCGACTGCAACACCCGGCGGCGGAAGCGTCTCAGCACTCGGCGGGGCGCTAGCCGCAGCGCTTGGTGAGATGGTTTGCGGGTTGTCACTCAACCGGAAATCACTCGAGGCGCATCACACGAAACTGAAAGAGTTACAGAACCGGCTCTCCTCGCTGCGGCAACGCCTGCTCGAAAACACTGACCGCGACGCACGGAGCTACGAAGCGGTGATGGCGGCCTTCAAACTTGCCAAATCCACCGAAACCGAAAAAGCCGGGCGCGCACAAGCCATAGAAGAGGCCGGCAAGAATGCTGCCTCGGTGCCACTAGAAACGGCCGAATTGAGCGCGGAAGTTGCAAAGATCATTTCCAGCCTGCGGGACATCACCATCCGGCTAGCTGCCCCGGACCTTGCGGTCGCGCTCGACCTTGCCGGGACCGCCAAGCGTGGAGCGATTGAGAACGTCCGCGCCAACTTGCCTTCGATTAGAGACCAGGACTACATGGACCGCGTGGAGCGAAACCTCCAGGCCCTCGACTATAGAGCAGTGACGAGTGACGAGTCGGGAGTCAGAAGTCAGAAGGTAGGTGGTAGATGGTAGAGGGGAAAAACCTCCCCCGCACATACCACCTACCACATACGGGTAGGGGCCAACGAAGAATTCGGAACATAACTCAACTATACTTAGCGACCGATGGACGAACCGCACCTAACCTCAGATCACCGCTCACCCCCTATGCCCTCTCTCCCTGAGGTCCACAGGACGGTGGGCATTCCCACCGGAGCGGCCTTCTGGAGAAAAGTGCTGGCCTTTTCCGGGCCGGGCTTCCTGGTCGCCGTGGGGTACATGGACCCCGGGAACTGGGCCACGGATATAGCTGGGGGGTCGCGGTTTGCCTACCAGCTCATCTTCGTCCTCTTCATGTCCAACCTGATGGCGATCCTGGTCCAGGCGCTTGCCGCGCGGCTGGGCATCGTCACGCAACTCGACCTCGCGCAGGCCTGCCGTAGCTATTATTCGCGGAGAACCAGCCTGTTCCTGTGGGTGCTGTGTGAAATTGCCATCGCCGCCTGCGACCTGGCGGAGGTGATCGGGTCGGCCATCGCGCTCAACTTGCTCTTCCATATCCCGCTCTTGATCGGCGTCTGCCTGACGGCGCTCGATGTCCTGGCGATCCTCTACCTTCAGAACAAGGGGTTCCGATACCTCGAAGCCCTGGTGGTAGCCCTCATCGGGACGATTGGTGTCTGCTACCTGGTGGAGATTCTCCTGGTAAAACCAAATTTGGTCGAAATCGGGAAAGGCCTTATTCCCACCCCAGAGCTTTTGACCAACCACGAGATGCTCTACATTGCCATCGGGATGATGGGCGCAACGGTGATGCCCCACAACCTTTACCTCCATTCCTCGCTGGTCCAGACGCGGGCGATCGCGCGGGACCGGGAGGGGATACGAACCGCGCTGCGATTTAACCTGCTGGATTACGTGGTGGCGCTCAATTTTGCTTTCTTCATTAACGCGGCGATTCTCATCATGGCGGCCGGCACGTTCTACCGCCACGGGTTGAACCAAGTGGCAGAAATCCAGGATGCTTACTACACCCTGGCGCCGCTGCTGGGGACGCAAATGGCCAGCGTACTCTTTGCCATAGCCCTGCTGTGTTCCGGCCAGAACTCCACGCTGACCGGAACACTGGCTGGGCAAATCGTGATGGAGGGATTCTTGAACATCCGTCTGACGCCCTGGCTGAGGCGGCTGATTACGCGGCTCTTTGCTATTATTCCCGCGATTATCGCCGTGGCGTTTTTCGGACATCGGGGAACGGCACAGCTTTTGATCTTCAGCCAGGTCATCTTGAGTCTGCAACTCTCCTTTGCGGTTTTTCCCTTGGTTCAGTTCACCAGCAACCGAGCAAGAATGGGCGAATTCGTAAACCCGCTCTGGCTCAAAACCCTCGCCTGGATGGTGGCGGGGATTATTGCTATCTTGAATGCTTATCTCCTGGTCCTGACCGTCAAAAGCTGGGCCAGCTAGGCAGGCGTCATCATGTTCAAGAAGATTCTCGTAGCTCTCGATCACAGCAAAGCCGACAACGTGCTTTTGCCGCAGGTGAAGGAACTGGCGAAACTCGCCCAGGCGGAGATTCTGCTGCTCCACGTATCGACCGGCTGGGCGGCGCAGTGGCAGGATAACCTGAATCTCTCGGACTCACAGGAGATGAAGGAGGACCGCGAGTATCTGGAGAGCGTGGCGCAGAAGCTGCGGGAAGAAGGTTTCCGGGTGACCGCGCGCCACGAACGGGGCGAGCCGGCCCGCGCGATTCTGAAGACCGCCCGCGGAGAACATTGCGATCTCATCGCCATGGCGGCCCACGGACACAAGATGATTGACGATCTGATCCACGGGACCACCATCACCAAGGTTCGGCACGAAAGCGAGATCCCGATTTTCCTGGTTAAGGCCAGCCCCAACTGACCCTTCAAAGGTGGGTGGTAGGCCGTAGGTGGTAGGTGGGGAAAAGCATCCTCCGCCCCCCACATACGACCTGCCCCTTACCACCTACCTTTCTTGTGCTTGTTTTTTTCAAGAGTTCCGGGTTAGAAAAGGGGTAGACTCTTGGGCCGGATTCTGACTTCATGCTGATTCCAGGTTTCGCCACGGCGGAAGGTACGGCGCGCTTTCGCGAGCGATTTGCGGCGCGCCTGCCAGGGCATATCCGCGAGGCGCAAGGTCTCTGGATTTCCTCCATCGGAATCGGCACCTACCTCGGGGAGCCCACCGCCGCTTACGATGCACGTTACAGAGAGGCCGTCACGCGAGCGGTGTTGATGGGGGTCAACGTCATCGATTCGGCCATCAACTACAGGCAGCAGCGGAGCGAACGCGCCATCGCCCAGGCGCTGGCAGCACTGATTTCCTCCGGCGAAGTCCAGCGCGACGAAGTCATCCTGGCCACCAAGGGCGGGTTCCTGACCTTCGACAGCGAAGAACCGCCGGACCCTTCTGCCTATTTCCAGGAGAAACTCTTGGACCCCGGCATAATCCGCATGGAGGAGGTTGTTGCCGGCTGCCATGTCATCTCCCCCAAGTACCTGGAAAACCAGATTGACGCCAGCCGCCGGAACCTCGGCGTCGAGACATTGGACATCTACTACGTTCACAACCCGGAGACGCAACTGAGCCAAGTGGGCCGCGAGGAATTCTTCCGCCGGTTAAAGGCGGCCTTTGCGGCGCTCGAGAAGGCCGTGGCGGAAGGCAAAATACGGAGGTACGGGACGGCGACCTGGAACGCCTATCGAGTGGGCCCGCCTTCGGTCGAAGCCCTTTCGTTGACCGACGTTCTGCGTTTAGCGGAGGAAGTAGGAGGCAAAGAGCATCACTTTCGCGCCCTCCAGTTGCCTTTCAACCTCGCCATGCTGGAGGCACGCATGGCAAGCACCCAGCCGGCGGGCCGGAAGCTGGCCCCCCTCTTACAGGTGGCCAGGGCGCACGGATTAATGGTGTTCGCGAGCGCCAGCCTCCTGCAAGGCCAACTCACCCAAGGATTGCCGCCGGAGTCTCGAAGCTGGTTTCCGGGGATGCGAACGGACGCACAACGAGCCCTCCAGTTTGTTCGCTCCACGCCCGGCATTACCTGCGCTCTGGTGGGCATGAGCAATCTCGAACACGTGCAGGAGAATCTGGGCACGGCCTCGACTGCACCCATGACGCTCGAACAATTCCGCGCCATTTTACAGGGGACATGATACATTGCTCGAAAGCAGGAGGAGTCTTGCCTCACAGACCTATCATCACTCTAATAACAGACTTCGGAACGGCGGACC
>DLMI01000017.1 GCA_002478145.1 Acidobacteria bacterium UBA7540
GTAATTTTTTCACCGGCAGTGGGTCGAGCGTCGAAGGTTCCGAGCGGCGTGCAATAGGTGGTCGAAGGCGGTGTGTTTACCGTCGTCGCACACGTCGCAGTGGAAACAAATCCCGGACGATCGTTGAAGATGGAATCGTCGTTGAGATCATTGGTCGTGGTGATGTTGAAGGGAGAACCGGAGCTTGCGATCATGAACGGACTCAGACGGAAGTTGTAAGGAAGAGCGAAAGAGCCGCCAAAGAAGAGCCGATTGCGGATGTCAAAGGAAGCGCGGCCGTAGTCGGCGCTGATGTTGTAGGAGTTCGAGGGAAAACTGGAAACGCCGGAGGTATCGCTGTTGGCGTAGTTGAGGACGTAGTAGCCGAAAAGTTGAACCTTCGATCCGACCCGCACGTTGGTGTTGGTAATCAGCTGATTCTGGCGAAAGACCGCTTCGGAAACGTAGCGGTAGAGATTTTCGGTGGGAGTCGGGCAGGTGGGACTGCACGGGGTTCCGGGATAGGGAGCGTTGGCGTTGATGGTGAGCAACTGGTCAAAGCCGCGAGAGTTCAAGTAAGTCACGTTCAAGGTTGCGACCTTAGTGAGTTGACGTTCCACACTGATGGCGGATTGCAACGTGTAAGGCGCGTGCAGGCGTGGGCTGATCTGGTAAATCGTGGGCGTGACGGGGATGGCCGCACCGGTGCACGCAGAAAAATCTGTGAGGGACGGGCACTGGGGGTTGTCAATGACAAACTGTTTCTGGTTGATGCCGTTCAAGCGGTCGGCTTGCAGGATTTGGGCCTCCTGAAAGCGGTCATAAAAAATACCGAATCCGCCGCGCAGAACAAACTTGGGCGGAGCGCTTTTGCCTCCCACGCCCCAGGCAAAACCCAGGCGTGGCGCCCAGTCTGCGTGATCCTGAATCCCAGTCTGAGTTTCGAAGCGCAGCCCGTAGCTAAGAGTAATGTTGGAGCGCACCTTCCAATCATCCTGGTAGTAAAGTCCGGTATCAAAATTGCCCGCCACCAGCGTCGGCGTACCTGTTGTGTAAGTGAGTTGGGTAGCTATTGGCGTGGTGGGGTTTGCGGCGTTCTGAATGGCGGATGCGTAGGAGATTGGGCAAGGCGCTTGTCCCGCGGTCGGCACGCAACCGGTTTCCTGCGATGTGCTGAGCAGCGAAGAGAACGTAAATTCTCCGTTGAATCCGGAAGTCTGGCTGTTCGCGTCTCGAATGCCCCGCAGTCGCGCTCCGAACTTAATCGTGTGATTGCCGTGGATGATGGAAGTGTAGTTCTGCAGTTCGTAGTGGTCCTGGTGGTCGAGAATGTTGCCCTGGTTGTTGCCTCCGCCGTAGAAAGATCCCAAGACGGTGAGAGTCGGCTGCGTGTTCAGCGCGAACTGATTGTCGAGCTCGCGCAAATACTGGAATCGCGTTTCATTCACAATCTTTGCGCCAATGATTTGCGTGTCGCTGATTTGCAGAGTGTGCTCGGTGGAGTCGGAGTTGTGGCCCTGAGAAGGCAAGGTGAATGCGCCGACGCCTTCGTTATCCTCGGTATCGCGATAATACTGGTAGCGCACGGTCAGGGTGTTGTTCTTGCTGAGAGCATAGTCGACACGAGGGGTAATGTTGGTTCGATGCCTGGGGAAGGGTACCGCCTGGATGAACGGCGTCTCGGTGAAAGTGGTCGGATCGAGCGTGATGGCATTTACGGCCTGAAGATCGTTAATGTTGCGGCGCTGGGCATCGAGATAAAATGACGCTTTCTTGTTGATCGGACCGCTGACGTTGCCGCTGAACTGAGTGGAATCGTAACCGGGCTCCGGACCCGCGAAAGGGTTGGGCGAGTTGAAAGCGGAATCATTTCCGTCGATGAAAAACTGGCCATGAAATTTATCAGTGCCGGGCTTGGTGAACACCTCAATGCGGCCGTAGCCCAGCTTGTCATATTCCGAAGAAAATGGATTCTGATTAATGCGAATCTCACGAATGGATTCCTTGGGAGGAAGTTGGCCGGCGGTAAAGCCATCGATGTAGAGCTGGCCGCCATTGGGCCCCGCGGAAGGTCCGGCAAGGGCTTGCAAGTCCGTGAGCAATTCGTCGGGGTCGTCGGGCAGAGCCTCTAATTCCTTGCCCGAGATAGTAATGGCTCCGGCGTTGCTGGCGGGATTGATATCGACAGTTGGCGCCGTGTCGGAAACCTGGATCTTCTGCTGCTCAACTTCAATGGCCATTGCGACATTAAGGAGCAGGGCCGGACCTGCGCTAATAACCACATTGTCGTTTTCGTAAACCGAGAATCCCTGGGCAACAACGTTCAATGTGTACTGCCCCGGGCCCAGACCCTTGAATTCATACTGGCCTTGGCCGTTCGCTTGCGTTTTAATGGGCGTCGAGCCAGCCTCTGCCGGCGTAAGTACAACGCTGGCGTTGGAGATAGCGGCGCCAGAAGGATCATTCACTTGCCCATGCAAACTTCCTGAGGCAGGCTGCGCCGCGGGAGTCTGGGACACGGCGAGCGTCGCACACAACTGCAACAATAAAAAAAAGGAGAAAAAAGACAAATGCTTCCGTAACTTCATCAAATATTCCATTCCGTGAAAAGAGTCTCACAAGAACTTTTCGGTTGCCTGATTCTGTTGCGTGGGTTGCGAACGCTACGGGCCCCCAGCGTCGGCAGCGGGCGCGCCCAGACTCCAAGGCGCAAGCATCATGGCCTGGCCGGCATTGGGCGCGGCTTGCAGTATCGGCTCGACGCCGCTGACCAGTATGATCACAGTGCCAACGCCCGCGCTGCCCTCCGTCGAGAGAATTTTCACTGCGTCGCCTTTATGCAGGTCAGCCAGAGAAGCCAATGGCGCGTGGCTGAGCAGGCGCTGAAAATCCGGCGGACCGCCCGCCCGCCCGCCCGCGGCATTCCCTCCCGCGCCCATGCCGCTGGAAGGAGATTCTGGGCGCGTAGCTTGTCCGTTGGCCGGGGA
>DLMI01000021.1 GCA_002478145.1 Acidobacteria bacterium UBA7540
TGCGGGGGTTCGGACACGCGGACCGCAAGCTTGCACATTGTGGGGTCCATTGATCCGGAATCACGGCGCGAAATTACGCTCGGCAACAGCGTCTACTTCCCATTCGACCTTCCCAAGAGTTCAAATCCTGAGGGCGGGCTGGTTGCGAGCCAGGCGCAGATGCTGGAGCAAGTCGCGCCCAGCCTCAAGGAATACCTGCAGCTCAACCCGGGCACCCTCGTAATCCTCGAGGGCCATGCGGATATCCGCGGGGGTGCTGAATACAACGTAGCTCTTTCCGAGCGGCGCGCCGAGCGCGTCCGGAGCTTCCTCGTTGGACTGGGGATCAACGCCGCGAGCCTCCAGGCGAAGGGTTTAGGAAAAGGACAAGACCCCGATTCCGCAGCCGTGAAGCAGTTGGCCGAACAGGATCCCGACCTTACGGCTCAGGACCGAGCGAAGGTCAGCAGGCGTCTCCCAGTATTTGTGCTGGCGAACAATCGCCGCGTGGATATTGTTCTCAGCACGGGGGCGAAGTCGAGTGAATACTATCCGTACAAAGCGGCGGACTTGAAGGCGCTTCTGGCAGAGCCCCAAAGGGCCAAGGCAGCACCCGAGGAGACGAAGACCGAAGTAACGAAATAGCTGTGCGGGGGGTGCGCGCTTGGTGGTTCCTTATTACCCTGCGTGCACTCCCTCGCCGCTTCCCAGGTCTGCCAGGATGTTGAGCTAGGCACTGGCATGGCGAGCAGGGTGAAGCTTTCCCGAGACGGCGGGGCAGCCTTCAGTGCTCAGTTGACAGCCGGCAGCTTTTGGTTTTCTGCTTCTCCCCTGCTTCCGTCTCTTACCTCCTGCCTGGCAGTTTTCAGCGGTCCCTTGAAGAAGGGGGCCGGCGGACAACGGCATCGAGTGATTGATTCATTGCATTATTGAACCCGAATTGGGGAGCTAGAATTGTGGCCTTACGGCGCGGACGCGGCGGAGCTCCAAGACTTTCATCCTGAGTTCACCATTCTCATGGGCGGACGAACGCGCCGCGGCGGGTGGGCCGCGGCCAAGAAGAGTCCACGGCGCCCAACACCGGCCTCCTCGCCCCATTTTCCCACCCGCCACTAAGAAGCTGTCAAGAAACAATTTCAGAGATGCGTACTGCTGGCGGTTGCCGGGTCTTCTCTTCTGACCTCTGACTAGCGATGCTTGCTCGTCGCCGCGCTTTGGGAAAGCCGCCCCGACAAATCGGGGCGCGGCGCTCGCTCCGCGGACGAAGGCAGGCCCGGCCCTAGGGCTTAGGCGGGGGAGCCGTTGAGGTCTGCTTGGCCGGCGAGCCGGCGAAGTACTCCTGGTCAATGACCAAATGGTAATTATCCGCCAGGTGCTGAATGATTTCCGCCGCCTTGGACTGCCGAAGTTGTGCCTCCAGGGCCGGCTTGACTTCCTCGAACGACTTGGTGTGCTTGTCCTCGACCTTAATAATCTCGACGCCGGACGGGGTTAATACGATGTCACTCACTTGGCCGGGCTCAAGAGAGTGGGCCGCATTGACGATTGGGGGAACGACCTTGTCACTCTGAATGACGCCCATGTCCCCACCGGAAGCGGCGGTGGCGGCGTCCTCCGAGTACTGCTTAGCCATCTGTGCAAAGTCAGCGCCAGCCAGGATTCGCGCGCGGATATCCTGGAGCTTTCTGCGCGCCTCAGGCTCGGGCAGCGCGGGATGGCCCGCGGCGCCGGATTTCAACGCGGCGTTCTCCGTGCGGATGAGAATGTGGCGAATGCGAACCTCTTCAGACAGCGTTTTGTCCTTCTGGTAGATTTCCCGAAGTTCCTGGTCGCTGACCACGATACTTTTCAGGAAGTGTTTTCGGGCGGCATCGGCAAGGATACTCTCACGGGAGATCTCGATGGCACGCGCCACCTCAGGCTGCTCCCCGAGTTTCAGCTTGATGGCCTCGCTGGAGAGTACCTTCATTGCGACGATGTACTGGGGCAAAAAATGCTTTCCCGGGCCACCGTAGAAGGCTTGATATTGGGGGGGCAGGGCCTGAATGAAATTCTCGATCTCAGCGGCGGTAATCTTCTCGTCCCCGATGGTGAGCACAACGCGCTCGCCCGGTGCGGACTCAGCCTTGTTGGGCGGGGGGGCCTGCTGCCCACAGGCGGCGGGTTTCGGCCAGCCAGCGAATGCAAGCGCCGTGGCGATCAGCAACAAAATGACGAACGACCGTCTATTCAAGGTTCCCTCACAGTTTCAAGAATGAGTTGGACAAAGCCATCCAACTGAGGCCGAACGCCGTTCGGCCCTACAAGTCCCCGCACAGCCTCGAGATTGAGCACGCGACGTCCAGGTCGATGCTCTTGATCGGGATGCTCTCGATCGGCAACCGCGCCTGCTCACACAGCTCAATTTCGGGTCCCTCAGTAACCGACTCTAAGGTTTCGCAGGAGGTTGGGGGGCGGGAGCCACACGCGCGGCGATAGTTAACAGAACGTACGCGTCGCCGGGTTCTGTCTTCATTACGACGACTTGGCTAAATGACTCTTCCATGGTGAGTCCTAGGCTCGCTGGGTCAAACTCAATTTCCAGGGTTCCTGATTCGCCGGGCTTATATTCCTTCTGCTGGGTCTTCAGGCGCAGGCAGTCACAACCAAGCTGAATTTCGGCCAACGTGACGGAGTGTGTACTTACATTCTTAAAGGGGAACTTGGCTACGGGAGTCTCGCCGCTCTGGATGTTGCCAAGACCACACCATTTCGACTCAAACTTCAAGTCCTTCGAAGTGACCACAGGGGCAGGCGCACGCCTCACCTTGGGCGCCATGTTAAAAAGCTCCTGATGGGCGTTCGCGTCAGGTTGAGGCCGGGAAAGTTCCATGTACCAGACGCGATTTTTCAGTCGCCACAGAGTTGTGTTGGGCACGGGGATCGGCCTTGGCATCGCAGCAGACATGAGCGGAACCTGGACCACGACCGTTGCCGTCTGCCCATCCGGGTCCAGCTTGATTGACTGAATCTTGTAGGCCAGTAATGGCTTCTTGGTCTGACCGCGGAAGATGGGCTTCGAATCCTTAGTGAGGTATTTTTCAACCTTCGGCCAATCGCCTTGCTGGAGGGCGCTGTAGCACTGCTCCACTCGGGCTCGCAAAGCCTCTTCGCTCGATGACGAGGCGATCACCGGCGTGCCCGCAACAAGCAGGCAAAGCCCGACCAACAACCAAGCGGCCAAGATACGACTGCCCACTCTCTGTTTAATAATTCTCATCTTTGAGCACGGTGAACTTGGTGTGACGGCACCTTCAGGACCAAAGTTTACTGAGGCTTGGTGCTAGCGGGCACATATCCGCCCTGCGTGCCTTGTCCTTGCAGAAGGGGTTGCGACAGCCCTGCCCACCAGTCACCTGCTTCCACCCCTTCCGTCCTTCAGTCGCGGGGCCTCGACATGCGTGTTGGCTTCGGCTTACAGCGGTACTCGGACCGCGCCCTTCTCTCAGGGACCACGACACGAACTTACGTCACGGGCGCCGGAGAGACAACACCCGCCGCGGGGAATTGCCTCTCCGTCTTCCGACAACTCACGCGCCGGCCACCGCCAAGTGTGGTACTTCGAACTGGAGGCCAGCTTTCGTGGAATCAAGGAGGCAGCCCCGCCTGAGCGCAACTGCCCCTCGTGTTTCCGCTAACCCAAAACGCCGGCCACCATCAAGTGGTGCTGGAGCTAGTGGCACGGTTCTTGTAGGAGAGAAGAGGCAGCCCCGCTTGCGCAGAACTGCCTCTTGCATTCCGTCTCGAAACGCTCGCACCGATGTTACTCGGCACTAGCGTCCCATGATGAATTACTAGGGACCGGTACTGTACGGGCTACCGTACATAAAAAGCCTCTGCCACAATCTGTTCAGGTTGATCGGAGCAATGGCACTCTCTCCGAGCGCGTCACCAGCCGGACTACGATGGTAGAACGCGGGATCCGGTATGATGTACGCCAAGTATCCCAACGTTGCCCCCGGAGAATTATATCCCACGGCCGCACCAAAGTTGTCATAGATCTCGGCGAAGCCGTAAGCATTCTGGAAGCCGCAAACCGCAATGGCGTAGCCTGTATTGGCAGCGAATTTCGGCGCCGCGGTGGCTACGTCGAAGGCATACGACCCACCTGCAGATATGGTTGGCGTCGTGAACACCTGCGTAGCGGTTTCACCCGCCGGGTAGAAGTAGAAGGTGCAGCTACCCGACTGCGGCACAGCACTACCCTTATGCTCATCGGGATACAAGTTCCCTGTGTCAAATGTTGCGTTCCACGGGTCCCAGGTGGTATTCGCGATATCGATGCCCGTGCCGAAGTGTGAGAACGGCGCGCTACCGGGGGCTTGGAAGGCATTGATGTAGGGGAATAGCAGGTTGGTCTGGCAGTCGCTGAAGTCCACGACACTTAACCCAGGTAATGGTAGCTCCGAGACGCCTGAAAAGCTCGGGATATAAGTAGTCGCTTTGGTGTTCACCGGACCCTTTGCCACGTCAGCATATATCTCAACATACCCAGTCGGCAGTGGGCCGTGCGACCAGAACCTGAAACATATATCCATGTTCTCCGCGTACCCCCCATCCTCCGTGTCCACGGTATACGTGACAGTACACGTCTGCGTGGGCGGCGTCGGGGCCGGGGTGTCCGCCGTACACGCGAGCGTACCCGCGGTAACGGTCAGACCCGCAACGTAGCCAACGGGAAAACCGTTACCCCCAAGGGTGCCGCAGTAGTCCTTGTCCTTAGGAGACAACGAACTGCACCCGACAGGGTCCTGTACCGCGATATAGACTCCTGTGGGTACGTCCAAAAGAGTGATAGTAAAATCGGTCCCGCCCAAAACATCACCTGAGGGAACATTGGGATCCGATGCTAATTCGTAACTTTCGCTCGTCAACGCATTGGCGAACTCCTCGTCGACGTTAACGCAGAAGCTATTATCATACGGACCAACGTCCTTTGTTCCGATGCAGCTCAAGACTTGACCCGCCAGGCCATTCGCCCCCACCTCCCAATCTCTGGGCGCGATCTTGAACGAGAGGTTCGGCGTGCACATCACGATCGCTACAGGCAAACTCGTCACTGAGGAAGCCGAGAGGCTGAGACTATTCGGGCCACTTACAGGGTTGTGCGTACCCCCCGTAGCGTCTAGCGCGGTAGGCCCGCATGTCGCCTTAGTGGCATCAACGCGAACAGTGACGATGAGCTCGTCAGATGTATTAGTGAATAACCAGGGGCCTCCACTATTGAACGTTATATTGACAGTTTGGCCCACTAGAGTCGCTGTTAATATGGTAGCGCAGGACGGGCTAGTGGCCAGCCAGTCTGGACCGGTGCATTGAATATACTGCGAATCAGGGACCACGGGGAGAGACGCAGGATATGTAACTGAAAAGTATTGTCCGCTTGCGACCGAGCCGGAGGCGTTGAGTGTAAAGGTGTAAATGCCGACCTCCTCCGCTAAACCCTCGGCGCGCACCTGCAATGCGCTACTGCCTGTCACCCACTGGGTTCCCGCCAAGGCTGTCGTCGCCATTGTCGCGAGCCCGAAAACCAAAAACAAACTTACCAACAATAAGTTTCTCTTCGTCATCTTTTTTCCCTCTCCTTTTTTTGTGGGGTAAGCGTATTTGGGTTCGCAAACCCCGATTGACTGAAAAAGCCAGGTTGATCCATGGAACTCCGAAGAGCCTACCAGTACGCCCACTTTCTTGTCAACAACTTCCTTCGCCGCAGCCCTGTTTGGCGCGAACAGGGCGTCGAAGCGAGCATCGCTGCTCGCGTCCTCTCAAGACCTTCCCGTGATTGCACATCGCTCCCGTTTCGCCACCCTGCTGCGTGTTAACTACCTTAACCAAACTCGTAGTGATGACGCCTAACTTAGCACGAACAAAATGCGCTGTCAAGAATTTTTTTGGTTTTTTTGGGGGGGAGCTTTTGTCGCAGGGGCAGTTCCCGAGCCTCCCCTACAGGATTGGCGATTGAAGATTGAGAAAAGCAGGATTCAGGAGTCAGGATTCAGGGAAGGGAAAAGCGGAAATTTGAAACTGGAAATTGGAAACTGGAAACTGAGAACTCGTAGCCTCGGCCAGTTTCCATTTTCTAATTTCCATTTTCTTCCCCGTCCAGTTTCCAATTTCCAGTTTCCAGTTTCCGCCCTCCTGAATCCTGTTTCTACGGGTTCAGCAATTTGTCCTTCTTGAACTCGCGGCGCAAGTCCTTCAACTTGTCCTCAAGCTCGAGCGTGGCAGCGTTGGCGGCGGGAAGAGTACTGATGATGCGCGGCGTCAGGAGCACAATCAATTCCGTTTCCGTGGTGTTGTAGGAAGTGCTTCCAAAAAGCATGCCGAGCCAAGGAATGTCGCCCAGCAGGGGGATGCGATTAACGGTTTTGTTGTAGGTGTACGAGATCAGCCCGCCCAAGGCAATGGTCTGGCCGTCCTGAGCCACGGCGTGGGTGCTGACCGAACGCTTCAAGAAGCTGGGGGATTGGATGCCGCTGGTCGCTGGAGGCGGCACCTCGTTGCTGATGTCCTGGTTGATGGAGAGGGAGACCAAGCCCGTACTGGTGATGCGCGGAGTCACCGTGAGGATAATCCCCGTGTCCACATTTTGGACGGTACTCGTGTACAGGCTGTTGCCCGCAATTTGTCCGCCCACGGCGAGACCCTGGGAGGTGAGGACCGGCACTGAGGAGCCAACCTGGATTCGGGCCTCGGTGCTATCGGTGGTGAGCACGGTGGGCGCCGAGAGCGTTTTCACCCGCGAGCGGTTTTCGCTGGCGGTCAGAAAAGCCATCAATTGGCGGGTCTGGCCGATCACGATGCCAGCGGAAGCTGTCAAGCTACTCGGCGAGCTGACGCCGTAGTCACCGAGGAACCCCGTCGCGGTACCGCGCTGCTGGAGCGCGTACGTGAGACCAAACGATAAATCGCCGGTAATGTCCACTTCGTAGACGCGGGCTTCGATCAGAACCTGCCGGGGCACAACGTCGAGTTTCTCGATGGTCCTGGCGATTTCGGCATACTCCTGCGCGGTGCTCTGCACAATGATCGAATTGCTGACCGGATCAGTTATGATGCGCAACCTCTTTTCGGGGGCCGTCGTGGTTCCCTCGCCGCCCGCCGGACTGAAAGCACCCATGCCCGGGGTAGTTTCACTGGAGCGCGACTGGAGAGTTTGTTGCTGCTCCGACGCCGACCCCATGCCGCCCCCGCCTGACGCGAGTCCCCTGCCGCCACCTCCCGTGCCGCGGGAAGTGGCTTCCCCAAAGGCTCCTCCACCTCCTCCGCCCCCTCCGCCTCCACCAGTACCCCGGAGGGCGTTCAGCAGGCTGACAAGGCGTCCGGCTTCGGAGTACTGAACCTTATAAACGAAGGTCTGAATTCCGTTCGGGGCTGCCGGCTGGTCGAGTTTCGCTACCCAATGCTCGACTTCATCGAAGGCAGCGGGATCAGCGCTCGCGACCAGAATTCCATTGATGCGATCGAGGGGCACGAAGCGCAGGGGCGTCCCGTTGGAGAGTGCGTAGGTGGAGAAAATCGCTTCGAGCTCGGGAACCAGGGCGGAGGCGACGTTGTTGTGCACAGGTAACAACCGCACGCGCTGCGCGCCGAAGCTGGAATTGTCAAACTGCTGGAGGATCTCCATCAGCCGCTTTATGTTCAAGCTGTCATCGACCAGAATCAGGGTGTTGCCGGCCTCGTGCACGGCCACCGTGCCCCCCTCCGAAAGAAAGGGTGTAAGAATCTTGGCCATGTCCGCCGCGAAGACGAACTTCAAAGGGATGATTTGCATGAGTATGCGCTCATCCCCTGGCAGCCGTGCTCCGCTGGCCTCGGTCGAGATACCCAAGGGGTTTCTGGGGGCCGTGGCGAGAGGAACGATGCGATAGAAATTCCCGGTCTTGATGGCCGTGGCGCCATTCATCTTCAGCACGGTTTCGAGAATGGGTAGCAGGTCCTCGGGCTTGAGGTCGCCCGAAGTGGAAATGGTCACCGCCCCTCGGACGGCCGGATCCACAACATAGTTCAGCTTCAACTCTTCGGCCACCAAGCTAACGAACTGAAGCAGGTCAGCATTCTCAAGACGGAACCCCACCCCCGCCCTACCCTTAACGGCAGCAGGCGCGGCCGGTGGAGCCTGCTCGGCCGGCGTGGTCTGGCTGGCGGGAGGAGTTTGCAGCGGCGACGGGGGCTCAGGCTGCCCTGGTTTTGTGGGGCGCGGCCCGGCTTGCGATGCCTGTGGCGCAGGCGGCTTGGCTTGTGATGCTTGCGGCACGGGCGGATTGGCTTGTGTTGCTTGTGGCGCGGGCGGCCCGGCTTGCTGAGCGGCGGGTGGGAGCGCGCGAAGGGTTAGGGAGGCTGCGGCGAGGACGGCAAAACCAGTCGAGAGCCACAGCACTCCCCGCCAGAGGGCTGGCGCACTCGGGCACGCCACGACAGGGATCATCCCCCCTGTTCGCAAACGACGGCGGTGTAGACTAGAGAGTGGATGCAATCTGTTCCTCCTTCTCCAGGATTCAGGATTTAGGATTCAGGAAAAGCCTCCGGTGAATCCTGTAACCCCGGCTTGCTTGTGGCTCACTCGTTGAGCCTTTCAGCATCCGCTGGCCCCTGAGTCCTGACTCCTTACTTATTGGGACTGCCGGTTTGTTGCGGCGTCTGTGAGCCGGCCGGCCCGACGTCCTGCCAATCGACAAACGTGCCAAAAGGAGTCGCGACCAGAACCTTTCGCTTTCCTCCCACCACGGTGCCCGCCGGGACCTCTGGTTGGGCAGTGGGCACCGCCATCTGGGGGGGAGGAGGGCGCGGCCCGGCAAAGGAAACAGGGGCTACAGACCTTGCCGAGGGAGCAGGGCTTCCCGCTGTTGATCCCGGTGCGAAACGCGCGCCACCGCTGGCGGTACTCTCAGCCACGCCAGGGGCACGCCGGGCAGACTCGGAAATGTCCAAGGTGATCTTCTTTTCCTGCCACTCGAGCACCACATTCGAGGTGCCAATTGAAACCAACTTGTAACCGCCGATTTCCTCCCCGGGCAGGACACGTTTGGAGACCGAGGAAGGCTGGTCACCCGGAGCCATCAACGCAAACCGGCCGTTCCCCAGATTCATGCTCCCGAACAAGAGCGGCAGCTTCGGAGCTTTAGCCTCTTCTTGCGGCTGCGGTGGCGGGACGCCCCGCAGGGGGCTAAAAACACTTCGGTCCACGATCTCCACAAAGCTTTGCGGCTGTCCCGCCAGATTCAGGCGGGCCGCAGGTGTGGCAGGAGGCTGCGCCAGCGCGCCCGAGTAGAGCCACTGAGTGCGGCTGCGATGGTCCTTCCAGAACCGTCCCAAGGACCAGCCCAGCAGGATGTTCAAGCCGAGGAGCCCGGCGATAATGAGAATCTGTTCCCGACGTCTGGCTAGCATGTGTGCCTCCTTCAGTGTGATTGCCGGTTCTCGATTGCCGATTGACGATTTTCGAATGTCGAATCTTCAATCAGCAATCGGCCACCGGCAATCCTCAATCGGCAATTCTCTAGCTCCTGCATTAATCTGTGCCTCCGTCAGCGGGTTGCGGCTGCCGCGTCCTTCGATTGCTTCACCGTCTTGGTCGCCGCCCCAATCGTCATCTGCACGTTTAATATGGTTTGCGCGCTCACCTGGGAGGCGGAAACCATCAGGCCCGTAACGGACAAGAGCTTGGGGGAAGAAGTCAAAGCGACCAAAAAATCGACGAGCTGGTCAATGCGGCAGTGGAATACCACCCGACCGGTCAAGAGGGAATATCCTGCGCCGACCTCCTGAATGCGAAGGAACTCACTGCTGCCGAGCTGGATGCCCTTGCTGTCGGCCAACTGGCCCACCAGCCGCTGCCACTCGGCATTCGCCAGAGAAGGCGAGGAGCTCTCCAGAAGGCCCGCCTCGAGTTCTTTCAGGCGGTCCCCGGCGGCGGAGTGATGGGTCTTCTCAAGCTCCGCCTCGGCCAACAGTCGCATGTTCCGGCGCAGTTCGACTTCATTCTGCTGTACGACCTCAGGGCTTGAACCCAGGTGCTCCAAGAGGGGGAACACGCCGAAGTTCAAGAGCACGAACAGCGCCGTAGCCACCGCGGCGACGGTCAGGGCAATTCGATCTCGACGACTAAGCTTTGCCAACATTGGAGTGCGGAACCAGACAATTGCCGATTGGCGATTTGCGATTGACGATTGGAAAATCCTAAATCGGCAATCGCAAATCACCAATCATCAATGGTCAATCCTTTCGAGCCGCGGCCTGCTTCAGCCGCATGCGGATTCGAAAAACCTCTCGGCTCTGGTTGTCCCGCGTGATCGGAGCCGTAAACTCAACCTGCGTAAAGTAAGGCGAATTCTCGAGGGGCTGAACCAACTCCGCCGCGTGGTTGGAATAACCGACGATCTCGACGCTATCTTCGCTGATTTGCAATTGTTGGAGCCAAGTGTCGTCCGGGAGCAGCTTCGTGAGTTGCTTGAGCATGCGGAGCTTCTGCCAGTTGCCGGCCCGGAGGTCCTCGAGGACCGCCGCGCGGGTCTCGAGAGTACTCGTCTCTTGATTCTGCCGGCGAAGCTGCTGAGCAGGAACCTCCAGGCGTCGCAGCGCGCGCGCCAGGGCGCGGCCGTACAACGCCCTTTCGATCCAGGCGTGAGACGCCAAGGTGAGCGCCAGAAGCGCCGCCGTGGCGCCCAAGGCGTAAACTGGGGCGCGCGCGCCGCGCTGCGGCTGCCAACGCTCTTGCGGCGGGAGGAGGTTGATGAACGACGAGCTGCTGCGGATCAAGCCCACATAGGCCGCAGCAAGCGCGGGCCACTCGAAGCCCACCGACCCATTGCGCTTGGCCAGGTTCAGCTTCGGAGCGGGCAAGGGTGAGGCCCCCTGGAGGAGGTCGGAAAAGGGGGACGGCACGGACCCGCAGACAAACCAGGGAACCGTGGCGGGGTCGGACACGGGCAAAGCCGCGAGGGCGCGATGCCACTCCCGGTCGAATCGCTCTCTGGCGCTGGGGCTCGGTTCGAGGGGAATCTCTTGGGTGGCGCACAAGTTCGCTTGACGGAAGGACAGCAGTTCCACCCCCGAGCTTCGGCCACAAACGAGCAGCGCCGTCGGCGGCAGTAGGGGCTTCGCCAAGAGAGCCAGGGCTGCGGCTCCCAACGTCAAGCCGCTCACCCGCAGGCCCAGTTCTTCAAGCGCCTGCTTGGCGCGGTTCACCCGCGACTTCTCCGCCACCACCACCATCACGCTGACTTGCTTCGCCTTTAGGTCGCGGCCCACAACCGCACAATCCCAATAGACCTGATCGTCCTTGAAGGGATGAAGCGCTCTCAACTGATAGCCTACCACTTTGGCCAACTGCGGCTCTGCTTCCACCGGCAGGTCCAGGAATCGAACCAGGACCGCTTCGCGCGGCAAGCAAGCCATGACGCGGGCTTCGCGGAGCCGGTGGCGATCCAGAAAGCCGGCTACTTTGGCGGCCGCATCCTCGTGCAGCGGCTCCGGGAGACACAACTCGTCAATCACCACAAAGCGCCGAAATCGGCGGCCCAGAGCGGTGAGATTGAACGCCCCACCGCCGCAATCGACTCCTACAGCGAGTTTGGTAAAGGCGAGAGACATAGAACCTAGCATTCAGGATTCAGGAAAGAGGAAACTGGAAAATGGAAACTGGAAACTAGCGCAAGGCGGGACCAGTTTCCAATTTCCATTTTCCAGTTTCCGCCCTCCTGAATCCTGCCCTTATTCATTCCGTGAAATCGTCGTACCAAGCAATGATGCGATGCAGGGCGGTGCCTTGTGGGGCCACCTGGACAACGGCTTTGATTGTCCGCCGAACCCGGGAGCCATTGACCTCTCCCACCGAGACGATGCTGTAAATCTTGCAGGGTTCGGTGGTCAGGAACGGCAGCGCCTGATCCGGCAGGGATGTCGACAGACGTTGCGCTACATCCGCCAGGGACGTAAAGGGCTTGTTGGTTCGCTCCCGAACAATGGGCTCAGCCAAGTCCTCGTCCACGTCGGGCACGCTAAGTAAGACCGCCTCGGACGCATAATTCACATTGACCTGAGTGGAACCCGAGTAAATCGTCAAGTCCTGCCCCACTCCGTACTTGTATTGAATTCCCTCTTCCCGGCTGAACTCTGCCGTGCCGTAGAAGATGTCCCGGCTCATCCCTCGGACGCGCAGCACTTCTTCCAGTGAGCCGAAGCGCTGGTGAGCGGGGCGATACCCGGCGTCGCGGTAATAGTCTTCCAAGGCCTCGGACTCCTGGTCAGTAGGCCCCGCTGGGCTCCGCCAGTGATTAATGGCCGCCGCCAACCGGGCCGCTTCCGCCGAGTCCAGGCCCCGCGCTTCAAACAAACGCGCCAGTTCCTTTCGCCCGGCAACGTTCAGATCGAGCTTACCGGTCTCATTCACAATTTCTACCAGCGCCGCGCCCTGCTCATAAGGCACCCGCACCAAACGCTGCCCTTTTGTCCAGAGCCGGGGTTTATCTTGCTGGTCATTGGAAGGCGGGTAGGCGATCTCCAGAATAACGGCTTGGACTCCTCCCTCCGCCAAGGCATAAGCCTGAGTGGCCTCCTTGCGATAAATGGCCGTCCGAGTCTCGATCTGCACCGAACCCGAAAACGCCAGAGCCACCAGGATCAGCACGGTGACAGCGGACATCACGGCCAGTAAGGCGACGCCAGCGTCCCCCCTGCCAGTCCGACTTGTGAGAGCCAAACTCGGAAAAGCAGGATTCAGGATTTGGGATTCAGGATTCAGGGAAGCGCGCTTGTAGTTTTTCCCTGGCGCCTGCATGCTGGCTCTTAAACCTTGCATTTCTGACCCCTGAATCCTGGCTCCTGAATTCTGAATCCTACGTCATTGCTCGGATGTCGATTGCGGCATTAACTTCGCTCGCACGGGGATGACCTCTTCCCCCTCCTGGTTTCCACGGTCCCAGCGGAGCCGGATCGCCTCTGGGTAAGGCGCCTCCTCCCTGCTCTTCCAAGCCATCCGCCAAACCGGACCGGTGCCTTTCTCGGGGTGTAGGTCCAGGTACTCAAACCAAGCGGCGCTTAGACCCGTCATCAACGGCAGGTCTGTCACTCTTGCTAAAAACGGCTGGTAGTCGATCGCGGGGAGCCCTGTGTCGGGATCATTCGTAACACCCCTGATAAGCCTATGGAGAAGGACCTCGTTATCCCCAACCGGAGTTTCACGCAACGCCACCTCAACGTTTCCGGAAGAAGCCTCGACGATGCCGTACTCAGCAAGTACCAGTCCCGAACGGCTTCGAAAAACGCTGCTATAAGAGCTAACAAAGCGCAGACACGTGGCGCTCGCCTGCAGGACAGTAAATGTTCCCGGCAGACTAGGGTCACTAGCCGTCACCTGATAAGGAACCAGCGACGAGATCTGCTGAACCACGAAAGCATTCCGCTCCGCCTCCGCATGTACCCGCCGGAGTCGCGCCTCTCCTGTTCGCCAGGCCCGGTTTGCCACCCGGAGGCCGACCAACAAGGCGACCATCAGGAACCCGATCAGCGTAATACTGATCAGTACCTCGAACAGCGTGAACCCTTTCGAGTCAGTCCCCATGGGTTCTCCTAAAAAGATTCAGGAAAGAGGAAATTGGAAATTTGAAACTGGCAATCCCGCAAGGCGGGACCAGTTTCCAATTTCTGATTTCTAGTTTCGGCCCTCCTGAATCCTGTCTTGCTGAATCCTGCTGTTACGATCACACCAACTCACGGACTGGGTGGCGGCTCCGGGATGCACAGCTTAAGCGTCTCCAGACTCAGACTCTGCCCGCCCGAACGCGTGCGCCAGGAAACTTCCAGTAGGATTCGAACCAACTGAGCCGGTTTCTTAGGATCGGACAGCGGTCTCGTGTCCACCAACTCGGTTCTTGCCTGCCACGCGATACCGGAAGGAGAAAATCCGGAGCGCACCTGGTCGGCCGCCAGCGAGGGATCCAAGATCAGCTCGCTGAGCTTCCTCGCGGCAAAGTCGTTGGCCCGATCAAAACGGTCCAGGTGGTCAGTGGTGCGAAGAGCCGCAGAAAGACCCGAGAAAATGGTGGCAAAGCTGATTCCCAGAAGCGAGATCGCCATCAGAACTTCCAGGAGGCTGATACCGGCCTCGCGCGGCCCACGATGACGTTGGATAATCCTCTGCACTTAACGTGATCCTTGATTAACGGCCTCGATGGCCGGAGTACCGAGCAAAAAATCCACATGGACCCTGATCTTGCTTCCACGGCGGTTACTGAGCCACAGGTTCCTCTCTTCCACCACCCCGGACGGTGGGAGCAGGAGTCGTACGACCGGAGGTGAGGGATCCTCGCCGTCATCTACCTTCACGCCCCGGGGAAGTGTAAACCCCCGCGAAAAACCGGAGGCGGGATTGAAAACCCGCACCAAGCGCGTTTCCGGCTCGATTTCCACCACGTAATAGCTTTGTTCAAAAAGCGCGCGCGTACGGGCGTAGCGGACCGTCTGCGCAACCCTTTCCGCCGCGCTCCTCAGCGTCCATTCATCGCTCCAGTTGCCAAAACGCGGAGCGACCAGCGACACTGCCAGAGAGAGAATAGCCAGGACGATCACCAGCTCGAGAAGCGTCACGCCGGCTTCCTGCGACCGGCGGTGACGCCGTTCATTTCCAACTGAGGATATCCGCATTCTCTCCCTCGCCGCCCGGTTGCCCGTCGGCTCCATAACTGATAATGTCCGGCTCGTCGCCATGATCCCCAGGATACTTGTAGATATAAGGCCGACCCCAAGGGTCCATGGGAATGTCCTTGGGTAGGTAGGGACCGGTCCAATTGTTGATGCCCGGGGGGGGGGTTCGCAACGCTTGCAAACCCTGGTCCGTATTGGGGAAGCTGCCCGTATCCAGTCTGTAGGCCCCGAGCGCGGTCTGGAAGGCAGCGATCTGCGCCTTCGCCACGGTGATCTTGGCCTGCGTTACATGCCTGAACAAGCGGGGCACCACCAGACCGGCAAGCAGACCCAGGATAAGGACCACCACGATCAACTCGATCAAGGTGAAACCCTGCATAGATTGCTGTCCCGATAAATGCCTTTTCTTTTTTCTTGGTCGGCGCATCAGAAGGGCACCTCGTTGATGCTGACAATCGCCAGCAGAGTGGAAACGACAATGGTTCCGACAACCAAGCCCATGGCCAGAATCACGGCTGGCTCGACGAGCGCCACTAAGCGCTTGGTGGCCACGCGAACCTCCCGGTCATAAATCGCGGCCAGCTCGAGCAGCATGGAGTCCAGCTTTCCAGTCTGCTCTCCCAGAGTCATCAATTGCACGGCGAGCGCCGGAAACAAACCGGTTTCAGCCAGCGGCGTCGCCAGCCCCTGGCCTCGCTTGACACCCTGAATGAGCGGCTCGACGGCAGCGGCCACGCGGCGATTACTTAAGACCTCACGGGTAAGCCGCAGAGCCGAGATAATCGGGACCGCCTGGGCCAGCAAAGTTCCCATGGTCTTGGCAAAGCGGGCGATTTCGAGTTTCAGGCTGACGTCTCCCAGCAAGGGTGCCTTCAGACGCCACTGGTCCCAACGCAGCCGACCGGGCTCGGTCCGTACCCAGCGAGCACCGAGGAATAAGGCGAGGGCGATGATCAGGGCTGCCAGCCAGCCGTAGCTGCGAAAGGCCTGGGAAACGTCCATTAAGATCTGGGTTGGCAAGGGCAGCTCCTTCCCCGCCTCTTCGAAGATCTGCGCGAAGCGCGGCACCACAAACCCTAGCAAGAAAGCGATCGCCACACCCCCCACAGTGAGGAGAAGCATGGGATAGATGAGAGCTGAAAGCAAATAGCCACGAAGCTCCGCGCTGAACTCCTCAAACTCCACCAGGCGATCCAGTACTGCCGCAAGCATGCCACTGGCTTCGCCGGCCCGCACCATGGCGACATAAAGGGGGGGAAAGAAGTGCTCGTTGGCGGCCAGGCTCTGGGCTAGCGACTGTCCGCCCCGCAATTCCTTGAGCGTGCCGTCAATGACTCCCCGCAGCGCCGGCTTCTCCGCCAAGTCACGGCAGAGCGAGAGGCTGCGGTCGAGTGGAATGCCCGCCCGCACGAGCGTGGCGAGCTGCCGGGCGAAAGTCAAGCGATCCTGTGAAGACAAGCCCCGGCGTGTGAGCCGTGACCAACCTGCGCCCCGCGAGCCGTCATTCGCACTCACGTGGATGGGCATGCATCCCATGCGGCGGAGTTGCGCCAGCAAAGCCGGCTCGGTCTCCGCCACCAGCGTCCCCTGGACCAGCTCGCCGCTCCCTTTGATCGCCCTGTAAGAAAACTCCGGCATATCCGCGCACCTAGTGGAAACTCGAAAATCGAAAACCCTAGTGACTGCCGACAACTGACTACGAGAATTGCCGAGTGCCGATTGGAGAATAGAGACTCGAAAACCGAAAATCGGAAATTCTCGTGACTACTGACAACTGACGACTGACGACTGACCCGCCGCGGCGGGACAACTGACTACTTCTTCCCGCTAAACCTCCTGCGTAACGCGCAACACTTCTTCCACCGTCGTCTGCCCCGAGGCAATCTTCAGCCAACCGTCCTCTTTCAGGCTACGCATACCTCGCTCGCGCGCCGTCGCCCGCAAGGTACTGGCGTCGGCGCGGGCCACGATCTCCCGCCGGATTCCTTCGTCCAGCTCCATGAATTCAAAGATTCCCACCCGCCCGACGAAGCCGGTATGAGCGCAATGAGCGCACCCTTCCGCGCGGTAAAGCGTTGAAGGACCACTCGCGCCTTCCCAACCCTCTTTCCGAAGCTCGTCGCCATCCGCCGCGTACGGCTTCCTGCACTCCGGACACAATACGCGCACCAGCCGTTGAGCGAGGACAGCAACCAAGGAAGATGAAACCAGATAGTGTTCGACCCCCATATCCGTCAGGCGCGTGACCGCGCTGGGAGCGTCATTGGTGTGCAAGGTGCTGAAGACCAGGTGGCCGGTGAGCGCCGCGCGCATGGCAATCTCGGCGGTCTCAAGATCCCGGATTTCACCGATCATGATGATGTCGGGATCCTGGCGCACGATGTGACGCAGGCCCGCCGCAAAGGTCAGACCGATCTGGGGATTCACGTGGATCTGGTTGACCCCCGGCAGTTGGTACTCCACCGGATCCTCGACCGTGATCACCTTTTTATCCATGGTGTTCAGCCGCCGCAAGGAACCGTAAAGGGTGGTGGACTTGCCGCTGCCAGTGGGGCCGGTGACCAGGAAAAGGCCGTGGGGAAGGCTGAGGTAATGCTCCATCTTCCGGAGCAGGCTTTCCGGGAATCCCAATGTCGCCAATGAATAGCGATCGCTCGCGCTGCGGTCCAGAAGACGCATCACGACGCTTTCCCCGTAAAGCGTGGGAAGGGTCGAGACTCGCAGGTCGATTTCGCGGCCCAAAACCCGCAGCGGAATCCTGCCGTCCTGGGGCAGGCGCTGCTCGGCGATATTGAGCTTGGCCATGAGCTTAATCCGCGAAGTAATCGCCGCCTGCATCTCGCGGGGCGGAGCCGGCACTTCGTACAGGACTCCATCGATTCGATAGCGGACCCGGAACTGCCTTTCAAAAGGCTCGAAGTGGATGTCACTGGAACGCCGTTCCAGGGCGCGCGCCACCAACTGGTTCACCCAGCGAATCACCGGCGCTTCCGAAGCCAGGTCGCGCAGTTGGTCAATGTCGGTCGCCTCAGCCTCCGCCACTTGAGGCGACTCGTCGGAGTCCGACGCCTCGAGGCCCTCTTCAGGTTGTTCCGCGCCGAGCCAGACATCCAGGGCCTTCAGGATGGCGGCCTCACTCGCCAGTCGCACTTCCACTTTCCGTCCCATCAACTGCTCAATCGCCCGAATGTTGTCGCTGTCGAGTGGATCGGCCATGGCGATGAAAACTGTGCCGTCATCAACTCGGTAGGGATAAAGCAGAGCTTGGCGCAAGAAACCGGAAGGCAAGGTGGCCGCCTCCATGGGCACCTCCTGGAGTTCGGCTGGGTCAACGCGCGGGATACCGAGCTGCTCGGACAAAACACTCTGCAAGTCCTGCTGCGAAACATAGCCCAGGTCCAAAAGGATCTTGCCCAAACGCCCCTTCCGCTCCCGCTGCAACGCCAGTGCCTTTTGCAGGTCCTCTTCCGGCAACAGGCCGCGCTCCACGAGCAATTGCCCCAACAATTTGTGGCTGACCGTAACGGACGCCATTCTGAGCAGCTCCTAAAATTCCAGAATCGTCATCTTGGCGATTAACTCTTGATAGGAAATCTTCTTGTCCCAAAACTGATCCAAGTCCGACTTCCTGGTCTTGATGACCAGTTGGTCGGGAAACTTGGTATCTCCGGACTGCACTTCAAAAAGGTGCACGACCACCGCAACGGAATCGTCCGAGCCTAGGTCCCGCAAGCTAATCGCATGGTCGGCCAACAGACGAGGAACCGACTCTTTGATGGCTGCCATTCGCTCCAGCTTCGCCTTTTGCGCCTTATCGAGTTCCGCCTTGCTCAAGGGAGTCATATTAAAGGGATTGGGAGCGCGCAGAGGATACAGGTTGACTTCCAAGCTGAAAACCAGACCGAAACCGGGCAAATACGTTCCCTTGGTCTTCTCGAGCAGTCCGAAGGGGGGAGCGAAAGTCTGGGCCATAGTTCCATCAATGACCGCTTCGAAGACTTTCATCTCGGCTTTCAGCGCGCTGGGATTGGATGGAGGCGATTGCGCCCGCACACACCACAGCAGCAAAAGCCAGCAGGCGAGGCCAACCATAACTGCCCTGCCTGACCTTCCTAGCTTGAAATGCATTCGAATTACCTCCTCGAGGGCTCCGCGGATGAGCTGGCGGGTGGCTGCAATTGATTGTGAGCAACGAGGCTAATGACCTCGTTCTGCCGCTGCGTTTCCTTCCAAACCGTATTCTGCGCCAGCTCCAAATACTGCAACTGCTGTTGGATGCTTGCCAGGTTCCTCATCTGCTCCGCACGCAGGCTTGCCGCCAGATCCACGGTGGCAGCCTGTGTTTCTTTCCTCTGCAAGGAGGCCTGTTCGGCGACAACCTGGGCGACAAAGGCTTGGAGCTCCGTCTGCGTCAATGTCGGCTTCACCCGCGCGGTGGTCGGAAGCAGCCGGCTTCCCCCGTACCGGAAACCAACCGATGCGACAACCAGGAAGATCGCAGCCGCAGCCGCTGACAGCGCCGCCGTCCGGAAGAGGGCGGGCCAGAAGCCCGCAAATAGACTCTGAGGCTTCTCTCCTACAAGAACCAAGTGGGCAGGCATCTGGTGGTCGGTCAAACTGCTCATCAACGCCTGCCGCACTCCACGTAAGCGCTGGGCCGCGCGAGCACACTCCTCGCACTGCCCGATATGCTGCTCGAGCTGTCGCGCCTTCATTGGGGACAGCTCATCCAGCGCCCAATCGGTCAGCTCGGTTTCCCATTCACGGCACACCATGACGTTCACCTCTTCTGCGCTGGAGTCGGAAAAGCAGGATTCAGAATTCGATGTTCAGGCAAGAGGAAATTGGAAACTGGAGACCTCGATTGCCAGTTCCCAACTCCTAATTTCCGCCCTCCTGAATCCTGGCTTGTGAATCTTGACTCCGGCATTTTTGGCGGTTGTTCTGTTTGGTCTTTTTCGGATTTCTGGATCTTGACTCCTGACTTCCGGATCTTAACTCCACATTAAAGGAGGAAAAGGTCACGGGCGAAACCCGTGCTACGTGGCGCCACCCTCTCCCCACGGGAGAGGGTAAGGAGAGGAAGGGAACGTCACATCACGTGACGCAAGACCCTCTCCCGCCGGGACAGGATGGCGCCTGTCGCGCCTGCCAAATACCCCGTGTGCGCTTTACCAGCCGCCCCACTGAAACGTAAGGAGACTACGTTATTACACTCGTAACCGTCAACTGCAGTACTAACCTTCGATGAACTTCCTCAGTTGCTCGAAACCCGAGTACACGCGCGTCTTGGCCGTACTCAGCGGACATCCCTGGATCTCGGCGATCTCCGCCAATTTGAAACCCTGGTAAAACTTCAGGACAATCGCTTCCCGCTGCTCGAGGGGCAGCCCCGCGAGCGCTCTTTCCACCAAGATTTTCAGTTCGCCTCGTTCCCACTGCCCTACCTCACCCAGCTTCACACGGGAAGAACCCTCGGCCGGATCGAGATCCTTCAGGCTAGTTTCTTCCTCATGCTCCCGCCGAGCGTGTGAGTGAGCCGTATTGCGCGCGATCCGAAACAGCCATTGGGGGAACTTATGCGGATCCTTCAGTTGGCCGAGATGACGATAGCCGGAGAGAAAAACCTCCTGGCACATGTCGAAGGCATCTTCCGGCCGTCCCGTCAAATACACCAGGAAACTGTAAACCTTCCGCTCCCAACGCCTTACGAGCACGTTGAATGCTTCCGGCTGCCCGCTCATCGCGTCTCGTACCAGCGCGGCGTCCGGACGATCAGAAATCTCTAATCCCAATTCCACTCCTGATGACGCAAAAGATAGGAAAAAAGTTTGCGGCGCGCCTCGTGGTCCTTCCGTTTCTTCTTCCTTTACCTCCACTTCCCCTGCCAGGTAGGCTCTGGGAAAGGGGTTTTCCGCCGAAAGGCCCATACCTGCCTAGAATACAAGATCATTCGCCCTCAATAAAGCGTGAAAAGTGCAGGATTCAGGGCAGAGGAAATTTGAAACTGGAAACTGGAAATTGGAAACTGGGAACTCGTAGCCTCGGCCAGTTTCCATTTTCTAGTTTCCACTTTCTTCCCCCCCCCAGTTTCAAGTTTCCAGTTTCCGGCCTGATGGTGGATGACAGGCCCATCGTTGGCTGTGATGCTGGTTGTGGCGAGGGTTACGGCGCAGCGTGGGCGCTCTGTCGGCGCAGCTCTTGGACAGCCGCCCGCGCCTGGGGGTTGGTGGGATCCTTCACCAAGCCGGCTTGGTACTGGCTCAAAGCCTCGGCGTTGCGGCCCGCGGCCTTGTAAAGAAAGCCAAGTCCGAAGTGAGCGTTGCTGTCAGACTTTTCCAAGCTGAGGGCGGCCCGAAAGTCACGCTCCGCCGCCTCCACGGCGCCCCGGCGAATATCAATCTCGCCGAGAAAGTCGTAACCAAGCACGTTCGGCTCGTTGCGGACGGAAGCGCGGAACTGATCTTCGGCCTCACTCACGCGCCCTTCCTCAAGGAGAAGCCGGCCAAGCTCATTGAGAGCGCGGCAGTCGAGTGGCGAAAGCGCGAGTGCCATCCGAAGCTGGAACTCGGCCGGGCCCGCCATTCCCATGAGCCGATACATCGTGCCCATATTGCGATGTGAATCCGATAAACTTGGCTTCAGCTCAATGGCCCGCGCGAAAAATCCGGCCGCCTCAGAATACTGCTTCCTCCGGCCCGCCACCAGGCCCATATTGTTGAGCGCTTCGACGTTGTTAGGATCCCGGGCCAGTATCCCTCGCCACACGCTCTCAGCCTTGTCCCAGGCACCCTCGTGCCAGTAAACAGTGCCCAGGTTGTTTAAGATGATGTAGGCATCCGGCGAGAGTTCGAGAGTCCGGGTGTACAGCACGATGTCATTGTTCCAGTCGCGGTTGCGGATCACGATGCGGGCGGCGAAAAGCCCACCTACCGCGAAGCCGGCGAGCACGAGGGCCCGCCGCTGGGCGGGACGCGGCGCCGCGCGGGACCACAACTTCGACGCGCCCAAACCGACGAGCCACGCCACGCCGACGGAAGGCAGATAGAGGTAGCGTTCGGTGAAAACGTTGGCGGCCACCCAGTGGGCGTTGAGGACGGGAGCCAGCGTGGCAAAGAACCACATGATCCCGAAGGAAGCGAAGCGTACGTTTCGTTCGCGGCTGCGCCAGCAGACAAAGAAAAGGGCAGCGAGCGTGAGGAGGACCACGAGACCAGCGAGAACGCGGAGATCGAAAACGCTCTTGCTCGCGTGGAAAACGTAGAAGGCGCAGAGCCGCATGGGCCAGAAGAGCTTGCCGACGTACTGGCCGACCAGCGCGACGGCGGAGAGCACTATTCCCTGCGGGGTGAGATAGGGCAAATTCTTGGCCGGGGCCAGCGCTCCGAAAACGTGCATGCGGAAGAGCACATAGGCTACGCCGACGAGCCACAGCACACCGTGGCGGGCCAGCTTCTGGGAGGCGGATGTTTCGGAGCGGTCCTCCCTATAGAAGTGCTCATAAACAGTGGCGAGGGCGGGCAGAGTCATCGCCTGCTCCTTGGAAAGCAGGGCGAGAACGAAAGCGAACACCATCGCGGCCAACGTGCGCCCCGAACGCCCGCCCCCTGGCCTCGCCACGGCTAGAAAGAACCCAAAGGCGAGGAGATAAAAAAACGTGAGCTCGAGGTCCGTAACCGCCGCAATCCAGTCCACCGACTCGGTGTGAATCGGATGCAGGGCGAACAAGGCGCCGGCGACGAAGGCCCACACGCGGTCCCCGCTCAGACGCTCGGCGAGCACAAAGACGAGGCAGACGGTGAGGACGTGGAGCAAAAGGCTGACAAGGTGGAAGCCGTAAGCCCGCATACCGAACAGCTTATAGCAAACGAGGTATCCCAGCGTCATCATCGGCCGATAGTAGTTACTGACCGCGTGCGTGCTCCAGAAAGACCAAACGTTGCTGGTAAAGATTTCCTTCAGGTACCGGAAGCTCCGCACATAGGGATTGTTCACCACCTGGTTGTCGTCGTCATAGACAAAACCGTTGACCAGAATGTTGAGATAAGGCAGGGTGGCGCAGGCCACGAGGGCCGTGATGAGGAGTGCGCGGGCGCGATTCAGCCGGGACGTCGCTTGCGCAAGCCAAGAGGGTGGCGCCTGAGGAGTTTTCCCGGCCTTAGCCGCTGACGTGGGACCCGGCTGGCGATTTGCTGGCCGGGACCGACGCCCTCGCCGGTGCGCCAAAGCGAAGCTCCTCCGCCGAGTTTTCCGCCAGGATGCCTTCTCCATAATCCATAACCGGTCGCGGTAGGGATACCAG
>DLMI01000208.1:0-1273 GCA_002478145.1 Acidobacteria bacterium UBA7540
CCACCTTCATCGGAATCAGCAAGCGAGCCTGTGCGATCAAAAGGAACCAGTTTTTGGCGCCGTCCTGACCCCGCTTTGCGTGTCGGAGTCGCTCCAGGGCAGTTTCACGGTGCGAATGGGCTGCTTCCTCAGACTTATCCCTCCAATGCTTCGTCATCGACAATCAGGATCCTTCCCGACAGACGACCCTCCTCGCGGAGCGAGCAAGCATATCTTCCAGGAGGAACAGGCACAATTCTGCGTGTCGAGACGTGTTAAAAAGAACTCGGTTTTTCACAACGCACCTCGCTCGATCTTGCAGATTCGAGCTCCGGGCTTGCGTCCACACCTGGGGTGGCAAGACCTCTGCCAAACCTACGAAACTGTTAAATCTTTCTATCTGCTTGATGAAAGGAGGGTTAGGCAGGGCATTCGTCTGGGTGCCGGAAGGCCAAACTGGTTGTTCTGGCCGATTTCAGCCAATGAAGTGACCGATTCCAGCCATCGTTAAGAGTGGTACAGATCCATTCTAAACCGGAATTTCCGATTTCAACTTTATCTTTGCGCAAAACCATACCCTCCTGGAGGATCACCGCCAAAAGCGGCTGTTCTCGACAACCATCGGCGGCGGTGCAACCACCGCTAAACTCGCCCATCAAGTAGTCGACCGTCGCCGCCAAAGCAAATCTTTGAAATTTGCAGGATTGGCCTCGGATTGGGCAGATCGGTCCTGCCTTGTCGCCTTGTTTACCGAAGATTCAGAGGGTCAATCGCGATTGTGATCGGATGACGGCACTCGGAAACTGTGCTGAGTGGGTATTTCGCTGGATTGGGGTTGCGGTAGGGACGATCATTGCTGATCGCCCCCCGCACAGATCCGTACGTGCGCTGCTAGCGCATACGGCTCCTACCTAGGATGCCTAGCGAGGAAGCGTTCTGTGGGATAAGGATGCAGAACACGTGGGACGGGAATCCAGCGATCCAGAAGCGGATTGAGCCGCTCCCAGGACATCCGCCTCTTCTGACTACGACGAACTAAGACCCGCCGCCATAGTAGCCGGAGCCGATGCCGAAACAAGCGTAGCCGAGTGAGGTTCCCCGGAATCGCATGGTATTGGTAGTAACCCAAGGTCACCCTCTGCAGCCACTCACCGACTTCCGAGGTGGGCGCGTGCATTTGGCGGCGCAGTTCTGCCTGGACTGCGTGCAGCTTTGCCACCAGCCGCTTCTTGGCCGTTTCCCGCCAGACGATGAAGGCCCCATTGCTCCGGCGCTTCCCGCAGTAATGCGTGAA
>DLMI01000208.1:1398-2292 GCA_002478145.1 Acidobacteria bacterium UBA7540
GCGAACCGCCCGAACTCAATCAGCCGCGTTTTGTCCGCATGTAATTCCAGACCGAACTTGGCCAGACGTTCCCGAAACCCCTCAAGAAAACGTTCGGCTTCCGCGCGGTTTTCGAAGCCCACCACAAGATCGTCAGCGTAGCGGACGACAATGACATCGCCCTTGGCTATTCTCTTGCGCCAAGCTTCCACCCAGAGATCGAAAACATAGTGCAGGTACACGTTGGCGAGCAGCGGCGAAACCACCGCCCCTTGTGGGGTACCTTGCTTGGTCTCCGACCACTGGCCTTCTTCCGAAATCCCTGCCTGCAACCATTTCTGGATGAGACGAAGAATCCGGCCATCGGCCACGCGGTGCTGGATGAACTTCAGGATCCACTCGTGGCTCATGTTGTCAAAGAAGCCCCGAATGTCCGCATCCAGCACCCAGTTCACTCGCTTCCGTTGTATACCCACGGTCAGCGCATCCAGCGCTTGATGCGGGCTGCGACCCGGCCTGAACCCGTAGGAAAAGCCTCGAAAGTCCACCTCGTAAATCTGGTTGAGGATGGTCACTACGGCCTGTTGAACAATCTTGTCCTCCAGCGCCGCAATGCCCAACGGACGTTGCCGCCCGTCGGCCTTCGGTATGTAGACTCTCCGCGAGGGCTGTGCCCGATACGCTCCACGGTGAACTCGGCTGTGAAGATCCATGAGCCGATCCTCCAGTCCGGTCTCATACTCCTGCCATGTGACGCCATCGACTCCCGGCGCAGCTTGCCGCTTCAATGCGAAGAAGCTGTCCCGAAGCAGACCCACTGTCAGATGGTGGAGCAGAGCGGTGAACCGTTCTTGCTTCCTTTCCTTGGCTGCTTCTCGCACACCGCGCAATCCCTGGGACACTCGTTCCCCGCTC
>DLMI01000208.1:2416-2973 GCA_002478145.1 Acidobacteria bacterium UBA7540
CAACCTCCGCCGAAGGTTGCCCTTCTTTGTTCGGCTGGTTCATCGGTAATACGGCGCGGTCCGACCCCTCCAGAGCGTGCATGTCCGACGTTCGGCTTTGCACCTTCTCGGACCGGCCTCGATCTCCACTGGATCGAGGCACCCCAGAGGTCTCCCGGTTCTCGTGCATGTTGTTTCTCAGCGTGCGCAGGTTCTTCGACTACGCAGGGCCGGCTGACCACTCGCGTCTAGCGCAGCCAGCCGTGTTGCCTTCCCTCTATCATTACGAGGTCAGCACCCTGATCCGCGTTTTTCGAAGCTCAATAGCCCGGCCCACCGATACCCCTGTCTACGCTTCGGCCGACGCCTCGCGACGCCGTCCGTAAGACTCGGGGCCAAGATGGATTCGCTTTCTCCTTTCTTGTAGGACTCTTGCATTCCCAACAACATGCCGGTTTAATCCCGGCGCACAATGATAAACGCCCTTTGCGGATACCAAGGCGGTGCGTCCTGCAAGACTGTTGGAAAATGCCCTTCCTACCGCCAAACGCCCCCGAAGTCCGCATCTGGGAAGTTAC
>DLMI01000023.1:0-4973 GCA_002478145.1 Acidobacteria bacterium UBA7540
GCGACTTTGCTCAGACCAACACCTGCGGCAGTTCGGTGGCGGGCGGCAGCAACTGCACGATCAGCGTGACGTTCACGCCTGCGGCCAGTGGCAGCCGCACCGCCTCGGTGAGTATCACGGACAATGCCAGTGGCAGCCCGCAGACGGTGAGCCTCTCCGGCACGGGCACGGCTGCCCTGGCCAGCCTTTCACCCACCAGCCTTGCCTTCGGCAACCAACCCATCGATGTGACCAGTGCGGCTCAGACCGTCACCCTGAGCAACACGGGCAACGCCGCCTTGAGCATTACCAGCCTCGCGCTGACAGGTACCAATGCCAGCGACTTTGCGCAGAGCAACACGTGCGGCAGCTCGCTGGCGGCCGGCGCCAACTGCACGATTGTGGTGATGTTCACGCCTTCCGTCGCCGGGACCGAAGCGGCCTCGCTAAGCATCGCGGACAATTCCAGCGGCAGCCCGCAGACGGTGAGCCTCTCCGGCGCGGGAACGCACGACGTGATTCTATCCTGGACCGCCAGCACGACTGCCGGCGTAGTTGGGTACAATGTTTACCGTGGCACTACCTCGGGTGGGCCGTACCCGACGGAACTGAATTCCGCGCCTATTAACGGAACCACGTATACCGACGAGACTGTGCAAGCAGGGCAGACGTACTACTATGTGGTTACAGCCGTGGCGTCGAATGATGTCACGCAGAGTGCGAACTCGAATCAAGTTTCAGCGCCCGTGCCATGACCTTAGCCGCCGCTTGTCGCCTTCCAGCCCGCTGCAGCCGTTTCGGAAGACGACCAATCCCTGGTCCGAGGCGCGCCCGAGAGGGAGCGTGGGTGGGCGGAATCACTCCGCTTCAATAAACAGCCGTCGAAGTGGGATGCACAGCCCGCGAACCCTCGGCAGATTTGACTGGCAGCCGCGCCATCTCGCGGACGCCGGTGGGACCCATCGCAGGATGACATGAGCGCCTGTGCCATGGAGGGAGCGAAAGCTTGATTCCTTTGCCTTATCTCCTCTCAACAACAATGGTTAACCCGGGAATACCTCCGCTGCAGTTGCCGCAAATAAAATTCCTGCGGCGACAGCGGCTCTTCACCCCTCGCGAGAGTGTTGTTCCGGTAGCGCAGGTAATCGTTTTCTCCGGCCACCTCACGCAAGTACTCCCAAAGCGTGCGTAATTTGTTTCGAACTTTGCTCATCGTCCCTCCGGAAGGCTTAGTGCCTTGAGACACAAGTTATCGACCGCCGCCCTTCAAATCTGAGTTGGAGTTTTTCCCCACCTACCACCTACTACCTACGCTTACGGCCTGTGACCTGATCGTCGATAGCTGACCATGGGCAACCGATGATTGCCCCCTAAGCTGTAATTCTCGAAACCACCATGGGCGCCTCGTTCAAAACCGGCTTTCTTCGCCGCCGAGCGTAGAGCCACCATTGACGACCGGCCTCGGCAAGGATTAGTAGCACGAGGCTCGCGAATATCCCCGTGACGACGGCGTCCAACCGGTCATTGAAGATTTGGCGCTGCGACTCGGCGATCTGAGCGGCGGGGATTTTCGCTTCGGCGAGCTGCTCCCCCAAGTGGCGAGCATGGGACAGGAACCCAATGCTCGGGTCGGGATGGAATACTTTCTGCGCGCTCGCCGTGAGGGTCACGGTAGCCAGCCAAGTGAGAGGGAGCAGAGTCACCCACACGTGCTCCCATTTTCCCATCTTGATGAGAACGGTTGTGCAAACGCAAAGGGCTATAGTGGCCAAGAGCTGATTCGAGATTCCAAACAGCGGCCACAGGCTGTTGATGCCGCCGAGAGGATCAACGACGCCTTCGTAAAGGAAGTAACCCCAGGCGCCTACGATTGCCGCGCTGGTCAAGATAACTCCCGGGTACCATCCCGTCCTCCTCAGGGGCTTCCAAAAATGCCCACAAATTTCCTGCACCATAAAGCGCCCCACGCGCGTTCCGGCATCGAGAAGGGCCAAGATGAATAAGGCTTCAAACATGATGGCATAGTGGTACCAGAGGGCCATCAACCGGGACCCTCCCAAAACACGGGAGAAGATGTGGGCCATGCCAACAGCCAGGGATGGCGCGCCGCCAGTCCGATTAAAGAGGGTCTTTTCTCCGATTCTCAATGCCAGGTCCGCCATGTGCTGGGCGGTGACAGGGAAGCCCCAAGAGGAGATGAGCGCCGCGGCGTGCTCGGGAGCGCTCCCAACAACACCCGCAGGACTGTTGATCGCGAAGTAGACGCCGGGCTCGAGTCCGGCGGCCGCCACCATGGCGGTCAAAGCCACCAGCGACTCCATCAGCATGCTGCCATAACCCACCATGCGCGCATGACTCTCCTTGGCAATCAACTTTGGTGTAGTCCCCGAGGAGATGAGCGAATGAAATCCCGAAATGGCGCCGCAAGCTATAGTAATGAAGCAGAAGGGAAATACCTTTCCAGTGAAGATGGGTCCTGTTCCGTCGGTAAAGCGAGTTAAGGGCGGGAGCAACAAGGTCGGACGCGCCGCCAGGATGCCCAGAGTCAACGCCACAATCGTCCCCAGCTTCACGAAAGTGCTCAAGTAATTCCGCGGCGCGAGCAGCAGCCAGACCGGCAGTACGGAAGCTACAAAACCGAAGCCGATTACAATCAAGGCTAGAGTCGGGGCATTGTAAGTGAAAAGAGGCGCAAGCATGGGCGAAGCAGCCACGTAACGACCGCCCACCACCGCGCCCACGATCAGAACGAATCCCCAAATTGACGTTTCGAGGACCCTGCCGGGGCGCCAATAGCGCAGGTAGACTCCGATGAGGAGAGCGATGGGGACGGTCATGGCAATGGTGGAGAGCCCCCAGGGACTGCCTTTCAGAGCGTTGACAACCACTAGCCCCGCCGCCGCGAGAAGAATGACCATAATGCCGAGCACGCCAAACAAGGCGCAATAGCCGCCCAGCGCGCCGAGCTCATCCTTCGCCATCTCACCCAGCGATTTGCCATCGCGGCGGATCGAGCAGAACAGGGTGACGAAATCGTGTACCGCCCCGCCCAGCACGCCCCCAATCACTATCCAGAGCGTTCCCGGCAGGTATCCGAACTGCGCCGCCAGGATTGGCCCCACCAGCGGGCCAGGCCCTGCGATGGCCGCGAAGTGTTGTCCCAAAACCACCCATTTGTTTGTGACGACGAAGTCGCGGCCATCTTCCAGCCGTTCTGCGGGCGTGGCGCGCCGATCGTTCAGTTCCAGGACTCGATAGGCCAGATAGCGACTGTAGAATCGGTAGCCCAAAGCAAAAACGCAGCCTGCGGCGAGCATGAGCCAAACGGCATTGATCGGCTCTCCTCGCGAAACGGCAATCACGCCGAGCGCCAGGGCGCCCAGCGCGGTCAGAAGAATCCAGGCGAGTTTCTTGTACGCCTGCATTTGGGAATGACTCCGAAAGGAAGTGCTCACATTCTTGAACCCGACGAAATATATCACGTCCGGCCCCGTCGCAGGCCACAACCGGAGGCAGGTGGTGCGCTCGGGCTAAAGATTACGCCACCGCGAGGGACGGAAGGTGCCGGTGGCGACACGGGTCATTGTCAGTCGGTGCGCAAGAGGAGGCAAGTGATGTCGTCGTGCTGGCGGGTGTGACCCACGAAGGCGTCAACCGCGGAAAGCAGGTTCTTCAGCGTGGCTTGCGCGCCCGCGGCGTCGCTTGATTTCAGCACCTCCAGGAGGCGGGATTCTCCAAATTCGTGGTCGGCATCGTTCACCGCTTCAATCAATCCATCCGTAAAGATCACCAGGAGGTCGCGGGGGGCCATGGTTACGGCGCCGCAGGTGAAACGCACGCCGGCGTCGATTCCCAGCGGCAGGTCTCCGGTCTCCAGCCGCTCGAGGCTCCCGGAGGCGCGGCGAATGAAGGGCGCATTGTGCCCCGCGCGGACGTAGGAGAGTACGCGGGTCTCGGGTTCCAATTCTCCAAAGAACGCCGTCGTGAACCGGCGGCCACCCAGGCTGTGAGCGCAAGCGTAGCGGTTCAACCCTTCGACCAGCTCGAGGAGAGAAGTGTTTGCTTCTGCCAGGGTTCGCAGGCTGGCTTGAAACGTGGCCATCAGCAATGCAGCGGGAACGCTCTTTCCCGCTACGTCTGCCACAACCAGTAGCAAACGCTTCGAGTTGGATGTGGAGCTCGGGACGCCGCGCAAGAACGCGTCGTAGTAATCCCCGCCCACGGTGTTGGCAGGCCGCGAAACAAACGCAATCTCGACTCCCGGTACCTCGGGCGGCGACTCAGGCACTAGCCAGCGCTGGATCTCGCGGGCAATTTCAAGGTCGCGCTTCATGGTGACGCGGTCGGCGAGTTCCAGCGCCAGCAGAAAAAGCAGGGCCGCAACAGCCAGCAGGACGGGCAGGAAATTGTTGGGCGGGGCTGCCTCGTACCTGTTTTTGGAAATCGAAATCACGACCTGGCTCCTGGTCAAGGCAAGGATTGCAAAGAACAAGGCAATGAGCAGGAAGACCCGGCGTGCCGGCGAAAGCTTCGTCAGCATCGCCCAAAAAAGCGCACTCGTGGTCTTCCTGAATCGCCGGCCTCGCCTTTCCTTGCGCAGCGTCTCCCAGTCAATCTCCCGGAAGTAAAGGCTGTAGCTCTCCCGCGCTTCCGCCATGAATTGCGACCAGAGGACTTGCACCGCGATGCCTTCGGTCACTCGTTGCCAGAAGCCTTCAATCCTCTTTCCGATGCGCATGATAATGTCTCCCAAGCTCGCGACGTGCCTTTCAAAATCGCTGCCGGAATCGGAGGGCATGATAAAGGATTATAGGCTAAATAAGCCTCAGCCCGTGTCATTCTGAGGTCCCCGTTCTTTGGGGGCCGAAGAATCCCCGCAGTTTCTTTGAACGGCAAGCCAGTGAGTGTTCCTCGAGAACTGCGGAGATCCTTCGTCGTCCCGATCAGATCGGGACTCCTCAGGATGACATACCTAGCCCGCATTTCTCACCACG
>DLMI01000023.1:5061-10893 GCA_002478145.1 Acidobacteria bacterium UBA7540
GGCGGGGCTTCAGCCCCGCCGTTACAAGGCCTTCCTGATTATTCCTGTATCCCGTGCCCCGCGCAGTCCCGCGCCTGCGGGACTGCGGGGGGACGGGACCAACAGAGGGTGGGAGCCGCGATTTCGGCGGGGCTGAAGCCCCGCCCTTCCGGCAGCCCCCTGAGAGCGTCCAAAACGTCGGTGAGAAATGCGGGCTAGGGTGTGCACCGTGTTTGCGCAGCTCCAGCTTCCCAGTCTGGGATGAATTGCAAGCGAATTGCCTTGCGTGCTTCCCCAGTTCCTAGCCGACGGAAGGGAGGCGCTTGGCGACAAGCAGGAGGCAGTGGGCAGCAAGCACCACTAAGGAAAGCAATTCACACTTTAGACTTCATAATTTAGAATTGCTTTCCGCCCCGTCTTCGCAACTGACCACTGACGACTACACAAAATCCCGTCCGATCAGCCGCTCTATGCGCTTGCGCATGGGCGGGTGGGTGGAAAACAGGCTGGAGAAAACCTCCCCGCTGGTGAGCGGTTGGCAGATGTACATGTGCGCCATGGAGGGTGAAGCCTGCATGGGGATCCGCTTCGACCATTGATCAATCTTGGCGAGCGCCCGCGCCAGACCTTGGGGATTGCCGGTAATGCGCGCGCCCGTGGCGTCGGCCTCGTACTCGCGCGAGCGGGAAATGGCAAGCTGAATGAGCATGGCCGCGAGGGGCGCGACAATCATCATGGCGAGCGCGGAGAATATGCCTCCGCCGCGCCGGTCGTTACTGCGCGAGCCGCCAAAGCCCCCAAACAGTTCGCCCCAATAAACCATTCGAGCAATCAAGGTGATGGCGCCGGCAAGCGTGGCCACAACCGCGCTGATCAGGATGTCGCGGTTTTTCACGTGGCCGAGTTCGTGCGCCAGTACACCTTCAATTTCCTCGTCGTCGCAAATATCCAGGATGCCGCCCGTGACCGCCACCGAAGCATGGCTGGGATTGCGGCCGGTGGCAAAAGCGTTCGGCGAATCGGTGGGGATGTAATAGATTTTGGGCACCGGAATGCCGGCCTTCGCCGCCAGGCGCTCCACGATCTGGTAAAGGCGCGGGTTCTCTTGGCGCGCAATCGGCTTCGCACCACTCATTTTCAGCGCAATCTTGTCAGAGAAGAAGTAGCTGCCCAGATTCATCACCGCGGCCAGCACCAGGGCGAACATCATTCCCCGCTGGCCGGCCCAATACTCCCCTATAACCAACAGCCCGCCGGTCATCGCCGCAAGCAGTATCGTTGTCTTCAAATTATTCCACATAACTTCAGGCTCCTATCGTCCTCATGACCGTACTGCGCTACATGCACTACATTAGATGCTCTGCCAACCCCACATGGCCAGCTTCAGGTCCAATTCCGGAGTAAATGAACCCAAGAAAAATCCTGTGCGAACGCCCTGTACAGTCTCTCGTCCGCAGTTACAAGCTCACCCGGCAGTTCTTCAGCAAGGGCCACATAAAGGCAGTCGTACACTGGGTGCCGGGAATCGATAGCGAGCTCCAAAGCCCGCAGAACAAGACCCTCTATGGGAAGCAGTAAGGGACAGATTTCTTCGAAACGCTCCCGGGTTTCGAGAGTCTTTCGCCGGTCCATGTCGCCCCGCCGCATCCTTTTCCAGAGCGCATTGGCGATTTCGGCGGGAAGAATCGTAGGCGCTACGAGCTTTAGCTTGTCCTCTCCCGCCGAGGTCAGCAACGCCTCAGCATGATCCGAGTCCTGTTCTTCGAACAGCCATTTGACGGCGACGCTCGCATCCACGACGAGGTTCATCGGCTTTCCCTATCCTCGCGGATCAGTTCAAGCATCTCGTATTTCACCGGAAACTTCTTGGCGATCTCCTTGCGCAGCCGACGTAGCTTAGGAATAGCAGATCGGATGCGAAACCGCCGGAGCGCCCAGGCGTCACGGTCGTTCAGAAGTTCAAGGAATTCCGCGTTCAGGCTTCGCTTATGCTGTCTCGCGTTTTCCTGTAGGCGCTTGTAGGTTTCTTCTGGAATGTTCCGCACTACAAAGTCTGGCATGTTTCCTCCGTTCTTAGAGCCCGGACGCTACCGGCTGTCCCGGTCTTCACGAATCAGGTCGACACTATCCGGCTGGTTGGGATACTCCCTGGCGATCTCTTCTCGTATCTTATCGATCCTCTTCATCACCCTGGCCGCATGCCGCCGCCGCCGGTCCATGGCAGCCTTGTCGGCGAGAAGACTCAGGATCTCGGCGTTGATACTGCGCCGATTTTGCTTCGCATCCTGTTGGAGTTCGGCGTAGTCTTTCTCCGGAATGTTGCGCACCGTCAAGTTGGCCATCGTCCCTCCATCATCATAATGATATCATTTTGATGTCATTTTTCAAATGGCCATGCGGAGGGGCCAAGGAGGGGGGGCGGTTTACGAACCGACGAGCCTTGCGGCGCCGCCAAGCATGGGCGGACGCGCGCCAGACGGAGTGGGATAGAATCAATCCAAATCGCTTTCCCGAAACCCTGCCATTTTGATAAGGTGTTTGAGCAGGCCGATCTTCAGGGGTTTGTTGCCATGGATGGGGATTGACAGCCGGACGATGTTGCCCGACTTGCCGTACACGTGATGGCTGCCATGAATTCGGAGGAGTTGCCAGCCATGACGCTCGACGAAGCGAGCAAGCTCCTTGCCGGAGAAGGACTTCATAGGGCGATTTCCAATATCTGGTCCTTGGGGGCGTGCTCTGGCGGGTCGACTTCAACGTCCAAACAGGCCTCAATGGCCTCGTGAACGTTCGCCATCAGCTCTTCCATGGTTTCGCCCTGCGTAGCACAGCCGGGTATGGCAGGCACTTCGGCCCAGTAGCCGCCTTCCTCCGCTTCGTGGACCACGACTTTGATTTTCAACGGGGTGCTCCTCTCTGGTTCGTAACTCTCCAAAATTATACCATGAGGCGAGAACGGACGACTTGAGCCGCCTCTTGAGGCTCCCGGTCCGCGCCGCGGGGCCACCCTCTCTCCCAAGGAGAGGGCTGTTCATCTCGTGTTATCGCCTCACCGCCTTCGCCGTGGCGCGCTCGAAGGTCATGGTGCCCTTCTTCAGGTCGCCGTCAACTTCCACCGTTTCGCCGGGCAGCACCTCGCCGTCCAGGAGCTTCATGGCCAACGGGTCCTGAATGAGGCGTTGGATGGCGCGCTTGAGTGGACGCGCGCCGAACTGCGGATCGTAGCCTTCGCGGAAGAGCAGCTCGCTCGCCCTGGGCGTCAATTCGATCTGAACCTTGCGCTCCGCCAGGAGGTTCTTGAGATAACCGAGTTGCAGTTCGATGATCTTCTTGATGTTATCCTTGCCCAGCGGGTTGAAGATCACAATCTCGTCCACGCGGTTCAAGAACTCGGGACGGAACTGCTCGAGCAGCGCCTCGTGGATTCGTTTCTTGAGGACTTCGGAAATGGCTGGGGGTTCATCGCCGCCGTGCCCGTTCATCGCCTCGTGAATGTAGGTGCTGGCGATGTTGGAGGTCATGATGATGACCGTGTTCTTGAAGTCCACGGTGCGCCCCTTGCCATCTGTCAGGCGGCCTTCGTCGAGGATCTGGAGGAAGATGTTGAAGACGTCCGGGTGCGCCTTTTCGATTTCGTCGAAAAGCAGGACGGAATAAGGCCGGCGCCGCACCTGCTCGGTGAGTTGCCCGCCTTCCTCATACCCTACGTAGCCCGGAGGCGCGCCGATCAGTCGCGCCACCGCGTGCTTCTCCATGTATTCCGACATATCAATGCGCAGCATGGCGCGCTCGTCGTCGAACAGGAATTCCGCCAGCGCCCGCGCCAACTCGGTCTTGCCCACGCCTGTGGGGCCGAGGAAGAGGAACGAGCCGATAGGCCGCTTGGGGTCGGAAAGCCCGGCGCGGCTGCGTCGCACGGCGTTCGAAACGAGCTTCAGCGCCTCGTCCTGCCCCACCACCCGGAATCGCAGGCGGTCTTCCATCTGAACGAGCTTAGCGACGTCGCCCTCGAGCATCTTCGACACCGGGATGCCTGTCCACTTGGAGACCACGCGGGCCACGTCTTCTTCGTCCACTTCTTCTTTCAGCATCCGGCCCGCTTTCTCCATGCCCTCGAGTTTCGCGTTCACGGCAGCCAGTTGCTTCTCGAGTGTCACCAGTTTGCCGTAACGAATTTCCGCTGCCTTGTTCAGGTCGCCTTCGCGCGTTACGCGCTGTTCGTCGACCTTGGCCTGCTCGATTTCCTGCTTGAGCCGCCGAATTTGCGTGATGACTTCCTTTTCAGATTTCCAGCGCAGCTTGAGCCTGGACGACTCCTCTTTCAGCCCGGCTAACTCCTTTTCAAGCGCCCCGAGGCGCTCACGCGAGGCCGGGTCATCCTCCTTGCGCAGCGCCTGCCGCTCGATCTCGAGTTGGGTGATGCGGCGCTCAATCTGGTCAATCACCGCCGGCATGGAATCGATTTCAATGCGCAAGCCTGACGCGGCCTCGTCAATCAGGTCGATGGCCTTGTCAGGCAGAAATCGGTCGGAGATGTAACGGTTGGAAAGAACCGCGGCGGCGACGATAGCGGAATCCTTGATGCGCACGCCGTGATGAACCTCGTAGCGCTCCTTGAGCCCACGAAGAATTGCGATGGTGTCCTCGACGCTCGGCTGGCCCACGTAAACCGGCTGGAAGCGGCGCTCGAGCGCAGCATCCTTTTCAATGTATTTCTTGTACTCGTTGAGCGTGGTGGCACCGATGCAGCGCAATTCGCCGCGCGCCAGGGCAGGCTTGAGCATGTTCGAGGCGTCAATGGAGCCTTCCGCCGCGCCCGCCCCCACCAGCGTGTGGAGTTCGTCGATGAAGAGGATGACCTGGCCGCTTGACTCCTCGATCTCCTTGAGTACGGCCTTGAGGCGGTCCTCAAATTCTCCCCGGTACTTCGAGCCGGCAACCAGCGCCCCCAGGTCAAGTTGCACCAGCCGCTTGGACTTGAGCGACTCAGGCACATCGCCTGCCACCACGCGCTGCGCGATGCCCTCCACGATGGCCGTCTTACCCACACCTGGCTCGCCGATCAGCACGGGATTGTTCTTAGTGCGCCGCGAAAGCACCTGGATAACCCGCCGCACCTCATCATCGCGGCCAATGACGGGGTCGAGCTTGCCGCGCCGCGCCAGTTCTGTAAGGTCGCGCGCGTAACGTTCCAGGGCCTGGTATTTGTCCTCGGGGTTCTGGTCGGTCACGCGCTGCGTCCCCCGGACGGAAACCAGCGCTTTCAGGATGGCGTCGTGGCTCACTCCGAGATGAGCCAGAACGCGGCCCGCAGCGTCCTTCGACTTCCTCGACAGGGCGAGCAGGAGGTGCTCGGTGGAGACGAACTCGTCCTTGAATTGCTCGGTCTCTTTGGAAGCTTGATCCAGGACTTCTTTGAGCGCCGGGGAGAAATAATGGTCCGTGGTTCCCCCGACCTTGGGGAGATTCTCGATGGCCCGTTCAGCTTCCTTTGCGACCGAAGCGGGTGGTACCCCGAGCCGGGCCAGAAGGCTTGGGACGATGCCCTCCTTCTGGTCGATCAAAGCCAATAGCAGGTGCAGAGGTTCCATTTGTTGATTGCCGAAACGGCTGGCAACATCCTGCGTCCCCTGTAAGGCTTCCTGGGCTTTTACCGTGAATTTGTCAAAACGTGTCGCCATATTGGAAACTCGCGATTGGAAAGTCGAAACTCGAAAATAGAAACTGGAAAATAGAAACTGGAAAATCGAAAACCGCCCGCCGAATGTACCAAGCGCCACTATACAGTTTAATGAGGCCAACGGTTCAGAAAAGCAAACCGCGCCGGGCCGCCTTGGCGACCCCAGCGCGGTT
>DLMI01000023.1:11014-62121 GCA_002478145.1 Acidobacteria bacterium UBA7540
TTAGCTCTTGGTCACGTCGATCTTGATGGTCTTCGGCTTCGCCTCTTCGCGCTTCGGCATCGTCAAGGTCAACAAGCCATCCTTGTACTCAGCCTTCACTTTCTCGGCGCTGATCGAATTGGGGAGCGAGAAGCTCCGAGCAAAGGATCCATACGACCGCTCAATGCGGTGGTAGTTCTGCTCATTGACCTCTTTTTCGTAATTGCGTTCGCCTTTCAGATAGAGTGTGTTGTCCTCAACCCGGACTTCCACGTCCTTCGGATCGATCCCGGGCAGCTCCGCCTTCAGCACGATGGCGTCCTCGGTCTCGTAAATGTCGACCGGAGGAGCCCACGCGCGTGTCGAGACTTCGGTCTCACCGGACATGGGCGAAAAAGCTTCTTTGAGCAGACGGACATATTCCCTCTGACTCGTCAGAAGATCTCGGAAGGGTTCAAATCTCACGATAGCCATTGTCACTTACCTCCTTGAGTTTTCTTTCTTCAACCTTAGTAGATGCACATCATATAACTTGAGTTACTTGTTGTCAATAATTATTTTCTCCTTTTTTTCAATGACTTACAATGAGTAGCCGCATCGAGTTCTCAGTTGTAGGTCCGCTTTCTAACTGTTCTTGGCCTGGAGAGCTGATTCCAAGGGTTCTTCGGCCGCCAGAACCGGTAGGTGGATATGGAGTTCATCCGGCTGACGGCGAGCCTCAAGGCCGCGCACAACCTCCCTTACGCGGACTGCTTCGCCGCCGCCCTCACCCAAGCCCGTAAAGCCACGTTAGTTACCAGCGATGGGGACTATCTTGGCGTATAATATCCCCCGCTATGCCCCCGCGCGTCTTGCCAAGCACGCTCACGATTCGCCACCTTCCCGGAAGCGATCCCGCGGCATTTTCTTGCCTTCCGATCGTGCTGACCCCGCGATGCGGGGTCAGCGCTACGGCAGCTTAATCATGCCGCGAGCAAGCTCGCGGAGGAAAGCGGCGGCAAGCCGTCGCACTCCAGAAAAAGACGGGCGCTTCATTGGCGGGATGCGCCCCAGGCGGGAACCGAGAGGAGGCCGACCTTGGCAACTGAAACAGGCGCGCCGATGCGCGCCTTGAGCTTCATGGTAGGTGAGTGGGGGCTGGACTACACAGTAACTCAACACGGCCACACCACAAAGACGATCCGGGGAATTGGATCGCTGCGCTATCTCTTCAACGCCACCTACCTCACCTTCGACTACCAGGCGCTCGAGAAGGCTACCGGGGAGATGATCGCCGAGGCGCATGCCATCTTCGCCTGGGACAACAAACTCGGGCGGTATCGGTATTACTGGTTTGAGAGCTCCGGCAACTTCCTGCAAGCCACGGGTATCCTCCGCGATGATGACACCCTCGCTCTGGAATGGCAGGACATCCACTGCACGCAAATCTTCCGGCGCGTGAGCGCGGATGCGATGTACCTTGAAATGCAATGTCCGGAGCAGGACCTCCTGTTGCGGGTTGACTTCTCACGACTCTCCGGCGCCTCTCAGACCACCTGAGGTAGCGCGGCTGGCGTGTACATCCCGCCCGACGGGACGTGTGCGGTTAAACAGGCTGCGGAAAAACGCTTCCCTGCTGTCATTCTGAGCGAAGCGAAGAATCTCGCTCTGCGTGTTTTCATAAACATACGAGATTCTTCGTCGCCTGCGGCTCCTCAGAATGACAGCGCCTACGAGTTTTTCCGCAGCCTGTAAAGACGGGGGTACATCGGCGCGTGGAAACGCACTCCGCGGGCCATCACACGCGCGATTAGGGTTGCGGACGGCCAGCCAGCCGGCGAAACGGGAGCCACGCGCAAAAAGCGCACGGCGAGACCAAACGCCCGCCGTGGCTGTCCGCTACGGGACCCGCTCGCCCTTCGAGCTTTGGCCGGGCAGGAGGAAAGGCTTGATGAGCTCGGCTTCACCGCATACCGCCTTTCAGGGTGGGTGGGTTTGCGGGTTAGTCTTCCGGGGGCGGTGCCCACGGCTACAGTATGGCGCCCTTGCAGGGCAGGTTCGAGGGGCAACTGAAACAACGCCTCCAATTCGCACTGCTGCCCCGGATGATCGCGCATGAGTTTCCGATCTCCCAGCAGAAACCGAGTCCAAGGGCGGCGGACATGCTCGAACTCTACGCCCCGCTGTTTGCGACGCTGGCGGGTAAGGAACAAGTGCTCATCCCACATTTCTTAAACTTGCCTATATCTTGTCGCGGAGGGGAGACGGCTTCGCTGCCTGGCGCCGGCAACAAGAAGGAGCGGAAACCGGCGCGTGGGGGCGCCGGCGGGGCGGAGTAGAGGCTATATATGTAGCCTATGACTAAGCGCGCAACCCGCCGAGTGTGTCATAATGATACACTCATGCGTTTTCGCGTATAAGCCCTGGAATCTTCTAACAACTTGAAAACATTGGAATAAGCCGCTGCGGAGCCGGAACGCTTCAAGAAAAACGAGACGCATGAGAGAAATGGAAATCTCGCCCCCTGGGGGCGACTATGTTTTTTCTGGCCGCCGCCGGGAGCACGTTCATCGTCTCCGACGAAAAGCGGCGCTGGGCCGGCTACTTTTTCACCAGCTTCTTTTCCAGTTGGCGTGCCTGGGCGTTCAGCTCGCTCAATTGGCGGAGGTCATCGTCGGCGAGGGAAACGGCGTTTTGGATGCGGGTCAGTGCCGCGGCGCTGAGAGCGCTGGAGTTTGGGTCGCGGCTGGAATCCAGCATGCCGCTCGTGGCCCGGAATTGGCTGGTGATGTCACGGTAGCGGCGCATGATGGAAGTCAGGTAAGCATCGCGGCGGCGATCCAGGTCTTGCAGGTTGGCTACCACGCGCCCGAATTCGGCAGCGCGGGCGGAGCCCTCGCCGTTATCGCTCTTCAACTTGGCGTTATCCGCTTCCAGAGCGGCGAGACGTTGGCGGGAAGCTTGTGACTCGGCCTGGGCGGAGTCGAGTTGCTGCTTCAAGGCATCGAGCTGGCTCTGCCAATCCTCTCGCTCTTTTTGATGGCGTTCGTTGGCGCTGGCGAGTGTCTTCTCGCGTTCGTCGCTGGAATTCGAAAGTTGCGCCTGGAGCTCCTTGATGTTAGCTTGCGCTTCGCCCAGCTCGCGGTTGAGCCGCTCGATGGTCACATCGCGCGTGGCGAGTGTGGCTTGATAAGCGCCCGGCGGAGTCGGGCTCTCGGCTTCGGCAGGAGTCTTCTGGAGCTCGGGTTGGCGGAGAGCCTCCCGAAGGGCGCGCAGAGATTGGAGGTCGGCGGCCTGCTGCCGCTCAAGGGCGGCGAGTCGCCAGGACTGGCGAAGGATGATACCCGCCGAGGCAACCAGGGCAACGCCAAGAGTCAGCAGGAGAGCGAATTCCAGACGTCCCAGCCGCGTCATCTTATCCCTCCTTGGCGTGGAAGCGAGTGCGCCACGAGATGCGCAGGTCTCCGTCGCCGCACGGAGCAGTCAAATGAATTTGGAAGTGGTTGTGAATCTTGGCCGGGACCGCCAGGGTAAGCCTCCAGGCGCTCGAAATGCGCGCCATCATAGCGGCGACCGCTTCCGGGATCTCCGCCACCGAGCGGCAAACATCACTCTTGCCGCCCGTGGCATCGGCGAGAGTCTCCAGGCCATTCTCATAGGCTACGTTGAGCCGGTCCCTGCGGTGATTGAGATGAACGACAAAGAGCGGCGCCTGCAGCGAGCCGCTGTCCTCCACCAGTTTGGAAATCTTCTCGGTAATCAGCGCCTCGGGAAAGCGCCGGCTGAGATCGTGTGGATCGCTCCCGTTGATGACGGGGTTCGAGTAGTCTTCGCGGTAACTGTAGATGCTGCCGTCGGTGATATACAGGACCGAGACGCGCACCGGGGACTTGCGCAGGATGGCATCCGCCAGCGAAAGAGCCGAATGAACGGTCTCGAGCAATCCCGGTTCGCTGCTGTTGGACAGGGACCGGATTGCGTCGATCAACGGTTGGCGGTCTGTGCCGGGGTCGGCCAGTACATGCAGACCGTCCTGGGTACGCAGCAGCCCCACCCACGCGTTGTGGGGCAGCTTGGAGATTTCGGCAATCAGTGCCTGCTTGGCGGCCTCGATGAGCGACAGATCCCCAGTTAGATCCAACACGACCAGGATGACCTGGTCGCTGCTTGGACCCAACTGCGCGGTGACGGGCACCGGTTTGCCGTTGAGCGCAGCTTCGAACTTGGGAGGGAGCGCGCAGTTGTTCGTCTCAATCCAGGCGGGAATCGAGACGCTGGCCGTTTGCGCGTGAAGGGTGGTGAAGGTGCAAACGGCGAAAAGAACGGCCGGGAGTGCGGAGCAGGGTCGCGGCATCAGAAGCTGAACTTCAGCCCAAGCTGGATTACGCGTCCGCCATGGGAGCCGATGATCTTGCCAGCGTCCACATTGGGCGCGCTGGCTGGACCGATGTTGGGATCGGGATAGTTCCAGTTCGCATGATTGAGCATGTCAATCGCGGTAGCGCTGAACTCGAGGGCGCGGTCGCCGCCGACGGGGAAGCGCTTGTTCAAGCTGAGGTCCATTGAATTATAACCTGGGCCCAACAGGTCCGGCTCGGTCCGGGGCCCGTCCCCCAGGGTGAAGTCCGCCGGCTGATCGAAGGCGGCCGGGTTGAACCACAGAGACGGCCCTGGATTGGCCACGTGCGGGTCCACGCCGGGCACTACGTTTACATTGAGTGTGGAAAGCAGGCTTCCGGTGTTGTTGAATTCGGGATGAAGTGCCAGCGGTGTGCCGTCATTCCAGTAGGCCGTGCCGCTGATCGACCAGTCACTGACCAGCCGCCTCCCCCAGCCCAAGAATTGGAACGGCGGCTCGCCGGAGCCGAACGGCAGCTCATAGATGTAGCTGAGCTGCAAATACTGCGGCGTATTATAAGACGTGAGCCCCCAGTCGTTGCGAGGGTTGAAGAAGTCCTGGTTCCCGTAGGGGCCCGAGTAATCGTCGAGTTGCTTGGAAAACTCATAGTAGGCAATGAACGAAAGGCCGAAGGACGCGCGTTTCTCCACTCGCACGAAGCCGGAGTTTCGCTGGTACCGGCCCCAAGGGTAGAGACCGTAAAGCTCGAAGCCCTGGTATTGCGGGTAGGGTTGCAGCGTGTTTCGGAACGCCAGGTTGTAAAGCGCATCGCCATAGCTCAGGAAGCTGGGGTTGATCGCGTTGGGATTGGCGGCGCCGTCGCCCACCAGGATATCCCGGTCGTAACTGTAATTCGTGCCCACGGAAAGCACAATGGAGAACGGCATCTCGCGCTCCACGGAAAGCGAAGCCGATTGATAGACGGGCTCCCGCCCACTCAGATCGACGAAGTCCGCCACCGTATCATCGGCCGCCGATGGGCTGAGGTCCGGCAGCGGTGTAGTGAACGCGGGTATGCCGGCAGTCAGGTCGAGCGCTGGACTCAGTTGTGTGTTCGGTGAAATGAAAGTCTGGCGGGCATTGAATCCCTGCGTGCCCCACTGGCCGTTGTAAACCGGAATCTGGCCGTGCGAGCGGCTGAAGGAAGCGCGCACTACGGTTTTGGCGTCGCCGAGCGGGTTCCAGGCAATGCCCGCGCTGGGGTCGAGATCGATATTGTTGTCACGCAGGCTGCGAGGGATCCCGTTGAGACCGGCAAACACGAGCGCACCAGGCAGGCCGCTCGAGGGGTCGATTACGGATGGATCAATCGTGCTCTGGCGATTGTACTTCTCCACCCGCGGCGTACGGCGGCTAAGATTGAGACCGGCGCTGATGGTCAGGTCTTTCGAGAATTCGTACTTGTCACTCCCGGCGATGGATTGGTACGAGTCGCGGAAATAGGATGGCGCAGTGGTGATGGTGCGTTCCGCGTACTGCGGCAGGCCGAGAAGGAAGCTGGCGAACGGATCGCCCGTGTCGATAATCCCCGGCAGGCTGGTGATATCCGCGGCAAACTGGAAATCGCCGGAGGGATACGCCGGATTGAACGAATTTACTTGATAGTGATCGGCCTGAAACGTTAGCCCGAGAGAATGTTTGCCCTTTCGAGTCGACACCCCATCGCGAACCTCAAAGGTGTTGCGAGCGTTGCGCGAGTTGGGATAAGCGGTGCCCATCGAGAGATAGTTGCCGAGGAGCTGATAGCTGGGGAAGGGGGACTGAGAAGCATCGCCAGCCTGTGCTGCGTCGGAGACCGCGGTAAAACTGGCCGAGTTGACGGTCTTGGGGTTGGCGGTAAAAACGTAATCGAGCTCCGTGCGCCGAGTGGAGAAATGCTGATCGGGCGCGGTCGGGCTGGCGAGGTTGGGGAAGTATTTTGCGGAGCTAAGGAACCCCCTGGAAATGGTGGTGACAGAGGTAACCCGATGCCGCTCGCCGAATTGGTGTTCAAGCTTGGCAATGATTCCGTCTGCGGTGTCGGTCTCCGGCGCGTTGACGAAGTAGTTGTTCTGGAAAAAGGGGCCGATATCCGTGTTGGGTGCAGGATACAGGGATAGAGCTTGTTGAACGTTCGGGGCCAGGCGGTCTACAGAAATGCGGTTTGCAGGAAAGGGAGAGCGCAGGTACTGAAGATTGCTGGTGGAGACCGGCAGGCTGGGATCGTAAGCGGGATTCGGGGAGGTAGTGGCCGGATCGTAGATGGGCAGCAGGTTGCCGGCCTGGTCCACGGTTTGCGAGAAGTCGCCGCTGCGTTCAGGGACGGTGGGGATGGTGTGCAGAGAGGCGCGTGAGATGCGCTCGCGAACGCCCTCATAGGACAGCGCGAAGAACGTATTCTTGGGATTCTTGAGCAGGTGCGGGATGAGCACAGGGCCGGAGACGTTGAAACCGAACTGATTGCGTCGCAGCGGGGATATGCTCTCGCCGTTTTGCTTCACTTGGTGGGGTATGGCATCGAGAATGTCGTTACGGAAGTTTTCATAGACACGGCCGTGCCAGAGCATTTTCGGGCCATGATGCTCTTGCGCGGCTGGCGGGCTACCCGGGCGCATGCCCCAATCGCGGGTCAGAACTTTGAATTCTTCCGCCGCGCGGGTGAGCGGATCAGGCTGCTGGGAAGGCGATTTGCGGTCTTCCGAGGCGACGGCTGACACACAGGCGGTGGACAGAGTAAGGCTGAGCCACAAAAGCGCGCAGACAAGAGTTTCCATTTCCCACTTCACGGCACTTGAAAATATATACCCCAGCCCCATCCTGTAGCAACCCTCGGAGCTCAGCTCTCAGCTCCGGTTTCCTGTATCAGTATTTGCGTGTAACAGCGTGACTTGGCATTATCGCCTACCGCGCGAGGAGGGGAGGAGCTCTCTGAGCGCGTCTTAGCATGTGCAGGAGTGGCGCGTCCCGGCCGGCAGAATTCTAGCGCTCCGCATAATATCCGTCTCTTGCCTGCACGGTCAGATCCTTCTGTTTGGTCATAAGGCGGATCTTGTGATAACCCGCTCCGGCGTCCGCTCTGTCGGGGGTGTAGCCCAGGCTGTACTGATTGCGCAGTTCCTCTTGAATCCGGTCGTAGATTTGCTCGATCGGCTGCTTCTTGGAGACTTCAAAGAGACGGGCACCGGTCTCTTCCGAAATCCGCTTGAGAATTTTCTTGCCATCCGGACGCATTTGTTGGGGGTATCCCCCGCGTCCACCACCGTGCCGACCCATTCCCCCCATGCCGCCCATGCCGCGGCCACCGTACCCTCCTCCGCTCCCGTAGCCCTGCTCATCGGCGAATAGGATGGAATAGACCAGGGTGTCGGCGCGCTGGGCCGCCTCGACGGCGCTGGCCAGAGTTTCTTTGCTGCCGCGATCCACTCCGTCGGAGAGGACAATGAGCGCTTTGCGGCCCTGCTGCTTCTTCATCAGTTCGTTCGACGCCAAGTAGACCGCATCATAGAGCAAAGTCCCGCCGCCACCCCCACCGGCCCTCCGGCGCGAGCCAGGATACGAGCCAGGCGAATTGCTTCCGCCCTCTTGGGTCGGCTGCGGCGTCTGGAGCAACCCTAGCGCCGACTCCAACTTCTGGCGGGAAGAAGTGAGATCCTGGAGGAGTTCTACTTCCCGGTCGAAGTGAATCACGAATGCCATATCCTTGTTAACGCGCAGCACTTGATCCAGAAAGGTGGAGCTGGCGCTGCGCTCCTGGTCGAGAACGCGCCTCTGGCTCATGCTCGTATCCACGAGAAGACCTAGCGTCAGGGGAAGATCAGTCTCGCGCGCGAAATAGCGAATGGTTTGCGGACGGTCGTCTTCCTCTAACGTGAAATCATCCTTGGTTAGGTTGCGGACGATTTCCCCGTTCTTATTGCGCACACTGGCCAGCACATTGACCACTTTGACGTTGACGGAAATGGTCGGCGGCTGCTGGCTCCGCAGCGGCCAACCTGGCAGTAGCAGAGAAAGCATGGAGAGCATAAGGCAGAGTCTTAGCCAGCCATTTGGCCCGCGTCTTGAGACGCCATCGCGAGATTTAGTTCCCATCTTCACTCCTTGCCGCATCATACAATCATTGGGGTTCTGGCGCAGCGCCGCTGGTCGAATCAGCTTCTTTCTTCAAAAAGACGAGGTGCACCGTGCCTGAACCTTCAGGGGACTTGATGGTCCGGTCAACCTTCAGCGATTTCCCATCTTCGGAAAGTTTCCACTGCTCTTTTACCTGAATCTTGCCGCCTCCCTGGCCAGAGTCCCCGTTTCCCACCAGGGAGAGCTTCAGCAGCTCGCCGTTTTTCTCTCGCTCTGCTTTCGAAGTCGCGTTGGTCTGTTCCGGGTCACCAAGCTGCACGGTTGACTCACTGCCATCCAGCTTGTAGACAGCGCTTGGGGGATAAAGCTTGTAAGCAGCAACATACCCTTGCGAGGAAGGTCCCTCGGAGCGGGGCCTTCCACCCCCGCCGCGCGGCATTCCCATCCCGCCGCCCGGCATGCCAACGCCAATACCCCCAGGCATGCCCATGCCACCTCCCATGCCCCCTCTCCTGCCGCCGGGATAGCCGCCCGACGTGCCTCCCGGATTGCCGCCCGAATTGGGCGTGCCCGGAGTGGCCTGCAAATCGCCTTGCAGCGATGTATCCACCTTGAGTTGCTGCTCATCCTGGTTTACAACCATGCTGTAATGTTGCAAACCCGCGGGTGGGTTCTTCGTCTCCCCGAAATTCAAGACCCAGTTACCTGAAAAGTTTGTCGGCTTCGAGGGTTCCTTCGCCTCTACAATCGTTGAACAGAACGCGAGTGTCAGCAATACGAGCAAAATCTTCTTCATAGGTTTAACCTCCACCCAAGAATGGCGCTACTTACCTCGCTACGGCGCCCAGTGCCTTTTGCGAATAATTGTTCACTCTCCGCTTGGATGGGAAAATCCGAAACCGAGTTGGCTTCCTGCCTGGTGACTGATTCATTGCCAGCCATCTGCGCTCAGCTATCAGCCCTCAGCTTCCAGCCTTTGGAAAAAAGGGGCTAGGGATTGGGGGCTAGAGCATCGGGCAAAGTCCGCTTGCTTGTTGCATGTCGCTCCTGCTCAAGCCAGAATAGTGCTGGCAGGAGTTCTGCCCGCGAGTCCTCCGATGAGGGAAATGGAGGGCCCGCCCGAACATGGGTGGCGCGCCAAAGGCTGAAGGTCAAATGTCGAGGAGGCGCAACGCGGAAAGGCACGCGTTGCGTTATAAGGGGGCGGCATGAAGGCAGCAGCGAGTGTTTTGGGTTTAGTCATTGTGCTGGCCATTGTCTGGATGTTGATCAAGACGCAGTTTACGCAGGGTCCGACAGGCGGAGCCCCGCCCAAGCAGGTGATCGACGTGGTGGGTGTGAAAACTGACCTGTTGGCGATCGCGCAGGCCGAGCGCCTTTACCTGGCCAGCCACGGGTCCTACGCCAGCATCGACCAACTCCAGCAGGACGGAGCGATCAGTTTCTCCGGCGCCAACCGTCGGGGTTACAATTACATCGCTGAGGTCAACGACGGCCAGCATTTCAAGATCACGGCGGCGCCTTCCGACCCTGCCAAGATAGGCTGGCCGACGCTGTCGATAGATGAGAATATGGAAGTGACACAAAACTAGGTAGAAAGCAGGTGGTCGGTAGTAGATGGTGCGTGGGGGACGAAGGTAGGTGCTAGGCGGCAGGTGATTGGGGAGTGGGGGCTGGGTAGTTCTGAATTATGAATTAACTTCTTATTCCTCCCCACCGCCTACTACCATCTGTTTTTCCCAGGCCCCCGCTTTTTCAACTGACTACTGACCACTGACTACTGACGTCTGATTACGAACGAGGTTCGCATGCGAGTAGAAGCTCGAGCGCCGGCAAGAGTAGATCTGGCGGGCGGCACAGTTGACATCTGGCCGCTCTACCTTTTCCATCCGGGAGCCCAGACGGTTAACATCGCCATCCGCTGTTACGCCTCCTGCGTGATTGAGACGCGGCCGGACCGGCATATCGTTCTGGTTTCCCGGGACCAGGAAATTCAGGAGACTTTCGAAGACCTTGCTGATCTGGCGCGCGGCGAGTCCCGGCTACCTTTGGTTCGAGAGTTGGTACTTTTTTTTGAGCCGCACCGGGGATTAAACATTGAGACCAGTTCGCAGGTTCCGGCGGGCGCTGGCCTGGGCGGTTCCTCGGCCCTTAACATCGCGCTCTGCGGAGGCCTGGCGCGCGTCACCGGCAAGCGTGTCACCCGCACTCAAATCCTCGAAATCGCGAAGAATGTGGAGGCTATCGTGATCCGCGTTCCCACCGGCTGGCAGGACTATTTCCCGGCGCTTTACGGTGGGGCGAACGTGGTCCACTTGCAGCGCGACGGCGTGAAGCGCGAAAAGCTTCCGGTTTTTGTTTCCGACCTGGAAAAGCGCTTTGTCCTTTGTTACACGGGCCAGCCTCGAGACTCAGCCATCAACAACTGGGAAGTGATGAAGTCGCACATTGACGGCGACGAGCAAGTGCGTCGCAATTTCGACCAGATTACGACCATTGCCAGCCAGATGCGGGAAGCCCTCCTGACCGGAGACTGGAAAGATGTGGCGGAGTTGCTGGCTTTGGAGTGGGAAAACCGCAAACAGAATTTCAAAGGCATTTCCACACCCACCATCGACACCATGATAGAGCAAACGCGAAAACAAGGAACGGTCGCCGCCAAAGTCTGTGGGGCTGGGGGCGGAGGCTGCGTGGTCTTCATGGTAGAGCCCGGAACGAAGTCTGCAGTCGAGGATGCTCTGACCCAACTCGGAGGGCAGATTATCAACTTCGCCGTCTCGCGCACCGGCCTGGAAGTCTGGGCGGACCAGCCCGGCCCAACTCAGGAAAACCCGGAGAAAAACCTGCCATGACGCTTGAAGACTTCTTCCTTCTGGATGGGAACCTCCGGCCCGTTTGGCGGTTCTTCTTGTCCGTCGTGCTGGTCTTCCTCACTTATTCGCTTGCTCATCTCCTGGCACGAGAGGTTCGGGATCTCATCCCGCGAGCCGGCGCGTGGTACGGGTTCTCCTTTCTTTTCGAACTCTTGGCCCTCCTGGGCTCTTTCAAGGTAATGACTCGGCTCTTCGAGCATAAGCCGCTCGGTGTGGTTGGCCTGGCATTTCATCCTTGCTGGGTGAGAGAACTGTGCGTGGGCCTGGGAATCGGCGGGATCATGATGGTCTCGTTGGGGGGAGCCGAAGCGTTGCTGGGTCTGGCACGCTTTGCCCGCAACACGCTTCCGGCAAGGGCTGAGCTTGCCTACGGAAGCTGTTTGTTCCTGATTTTGTTAATCACCGCCACGAACGAGGAGCTGGTTTTTCGAGGCTATCCCTTCCAGAAGCTTGTGGAGTCATTGGGGCCACCCGGAGCCGTCGCCGTGAGTTCGGCGTTCTTTGGCTTGGCGCATCTCGGAAATTCTCATCACACCTGGATTTCGACTCTCAATACCATGCTGGTAGGCATTCCTCTCTCCCTCGCCTATCTTCGTACGCGTTCGCTGTGGATGCCGGTGGGAATGCACTTCACATGGAACTACGTACAGGGTTTCGTCTTTGGACTGCCGGTGAGCGGCTACACATTTTCCTCTTCCTTGCTCAAAGTCCAGGTTCATGGTGCTGCTTGGTTGACCGGCTCTGAATACGGGCCGGAGGGGGGGCTACTCTCCACAATCGCAGTAGTGGGCGCGGGGATTTATCTTTTTTCCGCACGCATCCGAATGAGTGAGAGAATGAGGGAACTGGTCCTCGGCCCCTCCCAGGATGGGGCCACCACCACGGCCATTCCTGTTTCGCCGGGACCCGATCCTGGGGAGGATGGAGCGACTTAAATGCGCGGCTTGTGCTCCTGGATAACGGGGGAAGGCGCGACGGGGTTCTGGCTTCGCTGCCTTGCAGGGCTCTGTCTCACGTTTGCGCTACCGTCCGCTGTTTTCCCCAAGGAGCAATCCCAAAGCGACACTCACATTCAGCTTATCCGTGGGCTGCTGCGTGAAGTTGGGGTAAGCAAAGTGCCCTTGCCGCGAGGTAAGAAGGGGGTGCGCGTGGACCCGCAAGGCAAGCTGGACAAGGCCGACGCTGATTCCCAACTCAGTGCCCAAGGCATGGCGATCAAGGCCGGCATGCCGGTGGAAATCAGCAAGATCACCTTCAAGCCCAAGGAGATTGTGTTTGAGATTAACGGTGGCGGGAAAAAGTCCAGCAAGTGGTACCAGCACATCGAGATAGGGATCGGAGGGCCTACCACTCCCATTGCCCAGCAACCGCCTGTGCTGGCCTATGGCTCGTGGGTCACGCTGGTGTTTCCCGGCAAGGTTCCCAAGCTGAGCGTCGATCAGGTAAAGCAGGCTTTAGGAAATGTGCTCGATTTCAGCCGCCACTCGCCTACCGTCCTCTATTCGCCGGAGGTGCCTCCCCAGTTCAAAGAGGCCATCAAGAATCATCAGGTGATCGTCGGCATGAACCGCGACGCCGTCCTTTCCTCCAAGGGTCCGCCGGACCGCAAGGTGCGCGAAGTGCGCGAAGGCGTCGAACAGGAGGATTGGATCTACGGGTTGCCCCCTCACGTGCTCTTTGTTACCTTCGACGGGGACTCCGTGATCAACGTGCACCAGTACTAAAAGGAGCAGGGACGGGTGAGGAGCAGAAGTCAGGAGTAAAGCCTTCAGCCATCAGCAAGAAAACCCCAATGTTGTAACTGAAAGCTGAAGGCTGATAGTTGAAGGCTGCAGTGCAGTCCTATCCTTGACTTTGCTCTGAATTGGAGTTTAGAGTTACTGATTAATCCTTTGGGGGCGAAGGACTTCGAGGGGACGGGCTCTGCTGTTGGTGAATCTATCGGGAACCTGCCTGGGTGAAATCGTCGCCGCGCGTCGGCAGCAGATCGGGGAAGCGCGAGCGCGTACGCCGCTCGAAACCCTGAAGCACGCTGCCCAGGCGAGGGCGGAGAGGCGCGACTTTGCCGCCGCTCTCTCAGGGGGGCCTCTGCGGCTTATCGCAGAACTGAAGCGCGCCTCACCTTCGCGGGGAATACTCCGGCAGCAATACCGGCCTGACGCAATCGCCCAAAGCTACGAAGCCGCAGGCGCTTCAGCTCTTTCCGTCTTGACCGAAGAGCGCTACTTCCTCGGCTCGCTGGATGACCTGGAAACGGTTCGCGCTGCCGTCCGTTTGCCGGTATTGCGAAAGGACTTCATCCTCGAGGATTACCAGATCTACGAAACTGTGGCAGCGGGGGCGGATGCGCTGTTGCTCATCGTGGCAGCGCTCTCCGATGAAGACTTGCGAAGGTCCGTCGAGCTTTGCCATGGCCTGCAAATTGCCCCGTTGGTAGAGGTTCATGACGAGTCCGAACTCGAGCGCGCTCTCGGGGCCGGCGCCAGAATCATCGGCGTTAACAATCGCAACCTCAAGACACTCGAGGTGGATTTGGAAACTTCGCTTCGCTTGCGCCCCGGAATTCCAACGGGGAGTATCGCGGTAAGCGAGAGCGGAATCAAAACCTCTCAAGATTTGCGCCGCATTGCTGAAGCAGGCTATCACGCGGCCCTCATCGGAGAGAGATTCATGACGACGGCTGATCCTGGAGCGGCATTGTGGGAAATGCTGGAAGGGATGAAGGCGCACTCCGCTTTGCGGACGTGAAGCATGCCGACGCGCATCAAAATCTGCGGGCTCACGCGACTCGAGGATGCGCAACGGGCGGCCGATCTGGGAGCGGCGGCACTCGGATTCAACTTTTACCCGCTTTCCCCCAGGTACATTGAGCCGGCAGCGGCGCGAGCGATCATCCGGCGATTGCCGCCCTTTGTCGCCGCCGTGGGCGTCTTTGCAAATGAAACGGATGCCGGGCGGGTGATTTCACAGGCGCGAGAGGCAGGCGCAACAACCGTCCAGGTGCACGGCCCCAGGTTTCCGGCTCTGGATGAATTGCTTGCCGTTTTCACGCTGGTGGTTGCGGTGGCGGTCGGCGAAGGTTTCAAATCGGAGGAGCTCCGCAAAATCAAACCGAGCGCCTACTTGCTCGATGCCTTCGATCCAGACCGGCTCGGCGGCACGGGAAGAACGTTCGACTGGAGCGCGGCGCGGGAAGCAAAGCAATATGGGCCGATCATCCTGGCCGGCGGGCTGACCCCTGAGAACATTGCCCGGGGTGTTCGAGAGGTCCGCCCTTTCGCTGTCGACGTGGCAAGCGGCGTGGAGTCGGCTCCGGGAATCAAGGACGCCGCCAAGCTTCGGGCTTTCTTTACCGCGGTGGCGGAGGCGGATAAGCAGTGATGGTTGCGCCGCCTGCCCCGCCTCATCGCGGGGTTGGGCGGCATTGTTTGGTGCCGGCAAGACCCCGACAGGTCGGGGCAGGTTGCTGGCGGTGGACCCGGAATAGCGGGTGATGACGGGTTCGAAATCGATGGAATTGGAACAAGGACAACCTAACGCCGTAGCGCCGCCGTCCGGGCAGCTTCCGTGGCCGGATGCGCGCGGGCGCTTCGGGGAATTCGGCGGGCGCTATGTGCCTGAAACGCTCATGCACCCAGTAGAGGAGCTCGAACAGGCGTATCAGGCTACGCGCAGCGATCCGAAGTTCCAGGCCGAGCTTGCTCACCTATTGAAGTATTTCGCGGGAAGGCCGACGCCGCTCTTTCACGCCCGGCGGCTTACTGAGCATCTAGGCGCCGCGCAGATCTACCTGAAGCGCGAAGACCTGCTGCACACGGGCGCCCACAAGATCAATAACTGCCTCGGTCAAGGCTTGCTCGCCAGGAGAATGGGCAAGACGCGAGTGGTTGCGGAAACCGGCGCCGGGCAGCACGGCGTGGCCACAGCCAGCGTGGCGGCACTTATGGGCCTTGAATGCGTCGTCTACATGGGCGACGAGGACATGGCGCGGCAAGCTCCCAATGTCTTCCGCATGCGCCTGCTGGGTGCGAGCGTGGTTGGAGTTTCCTCCGGCAGCAAGACGCTCAAGGATGCCATCAACGAAGCCATGCGCGACTGGGTGACCAACGTTCAAAACACCCATTACCTGCTGGGCTCGGTGCTGGGGCCGCATCCTTACCCGCTCATGGTGCGCGAGTTTCAGCGGGTGATCGGGCAGGAAGCTCGCAGCCAGATGCTGGCGGAAATCGGCAGACTGCCGGACGCGCTTTTCGCCTGCGTGGGCGGCGGCAGCAACTCCATCGGCCTATTCTACGACTTCATTCCGGACCGCGAGGTGAAGATGGTGGGCGTGGAAGCCGGCGGTCGTGGCCCCAGTCTCGGTGAGCACGCGGCGCGGTTTGCGGGCGGGAGGCCGGGAGTCCTTCACGGTACTTACACCTACGTGCTCCAGACTGAGGATGGACTGATCTCGAATACGCACTCGGTTTCTGCGGGTCTCGATTACGCTGCAGTCGGCCCGGAACACGCCGCGCTCTACCAGCAGGGCCGCGTGGAATACACCCAGGTGAGTGATGAGGAAGCGCTCGAGGCCGCGCGACTTCTTTCGGTCAAGGAAGGCATTATTCCGGCGCTGGAATCCGCTCATGCACTGGCGGAGGTAATCAAGCGAGCCCCGAAGATGAGCCGCGAGGAGGTGGTCATCGTTAACCTTTCCGGGCGCGGGGACAAGGATCTAGGAATTTTTCAGTCAGCAGGAATCTTGTGAGGACAGTTACGAGTGATGTGTGACCATTGACGAGAGAGCCGTCACTGGTCAGTCTTGAGCAACTGGTTTGCCTGCCGAAAGCTGACCCGCCGCGGCGGGATAGCTGAGGGCTTGTACGCCTCGTCGCTTTTCACTCGTCACTGCATTTGATGCCAACAGTTTCGCCAACTCGAATCGCGAGGCGCTTTCGCGAGCTGCGCGAGCGGCAGGCGAAAGGGCTGGTGGTGTACTTCACGGCCGGCGACCCCTCGCTCGACGCCACCGGCGACCTGCTCGCTGCCTTGGACCGTGCGGGTGTAGACGTGATTGAGCTGGGTGTTCCCTTTTCCGACCCGCTCGCCGATGGCCCCGTGATCCAGCGGGCTTCCGAGCGCGCGCTGAAAGCCGGGACGACGCTGCGGCGAATCCTGGAGCGGTTTCCACGCTGGCGCGAATCCGTGCAAGCGCCCATCATTCTATTCAGCTACTACAATCCTATCTTGCAGTACGGACTGGAGAAATTTGCGCGGGATGCTGCGCAGGCCGGCGTGGACGGGGCACTGGCGGTGGACCTTAGCCCTGAAGAGGCGGCGCCTTACGTGAGCGTCCTGCGCGCACGGAACCTGGATACAGTTTTCCTGGCCTCGCCCACCTCAACGGACGCTCGGCTTGAGCAGGCGTCGAAGCTTTCCACAGGTTTTCTTTATTTGGTTTCCCGCACCGGCGTGACGGGCGAGCGCGGCGAGATTTCTTCGAGCGTACGGCCGCTGGTGGAGCGGGCTCGGCAGCACACTTTGCTGCCCTTGGCGGTGGGTTTCGGCATTTCCAATCCTGCCCAAGTACGCGAGGTGCAGTCGGTGGCGGATGCGGCAGTGGTAGGCAGCGCGGTAGTGCATGCCATCGAAGAGCGGTACGCTAGAGAAGGGGCGGGGGCGATTGAGCGGTTCGCCCGCTGGCTCAAAGAGGGAACAGGGGAGAGGACTGCATGAGCGATCTCGACGCCTGGCGCAAGCGGATTGACGAGATCGACCAACAGCTCCTGAAGCTGCTGAATGAGCGCTCGCAGTGCGCGGTGGAGATAGGTCACATCAAGAAGGAGATGAAGCTGCCGGCTTGGCATCCGCAGCGCGAGGTAGAGATACTGCGCAACGTCGTGAAATCCAATCCGGGGCCGCTTGACGACGCGGCTATCCGCCGCCTCTTCGAGCGCATCATTGACGAAGCCCGGTCGCTGGAGCGCCATGCAATGGACAGCGGTAGTCTTCTGGAGAAGGAGTAAAGGACCATGGTGGTGGTAATGCAAGAGGGCGCGACGGAAGATCAGATCCAGCGCGCCATCAACAAGCTGATGGAGATGGGGTTCGATATTCACCGCTCCACCGGAGCACGTCAAACGGTCCTGGGCGCGGTCGGCGCATTAGTCGATTTTGACACCCGCGACATCGAGCTCCAGGAAGGCGTGGAGGAGGTGGTGCGCATCTCCGCGCCCTATAAACTGGCCAGCCGCCATTTCCGCCCGGAGGGCTCCGTCATTCAACTAGGGGAAGGCGTGGCCGTGGGGGGCGAGCAAGTGGTGATGATGGCCGGCCCGTGCAGCGTGGAGAGTGCCGAACAGATCGAAACCATCGCCGCATTGGTGGCGAAGGAGGGGGTACGCGTGCTGCGCGGCGGTGCGTTCAAGCCGCGGACCTCACCTTACAGTTTCCAGGGATTGGGGAAGAAAGGGCTGCAACTGATGCGGGCCGCCGCCGACAGGCACGACCTGCTGGTCGTCTCGGAAGTAATGGACCATACCCAAATCCCCCTGATGATGGAATTTGTTGACGTGCTTCAGGTGGGCGCTCGCAACATGCAGAACTATAACTTGCTCACGGAGGTGGGGAAAATCTCAAAGCCCGTGCTATTGAAACGCGGCATTTCCGCCACCCTCGAAGAGCTTCTGCTTTCTGCCGAATACATCATGGCGGGAGGAAATTACGACGTCATTCTCTGCGAACGGGGCATCCGCACCTTCGAGAGCTACACCCGAAACACCTTGGATATCTCCGCAATTCCCGTCATCAAGAAACTCTCGCACCTTCCCATTATTGTCGATCCGTCGCACGGCACCGGCCGACGCGATAAAGTGCCGCCCATGGCGCGCGCGACAGTGGCAGCGGGCGGGGATGGATTGTTGATCGAAGTCCACGATGATCCGGAGAAAGCTTTGAGCGACGGCGCCCAGTCGCTTTATCCCGCGCAGTTTGAGCAGTTGATGAAGGAATTGCGCATGATTGCGCCGGCGGTGGGAAGGACGATTTGACCGCGAGTAGCGGCTGAGGGAAATTTCGAGCGTCAAATAGTAAATGGTGAATGGTGAATTGTGAATGACAGGCTTTCTCCCGCTTAACGTCACTTGCTCCTCTCTTCGCGAGACGGAAGGCGGCCGACGTGCAGTAAACAGGCGTCTGGCTTGGTAAGGGACTGAGAACGATGCAGTTTGTAATTCACCCTTTACTATTCACCCTTTACTATTCACTATTCATAATTTCCTGTGGATACGATTTTTCACAAAGTCTCGATTATCGGACTGGGGCTGATTGGCGGGTCCTGGGGACTGGCGCTGAAGAAGTATGGCTTGGCAGTCCGCCGCATTGGCTACGGGCGCGCCTCGACAGTTGGCCGCGCGCTTGCTGCGGATGCCGTGGACGAAGGGACGGACGACCTCGGCAAGGCCGTCCGGGATGCCGACCTGATCATCCTCGCCGCGCCGGTGGGCGCAATCCTGGATTGCATTCCCCGACTGAAGGAGATGGCGTCATCGAAAGCGCTGGTGACTGATGTCGGCAGCACCAAAGGGCTCATTTGCGCGCGCGCGCGGGAGACTATGGGCGATGCCCCATTGTTCCTGGGAGGGCATCCCCTGGCGGGGAAAGAACGGTCTGGCGTTGAAAATGCCGAGGCCACGCTCTTCACCAATGCTCGCTATGTTTTGACACCGCTTGAAGATCGCCATCTCGAGGACACGCGCATCAAGGCTTTCGTCTCCCTGGTCACAGCGATTGGCGCGCGCCCGCATATCATGGATCCCGCCAGCCATGACCGCGCCCTTGCCTTCCTCAGCCACCTTCCGCAGCTTCTTTCCTCCGCACTGGCCAGCCTGATTGCAGAAGAAAGCCTCGAATCGCGACTCCCGGTGGAACTGGCGGCCTCCGGCTTCCGGGATGTGACGCGGCTGGCGGAAAGCCCTTACTCCGTTTGGCGTGACATTTGCCTTACCAACCTCGAGAATATCCAGCAAGCGCTTGAAGCCCTGGTTGAAAAACTTGAGTTCATCAAGCAGCACTTGAGCGACCACGAATTGGAGCGCGAGTTCCAGCAAGCTTTGAAGCTGCGAGAAAAACTACGGGGAGCGGGTTGAGGCTTGCAGCCGCGCCCTGCGGGGCGGCATATAATCTTTCGAACAGAACCTCGGAGGTGCACATGCTCCGCGATGTTGTTGCCATTCTCGCTTCCACGCCGGAAAAGCTGAAGCGAGAAATCGCCTCAATGTCTTTGCAGGAAATGAAGACACGTCCTGCGGCAGACAAGTGGTCGGTCCAGGAAGTTCTTGCTCACCTGGATGACATCGAAGAGATCGGAATGCGGGCGCGCGTGGCGGCGATGATCGAGAGGGACAATCCCATCCTCCCTTCGATCGACCAAGAGAAGCGAGCGGGGGAGATGAAATACAACCGGAAAAACCCTTTGAAAAGCCTGGCCAGCTTTGCCCGGCAACGTCAAGCGAACGTGAAGTGGCTCAACGAACTCAGGCCCGCCCAACTGAAGCGCGGAGGAAGGCATCAAAAGGTGGGCGAGATCTCCGTCGAAGAATTGGTGACGGAGTGGGCGTTCCATGACCTGGGGCACATCAAACAGATCCTCGAAATCAAACGCTATACGCTTTATCCGCGCATGGGGAACATGAGGGCGTTTTACAGGCTGACCTAGAGGACAGGAGACAGAATTCAGGGGGCGGAGTCATCTGACGGAGTCTTCATCGCCGCGTCCGATTCGTCAATGGGTGTTTAGAGACTGCACCCCATCAAGGAGCAAAGCGTGATGACCTTTTCGAAGTTACTGATCCTGCCTCTTTTGGTCTCAAGCGTGCCTTCGAGTGAATCCTCCTATCAGGCTGAGATTGAACAATGGCGGCAGCATCGAGAGGCGGCTCTGAAGGCCGACGACGGATGGCTTACCGTCGCCGGTCTGTTCTGGCTCAAGGACGGCAAAAACACGGTAGGCGCCGACCTATCCAGCAACATTGTCTTACCCAAGGGTTCCGCCCCTGGCAAGGTGGGGGTTTTCGATTTTCAAAACGGCCATACGACTTTTCAGCCCGCGCCCGGCGTTCATGCAACGGTGAACGGCAAGCCGACGAGCTCGGCGATTCTGAAGCCTGACGCTTCGGGAGAGCCCGATGTGCTGCGAGTTAACGATTTGACGATGTTCGTTATCAAGCGAAGCAGTCGCTTCGGTATCCGCCTGAAGGATAGAAACCGCGAAGCCAGGAAGGCGTTTACGGGATTGAAGTATTTCCCAGTGAACGAGCGCTTTCGCATTACCGCCAAATTCGTGCCCTACAATCCGCCCAAGAGGCTCTCCGTACCTAACATTCTGGGCGACACCGAGGAGGAGGCCAGCCCCGGCTACGTGGAGTTCACGCTCGACGGCCACCCATGTCGGCTGGATCCCCTTGATGAAGGCGACGGCTTGTTCTTCATCTTCAAAGACCTGACTTCCGGCAAGGAAACTTATCCCCCCGGCCGATTCCTTTACGCGCCAAAGCCCAAGAACGGCGAGGTCATTCTTGACTTCAACAAGGCGGTGAACCCTCCCTGCGCGTTCACCCCCTTTGCCACATGCCCCCTGCCGCCCCAACAGAACTACCTTCCAGTGCGAGTCGAGGCGGGAGAGTTGCGGTACGGGCACTAGGTCTCAAATATGTCGGGCTGGCTTTATATATTGCAACGGCGTATTCTTCACCTTGGATTGACCGCGCTCTGTATGGGGGCTGGGTAAGACATCGCCACGGTCATCCCTCGAGCGCCTCGCAGGTGCGGTATGGAACTCAATAACATTGTGATCGTAAGCCTGGCTTCCCCCAAGGAAAAAATCTGGGGCCAACTGCTCCAACTCGACACCCAAGGCGTGACGGTGCGCGGGATCGAACTCAACTCCTTCGATGATTTCGTGCGCCAGATCGTCAGCCGCGAGGAATGCACCGTGGGAATGACCCAGGTCTTCTATCCCATGTACCGTGTGGAGCGGGTCGCTCTCGATGAATCCTGCGGCTCCATTCCTTCGCTTTCTGAACGATTCCATAGCTTGGTCGGATTGAGCCTTCAGGAATACCTCGGAATCGAGACACCACAGGTCTGATAAAGCAGTTGACAGCCGACCCGCCGTGGCGGGACAGTCAACAGTTAAGGCCGACGAAGATTCTTTGCCGGTCTTTGTAGTATTAGGGTGTCATTCTGATCCCGCCTTGCGGGAGAAGCATCCCAGCCTTTGAAGCAGATGACAGTCCACCCGCCACGGCGGGACAGTCGAGAGTTAGGGCCAGCGCCTGTCTAGGATTCTCACGCTGTTTCCGAAGCGCATGCGGCGGATAACAATTGTCTATGACCTTCAACCAAGTGCTGAAAAGGCTCAGGTCGAAATCTAACCCGGCGGCGGTTCGCGGCATGGCGAGGTTCGGTATAACTGCTGCCAAGGCCTACGGCTGGTCCGCTCCGGCATTGAAGAAGTTTGCCCGAGAGATCGGCAAAGACCATGATTTGGCTCTGCGGTTGTGGTCCACAGGGATTCTCGAAGCACGGGCTCTCGCCGGTTTGATTGACGAGAAGGAAAAGGTGACGGAACGGCAGATGGATGACTGGGCTAAGGACTTCGATTCCTGGGCAGTGTGCGATGGGACTTGCCTGAACCTTTTCCGGTACACCCCTTTTGCTTACAAGAAATGTTGGGAGTGGAGCGAGCGGCAAGAGGAGTTCGTGAAAAGGGCGGCGTTCGCGCTCATGGCGTGCTTGACCGTGAGTGATAAGGCGGCAAACGACCGAGTATTCCTTCGTTTCCTGCCGTTCATCAAGAGGCAAGCCGTCGACGAGCGGAATTACGTGAAAAAGGCCCTAAACTGGGCGCTCCGCCAAATCGGTAAACGCAACCGGAAGCTCAACCAAGCGGCTGTCAAGGCCGCGCAGGAGCTCCAGGGATTGAATTCACCCAGCGCCCGCTGGATTGCCTCGGATGCGCTGCGGGAGCTCGAGAGCCCTGCGGTGCAGCGAAGATTGAAAACCTGAAGAAGTCGGGCTCGTCTTAGGATTGAGAATTTCAAGTATGCTCGGCTAGGATTTGACATTGCCAAAACGGCCTAGCTATATTGTCTGGAAACCATGGCTTCTCGTATCCTGACACCCGCCAACCAAATCACCATCCTTCGACTGGCTTTTATTCCCTTCTTCGCCATACTGGTCGTGGCTCAAGAATACCGCGGCGCGCTGGCGGTGCTCACCGCCGCTGCACTCTCGGATATGGTCGACGGGATGGTGGCGCGCCTGCTGAAGCAGGAGACACCGCTAGGCGTGGCGCTCGACCCGATCGCCGATAAACTCCTGATGACCACAGCTTACCTGACGCTGGCCTTCCGGGACGCGCTGCCCTGGTGGCTGACGATTCTGGTGATCGGCCGCGACGTCGGCATCATCATTACGGCGCTGCTGATTAGCCTGGTGGCCGGGTATCGCCCTTTTCGGCCGACTATTTTGGGAAAGGCGTCCACGGCCGCCCAGGTGGCGACCGTGTTTGCCGCAGTGAGTTTCCAGGCGCATGTGCCCTTCGTGCGGGGGGGCTTGGTTCAAATCTGCGTCTACCTTGCGGCCGCCCTGACCGTCGTCTCCGGCATTCATTATGGGATTGTGGTCCGCAAACGCTATGAGCAGCATGCTTCAGAGCAGGCCGGGGAGATAAAGTGAACCGCCCGCGGCGTGAAACGCACTGAGACCTCTTTTCGCCGGTGGTTCAACGCACACGCCGGTACTGATGTCATTTGGGGGAGTTGATTTTTCGTGCGGGCCTGTAAAGGCAGTCATTCCCAGTCGACGCAACAACGGAAACACGACAGAGGATGCCGAAATGACTGGACTGGGTGTTGTAAAATTGACGGGACACCGAGGGCGGTGTAGACTGCCTTGCTTGCTGCTCTGGGCCGGTTTCCAGCCTTCCCAGGGGAGTTTCGTGTTCCTCGACCGATCCAAGATCTGAAGATGGGGGTATGAACCATGGCAACCACTGTATTTGAATACTATCACGAGAATCGCGAGCGGTTTCTGCAAGGCTTAACGAGCCTGTTGAAGATTCCAAGCATCAGCACTCTTCCTGAACACAAGCCGGATATCCGGCGCGCCGTCGAGTTTCTGGCGAACGAGCTTCGGGAAATGGGCATGAAGAACGTCGAAATCATCGAAGGCAAGGAGAGCCAGCATCCGCTTCTTTATGCGGAATGGTTGGAGGCGCCCGGCAAGCCGACATTGCTGCTTTACGGGCACTACGACGTGCAACCACCCGATCCCCTTGAGGAATGGGTGTCGCCGCCGTTCGAACCTGCCATTCGCAATGACAACCTCTATGCCCGTGGCGCCGTCGATGACAAAGGGCAGACCTATCTTTTGGTCAAAGCGGTGGAAGGATTCCTGAAGACCGAAGGCAAGCTGCCGATCAACATCAAGTTCCTGCTCGAGGGCGAAGAGGAAGTGGGCGGCGAGCACATCGAGGAATACGTGCCAGCCCACGCGGATCGGCTGAAAGCTGACGCGGCGCTGGTCTGCGACACGGAAATGTTCGCGCCGGAACTGCCCACGATCACCACCGGCCTGCGCGGCCTTGTTTACACCGAACTGGAAGCGCGCGGGGCCGCCCACGACCTGCATTCCGGGTCGTATGGCGGAGCTGCTCCCAACCCGTTCCAGGCCCTGGCGGAGATGGTCAACAAACTCAAGGGGCCGGATGGAAAGATCCGAATTCCGGGCTTTTACCAGCGTGTGAAAAAACCGAGCGCTAAGGAATTGGCTGCATGGGCGCGGTTACCCTTCAAAGAGAAGGAGTTCCTGCGAAAGGAAGTCGGCGCCAGCGCCTTGATCGGAGAGAAAGGCTACTCGGTGCTGGAACGTATTTGGGCCAGGCCGACACTGGAAGTCCACGGCTTCCGCGGTGGTTTCACGGGGGAAGGCGCCAAGACGGTTATTCCGGCTTATGGTGTGGCCAAGATCAGTATGCGGCTGGTTCCGGACATGGACCCCAAAGAGGTGATCCGGCAATACACTACCTACGTGAAGAAGATCACGCCCAAGGGCATCAAGACGTCGGTGCGGGTGATCAGTTCGGCTCCCGCTTCCGTGGTGAGCACGGAGAGCCGTTGGATCGCTGCCGCTGCCGAGGCCATGGAACAGGTCTTCAAGAACAAGACGGTTTACATCCGCTCGGGCGGATCCATCCCCATCGTGGGTGTTTTCCAGAAAAATCTGAAGATACCCAGCGTCATGATGGGGTTTGGTTTGCCGGACGACAACCTGCACGCCCCCAATGAGAAGTTCTACCTGCCCAATTTCTATCGCGGGATTGACGCAGTGGGGCGATACTTCCAGTTCCTGGGGCGGTAGGGCGGAAGGGCACGTCATCGAGGTCGTTGGGGCGGTCCCGTGTGATCGCCCCCTTTTTGTGTTCTTAGGTTCTGCCTTTCAAACGTTCGATGAGGAAGCACTCCTCACCTTCGCCGAAGATGCGGTAGAGCACCGCACTCCAAGGAGTTCCTGTGCCTGAATTCAAACCCTTCGTTCCCCACGATTCCAAAGAGCCTGAGTTCACAATTAAAGCCGTTGTGGCCGGTATCTTCATGGCTGCCATTTTCGGCGCGGCAAACGCCTACTTGGGCATGAAGGCCGGCCAGACGGTAGCCGCCACGATTCCAGCGGCGGTGATTGCCATCGCGCTATTTCGTTTGCCCTTCTTTCGCGGCGGCGTGCTGGAGCAGAACCTGACGCGCACTGCCGCCTCGGTAGGTGAAGCGCTGGTGGCCGGGGCAATTTTCACCATCCCTGCCTTCATGATGGTCAACGTGGGCGGGCAGCGGCTCTGGACTGACTTGCGAGGTCATTACTGGACCGGCACGTTCATTCTCTTTGCGGGCGGCTTGCTGGGAGTATTCTTCATCATCATCCTGCGACGCCCCCTGTGCGTGGATTCACCTGACCTACCTTTTCCTGAAAGCACGGCCAGCGCCGAGATTGTGAAAGCCGGCCAGAAGGGCGCCACCGATGCTCCGAAATACATTTTCGGCGCCATGGCATTGGGCGCTTTCCTCCAGTTGCTCAAGGACGACAAAGGCTTCCAGGTTTTTCGGGATTCGGTCAGTGGTTTCTGGAAGTTCCCCAAATCGGTTGTCAACTATTTCGGATATCAGAAAGAACTCCTGGGCCGCGTGCCTTACACGGGAGGCATTGCCTACTCCACACCTTCCGTTTCCCCGGCGCTCATCGGCATTGGATACATCATCGGACCACGCTTGTCGGCGATAAATTTCTCAGGGGGCGTCATCGCCTGGCTGGTGCTGATTCCGCTGGTCCTGTTCATCGATCCCGACCTGCCACACCGCATCGGGGCAACAACCGGAGGCACGGCGCCCTGGGACCTCGCGAGCTACACCGTCTGGTACAACGTGGTCCGTCCTATCGCCGTAGGAGCGATGCTGGTGGGGGCGGTTTACACGCTCTATAGCATGCGGGAGTCGATTCTTACCTCCATCCGCGGGGCTTTTCATGCTTCCGCAGTGACCGGCGAACAGGCGGCAGCACGCACGCGGCTGGATATCGACATCCCCATCAAGTGGATCCTCATTGCCATTGGCGGCCTCATCATCCCAATTACGATTATCTACAAATACTTCGCGCAGAGCTGGGCTGCGGCCATCACGGCGGCGATTGTGATGACCCTGACCGGCTTCTTTCTTTCCGCCGTGGGCGGTTACCTGGTGGGGTTGGTGGGCTCCTCGAATCAGCCTGTCAGCGGTCTGACCCTTGCCGCGCTGGTTGTCGCCGCGTTGATGATGGTAGCCATCGGTGTGAAAGGCCTGGGCGGAGTCGCCGCCGTGCTGGGTGTGGCCTCGGTGGTTTGCTGCGCGTGCTGTGTATCCGGCAGCCTGATTCAGGACCTGAAGGCTGGATATCTGCTCGGCGGGACGCCGTGGAAGATGGAAATCGTCGAGGTGCTGAGCGTCACCGCCGTTTCCTTTTTCCTGTTGCTGCCCATCATCGCGCTGCACGAAGCGAACCTCGCCACCGGCGGCATCGGCGGCAAGTTGCTGCCCGCGCCACAAGCCGGCCTCATGGCCCAACTCGCGCAGGGTATCGTGGGCGGACAAATGGCTTGGGGGTTGCTCCTGATGGGATGCTTCTTCGGCCTGGCGCTGGTGATGATTGGCGCGCCTTCTCCGATGCTCATCGCCGTGGGCATGTACCTACCCCTCGAAACCAGCGGGGCCATATTCGTGGGTGGCGCCTTGAAGTGGGCCGCCGACCAGTGGGCGGCGCGCAAGAAGCTCCCGACAGAAGAAAAGGCGAAATTCGATGAACGAGGAACGCTCCTGGCTTCCGGATTCATCGCCGGCGAGGCCATCACGGGTATTCTGCTCGCCGCCCTGTTCCTCACCGGCGTCTCCTCCATCACCAAGGTCATCACCGGCCTCGATGAGTTGCCGTTCCTGGCCAACTGGGGCGGTTGGATTTCCCTCATAGCCTTCGCAATCATCGCCTACATCTTGGTTCGGGTGCCCTTGCGGAAGCTGAACAAAGCCAATTGAAGACCACTCACTGTTGACGGCGCAAAAGCCGCGGGGACCGCAGTTACCCGGGAGCACGAGGTTTCGTAATTTCCTTGTAATATATAGTGAGGTAAACTCTTCTGTGCTGTGGCTGTACAGAAAGACCGGGAGAGGCGCGCAAGCCCGGCGGCCATCTATGCCACCCACGGAAACACGGTGCGAGTGCACAGACAGGCAGAGCGTGAAGAACCAAGGAGAGGAGGAATTATGACCAAGAACGAGTTTTACGAAGTTGTGATGGAAAACTACCGGCCGACGGAAAAGCTAATCGGCATGGTTCCAGGGGACAAACTGAACTGGAGGCCCGGGCCGACGTTCATGAGCGTTGGCCAGGTACTTTGCCACCTAGGCGATGGCTTGGGCGCCGGGTTGGAGTGGCTGCTCGGCGGCAAGTGGCCCTCCATGGAAGAAATGGGAGAGAGCATGAAGTTGGAGAACCTCCCTTCCTGTAGCCCCCAGGAGGCGCTGGACAAGCTCGAAAAGGACAAGAAAATTCTGCGCAAGGTCCTGGATGACATGAGCGAAGAGGACTTCACCAACAAAGTCCTCTCCGTGCCGTGGGGCTGGAAGGCAAAGATGGAGCGTATGGCCATCCACTTCCTCGAGCACTTCACGAATCACAAGATGCAACTATTCACCTACCTGAAGCTGCTCGGCCTGCCCGTGAATACGGAGACGCTTTACGGAATGTAGGAAGATCAGTGACGTCGGAAAATGGTCAGTCACTTGGGAAGGGTCACCACGGCGACGGCCAGCCCTCGCAACGTAATCTGGTCGGCATTCAGGTGAGCCGTTGCCGGCGGCTGGAAGCCTGTTGTCTGATCGACGTACACGACCTCTGCCCCGTTGCTCCCCGCAATCGACAAATCAAAATCCCGGTCTCGCTCGTTGACCAGCAACAGCTTGCGCTTGCCGTCGCGAGTCACAAAGCCCTGGGCGTAGACGTGGGGAATTGCAGAAGTCGTGTCCACCAGCTTGTCTCCAAGGCCGAAGTTGTCGTGGAGCAGCTTCAACACCCAGTAACGGGCGTTGGGTTGCCCTGTGTTCCAATCCACCATGGATACGCCGGGAAACTGGGAGGGGTAACCAACCATTTGAGATTCACCCGCCACGTCAATCCCGAAGCGTGCCAGCTCCCCATACAGGTAGCCATAAACTGCCCCGCAAAGGTTCCAGTAGGAATCGGGTATCGCTTTGCGAGGCACCGCATTATCGTCAGCCGGAATGCATCCCAGTTCGTCGAGGTCGGTCTGTGTCTTCGGGGACAGGCGCTGTCGAATTGACTCTAAATACCGGACGGAATTAAGAAAGCCGGTAGCCTGATCGAAAACAGTGTACTGCTGCACCTCCGGACTCTGGTCAGCCGTCGGATTAGCGTAGAAGTGATAGGAAATCATATCCACCGGGATCCCAGGCTTGTGGTTCTTCGGGTTAAGGAAATATTCGAAGTATCCCGGTACATTCTCTTCAAGGAATATGTTGGGAGAGGTCCCTGCCAGGGCCACGCCCACAAACTTCATTTGCGGTTCCACGTGTCGAATTGAACTCACTATAGCGTCGTAGACCCGGCTATACGTTTCTGGCGACATCTGGTGCTCAAAATCGACCTCGTTCAACACCTCCCAGTACTCGATTTTGTAATGATGACCGGACTTATGGCGCTTCCCGTATTCATCTGTGAATCCCCCCTGCGTGTACCAACTCACCAGTCTTGCGTAGTAGTCCCCCACTTCTTTTAAGCTCACATCCCGGAACTCTGTTCCTTTCTCGTAGTCCCAGGTCACTTGGTCCGGATCGGCAGGATAAGGCACCGGCTTCTCCGTCTTGAACATCCACTGGGGGATTGTGCTGAAGTTGATAATCACGGAGTGTCCGGCGGTAGCATTCATCAAATCTTCCATCATGGGGTCGATCAAAGAGAAGTCCCAGGAAGTCTTCCCGTCTTGGGGGGGTTCGAGTTCGGCGACGCCCAGCTTGGGGTAGGGCAGCCAGGGCACGTAGCGCACATAATCTTCACCAAGCTCGTGCAAAGCTTGAAAGACCCGATCGTGAATCTTGGTGCCCTGACGCAAGGGAGGGTTGACGACGACTTGAAGCGTGGGCGTCGTTTTGGAAATGGTCACGACCTTGTCCCAGTTGACGGTGACCTTGGCCTTTTCTGCTGGAGCGGGCTTTGACACGGCTTCTTTGGCAGTTAGGAAAATCATCAGACAAATAGAAAACAAAGCGAGTGGTCGAAGTGCTCTATCAATTCTCATGGCAGTCCCTCCAAAAGGGGAATCCGTTCTTGCAGATAGATTCGGGATAAGACGCGAGGCTGAGTTTATTATGCATTGAGCACAAAAGCCAACTCTTCGCTCGAGGGCCTTCTATCAGAAATGCGCCGAACCGAACTTTCCAGGCGGAATGATAGGTACCCGGACGCGGGCTAAAAGTTCTCCAGGACTTCTGTGACGAGGGTGCGGGCGACATCGCGGGAGAGGCGGTCGAGCGCAGCTTGGTCTTCTTGGAAGAGTCCGGAGGTAGTCTGGCTCACCTGATACTCTTCCCTGAAGACAAAGTTCGGATTTGCATAAACCACCTTCTTGCTGTGCAAGTCCTCGAGCTTTACGTCGGCTGTGACCTGAATCTGGAGCGACGAGGCGCGCCCTGTACTCAGGTCAAAGGTGATAACGCCTGAACGTACGTCCTTGACGGTTCCCTTCAAGACGGCATCGGCCCCGGTTGGATTGGGCGTAATTCGGAATTTCGTTCGCTCGATGAACTCGCGGCTGATGGCGGCAGCGAGCTTCTCTTCGATGCGAAAGGTGGAAGATTGGTTGACGAAGATGGGTACGGCGATGGTTTTAATGTCGGGGGGTAAGCGGTCTCCGCGTCCGGCAACCTGGTACCCGCAGGAAAGAAGGAAAGGCAAAACACCAAGGCCAAGAAGCAAAAGCCAATGACGCCGGAACAGTTCATGACCAGTGTTCATGGGCATTCTACAAGGCGATTCGTTGGCGAAGACTCTCCGCGACCTCGACCGCGTTCAGGGCCGCAAGACGAAGATTATCAGCGACCGCCCAAATCCAGAGGCCGGTCGGGTGGTCCGGATCAGCCGTTACACTATCCACCAGGATTTTGTCCGAACCAGCGACCTCGACTTGGGTGGGCGAGTCCTGTGAGCGACGCCGCACTTGGACTCGCTCTCCCTGCAAAGCCTCTCCGGCCTTTTCTGCTGCCACGGGCTGACCCGTCTCGATGAAAAGGGAAACCGCCAGCGAATAAAACACGGGAACCTGAAAGAGGCGCAAAGCGGGGAGCGGAACCCTCCCCTGCAAGTATTCCTTGAGCTGCTTCCGGAGACGATTTTCGAGAGCCAGCAGTTCACTTCCACCCATCCCGCCCGGACGCGACAACAAGTTAAAGGCCAACTGCGCGCCAAAAACCTTGCGCGGAATCTTCTGGAAGCTGAGCAGGCTTACGGTCTGCTTCTGAAGCTCTTCAATCCCGTGCGACCCGATCTCGGAGACCGAAGTGAAGATATTGGCAACGGCGCTCTTCAAAGGGAAGCGTGCTGCCAGGCGCAGCAGTAAACTGCTGATTACAATCGTGGCGGGGTGAGCAGAAACATAAACCCGGCTTTCGCCGCCTTCCTCTTTTTCCCCTAGCGGAAAACACCGGTCGAGGAATGGCACGCTCCCCACTTTCCGGGGGAGGGGGATCTGCGGTTCCGCCGCCTCTTCGCCGGGCGCTGCGGGGCTGAGGTCGATGATGAAACAAGCGGGCCGCCCTTGGCCCGAGGCTTGGGCAGGATCCAGGAAGGAAGGCATTTGGCGAGACCGCGCCGCAATAAAGGCAAAATCAAGCTCGGATGCGGTAACGTTCTCGTCAAGCTCCGAGGGTTTCGATCCCTCACGCAAATCCAGGATTGGCAATTCGAGTTCATTTTCTTCGTCCGAAAACGTAACCAGGCGGGAGAAAGGAAAGTGGTATTCCTCCAGCACATTCAGAAGCTCTTTGCCAAGAAGGGAAGATGCACCCACGACCGCGATCCGGTATCCCTGTTGGGAGGTTTTCATGCTGCGTGAACCTCTTGCGGCGCGGGAGGATGGGGGCGGAACTTCGAGGTGATCCGAAGAATGATGCCGGAAAGGGCGTAAGTAAGGGCGATGATCAGGAGGACGGGTTCAGAATATACCCAAATGGCCCAGATGATGAGCCCCAGGAATATGATGGCGATGTAAGAACGACGCCTGCGCAAGTCCAGCGTTTTAAAGCTGTAATAACGCATCCTACTCACCATCAAGAAGGCCAGAATGGCTACCACCCCCATCCAGACCAAGCTGTAAACCCAGTGGTTGAGTGGTGTCTTTTCCCAGTGGACGATGGCCGCAATCGTTCCCGCCGCGGCCGGGATCGGCATGCCCACGAAATACCGGCGGTCAGCCGTGGGTTTGACGCTCTCGATGTTGAATCGCCCCAGGCGCGCCGCGCCGCATATCACATAAGCGAAGGTCACGATCCAACCCGCTTGACGTAGGTGCTCGATCAACGGTGGTCCGAACATCTCGCTTATGGCGCGGATGCCCCAGGCATAGGCCAAGACGGCCGGGGCAACGCCGAAAGCAATGACATCGGCCAGAGAATCGAGCTCCCGGCCAAAAGCGGATGTGGCATTGGTCAGCCGCGCAATTCGACCGTCCAGCCCGTCGAATAGAATCGCCCACCCGATGGCCCTTGCGGCGTTATCGAACGCCACCGCGCTCAGTCCTTCACCCCCGCCTGCCGTCATTGCTACAGAGCCTCGCAACGCTGCCAGGATGGCGTAATAGCCGCAGACCAATGTGCCTACCGTGAACAGGCTGGGCAGAATATAGACGCCCCGCCTCATTCCACCCTTCTTATTGAATTTGAGATTTGGTGTGGCTGGTTCCAAGGATGCTGCTCCCTGCCCGGACGTGATCTCCGACCTTGATGCTCAATGCCACATCCGGTTCCATGAGAACATCAACACGCGATCCGAACTTGATCAGGCCAAAGCGCTCTCCGCGCTCCAGAGAGTCGCCGGCACGTTTCCAGAATACTATTCGGCGCGCGAGTATTCCAGCAATTTGCTTGACCACGATCTGACCTTGCTCACCCTCGAGGGTGAAAACGTTCTGCTCGTTTTCAACCGAAGCGACTTCCCGTGAGGCCACCCGAAACGCCCCTTTTCGATAGGAAACCTCTCTGACGACGCCTGCAATGGGGGCCCGATTGACGTGCACGTCCAGAGGGGACATGAAAATGCTGACGCGGCACACCGGGCGGCCTTCGTAGCTCTCCTGGACGACTTGCACGATGCGACCGTCGGCGGGAGAAATGATGGCTTGAGCTTGGGTAGGAATCGGGCGCTCAGGATCACGAAAGAAGTTGAGTAGCAGGAAGGCAAGGACCAGAAAGAAGATGGCGCAGACTAGCAGGAAAGGGCTTCGCTCCCGGAGCCAGAATCCGAGAAGACCGCCGGAGATGAGCACCGGCGGAAGACCGTACCAATATCCCTCCTGCAGCATGTATCTTTGCGCGTCAGCCCCGGAGCTTTTCGCTTCCTCATCGAGCCGCCTCCGCGCGTACTTCAAAGGGTGTTGGCTTTGCCAGCCCGGCGCAGAATCTCCCCCCGCGAACTCGCGGGCTGGCCGGGGGCGGCTAGTGCACTGTCTGGGCTTGCCGTACCAGCAATTCCATCTGGTCCTTCACCCGCAGTTTCAGCTTCTTCAGCCGCACTTCTTCGAGTTTTTCCTCTTCCGTAAGGAAGATCTTTGCCTTAAGTTGGTCAAGCTGGGAAGCGTAGCGGGTGTGCTCTTCACGAAGGTGTCGATATTCTGGGTTGTTGGCCATCAATTCCTCCCGGATGGCCTCGGCAGGAGTGCTCACGGGCGTGCCACCTCCCCATTTGATTTGATACCGTAGTCAGGCTAGCACACCAAACAGGTCCATTCAAGCCGAAAAACGCTCAAATCAGGGGCGCGTCAAAGTCGCGGAAAAAGCGGCTCTGCCGCCTGCTGTGCGGAAAGCCTCTGGCTTTCCGGCGCAGACAGCCTCCCTTCTTCCCCTCGGAAGGGCGAAGCCTTTCCGCACAGCAGGCGGCAGAGCCGCTTTGGGATGTTACCTTTCGGGGACTTTGACGCGACCCTGACGCTCAAATGAGAAAGCCGTGTGATAACTTCCTGTCTAAGGTACGGACTTTGGTTGTGTCCGTCGCGCCCCGACTGTCGGGGCACTCTTTGGTACTGGCAAGACCCATCCCGCCTCGGGGGACGGGGGCAGGTGGCGGCGCTACAGCAGGCAAGTTTCCCATAATTCGTGTCGCCTATTCGGTAGCCGAAACCTCGACAGGCGGGGAGAGCTTCAGAGATAGGACCAACCCATCTTCCCGTGGATCGTTGTAGTAATCCCTTCGCCGGGAGCACAGGCCGAACCCTGCGGAATAATAGAGCCGTTGTGCCGGCATGTTTGAGGCGCGTACTTCCAGGTAAATCTGCTTTGCACCCTGCTCCAACAGTCGTCTGCGCCCTTCGGCGAGAAGTTCCCATCCCGCGCCTTGCCGCTGATGAGCCGGATCGACGGCCACGTTCCTGAGCTCTGCCTCGTCGATGACGCGGTGGAAAGCCACGAATCCCACAATCTTGGGTGGAGTCACCGTATCGAGCTCGGCGACCAGGATTAATCCCAAAGGGTCGCCTGCCAGGTTTGCGTAATCTGCTTGAGTCCATCGGGAGGCTTGAGGGGTCTTGTTCTGGATGCCGATGATTGCTGCAAGATCCTCTTTGCAGAGCTTACGAATTCGCATCATGGGCTCCTTTCAGGGCTTCTGTCCTCCATAAGAATCTAGCTGTGAATTAAGCAGCGCGGCAGTCAGGGATCGACAACTGACGAAAGACTGCGAACGGCTGGCGTCCGAGTGCTCAAAAAGGAATTCCTGACTCCTGAATCCCGAATCCTGAATCCTATTTTCACCCCTTCCAATTCAATTCTGCATCGGGCCGCCGAATATAAAGGGCATCAAGGTCGCCGGCCGCCTGCTGTTTTCCTGTCCGGTAGTCCCGGAAACCAAGGCGCGCGACAGAGTCGACCAGCGTCCCCGTAACCGCCTGCCACTGGAACGAGCTGGAAAGGTTTTCACGAAGGGCGAGAGCTGCCCGATCGTGCCCCCTGACCACGCCCGTTGCCCTCACCCCTTCGGGCAGGCGACGGGTGAGGAAGGGGTTCAGCTCTTCGGGTTTCAGCAACCTGCCTTCATCAGCGGGCAAGTAACAGGGTTGGTAGCCTGTGTCCCCCTCGGGTTGGCGATAGAAGAGCCCCACAAAAAACTCTCCCCGGCGCGCATCCAGGATGGACGCGGCCCAGTCCGTCCGTATTTGAGCTGCTTCGACGAGTGCTTCCAATACCGAAACCCCGCGAACTGGCAACCCGCATGCCTTCGCCCAACCCTGTGCTGCGGCCAGACCCACGCGGATTCCTGTGAAGGATCCCGGCCCGGTAGCGACCGCGATCAGTCCCATGTCGGCCAGACCTCGGATGGGCACGCCACGGCGCACCTTAGCTTCTTCGATTGCCTGGTCCACCATGTAGAACAGGCTGACGGAGTAGCGGTTCGCCGGACCGTCATTCGCGACACGCGCCAGACATTCATGGTCACGAAAGATGCCCACTCCTCCGACTTCGCTTGTGGTATCAAACGCCAGAATCAACATCGCGAGCTATTATACGTTGGCCGAGCGGCCGGCGTGGGTAAAAGCTGTGTCCGCTCGAGTGGCCGCGAAGCTCCTTCCTCCCAAGTCTCCTATGGCCGGGTTTTTCGGTCATAACCGCACCAACTGCCGTTTCCCTCCCAGAAAACGAGGCCTGTAAGGCTGATGGTAGGGCCGAGTGCGGCTGGAAACGAACGGCGGGGCGAAAGCGTATGCTACAATTGCCTTCCGGTCTTGAATTGCAAGGCAACGCTGGGAATTTCAAATACTTTTGGCTAAGGGGTCGGCAACATGTTGTAGGCGGGCACGGGTGTTTTTCCCCACCTGTCATCTACCACCGACTGCTTTTCCCCTCAATGGCTGATGCAACCAAATCCGCTTCCCGTCCTCTCGAGCTGACAGAACTCCTTACCCTGATGGTGGAGGTCAGCGAGCGGATTAACTCCACGCTTGACCTCGACGAGTTGATGCAGCGCATCGCAGAGATCGTCAAACGCGCCATCGACTATGAGGTCTTCGCCATCCTTCTACTTAACGAAAAAACCCAGGAGTTGCACATTCGCTTCAGCATCGGCCACCCAGATGAGTTGGTGCGGAACCTGCGAATCAAGGTCGGTGAAGGGATCGTGGGGCGCGTGGCGCGGACCCGCCGCTCAATCCTGGTCAATGACGTGCTCAAGGACCCCAGCTATATTCAGTCCGTGTCCCCCATCCGGTCGGAGTTGGCAGTCCCGCTGATTACAAAGAACCGCCTTATTGGCGTGATCGATCTAGAAGCGCCCTGGCCGGATTTCTTCAACGATTCGCACCTCAACCTTCTGGAACTACTCGCCAGCCGTATGGCCATGGCGCTGGACAATGCCCGCCTCTATCGCCGCAGCGTGCGGCAGGCACGGGCTCTCCAGTTGCTCAATGAGATCAGCCGGGAAATGAGCTCCGTCCTGGTCTTGAACGAGCTGTTGCGAAAGATCGGGACGCTGACCAAAAGGCTGATTGATTATCACCGGTTCAGCATCCTGCTTGCCGACGAGCAAGCCCAGGCTTTCAATGCCGTGATCTCTCTGAAACAGGATGAGCACGAACCTGAGAGGGGCATGGTCCGTTTTGGTCAGGGAATTGTGGGTGCGGCCGCCGACCTCCGTCAGACTGTGGTAGTCCCCGATGTCTCCAAAGACCCCCGGTATGTCCTCCTCAACCCTGAAACACGCTCGGAAATGGCGATCCCTCTCATCTACCGTGGCCGCGTCATCGGCGTCGTGGACCTCGAGAGCCCGCAATTGAGCTACTTTACGGAAGAGCACGTTCGCATCTTCTCCACGCTCGCTCCGCAAATTGCCATTGCCATTGAAAACGCCCGGCTTTACGAACGAGTGGCACGAAGCGAGGCACGCCTCGAACGCGACCTGCAGCGCGCCCAGGAAATCCAGATGCATCTCATGCCGGGGACTGCGCCGTCCATCCCTGGCATGGAAGTGGCGTTGCGCTTCCAGCCCGCGCGGGAATTGGGGGGCGACCTTTACGATTTTCTGACTTATGGAAAAGACCGCCATGTGCTGGCGGTCGGCGATGTGAGCGGCAAAGGCGCTCCTGCTGCCTTGTACGGAGCTATGGCCAGCGGTATCCTGCGCAGCCTGGCCCCCCAAAAGCTCTCCCCTCCTGATTTATTGAGGAGGCTCAGCCTGGTTCTTCTCGAACGCAAGATCGAAGGTCACTTCATTACGCTGACCTACGCCATCTGGGAACCGCGCACGAAGACGCTACGCCTCGCGAATGCGGGAATGCCTTTACCCCTCCTGGTGAGAAAGGGTCAATGCCGGCCCATTCGCGCCGAGGGAATCCCCTTGGGCCTGCTGGAACACGCCCAGTACCAGGAAGTATCGGTGGGGCTGGAGTCAGGGGACCTGTTCGCGATGTTTTCGGATGGCATCGTCGAGGCGGCGAACACCAAGTACGAGGAATTCGGGCCGCGACGCCTGGAGAACGTGCTGCGCCAGAATTTCCATCGCTCCCCTCAGGAAATCATCGATACTCTTTTTGAAGAAGTGCGGGAGTTTGAGCAAGGTCGCCCGCCGCGCGACGACCAGACGATTGTCCTTCTCAGGGTCCGCTGAAAGACGGAGAGCAGAAGGCAGTTGAGTCTGGGCACGATGTCATTCCGAGCGAAGCGAGGAATCTCGCTTTGCTTTTTGGAGGGTGGACTCAGAGCGAGATTCCTCGCTTCGCTCGGAATGACATGCCTCGTGTTGATGAGCGACTGACCACTGACGACTGACAACGGTGAAGCAACCCATGGAGGCCTTTCGCTACGAATCCGGGCAATTACTGTGTGAAAACGTTCCCGTCGAGTCGCTTGCCGAGCGCTTTGGGACGCCGGCCTATGTTTACAGCCAAGCCGCCATCTTGGGCAATTTCTCACGTCTGAAGCAAAGCCTGGCGTCGGTACCGAACCTCATCTGTTATTCCGTAAAGGCTAATTCCAATCTCAGGATTCTGAACCTGCTCCGCCAGGCGGGAGCTGGTTTTGACGTTGTTTCGGGTGGGGAACTGGCGCGTGCTTTACGTGCCGGGGCACTCGCCGACCACATCGTTTTTTCCGGCGTGGGCAAGACCAAGGAGGAAATTGACGCCGGGCTTTCGGCGGGCATCGGGATGTTCAACGTCGAGTCGGCGGGCGAACTCGAACTGATCGACAGCCGTGCCCGCTCTCTTGGGAGGCCCGCCCGCATCGCCATCCGTGTTAACCCGGAGGTCGAGGCGCGAACGCACCCTTACATTTCCACCGGCCAGATCATTCACAAGTTTGGCGTCCCGAAGGACGAAGCCCTGGATCTTTACCGCCGTGCCGCCCGATCGAGCCACTTGGAGATTTACGGCGTGGCTTGCCACATCGGATCGCAAATCCTCGAAGTAGAGCCCTTCCTTAAGGCCTTGGACGAAATCCTGGGTGTGGCGGCGCAGCTTCAGACCGAGGGCAGGTGCGTCGAATACCTCGACCTGGGCGGCGGATATGGAATCCGGTACGCGGATGAGCAACCCCTCGACTTCGACGCGATGGGGCGCGGGCTCGCGGACCGCCTGCGAGCCACCAAGTACCGGCTGATCCTCGAGCCGGGCCGCGCCTTGGTGGGCAACGCGGGCATCCTGCTGACCCGCGTGCTTTACGTGAAGCGAAACCGCCAGAAGAACTTCATCGTGGTGGACGCCGGAATGAACGACTTCATGCGTCCCGCGCTCTACGGTTCCTATCACGAAATTATTCCTGTTCGCGACCATCAGGGGGATAGGCTTCAAGCCGATGTGGTGGGCCCGCTTTGCGAGACGGGCGATTTTCTCGCCCAGGATCGGGAAATGCCGGACGTCGAACCGGGTGAGTTGCTTGCCATCCTCGCCACGGGCGCTTACGGCTTCGTGCTCTCTTCCAATTACAACACCCGCCCGCGGCCTTCCGAAGTCCTCGTCCACGGCCGCAAGGCAGAATTGATCCGGCCGCGTGAGAGATTGGAAGATTTGATGGCAGGCGAAGCCCTCTAGCAGGATGCTGAGAAACGTTTGCGAACGCTGTCATTCCGAGCCCTTCACTGTCATTCCGAGCAAAGCGAGGAATCTCGCCCTGCCCGTTCAGGGTAAACTGCGCGAGGAATCTCGCTCTGGAAACCCCGATCTGATCGGGGCGAGATTCCTCGTCGCCCGCCAATAAGAATGGCGGACTCCTCGGAATGACAGGCTTGACGAGTTTTTCAGCGCCCTGCTATGTTTGTTGTCCCACACCCCCGGCGGATTTTGGGTATTGTCGCCACCGGCTTGTCTCGCTTATGATGACCCCTGCCGCTCGCTGAGCGGACTTGGCTATGAGTGAGCGATTCTCCGTACGAGTGCCGGCAACTTGCGCGAACCTGGGCTGCCTTTTCGATTGTGCCGCGCTGGCATTAAGCCTTTACCTCGATCTGCACATCACACCGCGCCGCGACGGGAACGTTTCCCTCCACTATGCAGGGGTAAATCCCGAGCGGATTCCTGGCGACTCCAACAACCTCGTTGCCCGCGTCATCGAGGAGACTCTCGAAAGCTGGGGCAAAAGGCGCGGCTTTGACCTGGAGATTCACAACCAGATTCCGGTGGGTGTGGGTCTCGGTTCGAGCGCCGCGGCAATCGTGGGCGCCCTGGTGGCCTGCCACTGGCTCGTGGGCCGGCCGCTCTTTGATGAAGAGCTGGTGACCCTAGCAAGCCTGCGCGAAGGGCATCCCGACAACGTCGCAGCGGCTTGGCACGGTGGGTTCACGCTGGCGGTCAACGAAGGCGAGCGGGTGCTCGCCTATTCGTGCCCGGTCCCCGAAGACCTTCAGCTTGTCCTGGTCGTACCGAACTACGCGCTTGCGACGAAAGAGGCTCGAGCGGTCTTGCCCAGCCAATACTCGCGCGCCGATGCGGTTTATAACTTGCAGCGCGCCACCGTCCTGGCCGCACAGTTCTTTTCCGGCAAGACGGATTTCCACGCGGGGTTCTTTGAAGATCGCTGGCATCAACCCTACCGGGCGGCCTTAGTGCCCGGCTTGACGGAGGTGCTCAGCACCAAGCACCCTGACGTTCTGGGGATATGCCTCAGTGGCGCGGGACCTTCCATCCTGGCTTTTGCGCGCGCCAATGCTGCCACCGTCGGCGAACTTATCCGGCAAACCCTGGCGCAACGCGGCGTCGAGGCCCAACCGTACGTTCTCGCCACCGATAACCGGGGAGCCAAGGGCTGGAGCCTTCCTGGCTAGAAGGCGAGGGGCAAATCAAAAGCCAGAAGTACAAATTCAGGCGAAGACCCGCATTCCACTCTCAAGGCTCGCATCTAATCCGTCGACTTCATACCTGAAACCTGCTCTTGTAGTTCCTGAATCCTGAATCCTGGTCTGGCACCTGACACCCCGAACCTGCCCTTCTTCTTCCCGAATCCCGAATCCTGAATCCTGCTCTTCCCCACCTACCACCTACCACATACCACCTACCGTCTACCACTTACCTCCTGCCAGTCACTAACTACCTGTCTTTTCAACAACATTCCCGCTTTCAACGCATAACTACCTTTGTTTTCTATAACATTCCCGCTTTGCCGCCGCTTATGAAAGACCGACCCTTTGTTTTCATAGACATTCCCGCGTTGCTCGTTCACTTTTTAAAGTTACTACTCCTTTCTTTCCCTGTCGTAGGTGACATCTTGTCCAGGGCTGCCATCCCTGCGAAGAGCCCTCTCCACCCCGCCTCCCTCAAACGCAGTAGGCAGTCGGCGGTAGCCAGAAGGAAGAAAACAATTCACAATCCACCACTCCCTATCAGAATTCATAACTGCTCCTGTCTGTGCCCTTCTACTTGCAGGCTCCTGACTCCTAATTCTTGCACAACCTCACATACAACTCTAGCCTATTTGTTTCGATTTGTCAAGGGACATGAAGTCCGCTTCGGTCCTGCAAGGCCAAGCCTAAAGCGGATTGTCCTATTTGCGGCGCGGCAAGAATCCGCGCCGCTGGAAGAGCCGCCCGCCATTAAGATCGGCGGGCCGGACCGCGGGCCCTGCGCCACCTATCTCCTTCCCCCTCTCCCCAGCCGGGGAGAGGGGGCCACGCTCTGGCAGTTCAGGGGTGAGGGGGAACGCGCACCTCGCTTCGGGGTGCACTAACCTTTTTGAGGAAGAGCCGCAGAGTCTCTGATGAGGACGAGACAGTGCGCTTGTATCTACCCGCTACCTGCTACCCATTTATCCGGCCAGACCCGCGACGTACTGGCTACGCTGGGACCATACAGCTGGCGTCACGCGATAGGCCTTCAATGCTTCAATTATGTCCCCACCAACTGCTTGCTCTTGATCGTTGAGAAAAGCATAAGCTTCCGCTTCTTGGTCGGAACCCCCGGTGCGCGCCGCGCGCGTGTCGCTTAGAGTCCAGAGGTACGCGAAAGTATTTTCCTTCTTGGGAGCCGAGATCGCCTGCAGGATTCGCTCCGGACGGCTTTTCGACTTCGGAATCAGGAAATCCACACCATGGTCGTAGCCGCTCTTGCCCGCAAGCTTCACCCTGGCGGTGTAACGAATGTCATGGCTATCGAGGAAAGCACGCACGTCCTCAAAGAAGAAACTTGCAACTCGAGGCTGGGCCATCACGAACATGTCGTTAACAGCCAACATTGCTTGGACCAGTGAATGCAGCCGCTGCCCGAGATTTTTCGCGGAGGCCTCGACGATCAACTGATTGTTTTCGACCCGCACACCGAGACCGTTGAGTACGCTATCCAGAACCATCTTTCGCTTAGGGGTGTCTACTTCCAGCCCGCTCGTTCTGAGGTCAGAGAGGATGTACCCATCGTCGGAAAGGACGATATTCCCGTTGTGCCGAACCGCGTACACCTGGAGATGATCGTTGTGGCGGTCGAGAAAGGGAGTGGTCAGTTCGCAGGCTTCCCCCACTTCTTCCACACATAGTCCCTGGCGGAGCCAATCCACGTAAGAATCAATCAGCTTTTGGCACTCGTCCCGTTTCACGTTATTGAAAGCATAGCACCTGGTTGACCATCACGTCTGGACTTTTTCCCCTTCAACTCAAGCGTATTAGTGGTAGCCACGGTCAATTCGTAATTGGAATTGACCGGGGGGTCGAAAACCCACGGGGAAGACCCGCAGTCAGAAAAGCGCTGACCGTGGGTACCCGCTATGTATGGGTGGCAAAGCAGTATGAGCCTTGGTAGAGGCAGGATCAAGACGAACTCCGGCGGAGACGAGTTTGTACTTAAAACAGGCCGGGTGATGTTAGATAATAATGGAGTGATGGAGTTCAGGGAGAAAATAGAGACCGTCATCGAGCCGCTGGTCATTCAACTGAAGGCGAAGCTCGCTTCGCTTCCAACCTTTGCGGTGCTCGATCACTACCAAACGCGGATCCATACCGCACAACCTGACAAGAGCAACGTTCCAGACGGGTTCCTTATCAAATGGCGCTATGTGTGGGCGTTGCACCTTTCCAATCCCTTTTCAGAGGCGGAGGTGAAGGACGATTCGAAAAACCTGTTCGACTCGATCGACAAGCTCATTGAAGACATATTTGACGTGTACATGTTTGGAGCGGTGCAGGAACCCGGCCGATTTAGAGGGTCCGAAGAGGAGTTTCTCACCCGGCTCGGACTCGCGCTGAAGGTCAGAGAGCCCCACATTCTCGGATTTCCAGAGCAGATGCGAAGCTGGGCATTAACCCGGCTGCAGCCTTTCAACGACAGCTACTTCCTGCCGATTTTCGGATTGCGCGTCGAAGAAGTAATGACGTGGCTTGATGGTCTGATAAATGCGTTCCGTTCCAAGTTGAAAGCGTGGGTGGCGGATTTAGCCTGCATTATGTCAGATGTTAAACCTCTCCAGGCCGAGTTTGCCTCGGGCAAGTTGGGCGTCCAGGCAGCCCGGAGCAGGAGCGCCGAGTTGAAGATTAGCGAGCGGCTGGATAGAAACGGTCGCCAAGGCGAGCGGATCGATATCTTTTCCATCGACGAGGTTCGGATGGGCCTCGCCCTACCGATCGCCGAAAAGCTCACGAAGCACTTCGGCATTCGACCCGGAGAGATTACTCCCAAATACATGTTCCCTCACGACGATAATCCCTTAGAATACAAGACCTTCGTTATTCTTCCTGGTGACACCGTCTATTTCCTTGATCCGGCAAACGCGTACCGCGTTGCAGCAAAGACTTTCGAAAAGGACATACTTGCGAACGACCTGCTGCGAGACCGTTACCTGAGGAATAGGGATCGCGAAACCGAAAGATTTGTTACAGAAAACATGAGGAAGGTTTTCCCAAGTGCCGCGATCTACCCCAATTACTATCTCGAAAAGGGCAGCCATGAGAAGGATCTTTTCGTTCAGGAAGGCAACACGGTCACCCTAGTGGAGTGTAAGAACAGCCGTCTAAGAGCGTTTAAGGGCACCGCAGTCGACCTCCTGAACTTCCAGAGCGATTTTAAGCACTCGGTACAATTCGGATACGAACAGGCAAGTGAAGTAAAGCGCCGAATTTTGGAGTCCGAGGAGACCACATTCTTTGACGAGAAGGGCAATCCTTATTTTTCTATAAAGAGAAGCGAGGTTGAAAAGATCTACATATTGTGCGTGACCATGACTCCACGCGGCCCCTTCGGCACCGATCTGTCATACGAGTTAAAAAAATCCGAGAGTGAACCATTTCCTTTGGCAGTGAACCTCTTCGATCTTGATACTATTTGCAAGTACCTCAACAAACCGGGGCAATTTGTTGGATACCTCCAGGCGCGCGAACGCATGCATGGCCGCGTTCAAACCGGAGATGAACTCAATTATGCTGGTTATTTCCTTGAATACGGCAATCTAGAGCTGGCGGAGGGTACATACATAGACGATGACTTTTCAGGAATCTTCGATAGAAGCTGGTACAAGGAAAGGGGGGTCGAAGTCGAGGAACCGAACAATCCTCCCGTCGCGACCAGCGTGATACGGAAGGGAAATCGAGTCGTCATCGAACACAGCACGGGCGGAAAGGAAGTGCTTAAGGTTCCCCCGTGGATGATCGAAAGCGCGACGGGGAAACCGCCGATTAAAATGAAAGGTTCGGAGAGAAACAAACCATGCCCTTGCGGAAGTGGCCTCAAACTTAAAAACTGTTGCGGGATAATTTGAGCGTACCAAATCTGTGGGCTCAGCCCGACTCGCGGACCCGCTTTCCCACGGATCCAAGTCCAGTAGTCCCGATGCTCTTCACTGCGGCATTTCCAGAAACGTAAGGCCTGCTGTTCGTGGTCTTGACCATGCAGTTCCCCTCCTTGTCGTTGTTGCGGTTAAAGTTGACATCTAAACGCAAATTTAAAACCAGCGAAAGGACGAGGATGACATGGGACACAAGTCGTAAAGTCGGAACCCGGCGAACCGGGCTCAACCCACTTGATCAGTATATCACTGAACGGTGTAGCTCAGACCAGCCGATACCCCAGACATCCGTCTTTGGGGTCTGCGGTTCTTCCTCATACTCGCGCTTTCGAATCCAAGGGCAAACTGGCAAATCGTTAACCCGCAGCAGGGGGGGTCCGTAATGCATGAGGGGTGCGAAGAAAAAGATGTAGCGCAAGGCTCGCTGTCCAGCCTTGTGGCTTTTCCATTGCGCCGTGGTTTTGACGGCGCGGCCAAGTGAATTCAAATTACATGTTTGCCACGCGCCGCGTGAGGATTCGGATTACCTTGTGTGCGGCGCGGCAAGAACCCGCGCCGGTGGAAAAGCCGCAGGGCCGGACCGCAAGCCCTGTGCTACATGGGCCGCCACGGCAAATCTGTCGCCCAGGTTTTACGTGGGTTCGCAGGGGCGGGGAATGCAAAAGCCCACGGCGAAGAGAAGGCTCGTGGCACGTTTAAGGAGATGGCACTTCGTACCCGAGCAAGTCCGCCCGGGTATCCGGCTTAACCCAATCAACCGGCTCCGCTGCTGTAAGTGTTATTGTCGATGGTTGGTAAGGCCCTTCGTAGTTGAGCATTTTGAGGATCAACCGGAGGAGGATGTCATGAAGATGCCGTAAGACCTGGAATGCCATGTGGAGGTCCTTCTTGTCTTGCAGATCAAAGTAACCCTCATGGACGCACTCCGCGCGATACCGTGACAGCGTTTGAACCCAAGTGCCTTGGTATACGGTCGAGTTGGCGGCATAGTGCCTTTCTGCAATTTCAACGTCGGGTAGACCAAAATGTGCGAGTAAATCGATAACAGCGAGGCCGAATGCTCTGTCTATCCCAGCCGGCGTTTCCCGAGTTCTCTTCGCAATTTGGTCTAAACTTGCTGCCTGCCGGAGATCTGCGGCTCTTACCGAACCAGCAACTAACCGGATTTCCTCTGACGCTCTCTTCAGAACGTCCCTAACCTTCTCGCTATTGGATAGGTCGAGATCCGCAAGGAGATCCTGCCTCTTGAACCCATAGGCGTTGCAGATGGTTTCGAATGCCCGACACAATAAGATGCAATTCTCCTCTAGGGTAAGTCCATCCAGCCCAGCCTTTACTAAGTAATCCATTGAGGTCAATAAATGTGGCCTGCCACGCTCGGGACAAGACAGGTACTTGTTGAGCAGATTCCCGGTCGTGCAATGGATGTCCTCACGGATTGCGCCGCGGCCCGATGAGAACGACGGCCGCCTCAGCGTCACGTGAAGCCGGCGTACGAGCGCTCCACTTGCGTCCCTGAGCTCCACCCAAGGTGCGCCGGTCTCAATCCCTGTGGCAACTCCCAACACACGCAGGAAACCAAGCACGGGCCAGTCCTTCAAGTTCGTGAGGTCGACAACATCCGCGCCAGTGCTACCGACCATTACTGCAGTGATTAATGTGTGCTCTCGCCGCGCGAGAAGCTTGTTCTTGCGCTCCTCAAAATCGTGAACTCCCTCAATGAATCCTAGCTCGCCACCGAACTCAAAAATGATGAGTTTGTTTTTTTCATTTGCCTTAAACCATGCGATGGCCAATTCATCTTTGGCAAGCCCGTCCGGAATGTTTGGGGTCTGGTAGATTCTAAGAGGGTGTCGATCGAGACTTGTGTGGCGAAGAACAGCTTCGGAAACCAGGTTGAACAGAGGCACAACCCAGTATCTCGGAACCCCCGCACCATCTGCATCGAACTGCGACTGGATAGAATAGAGGCGTAATCTGCCCTTATCGCTGAATACAGGATGTTCGCGGAGGTCGTATAAGATTTTGCCCCTCGCCGTGAAAACCCCGCTAGGCGAAGCAATGGTAAGCTTTGTACACAGGTTGTCCATGCCGCCAAAACCCATTGTGACAGATTTCTCCCCCACAACGGGGTTGCTCCCGCTAAGCAATTCCATTAGGCCAAAATGCAGTTCACGTTCTGATTCGAAACTCTCGACCATCAATTCGATGGTGCAGGAGCCATATTCATCGAATCTCACCTTGGCTGAACCCTCGACGCTTCCCCTTGGGTCACTGAACTCGGCTGTTCCATGACCCTCATACTCAACACATGGTGAGAACCAGCCTGCGGGCGTAGGAGTAAGAGAGTTAGAGTCGGCGCTCATTGTTCCTCCAGGTCTCGGACGGGGGGCATACATCCCGTCTCTGGCAACGCTTGCGGTTCGGTGATCGCAGAGTCGATTGTCGGGCACACGGTCTTGACCTAGACGTTAGCTGCTGACATTCATACATCCGATTCACTAGCGAATCAAGGGGCAGGAAACCAGTGACGAGTAGCGAGTGACAGGGAACCGTAAGGGCAGGTCCGAAGTCCGGAGTCCGGGTTCGGAAGGACAGGTTTCAGGTGGCCGGGGTTAGCTTTCGACCTTCAACTTTCGACTCTTCGACCGCTCTTCAGGGTTGGCGAGCTTCAGGCGAACTCATAAAGAGGCACGTTGCGGCTGGGTGGGGGAGTGGCTTTGAGCAAGGCTTCGATGCGGCGCACGGTTTCGGGTGTGAATAGGACATCGCCGCAAACGTTGCAGACCTCTGCGGGAACGTGGTCGATCACCATCACCTCGCCCCGGTGTTTGACGGTGTGGACGACCGTGCGGGGCTCATAGGCTCCGAGGCATCCCGCAATGGTGCATTTCATGGCTGGCTTCTCCTCTCCGGGGTTCAGACGAACCCACAGTCAATTGTCACCGCCGCGCAAGAAGCCTCTGGGCGCGAGCGGGGCCGAACGGTTCGACCCCTCCAGGGTCGAGAAACTTGGATGGCATACGAACCGTGGGCGGCGGGCGCAAAACCCCGCGCCCTTGCCCACGGCTACTCATCTTTAACCCCCTCGGGGTTCAGACGAAAAAGCGGGGGATATTGACCTCAGCCCGGCGAGGGTTAGCCTGGTCGAGGCGTCAGTGAACGTACGCTGCGCGAAGCGCCCCTATTGTGCTGGCATCGCCACCGCCCGGTTGGTTCGGATCGACTCCTTCGCGGCGTCAATGATTTCGTTGACGCCCACGTTGATTCCAGGCGAGACAGGGCCTTCAATGGGTCTGTCGTTCCGGATGCAGTACACGAAGTAAGCCACGCCATTGCGTTTTTCAGGGGGAGCCGGTTGGGTTTCCATCTTCCCCTCCGGGTCTTGCAGGCCGGTTGCACGCGGGGCCGGCTGAAACAGCAGCCCATCTCCCCTCACCAGGAAGCTGCCTTTGGAGCCGAAGGTCTCCGCTTGCCCCTTTCCGTAGGGCCAATCCCAGGAGGGCATCAGAATGGCCGTGGCGTCGGGGTACTCGAGGATTACAGTGGCGTCATCCTCCACAGCGTTGTGCTGGTCTGTTTTGAGTTTCAGGGACACCGCGTAAACGCGCTGGGGGCGCCCTTTGAGCGTCATCGCCCAATCCGCTCCGTAGCAGCCGAAATCCATGAGTGCTCCAGCACCGTTCTTGGCGGGATCGTAAAGCCAGTCCGCGAAGTACTTGGAAGTTCCTATCTCCCTCGGCCCTTGGTGGCCGAATTGGACAATGATCTTTTGGATCTTCCCGATCACTCCCTCTTCGATCTGCCGCAGGGCTTCTTGCGTCGGCTCCGTCCAGGCGTTGCCGTAGTTCACCATGAGCTTGATGCCCGCTTCGCGAGCCAGGCGCTCCATTTCGCGGGCGTCGGCGCCGCTGGCAGCCATGGGCTTCTCGGTGAAGAAGTGGATCTTGCGTTTCGCGCAGGCGCTCAGGATTTCAAGATGGCGGTTGTTGGCGGTGGTCACGATTACCGCATCGGGCTTTACCTCATCGAGCATTTGGATGTAGTCCGAAAAGAATTTCACGCCGGCAGGCACCGTTGCCTTGGCTTTCTCTACGAGCTCGGTGTGCAGATCGGCAATAGCCACCAGTTCGGCGTCTGGCTCATTGGCGATGATCTTGAGCAGTCCCCAAACGTGATCGTGATCGAGTCCCACAATGGCCAGGCGCGTCCTGGCTTGGGCGGCGATGTGTGACGGGGTTGAAAGAGCCGCCATGCAAATCAACAATACTGAAACCACTCCAAGTCGATCAGACATTATGGTACCGTCCCCTCTCAAAAGGATTAAATGGCGCATGGATTGTACTGCAATCTGGTTTCAGTTGACCATCGCGAGCAGATGGCGTTGGGGCCGCATAAATTTTCTTTGGGACTGGCAAAAATTTCTCTTGCATTTCATTTTTGCGCGGAGTATCATGAGTGATTGTCGGAACGAAGGTGAAGCTAGTGTTAAGGTGACCTCATGGCTGTGATTCGAGGTTGCCAGCGAGGCTTCGCATCGTCTCGGTAGGATGAACCAGGAGGTCGGTACGGTAAAGGCTTCTGAATAGGGGCGCGAAGCAAGTGGGCCCTCCGCAAGGAATCCTCCCGCCTGTTTTCAACCCCCTGACCTGAGAGTATTGGAACTGGCCAACGCAAAGATGCGCGAGGCGCTTTGCGGCGTGACGCGTATCGTTATGGTTGTTGAGGTTGGTGTTTTCTGCGAAGCGGGAAAGGACCAACCCCAGCAACCTAAGGCTGCCAGTCGAGTCGGCAGCCAAGCTGGAATGAGATCCAGAGAGACGAGAGTCGCCTGTGGATACTCAACGATCTTTGAAAACTGAATGGTGTGGCGTCTACTTAGTAGAAGCTGTCAGCACTCAGCACTCAGCTTTCAGCCAAGACTTAAGAACCGCTTGGTTGGCAGTGGAGTGACGGGGCTGACGGCTGCGCTCCGCTCGGGATTGGATCCGGGCGGAGATTGAAAGGTGAATCTGCGGTGCATGCGCACAGCAATTAGCCATCAGCAATCAGCGGCAAGCGTGGACCTCGACAGAGGCGCCTAGCTGAAAGCTGAACGCTGAGAGCTGAAAGCTAGCGATGTGTTGAGCAGATTTTATGGTCAAGCTACTAAGGGCGTACGGTGGATGCCTTGGCGCTAGACGGCGATGAAGGACGTGGTTACCTGCGATAAGCCTCGGGGAGGGGGAAACACCCTTTGATCCGGGGATCTCCGAATGGGGAAACCCTTCCCGGTAAAGCCGGGAAACGGCCCGCTGAATTCATAGGTGGGTACGAGCGAACCCAGGGAAGTGAACCATCTCAGTACCTGGAGGAAGAGAAAGCAACCGCGATTCCGTCAGTAGCGGCGAGCGAAAGCGGAACAGCCCAAACCCAGCTTTCCTTTGAGATCTCAAATTTGAGATTTGAAATTTGAGATTTGGGATTTCAGAGGAGGGCTGGGGGTTGTAGGGCGCGCGTCGGTGTAGAGCCAGAGAGTTACCAATCCGGCGGCTAGTTGAACGGCTTGGAAAAGCCGGCCATAGGGTGTGATAGCCACTTAGGCTAAAGCTGACTGGACTCTCATGCGCGTTCCTGAGTACCGCGGGGCACGTGGAACCCTGCGGGAATCCACGGGGACCATCCCGTAAGGCTAAATACGTTCTAGCGACCGATAGTGAACCAGTACCGTGAGGGAAAGGTGAAAAGCACCCCGGCGAGGGGAGTGAAAAGTACCTGAAACCGTATGCCTACAAGCAGTCGAAGGGCTACGCTTGGGTGGCAACACCCAGGCAGGCCTGACGTCGTGCCTATTGCATAATGAGCCGGCTAGTTATTGTCCGTCGCAAGGTTAAGCGATGATTCCCGACTTGTCGGGAGGAGCGAGCCGTAGCGAAAGCGAGTCTGAACAGGGCGACCAGTGGCGGGCAATAGACGCGAAGCGGGATGATCTACCCTTGGTCAGGGTGAAAGCCGTGTAACAGCGGCCGGAGGCCCGAACCGGTGTTGGTTGAAAACAGCTCGGATGAACTGAGGGTAGGAGTGAAAGGCCAATCAAATTCCGTGATAGCTCGTTCTCCTCGAAATAGCTTTAGGGCTAGCCTCGGATATTAGCCTCGCGGCGGTAGAGAACTAGATGGACTAGGATCCGTTAACGGATACCAAATCCAACTAAACTACGAATGCCGCGAAGTGCAGTCCGGGAGTCAGACAGCGGGGGCTAAGCTTCGTTGTCGAGAGGGAAATAGCCCAGACCGTCAGCTAAGGTCCCGAAGCAATGGCTAAGTGGGAAAGGAAGTGAAGTCGCTCAGACAGCCAGGAGGTTGGCTTAGAAGCAGCCATCCTTTAAAGAAAGCGTAACAGCTCACTGGTCGAGCGTCTTTGCGCCGATAATTCAACGGGGCTCAAGCCATTTACCGAAGCTGCGGATTCCAGGACCATTGATTCATTGAATCATTTGTTCATTGACCCATTGAAGCAGACATTCAGGTTGGGTGGAAGGACAGGCAGCAATGATTCAATGATCCGATGACTCAATGAGTCAATGGTTCTGGTCTGGTAGAGGAGCGTTGAGTACAGTTTGAAGCGGGACCGCGAGGGCTCGTGGACGGTACTCAAGTGACCCTGCCGGCATAAGTAGCGATAACGGAGGTGGGAACCCTCCGCGCCGAAAGTCTAAGGTTTCCTGAGAAAGGTTAATCCGCTCAGGGTCAGTCGGTCCCTAAGGCGAGGCCGAAAGGCGTAGCTGATGGACAGCCGGTTAATATTCCGGCACTGCGGCGGGGGCGTTATTACGAAGCGGGGACGCAGGAGGATAGCGGAGTCGTCTGATGGATGGCGATGCGCGCCTCGAGGAGGATCCGGCAGGCAAATCCACCGGGTCGGTTCAAAGCCAACTCTGAGGGGTGAGCCGATCCCGCTTGGCGGGAGTAAAGTCCGTGATTTCACGCTGCCAAGAAAAGCCGCTAAGGAGTCTCTGTCGCAACCGTACCTCAAACCGACACAGGTAGACGAGGTGAATATCCAAAGGCGCTTGAGAGAACACTCGCTCAGGAACTAGGCACATTAGCTCCGTAACTTCGGGAGAAGGAGTGCCCCCTAGGGTTCACAGCCCAAGGGGGCCGCAGCGAATCGCGCTCTGCGACTGTTTAACAAAAACACAGGTCTCTGCAAAGTCGAATACGACGTATAGGGGCTGACGCCTGCCCGGTGCCGGAAGGTTAAAGGGAGAGGTCATGTGGGAGCAATCCCGCGGCAGCTTTGAACTGAAGCCCCGGTGAACGGCGGCCGTAACTATAACGGTCCTAAGGTAGCGAAATTCCTTGTCGGGTAAGTTCCGACCTGCACGAATGGCGTAACGACAGAGCGACTGTCGTGGCGAGTGACTCAGCGAACTTGTAGTACCGGTGAAGATGCCGGTTTCCCGCACCTAGACGGAAAGACCCCGTGCACCTTTACTACACCCTAGCCCTGAACTATGGGGCTGTCTGCGCAGGATAGGTGGGAGGCTTTGAACCAGGGTTTTCGGGCTCTGGGGAGCCAATAGTGAGATACCACCCTGATGGTTCTGTGGTTCTAACCTCGACCCGTAATCCGGGCCAGGGACATGGCTAGGCGGGTAGTTTGACTGGGGCGGTCGCCTCCTAAATTGTAACGGAGGCGCTCGAAGCTTGGCTCAGGCTGTTTGGAAATCAGCCGTCGAGTGCAAGGGCATAAGCCAGGCTAACTGCGAGACCAACAAGTCAAGCAGGCACGAAAGTGGGACCTAGTGATCCGGTGGTTCTG
>DLMI01000023.1:62257-113964 GCA_002478145.1 Acidobacteria bacterium UBA7540
GTTTGGCACCTCGATGTCGGCTCATCGCATCCTGGAGCTGTAGAAGGTTCCAAGGGTTGGGCTGTTCGCCCATTAAAGCGGTACGTGAGCTGGGTTCAGAACGTCGCGAGACAGTTCGGTCCCTATCTGGTGTGGGCATAGGAGATTTGAGGGGGGTTGTCTCTAGTACGAGAGGACCGAGATGAACAGACCTCTTGTGTACCAGTTGTCACGCCCGTGGCACGGCTGGGTAGCGAAGTCTGGAAGTGATAAACGCTGAAAGCATCTAAGCGTGAAGCACGCCCCAAGATTAGATCTCCCAAGGGTGAAGTCCTGTTCGCTACAGGAATGATCCCTTTGAAGGGCCGTCGAAGACTACGACGTTTATAGGCCAGGCGTGTAAGCGGGGTAACTCGCTTAGCTTACTGGTCCTAATCGCCCGTTCGGCTTGACCATAATTTCTGCTCAGCACATTGTCCAGCTTTCAGCCTTCAGCTCTCAGCTTTCAGCAAACGCATTTCCTTGCTGACGGCTGACCGCTGATTGCTGATAGCCTGTCAGATTCTGACGCCACACTATTCAGAAAAGCAGCCGTCAGCATTCAGCCGTCAGTTGTCAGCACGCGAAGAGGCGTCTCACCTCTTCTTGCTGACTGCTGATAGCTGACCGCTGACGGCTTCTTCAACAATTTTCCGGCGACCATACCGGAGGGGACACACCCGTTCCCATCCCGAACACGGTAGTTAAGCCCTCCAGGGCCCATGGTACTGCAAGGGGAACCTTGTGGGAGAGTCGGTCGTTGCCGGGATTAAATGAAAACAGTCGACCGTCCACAGTTGACAGTCGGCCAGCAAGACACAAACGGGCTCGCGCTTCGCGGGCCCGTTCTTCGTTTGGATCGGAAAAATCCGATGAAATACAAACTGTCGGGCCACGCAGGGCAGGAGATCGAACGCCGCAGAATTCCCCTCACCTTGCTCGAGGCGGTCCTCGAAAAACCCGATCAGGTTATCCATGAGCGAGGAGCTGCGAAGGTCTATCAATCCAAATGTGGGATCGGTGGTAAGATGTTCCTGCTGCGAGCTATCGTGGACGACTCGGTGGATCCCGCAGTGGTTGTGACGGCCTACCGAACGACGAAGATTGAGAAGTACTGGGGGAAGCTGTGAAAGTGACCTACGATCCCGAGGTGGACGTGCTCCGAATCCTACTAAGCGACGCGCCCATTGAAGAAAGCGACGAGGATAAGCCCGGAGTGATCCTTGACTACGACAAGGATGGCAACATCGTGGGCCTCGAGATCCTGGAGGCCTCGAAGCGAATCGCCAATCCCCGATCAGTGGAGTACGCGGTGACGGGTTAAGCCCTCCAGGGCCCATGGTACTGTCCCGCAGAGCGGGGTGGGAGAGTCGGTCGTTGCCGGGATTAAAATGAAAGGGACCAGGGGCTGGGGATTAGGGGTAGGGAAAACAAAAGCCCTCACCCGAGGTCCGTCCTTGGAAATCAAAGGCTCGGTTGCTTCGGCAGCCGAGCCTTTCTCGCTTTGTGAGGCTTTGATCTGAAATCTTAAATCTGCAATCTTAGATCCCGCGCCAGCGTCCGGGAGAGTCGGTCGTTGCCGGGATTAAGTAAAGCAGTCGACAGTCTACAGTCGACAGTAAGGACCAAAGGGCGCGCGTCGCGTGCGCCCCTTTGCTTTTCTGCCCCCGGGGAGTCTAAGATGATTGGGGCTGGCAGAGCGGAACTCTGCGGTCCGCGGAGACTACTGTGGCGCGAATCGCAGGATCTCGCTCTGCGCCGCCCGCGGCAACGCGAGGAAGTAAGTAGCCGCGTTCAGCGTTTTCCTGACCGTGCGCTCCTTCGGCGCAAATGCAACCATGTATCAGGATCACCCCGTATTCGAAAAACCCGAAAACCAAGATGCCAAAATCTGGCGCTACATGGACCTTACGAAATTCTTATCGTTGCTGCACAAAAAGGCGCTGTTCTTCGTTAGAGCCGACAAACTGGCGGACCCGCTTGAGGGGTCGTACTCAAGGGCGAACGTGACCCTTCGAGCGGCGGTTTATCCAAAAGAGGTGCTATCTCTTGTGCCGCAAATGCAGGAGTTCCACAGGCGCCTTCTGAAGTGCACTGTCATTAATTCGTGGCACATGAACGAATTCGAATCCGCAGCGATGTGGAAACTGTACCTTAAGAGCGACGAGGGTGTGGCGGCCCAGTCCACGTTCAAGAGGCTGAAGGAGTGTCTTTCGGAGGGTCCTGAGACCGCTGTCTACGTCGGCAAAGTGAAATACATCGACTACAACACGGAATGGTTACCGGAGGGCAATACCATGTACCCCTTCGTGCACAAGAGGAAAAGCTTCGAGCACGAGCGGGAAGTTCGGGCAGTCGTCCAGATGCTCCCAATGAGGGAAGGGCCGGCGATCGACTGGAGCAGGGAAGCGTTCGGCGACGGGCTGTACGTCCCTGTCAATCTAAACACGCTAATAGAGAAGGTCTACGTTTCTCCGTCCTCCGCCGACTGGTTCCTCGACCTCGTAAAATCTGTAGTCGAGAGGTACGGACTGAACAAAGAGGTAGTAAGGTCAAGCTTGGCTGAGGGGCCAGTGTATTGAGCAGACGGCTGGCTGGTGATTACGGTTCTGGCAAAACTCTTTTGAGGAGCAATGGCTCATGAAACTCGTCTACGATCCCCGGCACAACATCGCCTATCTTCGTTTGCACGAGAAGACGGCGCAGGTGCAGACTCTGCACTTGAGCGACGAAATTAACGTGGACATCGCCTCAGACGGAACAGTCTACGGCATCGAGTTGCTCAATGCCAATCAGCAACTGCGGTCCGAGGATCAGGGAAATCTGGTCATCGTCAACGAGGCCGCCGGCGAGAGACGCGAAATCCCCCTCGGCTAATTGATGCAGGGCTTATGCTACTCCGCAGCCGGCCACTGTTCACTGAAATCGGATTCGATCACGTTGACCGGCGACGAAGAAGAACAGAATTGTAATGATTGTAGGAAGAATCCTAAGGTAGAATTCCATCCTTTCGTAAACTCATAAGAGACGGGATTTTCAACCAATGATTCTGGCAGTCGTTGGAATGACGGGTTCAGGCAAGAGTGAGCTGTCTCACTACCTTGCGTCCCTGGGTTTTCCGGCTATCCGTTTTGGCCAAGTTGTCGTGGACGAGATTGCTAGCCGAGGTTTGGACCTCAATCCGGCGAACGAAAGGACTGTCAGAGAGGAACTTCGCTCCACCTATGGTATGGACATCTGCGCTCGCCGGTGCTTGCCGGCGATACGCAAAGCACTCGAGGAGAGCCCGCTGGTTGTTATCGACGGCCTGTACAGTTGGAGCGAGTACCGGACGTTGCGGGCTGCGCTTGGTGAAAATCTCGTTCTGCTTCTGGTCTTTACTTCCAAAGAAACGCGGTACCATCGGCTGAAGGTGCGGCCGGAGCGTCCCCTGACCTTCCAGGAGGCTCAAGAGAGGGACATCACGGAAATCGAAAACGTTGAAAAGGGCGGGCCCATCGCCTTTGCCGACTATGCACTGCTGAACGATGGCACGAAGGCGGAGCTGTTCGCCGGAGTTGACGATTTACTCGCGCGCTGGCGAATTCGTTCTCCCGACGGAGAAAAGCGCGTTTGACGAGGTGACGCAGGAGCACCTTATCTGACTCCTTGTTAAAACGTCGGGACGGCGCTCGATGTTCGAATCCCGGCAGAAACTCGTGCCGGGCCGGGCTGCAGTGCAAGATGGGCCTCGTGCCCACCACGTTTTGCTTTTTCCGAACAAGCTGGATATCATGAGCCCCGACCTCCTCCGCCGATCGTGCGGAGGGCTCGCTAAAAGCGGTGCGGAGGGAATATGATCACAAAAGATGATTACTACATGGGTATCGCCATGGCCGTGCGCAGGAAGGCGAATTGCATGGGCCGACGAGTCGGCGCCGTGATCGTCAAACGCAATCGCATCATCTCCACTGGCTACAATGGGACGCCCGAAGGAATGGCCAATTGCCTTGATGGCGGCTGCGTACGTTGTAAGAATCGAGAAGCATATAAGGAAAGCGTTGGATATGACGTCTGCATATGCGTCCACGCCGAGCAGAACGCGCTGATCACCGCAGCTAGATTTGGAAATTCCATTGAGGATGCCATTGTGTATTCGACGCTTCGGCCGTGTTTCGATTGCACAAAGGTATTGCTTCAAGCCAAGGTTCACACGATTTATTACATTCATGATTGGGCCCATCCGATCGATTCCCTGCAGGAGCAGTATCTGCTTGCTCAAAGCAAGCTTCCGGGCGGGGTCAGGAAAGTGGAGATTCAGGACCCTGAGGCGGAGTGGGCGAACGGCAATGCTGCGCCGATAAGTGGCTGAGGCTGGCGCCCCTCTGGTAGCGGGGAGCGCGTAGCCACCGCGCGATTGTTGCGCCGTGGGCTTTTCTCATTCGGACACCCACGGCATTGAGAACCTGTTGTGGCTAGCAGCTAAGCAGAAGGAAGCTCAAAGAATCGGCTCGGTCGCTCTCGCGGCCGGGCCTTTTTGTTTTTCGAGGCAAGCCAGACATAAACTCATATTACGGTGATTCCCGTTTCAATAGGCTATAATCGAAGCATGAAAAAAGCCGCAGCCAAGCGCAAGGTCAGGCAGTTCACTGTGATCATCGAACAGGATGAAGACGGCTACTACGTGGCAAGTGTCCCTTCGCTGCCGAGCTGTTACACCCAAGCGCGCACGCTGGCAGAACTCGCGCCGAGAATTCGCGAAGTGATTGCTCTTTGCCTCGCCGAACAGGACGCGCCCCAGATGAAGTTCGTCGCGCTCGAACAGGTCGAGGTCAGCGCTTGAGCCGCCTCCATCCAGTGCAGGCCCGCGAGGTCGTTCGTTTTCTCGAGTCCCTCGGCTTTGTCCAGGTGCGACAGAAGGGCAGCCACAGGTTCTTTCGGCATCAGGACGGTCGAACCGCGACCGTTCCCGACCACAAGGGTGAAGATCTCGGTCGCGGCATCTTGGCTAAGATCCTGCGTGACGCGGGAGTGAGACCTGCGGAGTTTCTGGCATGGCTGTCCTGAGATGTCAAGTTGGCGTTTTCCTTTGAAAGCCCCTGTGCTTATGTCATACACTTGGGATAGGAGCGCAGACATGATGGTGGACTGGAAAGACCACATCGCAAGTGACCCCGAAATCCTGCGCGGAAGGCCGCGCATCAAGGGAACCCGCATCCCAGTGAGCTTGGTTCTAGGATACTTGGCTGCAGGCCAGACTGCCGAGGAGATCATCGCTGAATTCCCTGATTTGACCCGTGACCAGATCGCTGCGTGCCTGGATTACGCCCGTGACCTCGCTGAATTCGCGGTGGAGGCCTAATGGCGCTGCGATTCTTCGCAGACCATTGCGTTTCCAATCAGATCATCGATGCGCTGCGAGAGGCCGGGCATAAAGTTGTCTGCCTGAAAGGCTACCTGCCAACCGAGTCCCCGGATGCCCTTGTTATCGCCAAGGCCCAAGAACTGGACGCAATTCTACTTTCTTTGAACGGCGACTTCGCGGATATTGTCGCTTATCCGCCGGCACGTTTCAAAGGTATCGTTGCGCCACCCGCGGAACTCTCTACGAACCAACCGGCATCCTCCCTTTTGGCCTTCGGATGATGAATACCAGCGGGATGATGAGCAGAAACAAGATGCCCATGACCCGGAATACACTCAGGAAGCTCAACAACGCCGCCTGCTGTTGCACCGCGCCATAGAGCATCGCCAGGGCGCGGCGACTCGCGGTGGCGGGGTCGGAACCGCCCCGCAAGAACAACCCCCGAGCCTGTTCCAGTGCTTGCCGGGTGAAGGGGCTGGTGTCCGTCACATGCGCGGCCAGCAGGGATTGATTGAACTGGGAGCGCCGCGCAATCCAGGTGGTGACGAAGGAAATGCCCATGCTCGAGCCGATGTTTCGCATGACGCTGTAAAGGCTCGTGGCATAGCCGGTCTCATGCTTTGGAATCGGATCCATGGTCAGAACCGTGAGGGGGACGAAGACGAAGGCCAAACCGGCGCCTTGGTTGAACAGGTGCACGAGGATGTCCCAGGTGCCGGAATCAAGGTCCATGTGGGAGTAGCCGAAGAAAGCGAGGCTGGCGACGGCGAAACCGAACACCAGCATCCAACGCCCATCCCAGCCTCTGCCGAGCAGGTATCCCACCAGCGGCATGCAGAGGGCTGTGGCAATGCCGCGCGGGCTGGTCCAAAGCCCGGCGAGCGTGGCCGTCCAACCGAGCAGGGTCTGCATGAATAAAGGCAAAGTCACCAGGCTGCCGTAAAGCACGAACCCGAGCAGCGTGACTAACACGATACCCGCCCCAAAGCTTCGATATTTCAACAGCCGGAAATGAACGAGGGGCTGTTCAGTGGTCAGCTCCCGGATGACGAAAGCCGCCAGGAAGCCGACGGCCAGCACGGCCAGGGTGATGATGAAACGGGAGCCGAACCAGTCTTCTTCCTGGCCTTTGTCCAGCATGATTTGCAGCGACCCCATGCCCACGGCCAGCATGCCGAGACCCCAAAAGTCGGCGCGCAACTTACCACGGCTAAGGTAGGGCGGATCGGAAATAAAGAGGCCGATCATGATCAGGCTGGTGATGCCGATGGGAAGGTTGATATAGAAGACCCAGCGCCAGGAATAGGTGTCGGTAATCCACCCGCCGAGGGTGGGGCCAAGTATGGGGGCGGCAATAATGCCCAGGCTCCAAAACGCCATGGCCTTGCCGCGTTCGTGACCAGGGAATTCCTCGAGCAGCACAGCCTGGGAGATCGGCTGGAGCCCTCCACCGGTAGTGCCTTGGAGCACGCGAAAGAAAATCAGCGCTGGCAGATTGGGGGCAATCCCACACAAAAGGCTCGAGACCGTGAAGCCCGTCACCACCGTCAGTAGCAATCGCTTGCGGCCAAAGTAGTTCGCAAGCCAGCCGGTGATGGGCAGGATGATGGCGTTGGCTACCAAGTAGGAGGTCAGAACCCAGGTGGCTTCATCGACGGTGGCCGAAAGGCTGCCCGCAATGTGCGGCAGGCTGACGTTGACGACCGAAGTGTCCAGCACCTCCATCACCGCGCTGGACATCACGGCAATCGCCACCAACCAACGTTTCCCCGAGGAGTGGGTGACCCCTACACTGCTCATATGGCCGATGAGATTTTAGCACTTACAGAGTGCCAGACCACATGCCTTGCGAACGAAAGCTGAAGGTGGTGGTTGCGGAAGGCCCGCCGCGGCGGACTCAGGATGACATGTCATTCTGAGCGGAGCGCAGCGTAGCGAAGAATCTGCTTTTGGTTGCCGCCAACGGCCGCGCTGTTCTACTGACACCTGAATTCTGGCTCCTGCCTTGATTACCGAACCGCGCCAGCTTCGTCCAATAGAAGTACAGTTCACGCTTGAGTCATTGGAGGAAAAGATGAGCCGCAAAATTGGTCTGGGTTTGTGCTGTTTAGTATTCTTGCTCGCCGCAGGGTCTCGCGCCTATTCCCAATCACGCATTGCGAAGGATCTGAAGCTTGATCCCGGCGGCAGATTGGTTGTCGAGGCCAGCGCGAGCGACGTTATTGTGACGGGGAGGCCGGAATCAGGCGCCCACGTGGTTATTACTTCCAATCGAGCTGATTTGGAGGATCTGTTTACCTTCCATTTCGACGAAGAACCCGGGGCAGTCCGCATCGAGGTGCGAAAACGAAGCGTGCAGCCATGGCCCAAGTCGCTGCAAGTGCGCATGGAGGTGCAAGTTCCTACGAAGACGAGTGTCGCCATCCGTACCGGTGGCGGAGACGTCAAGGTCAGCCACCTCGAGGGCGACACAAACCTCGAGACTTCGGGCGGAGATGTGGCGGTCTCAGGCCTCGCAGGTAATTTAACGGCAACCACCTCTGGCGGAGACATCATATTGCACGACCTCGCCGGAGAGGTTAAGGTGAAGACCTCCGGAGGAGATATTACCCTTGAAAACGCGAGTGGCCGTGTTGAGGCCCACACCTCGGGTGGAGATGTGGATGTGGCGTTTGCGCGTGGCAATGCTAAAGGGGGAGAAATCGAAACCTCCGGCGGCGACATCAAGGTTCGCGTCGATCCGGCAGTTAGCCTTAACCTGGATGCCTCGGCCTCCAGCGGCGAAGTGACCTCAGATCTTCCCCTGAAGGTGATGGGAGAGATTTCCCAATCCAGGCTCCACGCCACACTTGGGTCCGGGGGGGAGACCCTGCGAGTCCATACGAGCGGTGGAAGCGTTCATATCAGCGCCTTGTGAAGCGCGTAGGCGTGGCACGGAGTTTGTGGCGTGGGCGTCGAGAACCGGTTCCCGGCGCAGTCTTCTGGCGAGCTCCACGCTGCTGAGCCGAGAAGGCTCATTCATCTATCTGGTCGGTTAGACCAGGATGTCGATCCGCAGCCGGGAGCAGGAGTAGCGCGGACCTGTTTTGTAGGTCCGCGGTTTTTTGTTGTCAATTGGGGACGAACCGCAGACCTACAAAACAGGTCTGCGCTACTCAATGCGTACGCGGGCGTGGACGCCGCCGAACAGCAGAGCCGGTGCGGGCTGACCATTGACCGCGTGTCCCGCAGGCGCGGGACCCGCCGATGAGAACGCGAGAATTTGAAGCTGAAGAGCCGCGGACCTACAAAACAGGTCCGCGCTACACTTCTGACTAAGCCCTCACGAAGGGTCACCCCGGAGAGCGAGTCGTGCCCTCCAGGACTCGGCAATCTCTTGCAGAATGGTGGGGAGGGACTTGGTGATTCTCCAGTTTGGAAAATGCGCGCTTAACTTCCTAAGGTCGCTATAGTAACAGATGTGGTCGCCCACCCGGTTTTGGTCGATGTAAGAGTATTTCTGCCTCTTGCCGGTGATCTGCTCGATCATCTGAAAGCTCTCCAGGATCGAGCAGGAATTATCCTTTCCGCCACCGATATTGTAGACCTCGCCGCAGCGCGGATGGCGGTAAAACTCGTGCATCATGCTGGCTACATCTTGCGAGTGAATGTTGTCGCGGACCTGTTTCCCTTTATAGCCGAAGACCTTGTACTCTTTCTGCTCGACGTTACAGCGCACCAGGTAACTGAGAAAACCGTGCAGCTCAACCCCGGAATGATTGGGACCCGTCAGGCAGCCCCCCCGCAGGCAGCAGGTGGGCATGCCGAAATACCTTCCGTACTCCTGCGTGATGACGTCGGAGGCCACCTTCGATGCCCCGAAAAGCGAGTGCTTGGATTGGTCGATCGGAAACGTCTCCGGGATGCCGTTGGCGTAGGCCGGGTCATCGTATTCCCAGCGTGTCTCCAACTCGCGCAGGGCAATGGTGTTGGGACGATCGCCGTACACCTTGTTGGTGGACATGTGGACGAAGGGTGATTCCGGGCAGGCACGCCGCGCGGCCTCCAGCATGTTCAACGTGCCCACCGCATTGACATCAAAATCGTCGAAAGGGATGGCCGCCGCCCGGTCGTGGGATGGCTGAGCCGCCGTATGGATGATGATGGCTGGTTTCAGTTCCGCCATCAGGCGCAGAATCGCGTCGCGGTCGCGGATGTCGAGGGAGTGGTGCGCATACCCGGGAATCGAAGCCTGAAGCCGCTCCAGGGTCCAGCTTGTATCTCCCGCCGGACCGAAAAAGACGGCCCGCTGGTTGTTGTCCAGCCCAGCAATGCGGAAGCCCAAGCGGCTGAAGTACAGGCTCACCTCCGATCCGATGAGTCCGCAAGAACCGGTGATGAAAGCCAGGGGAGCTGCCATGCAGAGTCTCCACGTAAGCTGTAGCGGCGCTCGATGAGTGCCGACCGGCGGTCACAGACCACCGCTACAGACCCATGCGAAATCACTTAAGTTGCTCTGTATAGAATAACAAATCCGACCCGCGGGGAATCACTAATTTCCCGTCATGCCCAATTGCTGACAAGATCAGACAGCCAGCTTTGTAGGCCCTCGTCTCAAGGCCTGGCGCTGAACGCTCACGCAGCCTCCGAGCGCTAACCCGCTTTTCTCACCACGGGTCTGGAAGGGCGGGGCTTCAGCCCCGCCGTTACAAGGCCTTCCCGGTTATTCCTGTGTCCCGTGCCCCGCGCAGTCCCGCGCCTGCGGGACTGCGCGGGGCGCGGGACCAACAGAGGGCGGGAGGCGTGATTTCGGCGGGGCTGAAGCCCCGCCCTTCGGGCAGCCCCCCTAAGAGCTTCCAAACGTGGTGAGAAACCGGGGCTAATAGTCCATGTTGAGTTTTCGAAATCCGTGGAAACACATCCGCAGCATAATCAGGCCATTCTTGAACACCCTGGTCATCTTCGTGACGCCGTATATTCTCTCTTGGTAGTGGACCGGTTGGTCCAGGATGCGCAGATTCAACTTGGCGGCGCCGAAGAGGAGTTCGTAATCGCCCCAGCGGTCCGTAGTGCCCCACGTGTCGATCATGGGGCGAATTCTCTCCCAATCGGATCGCCAGAGCACTTTCGTGCCGCAAAGCGTGTCCTTGATTTTCTGCCCGAGCAAGTACGAGAGCACGGCGCTGAATAACTTGTTCCCGACCACATTGGCGCCCTTCATCGCCGCTTTCGGAATCGGATACACCAGTCGCGACCCATTTACGAATTCAGCGCCGCCACGGGTGATGGCAGCGATAAAGTACGGCAATTCCTCGGGCATGACGGTCAGGTCAGCATCGAGGATCACAAGTATGTCGCCCGTTGCGGCCTCAAACCCTTTCCAGACATTCTTCGATTTGCAGATGCCGGGTCCGTCTACCGCCCGGATGTTGCGCTGCGCATATAATCTTTGCAGGCGACGAACCTCGTCCGCTGTGCCATCTGTAGATTTGTCGTCGCAGAAAATAATCTCGGTTGAGCGGGCCAGTTCCGGCATACGTGTTACGATGCTTTCAATGTTTCCGCGCTCGTCCTTGCACGGCACGATCACAGAAACAGTAACATCAGAAACATCGACCGGCTTCGGTACTGGCCTGGCAACAAGCACCTCAACCATGCACAGGCGTCTGATCAAGGGTAGTTTCGCCACGATCCGGTTCATGAAGGCAGAAAGCAAAGGAACGTATTTCGGAATCAGTGCTGTACGATAAGTCTCGAGCCACTCGAATCCGCTCAAAGCGAGCAGGCCGATCAGGTCCTGTTCGGAAAGCCAGTTCTGTTCGGTTTGGGGGATTTTCAGGTGTAGCCACTGGGCCAGACGGATCAGTGGCTCCCAGAGAACGTTGTAGCTGTAGATGATCAGGCGCGTGTGCCGTTCGCAGGCGGTTTGAAGTCGCAGCAGCGTCTTCTGAACATCGGCTATATCTCCCACGTCACATAACAAAATGTAGTCGAACTTTTCCGGAGGTACGAAGTCTTCGGGAAACGCTTCATAGTACTTAAACTGCGGGTGCGCCGCCCGCGCTACTTCGACCATCTCCGGGCTGATTTCCACGCCGGCGCCATAACTTGCTCGGAGAGCGTCAAGGAGAAACCCGGTCTGGCAGCGGATGTTCAGCACGCGCTTGCCCGGCTCGACCAAGTGCCGAAGCAAACGCTTGAGAGACTCGTAGTAATACTTGTTCCGTCGAATCCAGTTGGCCCTTGTCGCCGCCAAACCAGACTGGTGTTGCCGGTTGCGCTCATTTCGTAGTCTGAGGGCCCGGGGCCCCCAAGCAAGGTCAGCTTCCGAGTTTAACCGGGCGGTTTTCGCTTCTGTCGACATGGTGTGCTTTCGATCGGCCGGAGTCTTTCGGCGCAAATGGAACCAACGTGCGAACAGGTGAGTGGATTACGGCTTCGGCGACGGCGGAAGGTCCTTCTTTTCCAACTTCCAAAACACTGTACACTCGCTAATCTCGTCGCTCTGGGAGTAAACGTGCCAATCCTTCACGTTGCTGACAAAGTCGTCGTCGTCGCAGACCACGGTGGTGGCAAAGTTGCCCGACTTGATCCGCTGATCCAATTCTGCCTTCGGCAGGATGTGAAGCCTGGCGTTCTCGGCTGGAGACAACTTGAGCTTATGCGCATCGTCGTGTTCCATGCCAGGGGGTACGGGCCAGTTCGTCAAAAAGTAGATTTGCTCGGGCGCAGCGAGCGCTGCGCCCTGCGGAGTCACCTGCTTCACTTTGTTCGCAACCTGCTCGAGTTGACGCCAAGTGGTCGAGTCGCGATCATCGTAGAAAGTGTTGCCCAAGCACAGGGCTGCTATGCCCATCAGCAGGATCACCGGAGCCCGCAGGCGGTGCGGATTATCCAAACGTGCAACCACGGCATAGAACCCAACGACCGCCAGCACGGTGAGGAACGGGATCATAAAAACGAAATACTGCGGGAAGGTCGGATGGGCAAAGATGTTTTGTACGCCGATGGTCACAACAAGCCAAAGGCATAAGCGAAACTCCGCCCGCCGCGCGGGGTCGAATTCGCTCTTCTTAATGAAAAAGAGACCGGCCAACGCTAACAGAACGAGCAGGAGGCTGGGCGAGCTGTTGACCCAATCGGTGACGATGCCGATGTCGTGGGTGGTGGATCCTTCCCAATTTACTCGGCGGTAAAGCGTGTGATACTTGAGGAGGTCAAAGGCTACTTGGCGCGGCGCCCGTGCAAACAGGAACAGCACGGGGGTCCAGGCAACCACCGCGCCGCCCAGGAAAGCCGCGGCTTTGATCCAGCGACTTCCGGCCCGATTGTAGAGCCACATCCAGATCAGTAGAACCGGGGTAATAAGCGCTGTGAGCAAAGAGGATGCTGCTGCCGCGCCGGCAAACAGACCCGCCAGCGCGCTCATCCTAAACCGGGTCCGGGCAACCCCGGCAATCCCGGCACGAAACGCCGCCACCACCAGCAACATGCAAAGCGGGTATGCCTGCGTGATCGTCCCCGCCATCCACACCCACGAGTGCAATCCGAAGAGTGCCAGCCCGGCGAACGCGGCGGGCAATCGCCAGCGGCGATCGGGAAATAGCCCGGCGAGATACTGCGCGATCAACAAAACTGAGCTCGCGGTGACCAGGGCCGCTACGGCGTGGACCACGCGCCATTGGGCGCCGAAAATTGCCATCCAGGCCGCATTCCAGTAAGCATTCAGAGGAGTCTGTGGAAAAAAGAAGTCAAGGTAGGGCCGCTTGCCGGCATCGATAAGGCGCGCGGCTAGAATGTGGAAGCCCTCGTCCCAGAAGAGTGAATAGGTTTGGGAATAAGCCACCATCCCCGCAGCCAGGAGCACGAGCGCGAAGTACAGCGGGCGCATCCTCTGTTCCTGGTCGCGCTCATCGCGTGGGTCAATGCGGCCCCGAGGGAATTTGGAGAGAAGCTTCATCTTTCGATGCAAGTTCCGGCATCAACTTCGCGAGCATATTGAAATCCAAAAACATTTTCAACCAGAAAATCTGCCCCACCGGGGATTCGCAGGCTGGTGCAGAGCGCAGCTCTGCGGCCCAGAGACAAGAGCGAAATCAGGCGAGCCGATCCATACTCAGAACCGACGAATCATTGAGGTAGTACGATGCTGCTGGTGAGGAATTGCGGCTGGTCGGGCGCAAAATGGCGTTTGGAGGTCGGCATGACTAGCCCTACTATGGGATACTGAAGCGCGGAGCTGCGCTCTGCGCCAGCCAGCGAATTAAAAACCCGAAGCCGGAATCGGGCGGGCTGGCGCAGACTGCTGCTTTGTGCAGTCTGCGGTGTCGTGCAGCGACACGCCCGTTCCCATTCAAAAACAGTATTCAGTCGTCAGTTCTCAGTTTTCAGTTGAAGGCCACTGCCGCCCCGTCTTTGCCGACGACCGACAACTGATTACTGAGGACTCTCCTGCCAGTCATCAGTTCTCAGCTTTCAGTTGCCCGCCTGCCGGGGGTTCTTACTGATTACTGACAACTGACCACTGAGGACTTTCCTGCGCGACAGGCCGTCTCTTCAGGGCTGGTTCAGGTTGGGCTCCGCAAGGGGCGGAGGAATCTCGGGGGCCGCCGGCGCTCGGTTCTGAGCCCGCTCCAGCCGCCGAATCGCGCGTTTATCGGCCTTCATTTTCTGCTTCTCCAGACGCTTGACCTCTTTCTGTCGCTTCTGAAAAGTCGTTCGCTGTCGACCTGCCATGCAGGCTCCTTTCATCATTAGACGTGAAACAGAATCCGGGCGGAAACTCCGCGCCGGGAGTTCGTCTTACCAGCGGGGTTCGCGCTGCGAGCGGGGCCCGCGGGAGTTGTCGTGGCCGCCTCGGCGCTTCCCACCGAAGCCCCCGCCGCCCGGGCGGAATCCACCGCTGCGCTCCGGTCTCGGGCGCGCTTCATTGATGGTGAGCGCGCGTCCCTCGAATTCCTTGCCGTTCAGCGCGCCGATCGCTTTCGCGGCGTCTTCGTCCTGAGCCATCTCGACGAAGGCGAAGCCGCGCGACTTTCCGGTGTCGCGGTCGGTCATGATCCGGACTTGCTGCACTTCTCCGAACGGGCTAAAGAGCCCACGCAGCGCGTCTTCGGTTGTGTCAAAGGTCAGGTTTCCAACAAAAAGGTTCTTCATTCATTCACCTCAAGAGTCGAGTGTCCCGCGCGTCGCGGAGTTGATGTCGTCGGGGGTACATCCAACCCCCCAAGAGAAGTGCCCGTGCGATCAATCTGTGGCCTGGAGAAGAAAAGCCCCGCAGCCTCAAATGAAGAAACGCTGGAGCCGACGACCCATAGTATCCAATTCTATTATCCCACATTTTCAGCACTTGCGCGAAATGCGGGTAGCCACATTCGCGTGGCGCCCCCTTCATGACATCATACATCGCGGCCCCTGCGATGTGTGCGAAGGAAAACAGTTCTCAGTTGTCAGTTCACAGTTTTCAGTTGAAGGCTACTGCCCGCCCGTCTTTGCTGACGACTGACGCCCCCTCTGGGTCTCTCGACTCACCTGCGTGTTTCCAGTCCGCAGTTCCCCGTCTCTGTTTTTTGCTCCCGACTACCTACCGCGTACTGCCGTCTGTTCTTCAGCTAATCCACCAAGCCGAGTCACCACGCGTTTTTCACGTCCCTTGTCAGCGGTTTGCCAGTGGATTATATTTAGGAGCGTACTATGCTAGCCAAGAGGGGGGTAGGTTCGTTCATGGGTGGAATCCCTAAACTCGCTAATAAGCCTGGCCAACGCCACGACCTCCTCAGTCGCTTCTCAAACCCATGGATCGGCCTGCTGACCGCGATATTCAGCGTGGTGGCCGTGCCCTTGGCAATATATTTGTATTTTGCAGGCGCTAGGACTCGTAGGCTCAGCTACTCTGTGAACCCGGTGAAGACTATCGTCGTAAAAGGTGGGGAGGCCTCGACCTTGCGGGTATTGCATGGGGACCAAGATATAAAAGGGGATGTCACGGCGGCTCAGGTTGCTATCTGGAACGACGGTACAGAGTCCATTCGGCCTGAGAACGTTCTAAGTCCCGTTTGCATACTCCTGCACCCAGCCGTACCCATTTTGGAGGCCAGGATCCGCAAAGTGAGCAGGGGAGTAATCGGCACCGCGATTGACGCCTCGCGCCTCGCGGACGGTGTTGTTCCGGTTAGCTGGAAGATTCTTGAGCATAATGATGGTGCTGTCATTCAGTTGATCTTCGCGGGCTCGACTGAAACTGACATAGAGGTTGGTGGCATCGTGGAGGGTCAGCCTGCGCTGTTCCATGTCAAGCCGTCGCGTGGGAGCGCGTCACCCGCCGTGGTGTTGGCCCGTGAGCGCAAGGCAAGGCTAGTGGTAATCGCACTACTGCTCGCATCATCGACCCTTGCTTTGTTGGTTCAGATTTCGGCGCGGCTCGTGCGGCGCACCCGTAAACGGAGCCTCGCAGGGCACGAACCGGGCGAGAACAGCAAGACCACGTTCTGGCCCTTCGTGTTAATTGTGTGCATGGCTCTTTTCATGTTGTGGCAGGAGCTGCGTCAGCCCGGGCCGCCGTTTGGATTTTGATCGTCCGCAGCGAAGACCTTGTGCTGTGAGCTTCGCTCGCCTGAACAAACGGACGTAGTCGAGCTGAGTGAGGGCTTGGACGTTGGCACCGCACCTGGCAAGCGGAAGCAAGTGCCAAGCGCCGCTGCGAGCAGTCGCCCGTCCCTGTTTCTTGCTGCCGACTACCTACCGCGTACTGCCTTCCGTCCTTCCCCAGGCCCTAGCATGCACCCGCTAGTCAAATCTTATTTCTTTGATGCTGGGGAGGGGCAGGGAGAAATCGAACACTTGTTGGCTGGCCGGATTGTACTGGTCGGTGATGCCCAGAAATCGAACCTCCGCGGGCAGGTTTGTAGGCATAAGGAACTTGCCCTCCTCAACCTGGCCATTGCGCAGGGTCATCTTCAAGTGGTCGCCCTGGATCTGGACGCGGTCGATCTTGGAGATTTCGACCTCATCTGCGGTCCCGTTATCCATGAGTACGGTGAAGCTGGTGGTGGGAGGAAGCGACTCCAACAACGAGCCGCGCCCGCCGGGCGGGTAGAAATCCAGGTAGACGTCGAAGACGCGGGTGGCTTTCCCTGCCAAGTCCGTCACCATGGCCTTGAAGCCGAAGCGCTTCCAGACGTCCACGATCTGCCGCCGGTGGTCAGGGCTGGCCGTTTCAACGCTGTAGGGCAGGCTTCCCTTGTTCAGGCGAACAATTTCCACCCGCCGGTCTTTCAAATCGAAGTGCTTGTAAACCACGAAGGAGGAGTCCTCACTTACCACGATGGCGTCAAGCTGCACCACCACCTGCTTGCCCTGGGCATTCATCTGGTAGATGGTATCCGCCCCCGAGGGCGAGGCGAGGCTGGCCAGCAAAGCGAGCAAGAGCAGGGTGATTTTCATTCAGGCACTCCTGCAAACGAACAAGCCCCGCCGCGACAGGACAATAATCGCTCTGCGGGGCCCGAGCATCTCGCACCAAAGACTAGCTCTTCTTCTTTTTCTGAGCCTTAAACTCCGTTGGCACTGCGGCTTTGAGTGAGTCTATGCTGGCTTGCGCGGCCTGCGCCCACTGGCCATTAGGTTGCAGCTTCAAGTAATTCTGGAACGCTTCAACGGTCCCGGGAACCACATCAACCGTGCCATCCGGCTTTGTCCCCGCCTTGCCGAGCAAAGCCATGCCATACCAGTAAAAAGCGTTGGCGTTGGTGGGATCGAGGTCCGTGGCCTTCTTGAGTGACACAGCGGCATCGTCCATCTTGCCCTGATTGACCATGACGACGCCCAGATTGTAGTAATAGCCGGACGCTCCGGTGGGGTTGAGATCAGCCGCCTTCTGGAACTCCGCCTGGGCCTCAGCCACCTTGCCCATGTCGGCGTAAACGCTGCCGAGGTTGCCGTGAAGCGCGGCATCATTGGGGGCTAACTGCATAGCCTTTTGAAAATAGTCGAGGGCCTTTTGCTGGTCCTTTATCCTGCCATCCTTGTCCGGCTCCTTATTTGCGGCCTTCTGGTAAGCATCTCCCAATCGGCCCAGCACAATAGGCAGGTTCTTGTCCTTTGCCATCGGCAGGGCCTGCTCATACATCGCCGCTGCCTCGGCGAAACGCTGCTGGTTATAAAGGAGCGTTGCTTGATCGAATGTCGCCTTGAGACCAGTAAACTGCTTCTGTTGCTTTTGCTCCTCTTCGATTTTCTTCGCCGTTTCAGGGTTGGCCATCTGTTGTTTGTAGGCAGCGGACTTTTCCTTGGCCATGTCAAAGTTGATTTCCGTGGGGTCTCCCAATCCAACATGCTGGGTGACGTTAAAGACGTGCCCGCCGGCGGGATTGAGGAGTGTGAGCTTGTAGTTCCCGGTCTGGAGGCCGATGTATGTGTACTCACCTTTCTTATTGGTCTTTACGTGTCCACTCCACTTCATTTCCTGCCGTTCGAGCTGGATTGTATAGCCTGCCAGTGGGCTTCCATCCTCACCTGTGCACTTGCCGGTCACTCCGCCGGTTTGTGCAAATGCGGAAACCGTGAAGGCAAAAGCCGCCAAGAGAACCATCACCCCGGTCAGTCTCCGCGTCAATGAACTAGACATAAGTCCCTCCTTCATTCATGTTTAAGCATCACATTCTAGCGCCATTTGGGAATCCGCTCAACCCCATTGAGAAAAACAGGCAACACTCAACCGTGGAGGGAATGATCGCCCTCCCGGTCGCGCCTTGGCCTCGCTCCCGAAAACCCCAGCGACGTTCCCGCTTTCCCTGAAAATGGGACAGCCTCCATGCGGCCCAGGACCCAGGGCAAAGCAACCACGCAAGAAACTGCCTCATGATAGCGCCCGAAACTGGAAAATCAAGTGGAAGGCGCAAGGCCGTCAGGGCATGGAAACGGTCCGTCGGCCGTAGTGTGGGCGCTGGGCATAGGGTATGGGATCTTCAATCCCCGCCTCTTCGAACGCCCTCAGGCGCAAAGCGCAACTGTCGCACAGGCCGCAGGCCGCATCCTCCGCTTGGTAACACGACCAAGTGTGTGCGAACGGCGCGCCAAGCTCCATTCCGCGCCGGACGATTTCGCTCTTCCGCATCCGGATGACCGGGGCAACGATTTCAAGTTGTGTTTCCGGCTTCGTGCCGGCGGCAATCACACGGTTGAAGGCCTCGTAGTAAGCAGGGCGGCAATCGGGATATCCGGAACTGTCCTCCTCCACCGCGCCAACAAAGATTTTGCGGGCGCCCAGAACCTCGCCCCAGGAAACGGCAATGGACAGGAAGTGCGCGTTGCGAAAAGGCACGTAGCTGGAAGGAATCTCCTTGCGGTCTAGATTGGCCCGCTCGACAGCCAAAGCGGGGTCCGTCAAGCTCGAACCGCCAATTTGCCTAAGGTGGCCCAGATGACAAACCAAGCGATGTTCCGCATGGTAGAAATCCGCCAGCGCGTTGAAGGAGCGAAGCTCGCGTGCTTCAGTTCGCTGGCCGTAGGCGACGTGCAACATCGCCAGGCGGTATTCAAGGCTAGCAATTGCCGTAGTGACGCAGCTATCCATGCCGCCGCTGGCAAGAATGACGGCGAGTGGTTGGTCCGTTGTCCGTGGTCCGTGGTCCGTTGTCATCCCCTACTGCCTACTTTGGACTACACTCCCCGGGCGTCCGGTCCCCAGATGAACTTGTGAAGCTGCAGTCCCATCCGCACCTCCAGGCCGTCGCGGAGGATCCAGGCGGCGAGGTTGCGGGGCGCCAACTGGGCGAAGACCGGCGAAAAAATCACTTCCTCGACATGCCGATGCAGGTTGTGCTCGGCGAGGAAAGCCCGGGCGTACCGGTAGTCATCCTCATTCAAAATGACGAACTTGATCTGGTCTTTCCGTTCCAACAATGCCAGGTTATCAAAACAGAACTTGCCTTCCTCGCCGCTTCCGGGGCATTTCACGTCAACCACTTTAACGACCTCGCGCGGCAATTGAGCGAGGTTGCGCTCACCGCTGGTTTCAACCAACACGCGGTAACCCTCGGCAAGAAGGTGGTCCGTCAAGGGATAAACTTCCTGCTGCAAAAGGGGCTCGCCTCCCGTCAACTCCACTAATTTCCCGCCCAATTGGCGGATCCTGGCAAGTACATCCGCAACCGCCATCTTCTGCCCCCCGTTGAAGGCATAAGCAGTGTCGCACCAGTGGCAGCGCAAATTGCAGCCCGTAAGCCGCACGAAAAGGCAAGGCAGGCCGGCGTAAGTGGACTCGCCCTGGATAGATTTGAAAATTTCGGTGATTACCATCCTCGCCCCGCCGGTACCCTTGGAAAAAACTTCTCCGATCTGGTCCATTTTACCTGATTTCTTGCCGCCCCGTGGGCACAGCGTCAGAGTACGAATCCTCCCAAACCAGCCCCGTGTCTGCGCAAGTCCAACTTCCGAGTTCGGGTTGAGGCCGCTGAAACATGCAGGGGGTAGTGGGTCAATTTGATGTAGAGGCGGCTTTACGCCGCCATTTGGCGAGGTAAACTCGCCGCTACAGCATCAAATTGACCCACTACAATGCACGGTGATAATTTTCGACAAACATGGCATAATGAGTTGACGGGAAAGTATTCTTCTAATCAATTGACGTGGCTTCGTTTGAGTCTGCGGAAATCATTTTTATCGGATGAGTGTACATCCTGGCATGATGTTTGCATCTAAATCCACAGGCGGACAAGGAGCGGGTTATGATGACCCACGACGACCTGGGAAGGATCCGCGAAGAAAACGAAGCTGAAGACATTTGGCGGAAATACTCGCGCCATTTTGTTGCGGACATGTTGGAGGCTTGCGCGATTTGCGGTACCATCCGTGAAAAGGAGCGCTTAGCCCGCTGCCGCTGGTGCGAAGACGTCTACTTTTGCAAGCAGGGCGTCTGCTCCCAGCAGCACCAAGCTGAGATGCACCCCGCTGTGGCCTTCTGGACTTGGTAGGCTTCGTTGGCTCGGGGAAGTCCGCCGGGAGGATCAACCCGGGGGACGGTAGGTGGCAGAAGTCGTATCTGTTTCCCAGACCGTAACACCGTACACTTGCAATCCCTGATTCCGCGCCTGAGGCTCAATTCCGTCGCAAATATACTTGGCGAGATTCTCCGCCGAAGGGTTCAATTGGTCGAAAGGCGGAATGTCGTTTAGGAAGCGGTGGTCGAGTTTTTCGACCAGCCCCTTAATTTCGGCCCGCAATTCTACAAAATCCATCAGCAGCCCCGCAGAGTTGAGCTTATCCCCGGCAAGCGTCACCCGAACCTTGTAGTTGTGTCCGTGGACGTTCTCGCACTTTCCTTTGTACTCGCGCAGGGCGTGGCCCGCTGCGAAGCTATACTCAACTGATATTTCGAACATCATGAGGTTCCTTCGTCCGTTCTCCCTATTCCCTGTTCCCTATTCCCTGTTCCCTACAGCGATTCTCGCATGAAAACCTTCACGTCATCCAGCCGATTCGTCATGCGGTAACGCGGCAGGCTCTCCAAGAAAGTCTTCCCGTAATGTTTGCGCATCATGCGGTGGTCCAGAATGGCAAGGACTCCACGGTCTGTCACGCTGCGGATCAGCCTCCCAAACCCCTGCTTCAAGGCGAGGACGGCCTGCGGCACCTGGTAATCCATGAATGCATTACCCCCCTCTTCATTGATCTGCCGGATCCTTGCGGCGATGACTGGGTCCGAGGGGACGGCGAAGGGGAGCCGGTCAATCACCACGGCGCTCAATTGCTCACCTTGGACGTCCACACCTTGCCAGAAGGAACTTGTCCCAAAAAGCACGGCGTGTGGCGTATTACGGAAGCGCTCAAGCATCTCAGTCCGGGGCATGGAGCCCTGAATCAGCATGGGATAGCGCAGCCGGTGGCGCACGCGCTCGAAGACCTCGCGCATCTGCTGGTGGGACGTAAAGAGGACGAAGGCCCGCCCCTGGGTGGCCTTCAAGAGTTGGACAACCTCTTCGGCCGCCAGGCGCGTGAAGTTCGGCTCGCGGGGGTCGGGCAAATGCAGGGGGGTATAAAGCAACACCTGCCGCGGGAAATCGAAATGCGAATCCAGGATTCGCTCCCTGGCATTCTCAATCCCCAACCGCCTCTTCAGGAAATCGAAGTTGCCGCCCACGGCCAGGGTGGCGGAGGTCAGGATCACCGTGTCCACGCTCCCGAATAACCGCTCCCGAAGGATGGGGGCAACATCGATGGGCGTGGCCTCCAGGAAAACGCCCCGTCCGCGCCGCTCCCACCAATAGACCATGGTCCTTTCTTTGCCTTCCATGACTGCCTGTAACGCCTGCCGAAGCTCGACGGCGCGCCTCACCAGGTTGTTGACTTCCTCCGGCCGGTCCTTCAAGCCGCCCATTTCGGTCTCCAGGCGCACCAGCGCATTGAGCAGGCTGCTATAAGCACCCCCATGCACTTTCAGGAAGCTTTCCCGGTTATCAAAATTGGAGCGGGTTTCAGCGCTCGGGAACAGTTCAAAGAAGAGGTCCGAGCGACGCCGCAGTTCGGCGACGGCATGCAACACCTCAGCGCTCTTCAGTCCCTTCGCCTTCAGGGTTGATTCCGTGTCGCGCGCCAACTCTTCCACGCGATAATTGCTCACCTGCAATCCGAAATACTGTGTCGCCACGTCTTCGATGTCGTGCGCTTCATCGAACACCAGGGCTTCATAATCGGGGAGCAGGCTCGCGACTTCCGATCCCCTTAGGGCCAGGTCGGCGAAGAAGAGGTGGTGGTTCACGATAATCAAGTCGGATGCGGCGGCGCGCTGGTGCATCAAGGTGATGAAGCAGCGTTCGAATTGGGGGCACTTCTGCCCCGTGCAGGTCTCGCGCCGGGCGTCAACCTTCATCCAGAGTTCGCTCGAATCCGGCAGCCAGGAGAGCTCTGCGCGGTCTCCCACCTCGGTCTTCGCTTCCCATTCCCGCAGCCGGGGATACTGCGCGACTTCGTCCAGCCCGTTCAGTACAGGCTGTTTTTCAATGTCGTAGAGCTTCTGCCGGCAGAGGTAATTCTGCCGGCCTTTCATCAGGGCCACGCGGATGTCAGGGAACAGCTTTCGCAAGAAAGGGATGTCCTTGAAGAAGAGTTGCTCCTGGAGGTTCTTGGTGCCGGTGGAGATGACCACGCGCCGCCCGCTTCGCATGATGGGAACGAGATAAGCCAGCGTCTTGCCGGTGCCGGTCCCCGCCTCTACGATCAGGTGTCGGCGGTTTTCGCTCGCGGCCTCGACGCTCTCGGCCATTTCGAGCTGGCCGGGCCGGTGCTCGTAGTTCGGGTGACGGCGCGCCAGCCATCCACCCGGACCAAAGACCGCCTCGAGGGGAGCTTTCTTATTTTTGTCCGTGACAGCCATCCGGTTTGCTTATGGAAAGTTGAAAGTCAAAGGTCGAAGGTCAAGAGTAAAGGATAACACACGGACGGCGCGAGCGGGCGCAAACACGAACTCTTGTGCTTGTACAGCCATCGCGCGTCTTGGATAGCCTCACAGATCTTTGCGCCTTGCATGACGTTGCGCCTTTGCCGTCAGCCGACGGATTTGCGAGAAAAGCTATTGTTCTTGCAGGTAGAAATCTTGAAGTGCAAAGCTTGATGCAAATGAGTCAATTTTTCCATCTCTGGTTTTGCTCCCCGTAAGGGGAGCACTTTGAGTAGCCGTGGGTGGAACCCACGGCTAGGAACGTATCAACCGACATGCGGCCGTGGAAGGGCCGGACTGCCATGGACAACCCGTTGGCTGATGGGTTGGGCGGCATCAGGGGAACACCGACCGTGGGCTTGCGCCCACGGCTACTCACGTTCCACCCGTCAGCCGACGGGGCCGGGTGAGGGGGTCCGGCAAGATCGGGTTGTCAACGATTAAGCGTGACAGGAGACTGGACTCACGAATTCAGGTGGCGTGCAAGGCAGTTGGAGCGAGCGGGACAACCCAACCGGTGGGGTTCTCGATAATGCAAGGTGGCCTGGACAAATTGTAGTTGACCATCATCTCCGTCTTGCTGAGTCAAGCCCTAACCAATTTTATTTTCAATAACATTCCCGCTTTAAGCGGCTAAGTTCCTTTGTTTTCATATACATTCCAGCTTCAGGCCCGAGTTTTCCACAGCGGCCCTTTGTTTTCATAGACATTCACGCGTCGGTCGTTCATTTTTAAAGTTACTAACTTCGTTCCTTGTCTGTCCCAAGCGACATCTTGTCTCGGTCTGCTGTGCCTGCCAAACGTCCTGCCAACGCCGGCTGCCCTCACATGGACTACGCGGTAAGCGGTGCCCAAAAGGGACCCGACCAATTCACCATTCCCTACTCCCTATTCCCTATTCCCTGTTCCCTATTCCCTGTCCCCTATTCTCTGCCCCTGCCCTTCCGCCCCCAGTCCCCAGCCCCTGGCACCTGGCACCTGCTCTTCCACGTACTATCCTAGCCTATCTTGTTCCGCTTGTCAAGAGACATGAATCGTTGGATACGTTCTCATGCCGGAAGATATTCACGCGCTCATCGGGCCGAGGCCGGAGCCCCGTACCAGATGGTACTGGGCGGAGGCGAACCCGTCGCAGATCGTGCAGAAGCTTGAGCGTCGCACCGCTTTGTTTTTCCTGTTCTGGAATGACGCTTCGGTCTTGGCCATGGACGCAGTGCCGTGACGCATCACCGAGGGGCGCATACATCCCGACAAAGGCCGTCGGGACGTATGCGCCACCCGCCCCAGACGCTGTCGCATCAATTGGGATAATTGACATTCCGGCTTAGAAAAAAGAACGCCTTCCTCGCGTACGCGATGGAGATCGGTGGCCGTGTACTATTGGGTTGACAGGGAGAGGCGGCAAATTTAGAGTGAGAACAGGAACCTAAGGAGAGCACTGGCTATGACCGGAATCCAGTTCGTGACCGATGAGAGGGGCCGCAAGGTGGCCGTTCAAATTGACTTGAAAAGATACGGCGCGGTGTTGGAGGATTTTTGGGACGGGCTGATTTCGCAATCGCGCCGCCACGAAAAGGGGATACCGCTTGAAAAGATCAAAGCGGACCTCATAAGACGCGGGCGGCTGCGTGAATAACTATTCCGTTGAGGTCAAGCCTTCGGCGCGGAAGGAACTCGAATCGCTGCCGGATAACGTGCTGGCCCGAGTCCTCCAAAAAATGAACTCTCTGCGCACTGCACCACGACCGGCGGGATGCAAAAAGCTGAAAGGCTACAGAGATCAGTGGCGCGTCCGGGTTGGTGACTGGCGTGTGGTCTACATCATCGACGACGCAGCAAAGCTTATCAGCATCACGCGCATTGCGCACCGGCGCGAGGTATACGAATGATGGCTAATGAGACTCTCGCTCGCCTCCCTGCCTAGGGCCCCAGTGTAATCGCGCGCGCCAGACTGCTCCGGGTCAGAGCGAGATTCCTCTCCCGCGACTGCGGGATTGGAATGATCCGTCAGCCGACGGATTCACAAAGGTTGGAGGAGGCCCGCCGTCACGAAAGTGCCTCAGAGCCAGAGGACCTTGAGAAGAGTGGCAACACACTCAAAGTCTTTGTCGCTCGTGACCAAGGTTGCCTTGCGCGTTTTGGCCAGCGCGGCGGCGAAGCAGTCGGCGTAGGGAAGATTATGCTGAGCTTTAAGGCTGGCGGCCAGCCGGGCAAGTTCCGCGTCGACGCCCACCAACTCAACCGGAAGCTGGGCAGTCTCTTGGAGCTTGGTGTTGGCCGCTTTCTCCCCGTGCGCCCGCCAAATCGCGTAATAAACCTCGCCCCAGTTGACTACGGACATCAGCAGGGGGCGCTTGGCTTCGGCAGCCTTGGATAGAAGCTCTTCCACCTTTTCCCCGCCCGCGCGATCCTCGAAGAAGGCCATCAGAGCGCTGGCGTCAAGGACGTAGTTCATCACAGTGCGCGTTCTTGCTTGCGCTCCTTGAGCAGAAGGTCGAGCGCAGAAGGCTCCCCCTTGAGGGATCCGCGCAGTCCACGGATGAATTGCCGGGTCACGGGTTGCACAACTATACGCCCGCCCTCCTCGAGGAAGGAAATGGTCGTTCCCTTCTTAATCCCGAACCGCCGACGCAGCCGCGCCGGAATCACGAGTTGTCCCTTGGTGGTGACGACACTGGTCTCAGCCTTCACGGCTCACCTACTCTATCAGGTTAATCATACTGACACGCTTTTGGTAAGTCAAGCTAAAAATATCCTACTATACGTCAGAAGTAACTGATCAGCCTCCGGCTCTCAGTGCCGAGCGCTCACAGCCACGGTCGGCTCCTGGTGTCCTGTCCCATGTTATTGTTGACAATGAGCAGCCTGCCAGGAACCCCCTCACCCGGCCCGCCCCGGCTGATGGAAACGCCGGCGGCTGTCCACCCTCTCCCCCAAAGGGGAGAGGGGCAGGGGAGTGAGGGGGTACTGTCAGTAATTAGGTGGGACAGGACACTAGCACCTAGCGCAGAGCTGTTTTTAGCTCTGCGGCTTTTGGCCTGCCGGCGTCGGGTCCTGTCCACGCGCGCTGGGCCAAAGAAATTGCCGGCAGGTCGCGGTTATGGCGGCTGTTCCTGTACGGTCCGAAGAGCCGCAGACCTAAAAAACAGGTCTGCGCCACCCACTCCAATGTCGCCCGCCGACTCTGCTTGACGCTGCCATGTGGCTCAATTAGACTTCCATCATTGCCATTGTGCGGGTATGGGAACGGAATGAAGAAGGAAACGATACTTACGGCGGTGGTATTCTTCGTGGTGGGATTTCTTGCGGGGTATATCACGGACGCGCAGATGAACTGGAGCGGGCGGCAGAAAGCTGTGATGCCGGCAACCCCGGCTATGCCCTCTGAGATGCCTGGCGGGGGCGCTCCTGGTGCAGCCCAGGATGCAGGCATGCCGCCAGGATTGCCTGAGGGGCATCCTCCCATCGACACCGCGTTGGTTATCAAGCAACTCCAGGAGGAAGCGGAACAAAACCCCAAGGATTCGGACATTCCTTTGAAACTCGCCAACTTCCTGTACGACCAGCGGCAGTACCAACAGGCAATCGAGTGGTACCAGAAATCCCTGGCCATCAATCCGAAGAACGTCAACGCCCGCACTGACATGGGAACTGCATACTTTTACCTCGGCCAGACCGGACAGGCGCTCGAAGAATACAGCCAATCGCTGGCCATTGATCCCGACCACAAGCCCACATTGTTGAACGTGATTGTGGTGAACCTGGAAGGGACTCACGACACCGCAGCCGCCCAGCGGGCGTGGGACCGCCTGCACAATCTGGATCCCTCGAATCCAGCTCTTCAAAGCTTGAAGCAGAAGTTGGACGCGGCGCGGGGCTCCGGCGGTGGCGCTCTGCCCAGGCAATAAACTCAGGGCATCCCCCAGGCCCTTCATGCCGTCTGACAAATGAGGGACGCGGGAGGCTGACGTGGAACTGACCCCTCACCCGGCCCGCGTCCCGATGAAGTGCATCGGGATCGCGGGCCACCCTCTCCCCTCGGGAGAGGGCAAAACACGTTTGCGTGGGTGGCGCATATATGAAGAACAATGTACGGGCCACCCCTGCGCCGTCTGACAAACTATGGGACGCTTGCTCTCCTATTTCGTGGAATTAGTCTTCCTCATCCTGATCGCGAAGATGCTGGGCCGGGCCCTGCAAGGTCTCTTCGGTCCCTCTTCTCCGCGCCGGGAGAATCGTGCCGTGGACGGGGGAACTCGAGACTCTTCCCGGATGCGCATTGGCAAGACCGAGCGCGACCCTGTTTGCGGCATGTTTGTTTCCACAGAACTTTCCCACCGCCTCGTGCACGGCTCGGAGACCCTTCACTTCTGCTCCCATGAATGCCTGGAGCGATACCAAAAGGAAATGGCGAATGTATCGTCTTGAGCGGCAAAACCTCGCGCCAGCGCTGCATCGATTCCGGAGCGTCCGGCTGCTCTCCGCGCTGGCACTGCTAACCTTGTGGGCACCCACATCTGCCCTGGCATGGGGCGGCCAAGTGAGGCTCATCCGCCGATACCAAAGCGGCCAGAAAATGGTCTACGCCACCAAAATGCACACGAAGGCGGTGATTCACTCCGAGCCCCCCGAACTTCAGAATTTTCTGCCTCCCCTGCCCACCAACTTCTCCGTGCAGCAGCAGAACACCGTGACGGTAAAGGCAGTCCATAGCGACGGCAGCGCTGACATTGAGAATCATTTCGACAAGTTCGAATTCCAGTCGGACCTCGCCGACCGCGTGCCCGCCAATTTCCGTGACCCCGCCGTAAGCGCACAGCGGGAAATCAGCGAACACGTGGCTGGCCAGGATATCGTCGCCCACTTTGACCGCAACGGACAGCTCCTGGGGTTTGAAGGCGGGGAGGGCTTGTTCGAGCAGTTGGACCTGGCCTATCGAGAGCCGCTTCGCCAGGCATTGAGGTTTTTCCTTCAGCAAGTAGGAGGCGATAGCCTCTATCCCGAGCACCCGGTGAAACCGGGAGAGACTTGGAAGCGCAAATTCGACTCGCCGGCGAGCGCGGCGTATCCCTATAACGTCGAAGGGGAGAACACCCTGCGTTACGTCGGCAAGACCAAGGTCGGAGGCGTAAAAGCCGCGGTGGTGGAATTCAGCTTCGTGGACGTGCTGAGGCCCTCGCCAGACGCCCTTGGGAAGGCGCATCCGCTGGCCCAGCTTGAATCCCACGGTCTGGGAGTGGACATGCGCATCGACGGCCAGGGCAAAGGCCGCGTGCTGCTGGCGCTGGACGACGGGAGGGTGCTCCAGAACCATGGCACCGTCCACCAGACCTTGAGCGCCCGTCTCAAAAGCCCGGCCCCGCTGCCCTTTACGAACTCACAAACCTTAAAGCTCGAAGTGCAATCCGACACAGAAATGGACGTGGAAGGTTCCGACAGGTGAGCCTGAGAAAAAATCTTCGTGCGGAGGCTTCCAGCCCGGAATTCTTTGTTGACAAGCAGGCAAGCCACTTTATAATTATTTAAAGTCTCGCGTCAGGAAAAGAGGCTCAGCGAAAAAAAGATGAATCACCAGCTCAGCGCCTCGTGGCCGGTGGTCCTCAGCATAGCGGGCTTCGATCCCTCCTCCGGAGCAGGAATCGCTGCGGACCTGAAAACATTCGGCGCCCATGGCTGCTATGGAGTGGCGGCCATCACGGCGCTCACCATCCAAAACACTCAGGGCGTCACGGCCCTCTACCCGACTGAACCCGCAGTTCTGAAAGACACCATTGCTGCCCTCCTCGCGGATGGCCGTGTGAAAGCCATCAAGGTTGGCATGCTGGCAAATCGAGCCAATGCGGAAGTTGTAAGCGAGATCCTCGAATCCAATCCGCCGCTCCCTTCCGTGCTCGATCCTGTTTTTCACTCCTCGAGCGGGAGAGACCTGGCGGATCCGGCGTGCCAGGAGTTTGTCCGCGAGCAATTAATCAAGCGCGCCTCCGTGATTACCCCCAACCTTGTCGAAGCCTCGGCATTGACCGGCCTCCGGGTCGAAAACCTGGAAGCCATGAAGTCGGCAGCGCGCAAGCTGGTCGAGATGGGCGCGCGCGCCGTAGTGGTGACCGGCGGCCACCTTGATAAAGCCATCGACGTTTTCTTTGACGGCTCGGCGCTCGAAGTCTTCATGGGTGACCGCGTAAAGCCCGATAACACCCACGGCACCGGCTGCACGTTTTCTTCCGCGATCGCGGCCAACCTGGCGCTGGGCCGCCAGCTTCGCGATGCCGTCGTGCTGGCCAAAGCCTACGTTACCGAGGCCATCCGCAAGGCTTACGTCGTGGGCCCCGGCCGTGTACCCCTCAACCATCTCTACCGCATGACGCAACCTTCCCGCCTCGCCGACCACTCAGCCGCGGTAAGCGAACCGGTGCTCTGAAATGGAAATTTCGGTTCAATGGCTTGGGTGGGAGGAATCCCTTTGCCTCGTCAATAGGAGACAGGTGTGAAACGCGCTACTCCATCTGTGCTCGTTCTGCTCGTAGCTATCCTCAGTGTTGCGACCCTCGCGCAGGAACCAACGGCTTCCCCGCTTGCGCAGGAGACGTATTGGCCGACGCACGGATGGCGATCCTCCACTCCGGAAGCCCAAGGCATGGACTCAGAGGTCCTTGCGCAGGCCCTCGATTACGTCCGGCAAAACCAGATTCCGATCCATAGTTTACTGATCGTGCGCAACGGTTACGTTGTGCTGGACGCATATTTCTATCCCTTCCAGGAAGGCCTGGTACACGACGGGGCGTCGATGACGAAGAGCATTACGTCCACGCTCATCGGAATTGCCATCGGCGAGCACAAGCTCAGCAGCGTGCGCCAGCCTGTGCTTTCGCTCTTTCCCCAACGGAACATCGCCAACCGCGACGAGCGGAAAAACCGGATGACCGTTGAGGACCTCCTGACCATGACCTCCGGCCTGGATTGCCATGTTGACCACGGCGAAATCACCCTGCGGGAAATGATGCAAAGCAAGGACTGGGTACAGTTCATGCTCGATCTCCCCATGCTGGCGGAGCCCGGCAGCAAATTTGAATATTGCAGCGGGGGCATGCACCTGCTTTCAGGAATCATTTCTCAGACCACGGGCCGCAGTGAGCTGGAATTTGCGCGCCGCGAGCTCTTCCAGCCTCTGGGCATTGAGGACGTCATCTGGCCTTCCGATCCTCAGGGAGTCAGCAACGGCTGGGGCGATCTCCACCTGCGGCCGCGCGACATGGCCAAGATTGGATACCTATGGCTCCACCAGGGGCGCTGGGAAGGCCGGCAAATTGTCCCGGCGGACTGGATGCAGGCGGCAACCCAGGCACACTCGCATCCCGGCCGGGGCAATGTGGAATATGGGTATGGATTCTGGGTCTACGCGCAAAGGGGCGAATACGAAGCGCTGGGGCGCGGAGGCCAGCGTATCACCGTGACGCCCGCCGAGAATCGCATTGTCGTGTTTACTGGTGGAGAATTCGAACCGGGAGACATCGGAAAGTTCATCGGAGAATCAATCAAATCTGACCAGCGTCTGCCGGAGAATCCGGCCGGCCAAGCTCGCTTGGCGGCAGCGGTCAGCGCCGCTGCTCGGCCCCCGGAAACGTCGGCAACTCCCATGTCCAAGGTTATCTCCGGCAGGAAGTACGCGGTTGAAGCCAATCCTCGGGGACTGAAATCGTTCTCGCTCACTTTTTCAGGACCGAGCGTAGCGGTCGCGCATTTGGAATCAACCGACGGCCGGGTTGAACAGCGGCCGGTCGGTCTTGATGGGATCCCCCGTCTTTCCCCCGGCGGTCGATTTGGGCTACCCGTAGCATTGCAAGGCCGGTGGGAGAGCAACAGCACGTTTGTTTTTGACTATAATGAAGTTGCCAACATTAACTGCTACCGCTTCCGGCTCACGTTTGTCTACGACGACGTCAGCATCGAGCTGAGCGAAAAAACCGGTTTGGTGGAAGCCAAGTTTCAGGGGAAATCAGCCGGTAACTGACGCCTGTCTGATACGGATTGTTCGTCATTCGTAGAGGAAGACACCACGGACTGTCATTCTGATCCCTTCGCTGTCATCCTGAGCGCAGCGAAGGATCTCGCTCTGCCCGCTCAGGGTAAACTGCGCGAAGGATCTCGCTCTGCCCGCTTAGGGTAAACTGCGCGAATAATCCCCGCATTTGAAAGCTCAATCAGTGCGGAGAAATGCCGGGATGCTTCGTCCGCCGCGGTGGACTCAGCATGACAGACCCGAAAGTAGTATGAGGTGATCGGAAAGGAGCACCACCCTCGTGAATGCTATGACTGTCGCCGACACGCCTGCTGCTGAGTTTCCCTTTCGCAAACTCCGGGTACGAATTTGGACCCTGGTAGGTTTTCTCTTCTTGGCTGCTGGCCATGGGATCGCGCAAGCGGCGCCGGAGGGCGCGGATGGCATCAGCAGACTGACAAGGCCGCTCATCCTGGACGGCAAGATGGGGGACCCGGGGTGGAAGTCGGCCGCCAGGTACGCAGATTTCAAGACCCGCCACCCCGAGGCCGGCCAATCGCCCTCGGAGCGGACCGAGGTGTATCTGGCCTACGATGCGGCAACTCTCTACGTGGCCATTCGAAGTTTCGACGATGAGCCCAAGAAGATACGGGCGTTAGCCGCCACCGGGGACGATGCGTGGAAAGATGATTGGGCCGTCCTCTGCCTCAATACCTACGACGACGCTCTCAATAGCTTGTTCTTCCTGGTGACGCCCGGAAATGTTCGGTCGAGCGGCGCACTCGATAACGACAACAAGCCCCAGCTCACGGTGAACATGAATTGGGAAAGCCGGGCCAGCATCGTCAACGACGGTTGGATCGCGGAGATGGCGATTCCTTTGCGAAGCCTGTCCTTTCAGGGCAGCGATCGCGTCACCATGAGCTTCAAGGTGGCCCGCTTTATAAGCAGGAAGGCAGAGGAAGAGAACCTCCCGGAGATGAACCCGGAACGGCGCGAGTACGACCACTATCGCGAGATCGTCCTGCGCGACGTTGTCCCATCGTCGGTCTCCGCCTCCGAAGTTTACGAGCAGGGGCTGGAAAACTTAAGGCGCAACCGGCTACAACTGCATCGCTTGGGGTACGACGAACAGTTGCACAAGTGGGGCGACGCCTCGGTGCTTGACTACCTGATCTTTCGTTCGCGCGAACTCAAGGCCAGCCCGCATCCGTTCCACTTCCAGCGAGCTCCGGAAGACGAGAGGGTCGAGGCGCTGCTCGCGGCCATGGAGTATGCCCCCGGAAAGCGAGTTGGCAACGTGGAAAGGTTCTTGACCCGAAGCGCCACGACTTCGTTCCTGGTGATTAAGGACGACGCCTTGATCTATGAGCACTACTTCAACGGTTACCGGAAGGACTCGATTGTGACCTCGTTTTCTATGGCCAAGTCGTTCGATTCAACCCTGGTTGGCATTGCGATTGATGAAGGGAAGATGGGCAGCGTGCACGATCCGATCACCAAGTATCTGCCCCACCTGGCAAGGCGAGAGCCGAGGTTTGCGCAAATCACCATCCGAGACTTGCTGCTGATGTCATCCGGCATCCGCTACAACGAAGGCCCGCCGTATCATGACAACGACGTGACCTATCACGCCGCCGACCTGCGCCAAGCGGCCATGGAAAAGACCGCCATCGTGGATGCTCCCGGGAAACATTGGCTCTATAACAACTACCATCCGCTTCTGCTGGGCATGATCCTGGAACGGGTGACCGGCATGTCTGTGACCGCGTACTTGCAGGAAAAGCTGTGGGAGCCCCTGGGAATGGAGTACCCCGGCTCGTGGAGCATTAACGGCGACCAAGACGGTCTGGAAAAAATGGAAAGTGGCATCAATGCTCGGACGATTGATTTCGCCAAATTCGGACGCCTGATGCTGAACCATGGACAGTGGGAGGGAAAGCAAATCGTTTCGCAGGCCTGGGTGGAGCAAGCCACCCAGCCCGAAGAGAGGCCCTCCAGCTACTATGGAGACGATCCTTTCTTCGTTTCCCAAGGCCATTACTACAAGTACTTCTGGTGGGGAGACAAACGTCCCGGGGGCAAGAGCGACTTCCACGCCGTGGGTAACAAGGGACAATACATTTACGTCTCGCCCCAGAAGCGGGTGATCATCGTCCGCAACGGCTTCGATTTCGGAATCCCGTCGTCACGATGGGCGCGCCTGTTCTACCAACTGGCGGACGGCTTGTAAGAAACTCGGGTGGGCACGCACGCTGGATTGGGAAGCTGGTGCAGCGGCGCGAAGATGGGTGGACTTTCAGCCGCGGCGACACCGCGGCTGCCCGCATTGCACGCGCGCACAGGCTGTAACGGAGGTTGGCCAACACCCGGACAGAAGATTGAGTCGCGAATCATGCAGCGGCTTCGACGGTGAGTCTGAGCCCAATGGCCTTGGTGACGGCAACTAACGTGGACAGACGAGGGTTGCCGCGGACGGACAACGCCCGGTAGAGACTCTCTCGCTCGATGCCGGCGGCCTTGGCAACTTTGGCGATGCCCTGGGCTTGGGCGAGGTGGCGCAAGGCAATGAGCAGAACGCGGGGTTCGTCCTCATCTTCCAATGCCGCTTTGAGGTACTCGGCGGCAAAGTCCGAGTCCTTACGGAGCCGCCGAACTATGGCCTCGTCGTGGGAGACGCTGGCTTTACGTTTCATGAGCTTTCGCTCCTTTCTTCATAATCTTTGAAGTACTTCGGATAGGTGTTACGGGTTAAGGGAATATCAAACCTTGGACCCTGACACCTGGTACCCGGCACCTGTTTTCCCGCGCGGCTGACGTAGTGGCGAATCTCGATCACGTTTCTATTGTAACTTATAAATCACACGCTGACAAGTCAACATCGTCATATTTGGCCTTCCTCTTTTCCGGAGGAAGGAGCGAAGGGGAATGGGCGTGCTTTGGGCGAGGCGACGGTGGCAGCGTGCCACGCACCGTACAGTGCGTGGCGTGCCACGTATCGTATGGTGCGTGGCGCGCCCCATCCAGATTGGCGACGTGCGGTTGCCGCTGAGAGATCGGGCACGAGAAAGGGCCACGGACATAAAGGCGCTGTCCGTGGCTAGCGGCTACTTACTCGGCAACACGACGGGCGGCAGACCCCACAAGTGGGCAAAATCATTGTAGATATAGTAGAGCACCCCGCCGTTCAGCCAAGCGCACCGGTTAACGCCCGACTCACTCTCTTGCCGACCAAACCGGAAATGCGCGACCCTTTCGTTGGCCTCGAATGCCACATCACGAATCGTACCCATGACCCCGTGGGCTTCCCATGATAAATACTGGTAGACAAACGCGCTATCCCCGAGAGTCCGCTCCATTTCGGAGCGGCTCATTCCGGACCAGTGGTACCTGCGCTTCCGCCGTTGAGCCCGCACTTCAACCGAGGCGTGGGGGTACCGTGCCTCAAATTCCTGCAACCTGAGCTTAGACTCCGCAAGCTCTGAGGGCTCAAGCGTGTCCGGCCGTTTTTCGAAAGAGTCGAGCGCCTCCAGCATCGCGTTCATTCTCACCTTGGCTGCATTAAAAGCTCGGTCGCCGTGCCTCAAGAGGAAACGCCAATCAATCCACAATTCATACAGTGCCCGCTGGGCAGGCCCAACAGCCTCCGGCAGCCCCTTCGTGATCAGCAATAAGATAGCCTTGGCCTGCGTGAGAGCAGCGTTCAACCACGCACTGGTAACGACGAAAACCTCAATGAGATCAGGGGCTACCTGTGGGCCGTCGCAGCCCCTGACTTGTTCCTCGATGTGTTGGATCAGCCAATCGAGCCGCTGAGTTTCAGAATCAAATATGGCAGCCTCGTCCTCCTCAAGAAGTTCCTGAGAGTCGCGGGACCTGGTGTCTCCCTCATTGCGCTCGCGCTCCTCAGAAGGAGCGGATTCGGATGTCTCATGTTTCTGGCATTCGATCTCACCGAGCATTTGGTCAGCACTACCCCACCATCGGAGGATGTCCTCGTCCAAACTTGAGAGGTACGCGTCGCCTGGAGAAACCTCCGAGAACTCGGCTCTTGTAAAGATGATTTTTTGAAGGAACTCAATAAAACGGCCGATTGATGGGCCCATCGCGAGTATCAAAACAGCCCGACCCCGTCTCAGATCATCCGCAAGCGAGGACAAACTGCGGGCATCCGGTGTCGCTAGTCCGTATCGGCCAGCGGCCCAACTGAGGGAGTGTTCGACGCTCTGCCAAGTGGCGTGGACGATTTCTGCCCTCCCGGCGTGGAACCTATCTTTAAAACTCCAGTCTGGATTTCGCTTGAAAAAGTTCGTGATCTTTGCATCTACTGCCGTCAAAATCTTGTGGTCTCTTTCGGAAAGAACCATTCTGGGATTCTTGAACCACTTCGACAGCATCTCCCCATTATCGCAAAGGGCGAAGTAGAACATGAGCGCGAAGTGCTCCTCGAAACGCGAAACCATCACCCCGTTGCTTGATAGGTCAAAACGGTATAAGGCCAGGATCGCTGCGCTCAAGCTGTCGATCGCAGAGACTGCCAGACCTGTCAGTGCTGTAGTGAGGTCCTCTCGGCGGAGGCCGTGCTTAGAGAGGACGCGCAGGAATTCCGTGCGAAGGAAGGCAAGCACTTCCAACAGTCTTTCACAACATTCTTCAATTTCACCTTCTGGCACGATTCTAGCTTTCAAAACAACCCGTCCTGTTCGCTCTTGGTCTTACGCTCGGCTTTGGCGAAGGTTTCGACGCGGTGGGTCGGACACTCCAGTTTCTTCCCCGCCAACAATTCGGCAATGGTGAGGATTTGCAGGCGGGGATAGCGGCCCGGAAAGTCTTTTGACTCATAGAAGCCCGTGGCCGCAGCTTCCGTGAGCATGGGCTTTGTGGGCTCACGCAAGGTAATAAGCGCGCCGATGGCGGCTTTCTCGCGGTCGAGTACGCCTTTCAGGTCGCGCACGTGGTTCACGCCGATGTACCCACTCTTCACCTGCACGATCACCTGCTTGGCCTGGCCGCTCTTGTCGTCGAAGAAGTTGATGTACCCATCGATGCCGGTGTCCGCGCCCTTCTTGTGCTCCTTTGCTGGCCGCGCATTCACCAGGTCCACCGCCCACCACTCGAACTGGTGCGGGCTGATCTCTTTCAACGCCTCGGCGCCCCGCACGTCCGTGGGCGCACCGATGATTTCGTAGGGGCTGAGCTGTTCGCCGAAGCTGTCGCGCAAGCGGCGCTGGACAAGGTTGATGGCGAGATAAGTGATATCAATCCCGATCCAACTCCGCTTCAGCCGTTCGGCAACGGCGACAGCCGTGCCGCACCCGCAGAAGGGATCGAGAACAACGTCGCCTTCATTGCTGCTGGCCCTGACGATTCGTTCGAGCAATGCCTCAGGCTTCTGCGTGTCATAGCCGAGACGCTCTTTGGCTGATTGGTTTATCCGGTCGATGTCGGTCCAAACATCTCCGACCGTGATTGTCCTAGCTTCTGGCACAAACGGCTCGGCGTCGCGCCGCCGAGGAAACCCTCTATCGCGGGGCCAATGGATCAGCCCGGCGGCGTCCCACTCGTCCATTACTGAGTGCGCATTCGCCCAGTGGCGGCCCATCTTTGAGGGGTTAAATCCCCGCCACGGCTTGCCGCTCTCGCCATGCCTAGTCCTGCCTGCACCAGTGAGTTCGTAGGTTTGGTATTTCTTCCCGTCGGCGCCGGTGATGAGGGTGTGCGGGATCTTCGCCATGTCCCCAGGAACAAGAGTGGGGCGGAACAAGAAGCGTGGTCCCCTCGAATACAGAAGCATTATGTCATGCACTCTCGGCCAGCGCCGATCGGTGCTTCGCGCATTGTGTCTCTTCCACGCGACTTCATTTCTGAAATGCTCAGGCCCAAAAGCTGAATCCATCAGCAATTTGAGGTAGTGACTTGCCGTCGGGTCGCAATGCAGATAAATGCTCCCCGTGGGCTTGAGGACCCGGTGAAGCTCGACCAAACGAATGGCCATCATGACGAGATACGCCATCATGTCATTGCGACCGAGGAAGGCAAGCAACGCCTGCATCAGGTCCGCGAGCTTCCGGGGGCCGCTGGTTACGATTTCCTTGTACACCGCCTCGGTCTCCACGCTCCATTGCCACGTATCCTCAAACGCCATGATCTGCGCGGCGGATTCTTCGCCGCTCTTTTCCTTGAAAAGCACGTTGTAGGTGGCGTTGGAGTTGAAGGGCGGGTCAAGGTAAATCAGGTCAACGCTGGCGTCCGCGACGTGGTCGCGAAGAATTTTCAGGTTATCACCAAAATAGAGCTTATTCTTTTCATCCATTTGGGCACAGCATACCACAAGCCTGGCGGGTGGTGCATCCCGATACGGAGCGAGGGACGTAGCAAGAATAGCGCGGACCTCTGCTGTGTGAGGCCCGCGGCTTTGCGCGCCCGCAAGCGCTCCTCCGCCCGGTTGACTGTTGCGTCCGCACGGCACCGCGCCTAGATTGATCGTAGGCCCAGGTTGCGGCGTCGATTCCTCTATGAGCGCGACATCTTTGTGACCGTGGCTTGCCTTTCGGTTATCCTGGCGATACCGCGCCGGGCGCTCGCCTGGGGTCGTGAAGGCCATCAAATCATAGTCATTCTGGCAGAGCATTACATGCGCCCGGAGACCTGCGGCCATGGGCCGAGGGAAAACGCATGACAAACCGTCACAAATGCGGTAATTTTGAGGCATGGAAACCGTACCCGTTGAGTTGCCCTCAGCACTTCTGAAGGCAGCAAATTTGGAGGAGAGGAACCTCTCCCAGGAAGCCGCTCGATTGCTGGCGCTCGAACTCTATCGAGAAGATAAGGTCTCACTCGGACGCGCCGCTGAGCTGTGCCAGACGCCGTTGGCGGCTTTTATGGATTTCGCCGCGAAGCACGGTGTCCCACCGCTGCGATACAGCTCCGAGGATCTGGAAGAGGAACGCCGGTCCACCGACCGTCTCCAAGCGTGACCGTCGTAGCTGATTCATCCCCGCTGGTTATTCTGGCGAAGCTTGGCTGCTTCGACCTTCTCAAGAGGCTCTTTCCACGCCTTTACATCTCCAGCGAAGTTCACAACGAGGTGGTCGTCTCCGGCGCCGGCCTGCCCGGGGCATCGGAAGTTGCGAAGGCGGAATGGATCGAAGTAAAGCAACTTAAGAATCAAGCCGACTTGTTGGTGGCGCAAGAAAAGTATGCTTTGGGTGTCGGAGAACTCAGCACAATTCTCCTTGGGAAAGAAATGCAGGCGGCTGCCCTGCTGCTCGATGATTACAATGCCCGCAAACTGGCAAGGGCGGAAGGCTTCCAAGTTCGCGGCAGTCTGGGTCTCCTCGAAACGTTTTACCTGAGAGGCGACTTAACCGATCTTCGCGCCGCCTTTCGGCAGCTCCTGGCGCACAGTTATATCGACCAGCGGCTGTTAGACCTCCGGCTACGAGCCTTGGGGCTTCCTCCACTCTAGCAAGAGTAGCGCGGACCTCTGCTGTGTGAGGTCCGCGGCTTTTCACACCTACCAGCGCTCGCCCGCTCGGTTCACTATTGCCCCCGCAGACGGCACCTCACAATCCGGCATCCACAATTCATAATTGCCCTTCCCCTTCAGCCGCTCTTCAATGATTCGATGACCCAATGACTCAATGAGTCAATCGAAGAAGCCCTGGGCTAGGTCCGTCAGCTGACGGATGAACATATTGTCTCTTGACAACGCCCCGCCGCCGTGGTAGCCTACTCATGTGAAAAGCCCAACCCGCGGGGAAGTCCTTTCCTCGCTATCCTAACAACCCGTCTCAGGAGGAACCATGTCCTTACGCAAATCACCGCAACTTACGCCCGCTTTGCTCGCTGCCGCGCGCCACAACGCCCAGCATTCCACCGGACCGCGCAGCCCCGCCGCCAAGCAGAACATCAAGCTCAATGCCTTGAAGCACGGCGCACGCGTCAGCGAGGAAAATCGCTGCCTAGCCATGCTGGCGCTGGGCGAAGACCCGCAAGAATTCGAAAACTTGAAGCAGGAACTCATGAGCGCCCTGACTCCCGGCGACGCGCTCTGGGAGAAGCAAATCGACGACTTGACTTGGCTCTATTGGCGCCGCGAGAGGCTCGAGCGGGCGCAAGCAGGCCTGAAGCGGCGCGCCTTGCAGGCGATCGACGACTGGCAACACCGCCGCCGGCAGGAGATGGCCCGCGTCACCTTCGACGCCTCCCAGCACGACATGCTTGATGTCCACTTATCGGATTCTACAGATCGAGGCGTGACGCTGAGAAGGACGCTTTCCTTTCTTGAACTCATACGTGAGGAGGTGAAGCAGCGCACCTTCCAGGTCCGCCAGTACGCCGTACTGGAATCTCTTTACGAAGGTACGACGGGGTGGCGGCAGGCGCTGATTTTCAGCCTGCTGCACCGTTTCGGTGACCCCATGTGCCTCGAGGCGCAACAAGCCGACGAGGAAGAGCAGCAATATCGACGCAAAATGGGCATCGCCTACGAGCCGGTGGGCGAGCCAGAATACCAGGAACTTCTCCGTCTGCTGGAGGAGGAAATCGCCAGCGTCCGCGAAGAATTCGAATACGCGGAAAAGGCGAATGAGGAGAGAGCGGCGATAGAACGGGACGCCTGCCTTGCTCCGGCTGGGGAGATGTGGAGCATGATGCTGCGCCAAGAAGGCGCCCTGGACCGCTCCATTGACCGCAAAGTGAGGATACTGCTGAGGCTGCGGAAGGAATCTGCCGACCTCCCGGTCGCTCCTACTGGTCGGGACGACAATGGCAGGACGGAGAACGTCGAGGAGGCCCTCGACAGCGACATTGTGTCCGAGACATCGGAGAGTGTGGAAGCGATGGAAAACTCAAAAATCAACGAACTATGCGGGAATGTCATTGAAAACAAAGGACCGCTGTGGAAAACTGGGGGAGAAACGGGAATGTGTATGAAAACAAGTGTACTTAGCCCATCGAGGCCGGAATGTTATTGAAAAGAAAGGGTGTTATTGCAAACGCAGAGTTGCACGCGACGCTAGCTGCCCTTGACCTTGAGCCCACGCGGGGTTCGGCAGAGGGCTTGGCCCTCTCCCGAGGCGGGCTGCGGCGCGGTGAAGGTTCTGGGGGCGGGAGCATCCGAGGGATTATCGGCGATTGGGTTCTCCGTCACCGCCGGGCCCTGGCTCCTTAGGCTGAGTGACCAGGCTCAGAACAACGACCACACCCCAGCCCAAGACCGCCAGCATGAGGAAGAAGCAAATTGCCGAGATCTGTTGCTGGTTCTTACCGATCAGATAAGACCGGTCAGCGATAATCGACTGATAGCTCTCGTGACAACTATGGTAGCTCACCGAGAGGAATCCTGCCAGCGCCGGCAGCACCAGGCCGGCGGGGAAAAGCTTTTTGAGGACGGAGGCGAGATTCCTGTTGGGGAAAGCGCCCGCGAGCCCGGCGAGCGGGCGGCGCAGAAAGGCATAAGCCGCCATGCCGATCACGATCGACAGCACGCCAACAAAGAAGTACGAGGCGATCAGGTACTGTTCATTGCTCATGCTTCGCTCGCAGAACGGCCACGAGGACGGTGATCAGAATGAGATAGCCCAGCAGGAATCCGAAGAAGTACTGGCAGACTCCTTGCACGCCCGCCGCGACTCTCCAAACGTACTCCATGAAGGGATCGCTCGGCTTGAAGTTGAAGGCCGTTCCGAAGCCGCCCGCGAAGACGGCCAGCAATAGGCCGATAAGAAAGCTTCGTAGGTAGAACGTGGTGCCGTCGGGTGACTTCAGGGCTTGGTTCAGCAGGCTTTCGAGGCTCTTCGATACGAGAGCCCAGATTGCAAACGTCAGGGCGAGCGATAACGCGAGCAGAATGACGAATCCAGCGAGGTTCTGAGGGCTCATACCAGTGCTCCATCCTTGTCTCTACGCAGATGATACGGTCGTTTCAGTAGTGGCTCGAGTCTTTGCGAGTGTACACCCGCCCGCCTGATGGAGCAAGAGGCACTGGGGGGAATGGACAGAAAGCAAAGCTTTCATGATATGGTGGAGTTCACGTTCCGTTTTTCCTGTGAGCAAGAGAGTTTGCTGCCGAACCCGATGATTCATAAGAAACAAGACGACGCCACATTTGGCCGGCCGCGTATTACCTCCGAAATTCAAAAAAAGATGGGCCAGATTAACTGGGAAGTGACAAGCTCGAAGCTCCTCGGCGTGGCTTGCGGATTGGTCTTAGGGGGCCTTTTGGTGGCAGGGCTCTGGCCCTTTCACTCTCCCAGGAATCAGGTGACATGGGTCGCTGGGGGCAACGGCCTGCACCTTGGTCGTCATGGGACGATACTGAGTTCCGGCAAATTCAAGGCGGCGAATGCTCCAGCGGACGCCCCATGCAGCCTGGAGATCTGGTTCGAGCCTGATCTTACTGCGGCCTCGGCCACTCTCTTCGCCTTCTACGCTCCAGGGAACCCTCGGCAGTTCTCGCTGAACCAATCCATTACTGACCTTGCCCTGGGAAGTGACATTCGCGAGGGGCGCTATCGAACCCTGACCACCAGACTCTTCTATGTTGAAGACATTTTCCGTCGGGGAAAGCCGTTGTTCGTAACGGTTACGTCAAAGGCAGGGCAGACGTCAGTCTATATTGATGGTGCGCTGGCCCGAACAGCCCCCAAGTTTCCGCTCTCCAGCCAGGATTTTGACGGCGAGCTCGTCATCGCCAACACGCCCAGAGTAGGTAATAGCTGGTCAGGTGTTTTGCGAGGGCTTGCCTTTTATGACCAAGAGGTCTCTCCGGCGCAGGTCTTTCACCACTATGAGACATGGATAGAAAAGGGACGACCAGACGTTTCCGAAAATGAGCGTGCCGTGGCGCTTTATCTGTTTGATGAACGCGCGGGTCGTGTCATTCATAACCAAGTGCCCTCGGGAACCGACTTGTATATTCCGGACCGTTATCTGGTTTTGGATCAGGCCCTCCTAAGCCCCTTCTGGGAGGAATTCCGTCCAACCTGGAGCTATTGGGGTGACGTGCTGGTCAACATTGCGGGTTTTGTTCCTTTCGGGTTCCTTTTCTGCGCCTACTTTTCGCTGGCCGGACGGATCAAAAGGCCGGCACTGGTCACAATCCTTCTAGGGTTCACAGTCAGCCTTACGATCGAATCTCTTCAGGCATTCCTGCCAACGCGGGATTCCGGCACCACAGATGTCATCACAAATACCTTGGGCGCTTGTTTCGGGGTTTGGTTGTATCGATTGAACCTTGGGCGAGTCCTATTCGCGAGAATCTGGACACAACTTGTGGGAACTACAGCCAAGGATTCAACCAGGACACACATGAACTGACCAACGCCCCGGGTGCAGCCTAACCCTCTGGAACCCCCAGGTGTAGATGTACCCTGCTTAACGCTTACGACAAGACATCATAAGTTCGATTCCCCTTGGACTCTGCCCATTTCTTGCTCTGCGAGCAAGACCTGCCGACAATCAAAAACCCTGATTGAATCAGGGTTTTTCATGTCTAGGTGTGTGATCTTGTCGTTTGTGAAAGTCCGTAGCCCGTATAAGGGCGCTATTCGAACTTGGGATAAAATTCTGAAGCAGCTCTTGAAGCATTTCACTGACGAGATAGCGCCCGCGAATTAAGGGATTTTCCTCCGTTTTAGAGCCCGAACTGAGCTTGAAAAGGTGGGGGATTTTGCGTTACACACGACCTACCATTCTTCTTCCAAGCTGCTGGCCTACTTTTAGCCCGCCTACAGTGGTATACTTTTACTTCGCCTCTGACAAGAGCGCGAGGGGGCATGTGCGACAAAGCTTCGACGAGCGCTGATCATATTCGAATCGGTATAATTCGTTCTGAGTTGTGTTAGCCCAGCGACGGCCACCTCAATTTACTCAGTTCGCGGGCAAATGACTATTACCGGGAACAGCGTGTGCACGCTGTCTTCGTGGTTTATAGGGCCAGCCATAGAGTGCATGCGAGGAGAGTTGTGGATTGTTTCCGGAAGGAGGATCTTATGGCTGAGTATTACGTCGTTACGGATCTAGGTACGCTGCCCGGCGGCGCTTCCAGCAATGCCTACGACATCAACGATAGAGGTCAGGTGGTGGGCTCCTCGCAAGTCGCAGGGGGGATGGGTCACGCTTTCCTTTGGACTCCAACGACGCACCTGCAAGACCTAGGGACGCTTCCCGGTGGCAGCGGCAGCGAAGCTTCGGGAATCAGTGTCTGCGGCCTGGTCTCAGGCCAGTCGGATTTGGCAGGCAGCGGCGGCCGCACCCATGCGTTTGTATGGAGTACTGCGGGTGGATTGCAAGATCTCGCCACGCTGGCGGGCGACAACGGAAGCGTCGCAGAGGCAATCAATGCCTGTGGTCAGGTGATCGGGGATTCTTTCCTCAGTGCGGGGGGCAATCTGCATGCGTTTATCTGGAGCAAAGCGGCGGGAATGATTGGTCTCGGAGTGTTGCCGCGTTTCACCGACTCTGAGGCGCGCGATATCAACAACCTCGGGCAGGTGGTCGGCTACTGTGCCTTGGCAGGTGTACCAAGTCGAGGCTTCTTATGGACCAGCGCTGCGGGCATGCAGGCGGTCGGTACGCTGCCGGGCGGCCTCGGCAGTACTGCCCTTGGGATTAACGATCTGGGCGAAATTGTCGGTACTTCCGACTGCGGCAATGCCAACCAGCCTCACGCTGTCTCGTGGAACAGGATGGGAGTTGCGCAGGATCTTGGCATTCTTGCCGGTGGAAGCAGGAGTGCCGCATATGCGATCAATGTTCTTGGAACGGTCGTTGGGGACGGCGATTGTGCCGGCTCTGGGTCGCACGCATTTGTCTGGAGCGCAAAAAAGGGAATGCGGGATCTGAACGCTCTTATTCCTGCCAATTCGGGTTGGGAGTTGCAAGGCGCCGTTGCGATCAACGTCGCCGGACAGATTGTTGGAGTGGGTACCGTGAACGGAACGCAACATGCGTTCCTCCTGACGCCGCAGTGTGCGCCGTGACGCAGAACCGGCCTCCTTCCGGCTCCTCTGATCGCGGCAGTAGAAATCATGCCTGCAAGGATTCATCGTGCGTAGAAGACAAAAAGACACAAGTCGGGCTCGCTCCCTGGGCTAGATTCTTGCGGCCCTCCGGGCCTGAATACCCTGGAACCTTGTTACGCGGACTTCGGTCACCGTGCACTAGCGTGTATATCCTGGCAACTTATCGGGAATTCGGGTGAGGCGAGTCAGGAGACCACTGTCATAGTCCAATCCTTGTCACAAGCGCACGCGGTTTCGGCCTGACTGCTTGCCGCTATACAGGTGCTGATCTGCCCTCTTCAAGAGGGATTCCACCGAATCCCCAGGAGCGGCCATGGCAGCCCCCACCGAGATGGTCACCTGGACCTGCGAGCCTTCCACCGGTACTGTAGACCGAGCGACCAGTGCCCTGCATCTCTCGGACGTGTCCGCCAGGATGTCTTTCGTAATGCCAGGGAGAATCACCATGAATTCGTCGCCCCCCCAACGTCCCAGCACGTCGGACGCACGCAAACAACCGGAGACAGTCTTTGCAACAGTGATCAGCGCAGCATCTCCGGCGACATGCCCGTAGGTGTCGTTGATGTTCTTGAGCTCGTCCAAGTCGGCCAGCATGATTCCGAACGGGGTGCCGAACTTGGAACGTTGATCGAGTTGCTGAAAGAGCTGTTGCTCCAAATAGTGACGGTTTGCCACCTGGGATGTTGGATCCAGAAATGCCAACTTCGCGAGCTCCCTGGCTCTCTCTCGCACGGCCCTCTCCCGGGAGTTGTCATTGAAGATCTCGACCACACCGACAACTTCACCGTCTCTGCCCGTAACTGGGCAGACACGAACCTCCACGGGAACCCTGTGGCCACGTTTATGGTGAAGATAGATTTCCGCCCGATGCGGGCGCCCATCCGCGATGACACGGCTGAGAGGGCACTCTCCCTGACAGAGCAGGCGCCCGGAGTCGTCGACGTGCATCAGGATGTTGTCGCCACAGCGTTTCCCTACAACTTCTTCGGCGCTGTAGCCGGTAAGCTGTTCCGCTGCTTGGTTCCAGTACGTAATCCTGCGTTCCAGATCAGTGAAGTAGACAGCGTCAAAAAGGTTGTCCAAAATCCGTTTGAAGAGACCGTTCGTTTCATCTGACGACGAAGCCGGAGAAGAAGGAACTGGAGACTCCATATGTTTTCTCCCTCAGCAGGCGCCTCGATCTGCGCAACACCTAAGGGATCATCGCCGACGCTCTTGCGGCGCTGGTACAGGTGGAAGCAATACTCACTCCCTTAGGCGTTAGCATTTCAACGCTGGTACCTGCCGTCTGCAATCTGTTCCAATCTTCCGGCCAGAGTATCCTTGAAGCAGACCGTGCCGGAAAGATGGACCGCCATGGCTGATTGAAGCGACAATCCAGACCTAGACCTTGCCCTGTGTCACATACCTACAACAATATACAAATCCAGAAAGAAAGTTCAATAAATTGTTCATGGGTCGCCCCAGGCTATGGAACAGGTCCCGAGGAGTGTGCGACACAAAAGTGGGAGTCCTGCCGCTGGGGCATGACATATTTGTGAAAGCTCGCGTCGGCGGCAGCACGGTGGTCCGGGGAGCCCGCCTAGTGCGGATTTCTCACCACGTTTCGACGCTCTTAGTGGGCTGCCGGAAGGGCGGGGCTTCAGCCCCGCCGAAATCGCGGCTCCCGCCCTCTGTTGGTCCCGTGCCCCNNTACAAGAACCACGACGAGGAGTACCTCGACGCCAAATCCCTCCAGCAGATACTTGCACAACCCAGTGCATAGAAGCTGTGCAATAATTCATAAAGGTAATATGTATATGACGATTATTCAACAACTTACGCCCTGCAAAGCCGGCGCTCAGCAAATTATTTCACAGCTTCATAGGTGTGGTCAGTTGAATTGATCGAGCACTGTTGGCGTGCTTGCCGCACATCGCCCGCGAGCCCGCATTTCTCGCCACGATTGGACGCTCTTAGGCGGCTGCCGGAAGGGCGGGGCACGGGGCACAGGAATAATCAGGAAGGCCTTGTAACGGCGGGGCTGAAGCCCCGCCCTTCCACACCCGTGGTGAGAAATCTGGGCAAGGCGGGATAGCTCAGGGCGCAAGGACGGAGGTGATTGGCTCGAAGGTAGGCACTGCGCGGCCAAGCAGGACCGATCTTGCGGGTCCGATGTAACTCACCTGCCGATCGTCACCACGCCGGCATCGCCGTCCGCGGTGATGTGTTGCCCGCTGCGGACGCGCTCAGTCGCCACGCCCGTCCCCAGCACCGCGGGGATGTGATATTCGCGCGCCACGATGGAACTGTGACTGAGCAGGCCGCCCACGTCCGTGACGACGCCCGAGGCCAGCGCAAACAGCGGCGTCCAGGCCGGCGTGGTGATCTTGGCAACGAGGATGTCGCCCGGTTGCATCAGGTCGAACTCTTCAGGACCGTGGATCACGCGCGCCACGCCCACCACGCGGCCTGGACTCGCGCCCACCCCTTTGATGACGTCCCCCGCCGCTTGGCCAGTGCGCGCGGGCATCCAGCGGCTGACGTCAATGCCCAGCATGCGGACGCCGCCCTTGCTCGGCAGCGACACGGGCGGCGTCACCTTGCGCTCACGCTCCCACGTCGCCCGCCGCGCCGCCACCACGCCACCATAATGTTCAGAGGGCTGGCCGGCATCGAGTGCGCGTGCCGCCGCCTCCACCTCATCCGACTTCACCCAATATACGTCATCGCGCTCCGCGATTGCGCCTGCCGCCACCATCCGCCGTCCCACTTCACCCAACATGCGGCGCAGCAGCGGCCAACCCAGTCCGACATCGGCGAGCGCGTCTTCTCGCAGCGGCGCATAGCGCTGGGCGGTCCGAACCAGAAACCGGAAGAGCCGCAATCGGACGCCTTTCAGCCGGGCGAGAACCGCTTGAGTGGCTTGCTCCCGCGCCAACGCAGCCGCCGCCTGCCGCTCATGAGGACTGCGCGCGGGCTCGTGCAGAAAGAACTTCAGCGTCTCGAGGAGCGGCGCGGGGTCGTCAGCCGGGACGCTCTTGGCGAAATCCAGATCGTAGATGGCGTGACCGAAGCGATTCAGATGCTCCGCGAATCGCCGGGTGAACCCGCGCCAGCTTTCCGCATCGGCGATGGGCGCAGATTGTGATTCGCAGGCCACCACAATGTCCTTGCTCCTTGTGCGCGCCAGATACGCGGAAAGCTCCGCTTGTGTGCGTGCCCAGCTCGCCAGATCATAGAGCGATTTCTCCGCCTGGATGGGTTCGCTATCGAAACCGAGCACGAAGGTTAACGCGGGCGGCTCGCTCTGGCGCCTGATGAAGTGGTTATAGACGTAGTTGAACGCAGCCTCGCCCAAATTTGCCGCCGGCAGAATGCCGGTCTGGATGCTCACGTAATGGCCGGCTGCTGCCTTTACGATCTCGCGCGCGCCGGCGAGCAATTCCGTCGCGGGCGTCGTGGCCAGATCGCGCGCCGCCCACGCGCCCACGACGTTGGCATAGTGCGGGCGTGCTTGCTCGGCCCAGCGCTCCCGCGCCGAACGCAGCAGCGGGACCATCCTGAAGACCAGCCCGGGCAAGGCGAGGAGCACCCGCACCGATTGCCACGCACTTAACCCGAATTCGGTGTAGGCGTACTCATTGATGGTCACCAGAAAGAAATTAACACCGGCTAGCAGGCGCCCGAATCCCAGCGATTGCACCTTAGCCCGAAGCGTTTCGTTCCACAGGGGCAGCGCGAGCGTCGCAAAGAGCGGCGAGAGCGGATCGGGCAGAAGTTCGATGACGCTGCTTCGCGCGTACCGCCCCCCTGCGCGCGGCAGCTTCCATTCCAGCGTCGGGGGCGGCTCAGGCAGCGTAGTGATGGGACGAGCCTGTAGGATGAAGATGCGCTTGTCGCACATCGCCCATTCGATGTCCATCGGCTGTCCGTAGAGTTGCTCGATCTCGAGGCCGAGGCGGACCAATTCAGCGGCTTGCGCCGGCGGCAGGGCGGCCTGCCGGCGTTTTTCCGCGGGCACAGGCTCTTCGCGCGTGCCTTCGGGCAGGCGCACCGTCATCACGTCCTTGTCGGCGACATGCAGCGATTCAATCGCGCCCGTTTGCTTGTCGACGATGATCGTGTCAGGCGTAACCTGCCCGCCTACAATCGCCTCGCCCAAACCCCACGCCGCGTTGATCGTCATCTGGTCGCGCGCGCCCGTCACTGGATTCGCCGTGAAGAGGACACCCGCCACATCGGCCGGAACGAGTTGCTGCACCACGACGGCGATGCTAAGGTCTTCGGGACGCATGCCCTGCCGGGCGCGGTAGCCGAGGGCGCGCGCCGTCCAGAGCGAACCCCAGCAACGCTTGACGGCAGCCAACACATCGTCGCTGCCGCGTACATTGAGATAAGTTTCCAGTTGGCCTGCGAATGACATCCCGGGCAAATCTTCCGCGGTGGCTGACGAGCGCACCGCGACGGACGGATCGCCTGCGCCCAGCTCCGCGTACGATTGTCGAATCAGCGCGGCGATGTCATCGGGCAGCGTGCTCTGCGCGAAGAGCGACTGGATTTGCGCCGAGGCACGGTCGAGTGTGGCTGGGTCGTCCGCTCTGGCTTGTGCCGCGGCGGACAGAATCGCCTCGGCGAGACAGTTCGCGCTTACAAAGCGGCGATAGGCGTAGGTGGTGATTTGAAAACCCGGCGGCACGGGCAGACCGGCCACCGCCAGGCGCGCCAGCGATGCGCCCTTGCCGCCCACCAGTTCGAGCCTCGCGTCGGGGCTATTCAGTTTGAGAATATACGGACTGGCTTGAAGTGAACTCATTGCCGTTTTCCCTCGTCAGATGCCTTTATGCAAGCTTCCTAAAATTAATAAACTATAGTTAATTACTTTTCATTGCCCCCTGTCAAGCAGAATTTTCCTTTCCAAATCAACCCTCCAGGATGACGAGGGCCTTAAACCTTCTTCGTGTCGTAAACCCTCAGCACCTCGTCACCGTAGTGGTTGATGACCTTGATGGCGATCTTGCCGGTTGTTGGCGGGTCGAAGGGGCGGCTGGTCGTGGAATAGAGAGCTGACCATGCGGCCTGGTCGATTTCGGCTCGCAGGGCGCGCTTGAGTTTGTCATGAGGTTCTTCGGCACCCGTGAAGTACGCGTGACGAACGAAGAAGCTCTCGCCGTCATAGTTCGTATCGATGAACCAACAGGCGATATCGTTGGCCGAGTGGCTGCGAATCTGCCCCGTCGTGGCATCGTAAATGTCCAGTGACTAGGAGGTCGAACCCCACACCCTGGACTGCTTCCTTGGCCGCTTCTTTAACCTGGTCGGGGCCCACGGTGCCGTGTTCGGGGCCGATCGAGACGGCCACGCGCCGCGTCTTGCCGTCCTTTTCCGTATATTCGCCCGAGGCGTGAATCCAGGCTCCGGCGTAGGATTCCAACCGGTCGAACTTGAGGCGCTCGTTCCTGAACGTATTCTGGACACCTGCTTTTCTCAGGTTGTCGATAATCATCGTGGCGAACTGCCCGCCCGATGATGCCCTGTGGGCTTCGGCTTCGGAGGCGGGGCGTTCCTCATCGGTTGAGAGCAGGCGATAAGGCGAGAGACTTTCCACGGTAAAGGGGCCGGTAACCCGAATCTTCCTGGAGTCCTCATAGGGCTGGTCGTAGAGCAACTCCGTTTCCGCGTGGCGGGCGATGGCGAGGGCCACGCGGCTGGTGTCAATCGTGATCCAGCGACGCCCCCAATGCCGCCCAGCGACTATGCGCAGTTCAATGCGGGGCGATCGTTCCTGACTGTCCTTTTGGCGGCCGCTTAGTCAGGGCGATCAGGGGGATCAGAGTGAGAACCAGCACTCCAAGATATTGAAAGATCCGAACCAGCGCCACCATGGTGGCTTCGCGCTGCACCAGGCCAAAGAGGGCAGCATAAGCTTGCTGGTCGGCCAACACAGGGCCGGAACCCGCAAACAAACCCCTCAGCCCACCGAGCAGACTCAGCACCGAAGGGGAGACCGGTGTGATATTGGCGACCAGCAAGTTGGTGTGCTCCTGCCCCATGCGGGTCAGCATAGTTTCCACGATCGAAATACCCACGCCGCCGCCGATGTTCCGCATCATATTGAACAAACTGGTAGCGTTCCCCATCCTTTCTTTGGGGATGAAAGCCATGGTCAAAACCGTGAGCGGCACAAACACTAACCCCAATGAAAGACCCTGAATGAACTGCGGCCAGAATACATCCCAGAAACCGATCTCTAAGTTGAACCCCATCAACCGATAGAACGAAAAGCTGGAGATCAATATTCCGCCGACGAATACCTTGCGAGGGTCGAACCTACTCACCAGGAAGGAGGCCACAGGCATGGAGAGAGCCGCTCCCAACCCCATGGCGAACGTGGCCAGGCCCGCTTGCACCGACGGATAACCCATCAGCGTCTGGAGCCATATCGAGATGGTGACTTGACTGCCATACATAACGAAGCCCTGGAGTGCCATCACTATGGTGCCGGCGGCAAAGGGCACCTGTCTGAACACGCGAAGCTCGGCAACCGGATCTCGCGTATTCAATTCGCGTGTCACCCAGGCCAGGAGCCCCACCACAAAGGCCACAGCCAAGACCACGATGAACCTGGAACCAAACCAATCCTCTTCCTGCCCCTTGTCCAACATGATCTGGAGCGCGGCCACCCAAATAACCAGTGTTGCCAGCCCCCAGGAATCGACTGGCGCCGAGGAGCGCCGAATGTACGGCGGGTCCTTCACAAATGCTTTGATCATGAGGACGGAGATCAGACCCACAGGCAAGTTGATGTAAAAGACCCAACGCCACGAGTAGTTGTCGGTGAGCCAACCACCCAACACGGGTCCAAGTACAGGCGCCACTATGACCCCGAGTGCGAAGACCGCCATGGCTTTGCCGTGTTGCTCGCGAGGAAACGCTTCCAGCAATACCGCCTGAGATAGCGGTTGCAGTGAACCACCACAAGCGCCCTGAATCACGCGGAAGGTCACCAGCAGGCCCATGCTGGGAGCGATGCCACAGAGCAAAGAGGCAACGGTAAAGCCTGCGGTAGAGAAAAGGAGCAGATTCTTCCGTCCAAAGTGATTGGCCAGCCATCCTGAGATCGGAATCACAATACCGTTGGCCACCAGATACGAAGTGAGCGCCCAAGTCGCTTCGTTGGGTGTCGCCGAGAGGCTCCCTGCAATGTGCGTCAAGGAGACGTTGACGACGGTGGTGTCCAGCACTTCCATGAAGGTGGCGAGCATTACGGCCGCGGTGATGAGCCACGGACGCTCGGCAAGACTCGCGGCGCGCACGGTTACCGTCGGTTGTGTGCCTTGCGCGACTTGGGGAGGAACGGTCATCGTCCGCTCCTCTCGACCGGAATCCCCAGGTGCTCACAGAGTGTTCGCGCGAACGGGGAGCTGCATACGAGACGCCGATGGGCTCGCCAGAGGGCGAGAAGGGCCTGCTCGCCCACGTGGTCGGCACAGGTGATACCGTCGAGATCAATCTCGACCGGGTCTGTCGGCGAGCAGCACTGGGCAATTGCGTCCGGCAGGCAGTCTGCCCATTCCCCGACAAGTTGTCCGTTCAGAACAACCCTGGTTTGATCGCGCAAATAGAGAACCGTCGTTCGCAGCACAACCAGAACGAATGCATCTTCTATTCCGGCAGGTCCTGGAATGTAACTTCTTGCAACTAGGATACTTAGTTGTATTCACCGGGTGTCGTGGGACACACCAAGTGCCCGGACAATGGCAGGCTGCCCAATAGAGGGCAACGGCTAGGATGATTTCGAGTGATCAGACGGTCTGATGTTCAGGACGCGCATGCGCGACTGGAGTGTCGTGCGCTTGAGACCTAGCAATGCTGCCGCCCCTCCCGGACCACTAACACGCCCGTTCGTTTTCCTCAGGGCCTCCAGGA
>DLMI01000232.1 GCA_002478145.1 Acidobacteria bacterium UBA7540
GGAATCCGCAGGTTGTCCTTGGCAGAAGATGTTGCGGTTCGCGCCGTATTCAACGTTGGTTTTCCCGCCGGTCAATCCAGCGAGGAAGGCTTCCCAATCGACCACCGGCTTGCTAATATTTGCCGTAACAGCCTGAGACTGGTTTTTCGTCAGGGCCATAGCAACCTCCTTCTGCTTGCTGAAAGCAAGCCCGCGGTATCAAAAGCAATTGGTTTGTGGCGACGATTCTGACATCGCCTTGCGCGTTGGCCTCGCCCCAACACAGTTTCACGGTGCGAAAGGCCTGCTGGTTCGTTGTCTTTCAAAAACCGACGACCAAGGTCTTTCCCGACATAGGACACTTCCCGTATCAGGAGATGATATCCTTTAAGACGAACAGACACAATTCTGCAGATTGAGTATTCGACAGTACGTTGAGCGCCTGGAGCTCTAGGCATATCTACAGAATCCACAGTAGAGACGAATGGCAGTGGATTGATGCACGCTGATGCTTGATAATTGCTAATAAGTGTGTCAAGCTCGGCACCGCTGCGCGGCATTTGAGAATCCTTCACACTCGGTTTCTTATAGAGTCCAAGTATGCTATTTTGGCTGTATGGTGTGTTCTAGGCGCCACCAATCCCGTATGAACTGGGGGATGGCCAGTGGAACATTCCCAAGCCCCGTGTTCTGCTGGAGAAGGTTTGTTTCGGCGACAGGACAGCCTCTATGCCAATTGTTACGTGACGAAGCCGGTCGACCTGGAATAGTTTGTCCAGGTTGTGAAGTCGATTGAAGATTTTGGGTTGACGATCGTGAAACTTCCGCAAGGAAAAACGCCATGACATCCGAGCCGATTAAGGTCTTGTTGGTGGAGGATAATCCGGGAAATATCCGCCTAATCCGGGATATGTTGAAGGAAGCGAAGCCCGCCTTAGCTGCCCTGGAGGATGCCCCAAGCTTGCTGACGGCTGTCGAGCGGCTGGCGAAGGGCGGAATCGACGCGGTGTTATTGGATCTGGGGCTCCCTGACAGCCAGGGCATTAGCACTTTTGTGGAGTTACACCATCATTTCCCCCGCACTCCCATCGTAGTGCTAACGGGTGTTACCGATGAAAAGCTGGGCCTCCAAGCAGTCCGGGAAGGGGCGCAAGATTACCTCGTCATAGGAAAGGTGAATGGCGAGTGGATTTGCCGCGCCGTCCTCTATGCGGTTGAGCGGATGCAAGCGAAGGAAGCGCTGCAGAGAAGCGAGGAGCAGTATCGCCTGCTCTTTGAAAAAAACCTTGCCGGGGTATACCGCACTGCCCTGGACCGCCGCATCACGGACTGTAATGAAGCTTTCGTCAAGGTTTTCGGATTTGCCTCTCGTGAGGAGCTCTTAGCTCATCCAGTGCAGGAATTTTACTTTGATCCCCGCGAGCCGGAGGCAATCACCGCCCGCATAAGGGCGGAAAAGACCCTCTCCAATTTGGAATTGCGCCTTAAGCGAAAAGATGGCAGCCCGGTCTGGGTTCTGGTTAACGAGAATCTGATCGAAGGGGAGGCAGGCAGCCAACCGTTCATCTTAGGGACCATCATTGATATTACCCGGCGCAAGGAGGCTGAGGAGGCGCTACGGCAAAGTGAAAGCCACTTGCGTGCCATCGTTGAAGCCGAGCCGGAATGTGTCGCGAGAGTCGCGTGCAACGGCGACCTCCTTCAAATGAACCCGGCGGGTTTGACCATGATCGAGGCTGGGAGCTTTGCCGAAGTTAATGGAAAGTCAGTCCTCCCCTTGATTGCTCCCGAGCACCGGGCGGCGTTCAAAGCTCTCTTGCAGGGAGTTTGCAGCGGCAAAAGAGCCAATTTAGAATTCGAGATTGTCGGGCTCAAAGGCACGCGGAGGTGGGCGGAGTCTTATGCGGTCCCAATTGCTGATGGGACGGGATCAAGCTGTGTGTTGGCCGTCATGCGAGACCTCACCGAACGCAAGCAAGGTGAAAAGGCTCTCCGCGGGCTTTCCACACGTCTGCTGCAGTTGCAGGACGAGGAGCGGCGGCGCATTGCCCGGGAACTCCACGACGCCATAGGCCAGAACCTCGTCGGTTTGGTGACGAACCTCACCCTGGCGCACAGGTCGGCTGGCAGGCTTAATCCGAAAGCGCGCCAAGCTCTGTCTGGAAGTCTTGAGGTGGCAGAGCAGTCCTTGAACGAGATGCGTACCCTCTCCTACTTGTTACACCCGCCACTGCTGGATGAAGATGGCTTGGCTTCAGCCCTAGCTTGGTACGTTAAGGGGTTCACCGAGCGAAGCGGAATCAAGGTCGATCTCAAAGTTTCTCCCAATTTTGGCCGGCTGCCCCAGGAAGTAGAGACGACCCTTTTTCGCGTAGTGCAGGAGGGCCTTACGAACGTCCACCGTCACTCCAAAAGTGTGACAGCCAGCATACGGCTTTCGCGGCGCGCGACTGAGGTGAAGTTAGAAATAACGGACAAAGGCCAGGGGATGCCCGAGAAGGCCCTCCACTCGGGCAATCAGAAAAGCGGACAGCTTGGAGTGGGCATTATGGGCATGAGCGAACGAGCCAGACAACTCGGGGGTCGGCTGGAAATCGATTCAAGCCGCCGAGGCACGACCATCCGAGTGGTGATCCCGACTCCCGAGGTCGTTAAGTGAAAACGCTTCGTATCCTGGTGGCGGATGATCACGAGGTCGTGCGGAAGGGTATGCGAGCCCTTCTGGAAGTCCGTCCCGAATGGGAAGTTTGTGCGGAGGCGGCCAACGGCCGGGAGGCTCTTGAACTGGCAAAACAGACGAAGCCCGACGTTGTGGTGATGGATATCAGCATGCCGGAATTGAATGGCTTGGAAGCCACGCGGCAGATCCTGAGAGCCCTCCCCAGAACCGAGGTGCTTATCCTGACGCTTCATGAGTCCGAACAGTTAATACGTAGAGTGGTCGAATCAGGCGCTCGTGCCTACGTCCTGAAGTCCGACGCAGGACGAAACTTGGTGGAGGGCGTGGCGGCGCTTAGCCGGCACAAAGGTTTTTTCTCATCCAAGGTAGCCACGGTCGTAGTGGAGAGTTACCTGAATGGGGGTAAGACAACCGGCAGAAGGAACCGCTCTCGTGACCTTCTCACCCCTCGCGAGCGAGAAGTTGTCCAGCTTCTGGCAGAGGGGAAGAGTAACAAAGAGATCGCGGCCACCTTGGGGGTCAGCGTTCACACGGTAGAAACCCACCGAAGCAACATCATGCACAAGCTCGATACCCATTCCTTGAGCGGCCTGATTCGCTACGCCCTTCGCAACAAGATTGTGCGGTTTTAGGGCGTTCCGAATCCAACAATGGCAGATGCCAAGCTGAAGCTGCTTCGAGTCAGAAACCCGGATTCCACCCCGCGCGCGGTGCCTGCGCAACGGGTGAGTAGCCCAAAAGCACCCCTCTCTCAGCTATGCAAAGATTGCACGCGTGCCTGTGCCCATGTCCACGCCTTCGTAATTTCCGCCGACCCCACCCTGTAGTTACCCGTCATTAACCGGGATGAGCAATTTTGACCAGACGTGTGAGCAGTATGGGACTGACACGCGAATGACCCCAAGCTATAAAGGATGTGCCCGAGTTGACAGCCAGGTGCTGCTGAGAGGCGGTTGCCAACGGGGAAGGAGCAACATGCTTTGGACAGTTTTTGCGATTCTGGTAATCCTGTGGTTGCTAGGCTTTGGCTTTCACGTTGGCGGAGGCCTCATCCACATATTGCTCGTGGTTGCAGTGGTTTGGTTGGTGTGGAACCTGCTCGCCGGTCGCAGGTCTTTTTCGTGAGGCGGCCGAACAGGCCAAATCTTAGAGGTCGGCAAGATTTAGCCCTGCTGCTCCTCTTATTCAGGGCCTGCTGGCCGTCGCCGTAGCGTTGGTTAGGGTCATCCAAGGGCGAAGACCCGTCGAATGATCGCGGAGGGTGCGCCTATGCCGCAATACTGGCGGTCCAAGATTCGCGAAGCAGGACGGAGCTTTTCCTACCTGGCTGCGCGACAACAAACCTCGTGGTTGCTTTTTCTCTATCTCGTCTTCGCAATGGCGACCGCATCGGCGCAGACCGGAAGCTCGGTCCCAACTGCGGAAACCATCGTCGCCAGCATGGCGCAGGCCCGGGCTGAGAACCGGGCCCGCCTTCGTCCTTACATCGTCACCCGCGAATACAAGCTGTATGGTAAAGAAAGGCAGGCAACCAAGTCCGAAGTGGTTGCCGATGTGAGCTTCGTCCCCCCGGACTCCAAGGAGTACACCATTCAGCAGATTAACGGGAGCGGTCTGGGAAAAATGATTATTGGCCGCATGCTGGCAAAAGAAGCGGAAGTCACGAAGGATTACGGCGCCACCGACATCTCGCCGGACAATTACGATTTCCGCTTCATCCGCGAGGAAGAGGTAAGCGGCCAACGCTGTTACGTCCTCGAGTTGCTTCCCAGGCGCAAAGACAAGAATCTGCTGCGCGGGAACATCTGGGTCGATGCCAACACCTACTTGCTTCGTCGCACCGAGGGCCAGCCGGCGAAGGCTCCCTCTTGGTGGGTCCGAGACGTGCGCATCGCACTGCGCTACGGCGATGTCGGCGGAATGTGGCTGCAGACGGCTTCGGAAGCCACCGCCCATGTCCGGATACTCGGCCCATGCACGGTGGTTTCGCGCGACGTGAAATATAAGATCACCGAACTCGTTGCCGACGCGTCTTCGGCCCAAACAAACTTCTTAGAGGCGACATCTGGCCGATCTCTTCGCCAGCGCGTGATTCCAAGGCCAGCGAAGTGATTCGTTCGTGAGGGAGACTCAACATGGAATTGGACAAGGCCCTTAAGTTTGCAGTGATTCTAGCCTGGGAAGACTTGATGAAAGTCAGCAGCCCATGTTCAGCACGGGTTGAATACCGATGTGAACCTGGAACTTCGTTGGATTACCTGAGCGTCTGGTCGGTTGGAGCCGGGGGTAAACAGGATCTGGTGTGCGACTACTGGACGTGGACTTCTCCGGCTCACCCAAGTGGGATACGTTTCAGCAATAAATTCCAGTCTGATCAGTTGGGTCAGGCCCTTGACTTCATCCTGATGAACCAGGGTCAGTTCACACGTCACGCCGATGCTTGCCGTGATGGGCTGGCTCTGATCTACCCGCCCACCAGAGATGAATGTACAGAAGCCGCCACTTGGATGAGCGGGGTCCGTGGCGCCCCTACTAACATCAGCCGCCCTGGGGATGAAAGGGTCGCAACTCTCTAGGGCGTGGTTAACGGATGGCGGGCCGGTAAGTGAGTCACTGTACCGGCTCTGAAGACCATAGGAGCTCTTCTTGAACTCTCCAACACTCCTGACCCCTGGCGTCGATCCTGCGCAACAGTGGCTGAAACAAATTGCGCTGTTCTTGGGCCTCATCCTGGGGACTATCGTTCTGGCGTTTTGTTTCTTTGCCAGTTCGTTGTGTATCACCATTGTCCTGGCGACATTTCTTGCCATCGTGGTCGACCCTCTGGTTGTGCGAGTGGCGAAGATCGGCCTGGGACGGGTTCTGGCCTCAGGATTAGTTGTGGTGTGTTTCATGCTTCTCGCGGGGATTTTGACCTATGTCCTCTATAACAGGGCATCTGCTTTTGCAGACGAGTTTCCCAGCTACGCTTACCGAATTCAACGGGCCATGGCTCCCCTCGTCAGCAAATTCGAGCGTTTTGAGAAAAACGCCCAGTCCATAACTCCACTAGTGGAAGGCCCGAAGCACGGGACCGAGGTGACGGTTAAACCAGCGCCGATGAACTGGCCGGGTTTTCTGGTTCGAGGCGTCGGATCGATATCCGGTGTCCTGATCATGGCCGGGGTGCTTCCCTTCCTGGTGTTTTTCATGTTGGCCGGAAAAGATCGGATGTCTGTTCGCCTCACCAACATGTTCCAAGACAAAATGGACGTCCCGAAGTTTGTCAGTAATCTTGGCAATATGATCCGCGGATTTGTGCTGGGGAACCTGATCGTCGGATCCATCATGGCCGCAGGTACGTCGGTGGTATTCTTGGTTCTCGGAATGAAGGGAGCCGTGACGCTGGGGATCGTGAGTGCGTTTCTGAATCTGATTCCCTTTCTCGGCCTCCTGCTGGCCGCCGCAGTTCCCTTGGCGGCGGCTCTCCTCCAGTTCAACACCCTCGGTCCCTTCATCACCATTGCGATCACGATCCTTCTTTTTCATTTGGTCGCCGCGGACTTCTTGATTCCCAAATTGGTCGGCTCTCGTCTTCTGCTCGGACCCGTGGCGGTGACCATCAGCATGCTGTTCTGGGGCTGGCTGTGGGGAATCATGGGATTACTGTTGGCCGTTCCGCTCACGGCCTTCGTCAAGCTGGTTGCCGATTCGCGCCCTTCGCTCATCCATATCTCAAACCTCCTATCGGATGATCCTCGTCCCATTCCACGATTGGCACGCTTCGGTGAATACACGATACAGCGGGTGAGGCCTTATTTGAAGGGGAGGACCTCTCAAAAACTGAGCGGCGATCCACCGCCTTCGAGCTAAACAGTAGTGGACACCGACCCGCCTGAGATAAGGGGAAGGCCGTGCGGACAGGGAAGAAAACGGCAAATGCACCTGTTGGGTCCACGGGGGTAGAGCACAGCATGTCCGGAAGGTGGTCTGGGTAATTGAGGGGGCAGAATCTTGCTTGGTCTTGATCGTCGCGCCGCGCGTTACACCTGGACAGCGGTTTTTATTCTCCTCGTGGTGGGACTGCTGTATCTCATTCGCGAGACTTTGTTTGTCTTTTTTGTGGCACTGCTGTTCGCCTACCTGCTCTGGCCACTGGTGAAGCTTCTTGATCGACGGCTACCGGGGCGGTCAAAGGTGCTGGCGCTCACCTTCGTCTACCTCGCGCTGGTCGGGTTTCTGATTGTCATTGGAATTGCGATCGGCTCTCGTGTAGTCCACCAAGCGAACGCACTGGCAGCCAGGCTCCCAGAGCTCCTTTCGAAATTAGAGCCTCCGGTCGCGCCCGCCGTTTCACCCTCCGCTCAGACGCTGAAGAGCACTGTCATTTCGACGGTGCAAAAGCAACTGGCCAATCATTCGCGAGATCTCCTGGCACTGCTTCCGAATGCTGCCTTGGGGGTCATCTCGCGCGCTGGAAGCCTCATCTTTATCGTCTTGGTTCCGATTCTCAGTTTCTTCTTCTTGAAAGATGGGCGGGAGATGCGCAATTCCGTGCTGGGCTTTCTTGCCGAAGGGTCCCACCGCGACATGGTGGAGAGAATTGCCGCTGACCTGCACCTGCTGCTTGCACAATACATGCGGGCGTTGGTGCTGTTGGGAGTCGTGGCATCCTTGACTTATGGACTCTTCTTCTCGATCATGGGCGTTCCGTATGGGATTCTGTTGGCGGCTATCGCCTTCCCTCTGGAATTTGTTCCCATGGTGGGTCCTCTGGCTGGAGCCATCATCGTCTTGCTCGTTGCCGGCTTAAGCGGCTCCCACCACCTGCTCGGACTCTTCGCGTTCCTTGTCGCGTTCCGCTTTTTCCAGGATTATGTTGTGTCACCGCATTTGCTCAGCGCCGGCATGAAGCTACATCCTTTGCTGGTCATCTTCGGAGTCCTGGCGGGCGGCTCTATCGCAGGCATAGCCGGCAGCTTTCTTTCGGTTCCGGTTCTCGCTACTTTGCGAGTCGTTTACCGGCAGTTATTAAGCAAGACCCCTCCCGCGGTGGTAGCGCCTGATGGTGCTGCCCTTCCGTGAGGAACCTGACTTCTGTTTAGCTTGCTCGCCTTTTCCTCTCCAGAGATTCGATCGATTGCCCGATTCAGTAGCGCCGACCCCGCAAGGCGGGGTCGGCACGTTTGTCGTTTTCCCGCGGTGCTGACCCCGCCTTGCGGGGTCAGCACTACTCCGGCTATCGATGCACAGGACTTCCTTCGGCCCGCGAGCCGTGCTTGTAGGAGTAGACGTGCGTGACTTCCGCGCCTAAAAGGAGAATCTGTGCTGAGTAATAAACCCAAGTGAGGATAATGACGAGGAACGCCGCTGCTCCGTATGCTGACGCCACGGTGGACCTGGCGAGGTACAACCCGATCAGCGCTTTGCCAATCGTCAAAAGTAGTGACGCAACTGCCGCACCGATATACACATCACTCCAGGCAATTTCCGTGTCCGGCAGATACTTAAAGATCAGCGCGAGTAGCAGCGCAATCACACCCAACGAGAGGAGAAAATTGACCGATTCCAACAAGAATACAGGCCAGGGAAGCAGAGGTGCTATGAAATTTCCCACGGCCCCCAGCGCGGCGCTCACAACGAGTGACACCACTAACAGGAAGCCGAGGCCCAGAACCAGGCCGAACGACAAAAACCGCTCTCGAATCACGCCCAACAAGATACTTTCTGATCTCCGCTGAACTCTCCAGATCTTATTGAGCGCGTCTTGGAGCTCAACAAAGGCGCCTGACGCACCGACCAGTAGGGTCCCGATGCCAAATGTGCTCGCAATGACGCCAAGCGCGGGCCGATTCGCGCTCCGGATGATCGCTTGAATGGCTCTTGCACCCGTCTCACCCACCAAGCCTTGGAGTTGCCGTGAGAATTCACCCTCCGCCGCTTTTTGCCCGAACACCAGACCCGCGACCGCAATCGCGACAATCAGGACCGGAGCGAGCGAGAAGACTGTGTAAAACGCCAGCGCTGCACCCTGGCTAGAGGCATGGTCTTCTGCCCATGCAGAGCATGCCTCTTTGAGCAGAGCGTAAGCGACTTTCAGATTCACTGATACCCTCGACGGTCGCAAAAGGTCCAGATTTATCCAGCGAATTACCCCCAGGCAGGCTCATCCGGCACGCCCAAGGGCGTAGCCTCACAGTGCAACAAATTCTGCATCGGCAGTCTGCTCAAAATTGCACAACCCTACGGTCACGCGGTGGCTGGCAGTTCAACGTGCCGGTCATCCGCATCGGAGGCTTTGCGCTGCGAAGTGCATAAATGGAGGTTTACGAATAGCGCTGTTCGGGATCCACACCGCGCCGTGGAGAAACCACCGTCCCTTGAATCCGGAAAGACAGATTCAAGTTTCCTCCATGGTCAGCCGATAGGAATGGTGGACGGCGTGCCGGGTTCCCGCTTAAGTGGCCTGAGCAATTGTGAACAAACGGGCGTGCGTTTTTGAACAGACAGGTCAGAACCCGATTCGATAGGATGCGTCGGTGTGGTACTAGGGTGTTAATGTTAGCACTGTCACCCGGCCGGGGTGGAGACGCCGTGTGACCAAACAGAGAGAGGTCACGAATGGGCACATGGAAAGTTAGCAAGCTGTGCTTTATGGCACTCCTACCGGTCGTTTTTGTGGCCGGATGCGGTCGAGAGCCGAGAACGCTCCTACCAACGCTGAGGCCGGTCAGTCCGAATGCCCCGCATCTGAGTGCGTGGGCATAATTCAGGAGGCAACGATGAAGAAAGAAATTTACCGGATTTTTGCCACAATGGCGGCCGTTTTTTTAGTCGCGTCTGCGCTGTGGGCGGACGGCAAGAAACCCCGTTTTGAGGTGATTTCCACGGTCCCCACAGATCGCGCCAGAGGCGTGCCTATCGATCAGGTGCTCACGGCAGCCTTCAATCAGGAGTTGGACTGTTCAACGGTTACCACGTCAACCTTCGCCCTGAAGGAAGACAGGGAGGGGTGGGATTCTGAGTGGTCGGAACATGGAGGAGATCGTGGAGCCGTAGCAGGAACAGTCAACTGCTCCGGGACGTGGGCGGCCTTTACACCGTCAAGCGATCTCGAACCCAATACCTACTATACTGCCACGATTACAGGCGGCGTGACAGATGTGAACGGCCAAAGACTCGAGTACCTCTTGCCCTTTACATGGTGCTTTAAAACAGGTTCGACCCCCACGCCACCCTGGGTGACCGCCGTAACCCCTCTCAATAAAGCTACGGGTGTTGCGCTCAACACGAAAATCACCGCGACGTTCGACCAGGCGATGAAAGCTGCAACCATCGGCGCCTCAACTTTTACGCTAACCGGACCTGGCGCAACCTCCGTAAGCGGGGTAATTACCTACGATACTACAAACAACATTGCAACTTTTACACCTGCAAGCAATCTGGCACCCCTTACCTTATTTACTGCCACCATTACAACCGGGGTCCAGAACCTGTCGGGCACTGCAATGCCAAGCAACTATGTATGGACATTTGAAACCGGTGCGACCAAAGACGTCACCCCACCCACGGTGATTTCCACAATCCCTCTGACTGGCCCTCCTGCTGCCATCAATGTGCCCCTCAACCAGATTATCACCGCAACCTTCAGTAAGGCGATGGCCGCTTCAACGATCACCACACCACCACAATTCACCCTACAGGTAACGTCAACGAGTGCACCAGTATCAGGCGTGGTGACCTACGCAGCGGTTGGCAATACTGCAACCTTTACGCCAAGCGCCCCTGGTCTCGCAGCCAGTACGGAGTACACTGCCACGATTAAAACCGGGGTAACCGACCTGGCGGGCAATCATTTGGTAAGTAATTATGTTTGGACCTTTACGGCCGGTTCGGCGCTAGACACCACCCCGCCCACAGTGAAGTCCACGAACCCTGCGAGTAGTGCCACAGGGGTGTGTATCAACGGGGCCATCAACGCAACCTTCAGTAAGGCAATGGACCCTGCAACGATCAACACAGCGACCTTCACGGTGACTGGACCTGCCAGTGCGCCCGTCATTGGAGCAGTCTCACTAGACGTAACAGGTACAATCGCAACCTTCACACCCGCGCTCAATCTCGCAGCCAGCACCCCCTACACTGCCACGATCACGACCGGGGTCACCGACCTGGCAGGCAATGCACTGGCAAGTGACGATGTATGGAGCTTCACAACAGGGACGAAGGCATGTATAGCTGCCGTGCCCCTTGGAGCGGCCGCGCCTTTCGGAGGTTTTGGGGGTGGCGCCGGGATGACAAACACGGGAATTTATACCGTGATCAATGGGGATATTGGGACCACAGGTGCTTCGACCAAGCTGACTGGGTTCCACGATCACCTCGTCCCGTACGTCCCGCCATCAGGATGTATATATACCGAAACTACGCTTGATGTAGGAAACGTCACGGGACTCATATATACTGGCACCCCGCCTCCCACTGTGTCGTGTCCTAATGAAGGAACTGCTGTCACCGCAGCGATCGCAGCCGCGGCCGCAGCCGACGCGCTTACCGCGTGGAACAACACTTCCCCCGCTTCGATTCCAGGAGGTACGGATCCAGGCGCCGGTCACCTAGGCAATTTAACCCTTTATCCCGGTGTCTATAAGTCCGCGGGAGCCACCTTTGATATAACGGGTGGACCTCTCACACTCGACGCCCAAGGTAATGCCAATGCTGTTTGGGTCTTCCAGACGGCGGCGGGACTCACCGTTGGGGATACGTCTCCTCGCAGCGTTCTACTCATCAACGGCGCGCAGGCCAAGAACGTCTTCTGGCACGTCGGCAGTGCCGCGACTATTAACGGAGCAGGGGGCGGCACTATGGTGGGAACCATAATCGCTCCGGCAGGAGTCACATTCTCTACTGCCGGCTACACCACGCTCACGGTGCTGAACGGGAGAGCGTTGGGCCTAACCGCATCGGTCACCATGGTAAACACCGTCATTAACGTGCCTGCGCCGTAAGGCGTGAGGCATTCGGTGTGAAAGTAGGACGAGCAGTGATCGATGGCTGAGAAGCGGGGCTCCTTATGCCCCGCTTCTCAGCGAGTCGGCATAATTCAGGAGGGCAAGCACTCGCGGGGCCGTAAATTGTTCGAGGTTCCCGGTTAGGTGTTTCGCGTCTGAGTGACCAACCTGGAGGACCCACCGGAAGAGATCTGGCGCGACTACAACCAGCGGGCCCCGGGAGGCGGGATGGAGTGGCGGATTGAGGAGTTGAAGTCGGACTTGGCCGCTGATGATTTCTGCCTGAAGGAGTTCTCCCCCACCGGGGCAGCCTTCCTGAGCATCCTGATGCTATTCAACCTGCTGGGAGAATTCCAGCGCGCCAGTGGGGTGACCGACTGTCGTCAGTCGGCCACGCTACGGGTGTCCCGCAAGACGGGATGCGGAGCGATTTTGGGCCGAGTGGACCACCGGACGGTGTCGGTCGCCTCGGCGCCTCGGTGGCTTGGGGAGGGCAGGAGGAGCGTAACTTGCCCTTCCACAAAATCTTGCTTTACGAAATTCCAATCTTCCTATATGCGCGCACGATTAGTGGCCGGTAAGCCACCCATCCGCAAGGGACACATAAACCCCGCCGCGCACTTGTCAAACCCCTGCGCAGCCTTCGCAATCCAGGGATGCGCCAGCCACGAATCGCGCTCCCGCCATAAACCAAGACCAGCCTCATCCTATATGCCCGATGTGAATCGCGGAGATGGAATGCAGGAGTCCAAAGACATTTAGGAGCCACACGACTACACAAATGACTACGACAGCATTCAGGATCGACTTGATGGAGCCCGCCATCGGAATGAATCTGTTGACGAGCCAGAGAAGAACCCCAACCACGATCAGGGCAATAAAGATTTGCATTAAAGGCATGATCTAATCCTCCTAATTCTGCTTTCTGAGGCGGGCCCAGCGGCCCGCTCCCCGTTTCCCATTGTTGAATATCGCCTGCGGCTTCTCTGTTACGGCTGAAACGATGCAGTCCCCTACAACGAGGGGGAAGCCCAGGCGCTCGGCCTGATCAGCCATGATCTGGCTGAAGATGGCATTGACCTGGAGATAAATCCACAGGTCGGCCTGAGAGGTCTCGAGGTTCGACAAGTCATAGTCAGGAGCCATTTCCCCTCCTCGAATCTGCCCTTGGATACTTGTTATCGTGCGCGGCCACGTATGCACACTCTAACCTCGGTTTCGGATCGAAGCTCAAAGGGACAGATGCAATCCGCCGAACAGGTACAAGAGCACCAGAGCGATCAGGATCACCCCCACGATCCCGATGCCTCCGCCCGAACCCCATCTCCGATATCCGTAATAGCCTCCGCCGCCGCCAAACACGAGCAGCAAAACGACAATCAGCAGAATCAGTAACATGGCAACCTCCTTTCAGCTCCGGATTGACTTCGCTCCCCGTCTGACTCGTTTAGGGGAAGCCACCGGCTCGCTGTAATTTGAACCAACAATCGTTAACCTATAGGCCCTGACGCCGCCTCGAAATCCAATGCGCTCCCATGATCTATCTTCCTTTTCCCTGCTACCTTTCAGGCGGTGATTTCAATCAGCCGGAGCCCTCGTAGCACACTGCTTATATCCTGGAGTGAATCCTGTTTCAGTTCCGTACTGCTCACACGTTTGGTCAAAATAGCTCATCCAGGTTTTGCGACGGGGACATACATGCTGGGAATGAGCAAATCAATACAGGAGAGTGTTCCTAAGTGGGCAGACATCTGTCTTCGGCTTCTGTCATGCTGCGTAGTGGGGAGGTGTGTAACCGCTATGAGCAAGATCAGGAAGA
>DLMI01000093.1 GCA_002478145.1 Acidobacteria bacterium UBA7540
CGGTCCGATATTTTCACAGCTTCTTTATGACGCCTGCGATCATCGAGCCGAATGGCGAGTCGAGTCGCCCTGCTTCCAGGACCGGTCGGAGAACCGATGGGAAGCGAGGAGCCCTCCCTTGGGGAAATCGCAGACACGCGGAGAGCATGCATGTCTGCGCCACCCGGCGAATGCCTAACCATCGTTTTACATTTCCCGCGACTCATGGTAGAAGATGAAGGAAAAGAGGCCCTGGAGTCAACGTGAGCGAGAGCGAAATTCACGCAGCGACGACCTTCGTTCAGACCAAGCAACAGATTGAGAGCCTCAACCTTAACATTACAGCGGCTGAAGACGCACTTGACAGAATCATCCGTGCGGCGGAGGCCGTGAGGGATGAGACAGTACAGGCTTTGGCGCGAACGGCGAGAGCCTCCTTTGCCGAGACCAAGAGATTGGTAGACGCAGCGGGGGAGGAATGCCAGCGACTCGAGGACCTTGGATTACGAATAACAGAAGAACCCGGGCCCGAGGTGAAATCCGCTGGCGTCCCGAGGCAGACATCGCAAGAATCCAGCGTCAAGTTGTCCCAAATCATGTCGCAATACATCAATCGGCTAATTAACGAGGATAGAAGTCACCTCTTGGAACTGTTGAGGAACTTAAGTGAACTCCTCCCGCCCAGCAGCCCCAAATCGGTCATAAAGGAATTGGGAAGAGAAGCCAGCGCTACCGGAGTTTCCATGAGCTCGCTGGACACACTTTCGGGGGTTGAGTTCGAGGATCTCGTAACCCGCCTCCTGGCGCGCATGGGCTTTCGCGCAGAGACAACGAAGGCCAGCGGGGACGGCGGGGTTGATGTTGTCGCGACGCTCGACCAGCCCCTCACTGGGGGACGTTATCTCATCCAATGTAAGAGATATGCCCCGGACTCGACGGTGGGAGCCGCCATGGTGCGAGAGTTCTACGGCGCATTGACCGCCGACAGACTCGCCATTAAAGGAATCCTGATTACCACCTCTGCCTTTACGGCTCAAGCCACGGAATTCACAGAAGGATTGCCCATCGAGCTGATTGCTCGCGACAAGCTCCAAGAATTGCTGGAGCGGCACGGGCTATTACACGCCGCGATCCCGAGCCTGCATCCCTTGGCTCGATTAGACTCTGCTTATGGTTCGATCCTTGAAACTCTTGCAAATTTCTTCCCGGCTAACAGTGCTCTAGTAGAACTACGCTCCGCCTGGCAGAGTATGATCCAGACCGTCCTAAATTTCCTTCGTACGTCTCTCAGTGCCGACGTGGCCTCCGGTGAAACCTCGCAGCCCAAGGACCGTGCAGCGGTGCTGCTCGACTCGGCCATAAGGATGCATAAGCAAGAGAACAATGCGGACGCCATCAAACTGTTGAGAGAGGCAGCCCGGTTGCAATCCGACAACCCCGACGTATGGCTCTGGCTGGGAATTTGCTATAACTCCGTCGGCTTACACGATGACCAGATCGCAGCTTTGCGCGAGGCTGTTCGGCTGAGGCCTGATTATGAAGCGTGGTACTGGCTGGGGGAAGGTCTTCATAAGGTAGGCGACCTGGACCCCGCCATCGATGCACTTACTCGAGCCAATGCAATTTCGCCAGACAATGTTTACACGTGGCTTGAGTTGGGCCGAACCTACAGGGATAAAGGAACCAACGAAGGAGCGCTCTCCGCCTTTAATAAGGCTGTGACGATAAAACCCGACTTCGTTCCTGCATGGTTCGACCTTGGCCTCCTTCATCATGAGCAGAGACAATACCGCGAGGCACTTTCGGCGTTCCTGGAGGCGGTTCGCGTTAACCCTGATCATGCACCAAGCTGGAAGATGCTCGTTCTCGGGTACTTTTGGATTGGCGACTATACCAGAATGGAGCAAGCCATCAACCGGCTGGAGCGGTTGGATCCGGCAACGGCGCGAGAGTATAGGCGCAATTTTCTCAAGAAATGAAAACTCGCCGGCTAGGTCCGACAGGAGGCCTGATGCATGAAGCCCGACAAGAAGATGGTGACCCTTTTTCTGCACTCCTATGCGTCCCAAACCATGACCTTGTTTATCAAGATACTTTTTCCTGACGAAGCGGAGCGAAAAATGCCGGCGGTCGATGCGATTGCGATCGACTCGCGGGAGACTCGGGTGGCGCTAGAGCACACGATTCTCCAGCCTTTCCCAGAGCAAAAACATAAGCTTCATGGGGCACTCGCTAAAGTTTTCGAGCCGATCAAAGAAGAGACCATTCCCGGGCGCCACATTTTGCTAGAGGTTGCCGAAGATTCCATTGGGACCGGTCAAGATTGGAAAAAGGCCGGGGCGGCTGTCAGACAATGGTTCAATGAGGCTAAGGCTTCCTTCGTTGAAGGTTGGTCAGAGCACACAATTCCAGGCCTTCCATGCGGGACCCGCGCCTACGTTCTATGCCAAAACATCAAGGGTTATTCGGGTCCGACTGGCGTCACCTATGTCCACGCCGACATGGAGAAGCACTTTATCCAAGCAGTAAGGGAGTCGCTGGCTAGCAAACTTTCGAAACTTGTAGACGCTGAGGCTGACAAGAGGATTCTGCTGTTCCAGAAAGAATGGCCCGTGTATTCCCACTATCGCTTGGGGAGGGTTCTAGAATCCATTGAGAGTGACTTTCCGCTGCTTGCAAAGGTGGACGAGATCTGGCTAGCCGATACGTCCTTGTGTTGTCGCGGCGGGCGCGTCACCTTCTTCGAAGTATGGCCCCGCACGTCGGTGTCGCGCCTACCCTTGTGGGCGGAGTGTCCCTAGAAAGTGAAAACGGGAAGTCCAAAGGGCTCCCCACGAACCCAACTCGACCGCCTCGATACAGAAATCGCCGCAACCGCGGGTGGCGCAGACATGGGCTTGAAGCTGTGAAAATATCGGAC